>CAZZZP010000033.1:0-43199 GCA_964658635.1 Lichenicola sp. | reverse complement strand
CTGTTGCGGCGGCGGCGGCCCCGGTCCCGCTTGCGATCTCGGCGCCTTCTGGCGCGCCCGAACCAAAGTTTCTGGCGGAGAAGAAGTACAGCGTCAGCGGGATACTGGATGGGTACTATGACGGCGATATCAATCATCCCAACAGCGGCAACACGCAGTTCCGGAACTTTGATCTCCGTGCGAATACGGTCTCTCTGAATGAGATGAAGGTGGTGCTTGCGTATGATCCGGCGCCGTTTGGGATCCGCGTCGACATAGGTCTGGGCGCAGCACTCCAGACCATGCATCCATCCAATCCGTCGGGAGGCGGGCTGAAGTATGTGGAGCAGATGTTTGTATCGGTGAAGCCCCCGAAGATGAAGGGGTTTCAGGCGGACTTCGGGCAGTTTGTCTCGTCGGCCGGTGCCGAGGTGATTGAGTCCGGAGATAACTGGAATTATTCGCGTTCGCTGCTGTTCTCGTATGCGGTTCCTTATTACCACTTCGGTCTGCGGACGAGCATGCCGGTTACGTCGACGATCACCGCTGGAGTGCAGGTAGTGCAGGGCTGGAACAGCATCTTCGACAACAATTCCGGCAAGACGCTTGGCTTCACGGCGGCGCAGACGAAGAAGTACTACACGCTGAGCGGGAACTATTACGTCGGACCGGAGAATAACAACACGACGCATGGCTGGCGCAACCTGATCGACACGACGCTGCTGCTGACGCCGACGGCGAAATTCAACGCATACATCAACTATGACTATGGTCAGAATCGCGGTGCGAATTCGACGAACACGGGTGTGGGTGTGCTTGATCACTGGCAGGGCATTGCTGGGGCGGGTCACTACCAGGTGACGTCGAAGATGACGGCGACGGTGCGTGGCGAGTACTTCAACGACATCACGGGCTTCAATACGGGTACCCCTCAGAAGCTGAAGGAGGTAACGTTCACGGGGGATTACCTGGTAAAGCCGGGACTGTTGTTCCGCGGCGAGTACCGTCACGACAACTCGAACGTTCCTGTCTTTGACCAGAAGGAGAAGCCTGCCTCTGTGCAGGGTCAGTCAACGTTCGAGATTGCATTGATTGCATTCTTCGGACCAAAGACCTAGCGAACGATGCAAGACGCGATTTGTTTGGAGCCAGCCCTGGGATGTGTGCGGGCTCCCGAGGTTCCGACACATCGAGCCAACTTTACAGAATCTTCTCGAATTCTTTGCTCAGAGTGAAAAGTGATGGCATTCTAATACCACTCCTCTTCAGAAGCTGTCTCTGGGTATAGGTCAACGGAAGCGAAGGCGTCCCGCCTTCTTGTTCTCTTCGACGCAGCAGGAAATCAAATTCAGGAGCACCACATGGCAGAAGCAACCGTAGTTCAAAGCACGACCGGTGAGATGCAGAAGACACTTGGTCTCACCGGCCTCACCAGCAATGCGATGGCACTGATCGCTCCTGGTGCTTTCCTCTGGCTGACTTTCTACATTCAGTCGACGACCAAGAACACCGGTCCTGCGATGTGGATGGGCATTATCGGCGCGCTTGTGCTGTGTCTTTCGACGGCGGTCTGTTATGCCGAGATGGCGAAGCTGTATCCGGGTACGGGAAGCTCTTACTTCTTTGCCGAGCAGGCTTTTCTGCAGCGTGAGAAGGCGTGGAGGTATGCGCGTATCTCGAAGTTCATCGTGGGCTGGGCGTCGCATCTTTACTACTGGATTTATCCGGGCGTGATGGTGGGTACGACCGGCATTGTGTGCGGCTATGTTGTGGGTACGGTGTGGCCGAACTTCATGAGCGCATCGAATCCCGGCATCCTGTTCATGATGGCGGTTGCGGTTTGCTTCTCATTTGCGATTGCATACATTGCGCATCGTGGCGTGAGCAGCTCGACGTCGATCAACCTGGCGATCAACATAGTGCAGATTACGGCGCTGCTGATCTTCTCGGTGTTTGCACTGAAGTACCGTGCGGATCACAAGCCGGGTTCGATTGCGTGGCAGTTCGACGCGACCTCCGGCGAGGCTTACCAGTACGAGTTCAAGACTCTGCCGGTAGTCACGGCCGGCGTGTCGGCTGATGTCATTCAGCGCGACGCGAGTGGAGTTCCTCTGCCGAAGCTTGATGCGGCTGGTGTTGCGGTTCCGTTCAAGATCGACTATCCGACGTATGATGCTTCGGGTAACTTCCTGTCACATCCGAACAAGCTTTCGGTGGTGTCGCCGCATAACTGGAACTGGGTGTTTGTGCAGGCGACGATTGCGATCCTGATCCTGGTGGGGTTTGAATCGGTGACGGCGATGGGCGGCGAGGCCCGCAATGCGAAGCGGGATATACCGATTGCCGTGATCACGTCGCTGCTGGTGCAGGGCGTGATCTTTTACTCGATTGAATACTTTGCGGCGAACTACTTCCTGAACAGCGGCTACTCGATGCAGAGTGCGGCGGGTTCGGCGGCGCCGATCGGCGACATGATGATCCTTGTCGGTGACGCTTTGTTTGGTGCGGGGCATGGACGGATCTTCATGCTGGTTGAAGCGTTGACGGTGTTCCTGGCGCTGGTGGGTACGACGCTTTCGTGCATGAATACGGGCGCACGCGTTACGTACGCGATGGGCAAGGATAACGAAGTGGGCGCGCACTTTGGCGCTCTGCACAAGACGAATGCGACGCCGCACAATGCGATCTGGCTGCTGGCCGGGATCTCGGCTGTGATCGGATGCATTGCGGTTGCGGTTGCGTTCGGCGATGCGGGCGCACCGACTGATGCCGCGATCCAAGCGTTGCCACATGGCCTCTGGTCGAGCTTCGGTTACACGACGCACGACAAGATGGCTGCGCTGCCGAACACGCTGCTGATGGTGACGCTTGCGTCGAACTTCGGCACGTTTGTGCTGTACGCGCTGAGCTGCTTGCTGTGCATGGTGGCGTACCACAAGCATGTGAACTTCAACCTGGTGAAGCACCTGCTGATCCCGGGCTTCGGCTTGATTGCGAACCTGGTGTGCATGGCGTTTTACATCATCGGCCCCTACTCCGGTTACGGTACACCGAAGGAGCCGCTGTTGGCGCTGGCTATTGCCGGGGTGTGGGCGCTTTACGGCGCGGCTCACTTCATGATGGCGGGCAAGAAGCAGGGCAAGACGGTTTTGCTCGAGACGCGGCGCGGCACGGCCTAGTCCCGATTTGGGAAATCAAAAATGAAACCGCCGCAGTGACCCGAAAGCCGGGTTGCTGCGGCAGTTTCACGTTGCGGTGAACTGTTGCGTTGGACTATTGCGAGACTTTCCCATTGAGGGTGAGATCGACGGCTACTTCCTTGGCGACCTTGAGGATGAAGATGCTGGGATCCTTGAGGCCCCACTGGACGTAGGGCACGGTGAACTGGGTGCGTGCGAGCAGGGTGGTGCCATCGGTGTGGATCTGCATGGGGACGGTGAGGTCGTGCGGCGTGCCGTGCAGGGTGAAGATGCCGGTGACCTGGATGGTGGAGTCGCCGGTGGGGTTGAGGGCTCCCTGGTAGGATTGCGGGGCGAAGGTGATGTCGGCGAAGTGCGGTGCGTCGAGGACTTCGTTCCACATCTTTTTGTCGCGGGAGTCGTTGCCGGTCTTGCCGCTGCCTGCGGCTACGACGATGGTGCCGGACATCCTGGGGTTCTTGGGGTCGAAGTTGATGGTGCCGCCCTGGACGTGGAAACTTCCCTTGGTGACGTCATGATTGCCATTGAGGGTGATGTTGACGTTGCTGGCTTCGGGGGCGACGGTGAAGGTTTCGTGCTGGGCGAGGGCGGAGCTGGCGAGAACGAAGGGCAGGGTGTAGAAGAGCGAGCGGAAGGCGGTGGTCATCGAGTTTCTCCTGGAGTGGCTTGGGCTATTTGCTGGTGCGGCGATGAGGGGCCGGGCTGAAGGAAGCTGCTCTTCAGCCAAAGGGTAAGCGACTGGACCTGCTGGTCGGTGAAGTATTCGTGCCCGGGCATGTCTGAACCGGGAATGCCGAATTTTATGATCTGGGCGAGGCGTGGGTTGGGGTGGGCGGGGTCGAAGTCGAGCCAGGGGCCCTGGGCGAGATCGGCGGGAAGGCGATGGAACTGGTTGCGCCAGCGGGTGCGCGTGGACCCCTGTGGATTGTGGCAGGTGGCGCAGTACTGGGAGTAGAGGATGGCGCCTTCGGCTGCGGTGGCGGATGGGGTGGGTGCGGGGTGCCAGGCGAGTTCGAGAGCGATGTGTTGCGGGGTGCCGGAGGTCTGGAGGGTAGTGAGGTAGGCGACGAGGTCTTCGCCGCGGGTGGAGGAGGTGAAGAGATGGTCATACGAGGGCATGAAGGAGGAGGGGCTGAGTTGGCGGGGGTCTTCGAGGTGGGCGCGCAGCCAGAGGGGTGAGCGGCGTGAGCCTACTTCGGAGAGGTCGGGGCCCTGGCGGCGGTTGCCGATGAGGGGTGGATGCTGGGAGCGGAGTTCCGTGATGGTCTGGGTGGGTCCCCAGAGGAGGACGTCGTGGGTGTTGGGGCGGACGTACTGGGAGTGGCAGCTGATACAGCCCTGGGCGATGTAGACCTGGTGGCCGCGCTCGGCGGGGGTGGAGGCGGGTGGAGTGTGCTCGGTGAAGCGGGCGATCGCGAATGCGGCGAGGATGGCGAGGGTAGAGAGGCCGATCTCGCGACGGCGGGCGCGGAGGAGAACGGGGAGTTGCGGGCCGAGGACGAGCAGCAGGGCGAAGGCGACGAAAGCAACAGGGACGTGGCCGAGGTGCTGCGCCATGCCGATGCCCATGGCGGATCCAAACCAGCCGGCGACGGCGTAGATGATGCCTGCGCGGCGAGCGCGCTGGCTGCGGGATGCAGCGGTCAGCAGAAGCGAAGGGTAGGCGACGAGAGCGACGGAGTAGAGGGAGACTCCTATGGGATAGAAGGCGGAGGCGAGCAGGGCGCGGGAGGGGTCGAGCAGGAGGAGGCATGCGGAGGCGAGGGCCAGGACGGCAAGGGCGAGGACGAGGGGAAGTCCGCGCCGGCGGAGAAGCCACGCGCTGAGGATTGCGGCCGCGAGGTGGAGTGAGCCGTTGGTCCAGAGATGGATTGTGCCCTGCCAGGTTCCGGCTTTGAGCGCGGGGGTCGCCTGGATGATGAAGAAGGCTGCGGAGTCGAGCCAGATGAGGGCGGTGAAGGCGAGGACGATGAGCGGGAAGGGGAGGGTTGCGGGGGCGGCTTCGGTGGCTCCCGGCAGGGCTTCGGATGTGGAACTTGCAGCGAGGATGCCGAGGAGGGTGAGGGCGGCGGCGGTGATGGCCTGGTGCCCGGGCGTCGCGGTAAAGAGGGCGGGGATGTTGCAGGCGAAGTAGCCGATGCCGGTGCCGAGGCCGACTTTGAGCAGGCGCTCGCTGCTGCCGAGCCAGAGGTCGAGGTGGCTGACGAGGGTGACGGTGAGCAGGCCGAGTCCGGAGCCGATGAGCGCGGAGATGGCGACGGCTGCGGGAAGGTTGAGAGGAAGCGTGCTGAGAAGGGCTGCGGCTGCGCAGACGGCGAGAGCGACTTGCAAGCGGCGGGCTGCGGGAATGGAGGTTTGGCGGGTGGCGAGGAGGCTGAAGAGGATTCCGCCGAAGGCCATGGCGGCCATGACGATCTGCAGGTGGGTGTCGGCGATGCCGAGCTGGTCGAGGCGTTTGAGGAAGGCGAACTGGGCGAAGATGAGGAAGTAGACGTAGGTGATGGCGACGAGCGCGATGGCTTGCCAGCCTGAGGTAGTGCGCGGGCTAGGCATCGCGGAGCCATCCACGGAAGAGGCCTGCGGTCTGGATGAGGGCGAAGAGGCTGTCGGTGATGGCGACGGTGATCCAGCCGGGTTCGAGGGTGCCGGAGGCGATCTTTGCGATGACGAACAGCGCTACCAGGGCGCGGGTGATGGCGGTAAGCAGCCAGACGACTTCGAGCTTCTGGGCGGGGAGCGGGGTGGTGGTGAGGAAGGCTCCGTAGAGGCAGGCGAGGCCGACCGAGAGCACGAAGACTCCGACGTAGGAGAGAAAGGGGAGCGCGGCGTTGGCGACGTGCAGGCGCATGAGGTGGAGTGTGAGCACGGGCGCGAAGATCAGCAGCAGGCCGGTCGAGGTGTCGGAGATTCCGGTGAGGAGCTGGTAGAGGAGGATGCGACGGGTCATGCGGCCTCCCGGGCGGGCGGTTTGAAGAGGTCGAAGGCCCAGAAGAGCCAGTCGGCCGAGGCGATAAAGAGGCCGATGCCGAGGATCAGGCGAGTGGTGTAGATGGCGTTGCGGACGGTGCCGGGGAGGATCGAGAAGCCGGGGTTCGCGCCCTCCTGCCAGCCTGCGTAGAACATGATGGCGACGTAGAAGAAGACGCAGAGGTGCCAGAGGGCGAAGGACCAGCGCATGTTGAAGATCCATCCGTCGTCGCCGAGGAGTTGGACCATAACGAAGATGAGAAGGCTGGAGACGAAGCCGGCCATGGCGAGCAGGGAGTGGCCGACGAGGCCGTCGGTGAACTTGAAGTGGTCAAGGACGCCGGGCAGGAAAAGAGTCCAGCCGGTGGGGATGAGGATGGCCCACCAGGCGAGAAAGGCGATGCGCCATCTGCGGGTGTTGGCGTGCCAGGAAAAGACGGAGTAGTACGCCGGGATGAGCGGGATCCAGATGAGGAGGCTGCCGAGCGAGATCCACTGGACGGGGCGATGGTGGCTGACGTCGGCGCGTCCGAGGCCGAGGCAGAGGAGGGTTTCGGCGATGAAGACGATGGCCGCGGTGGTGATCTGCCAGGGACGCTTCGATTCGGCCTGGCGGGGAACGAGGCCGAAGGGCAGGAGAAGCAGGATGGCGATGATGACCAGCGTCGATTCGAGCTGGCTGGCGCCAGTGGGACCGCCGGTGTCGGGATTGATGGGTGGGTAGAGCGCAGGGCTGGCCGCGATGTAGAGGATGAAGGGGATCATCAGGAGCAGGAGCAGGCCGGCGATTTTGGCGAGTCGGACGGGAAGGCTGGCGTTTGGAAAGCCGTGGCGGTTGGTGATGAAGGCATAGGCGAGCAGCGCCCAGAGGGCGAGGAGGGCGAGCGGGAAGAGGACGCGCGGGGCCCCGGTCCAGTCGAGAAAGAGCTTGCCGCTGGAGTGGCCGTTGAGCCAGGAGATGGAGCCGACGGCGAGGGCGGTGCTCCAGAGCCAGAGTGCGGGGCGGGCCCAGGCTGCGGCGGGTTGGCGATCGGCTCCGTAGGTTTTGAGCAGGAAGGCGACGAGCGGGAGACTGCACCAGCCGAAGAGCTGCAGGTTGAGGTGGACGGGCATCCAGGCGCCGTAGGTCCACTCTGCGAAGAGGTTGTTGATGCCGGGGATAAGGAGCATGGCGGCGATGAGCACGCCGACTGCGTTGGCGATGACGAGCCAGAGGAGGCTGTGCCAGACAGCGTTGGCGATGACTTCGCGGGAGGTCCGGACGTTGGCTTGTGCGTGAGCGTCGAGCTCATGTTGATGGTGAGCTTCGGCGGCCTGGAGGTTAGGCAGGAGCAGGCTCATGGATCCTCCCGTCGCGCATCTCGACCATACGGTTGCAGGCCCGGGCGAGGCCCTTGTCGTGCGTGGCCATGATGAGGGTGATGCCCTCCTTGTCGACGAGTTCGAGGAGCATGGAGAAGACGGCGCTGCTGGTGGTTTCGTCGAGTGAGCCGGTGGGCTCGTCGGCGAGCAGGATGCGGGGCTTGTTCATGAGGGCGCGGCAGAGAGCGGTGCGCTGGCGCTCGCCGCCGGAGAGCTTCTGGATGCGCTGCTTGAGACGGTGGCCGAGGCCGGTGCGGTCGGTGAGCTCATGGAGGCGGGCGAGGGCTTCGGCACGCGGGGTGCCAGCAGCGACGGTGGGGATGAGGCAGTTCTCTTCGAGGGTGAGGTCGGGGATGAGGTTGTGCAGCTGGAAGACGAAGCCGACCTGGTGGCGGAGGAGGCGGAGGGCGTTGCTGTGGGCGTTGAGCTCGAGTGAGTTGATGGAGATGCGCCCCTGGTCGGGGGTGTCGAGTCCGCCGAGCATGTGGAGGAGGGTGCTTTTGCCACAGCCGGAGGGGCCTACGAGGGCGACGGTTTCGCGCTCGCGCGCGGAGAAGTCGACCCCGCGGAGGACGGTGATGGCGCCGTCGTCGTAGCTCTTCCAGACGTTTTCAGCGCGGACGGCGAGGTTGGGTTGAGTGGTCACTCGAAGCGGAGCGCCTCCACCGCGCGGATTCTCATGGCGAAGTATGCGGGATAGAAGGCTCCGGCGATGCCGGTGAGCAGGGCGAGAGCGATGACGGCGAAGACGACTGGCGCCTGGACGGTGGTGTCGACATAGCCGTGGAGGGCGGGGATCTGCTTGAGCAGGAAGAGGAAGGCTCCGCCGACGGTGAGGCCCAGGACGGCGCCGAGGACGGATACGACGGCGGACTCGCCGAAGATGATGGAGGCGATCTGTAGGTTGGAGAAGCCATTGACGCGGAGGATGGCGATCTCGCGGATACGTGTGAAGACCGACATGATCATGGTGTTGGCGACGCCGAGGCCGCCGAGCAGGAGGCCGCAGCCTCCGACGGCCCAGGCGGTGGCTTTGAGGATCTTGAACTGGGAGTAGGTTCGGGTGAACTCGTCGTCTTCGAGCGCGACGAGGGCGGGGAAGCTGGCGCGGACCTGCTGCTTGAAGGCGGCTGCATCTTCCTTGTTGCGTAGCTTGATGGTGATGACGGAGGAGCCTTCCTTGTGGAAGAAGTTCTGCGCGGAAGCGAGGGGCATGAAAACGCCGCCGTCCTCGAATCCGTTGGCGGTTTTGATGATGCCGGTGACGTGGAACTGGCCGTGGCCGATCTGGACGGCGCTGCCGAGGGATGCACTGAGGAATTCTGCTGCGCGGGTGCCGAGGACGACGCCGTCGGATTGCGAGGAGAAGTTTGCTGCGCTGCCGGCGGTCCACGTGGCTTTGCGGAGGCGGGCGTCCGAGTCGGTGATGCCGAAGCAGGTGATGATGGGATGGTCAGCGCTTGAGACGACGCCGAAGAGGACGGGGTCAGCGTGCTGGACCATCTTCCAGCCGGCGATCTGGTGGAGTGCAGTTGAGGGGACGTCTGAGAAGAAGAGGTCGGAGACGTTGCGCTCGAAGACGATGATTTCGCTGTCGCTGGAGAGGATGCCGGAGAACATGGCGACGGCTCCCTGGAGGACGGTGACGACGGTGAGCATGGCGGCGACACTGAAGGCGATTCCTGCGATGCTGATTCCGGTGCGTATGCGGTGGCGGAGCAGGTTGGTGCGGATGAGACTGAGAAAGATCAACGCCTGCCTCCGCCGGCGCCGGTGAGAGCAGGCTCGGCCATGGCTGCGGCTTGCTCGCCGAGGTCGGCGCGAAGTGAGGTGAGGAAGTTCATAGCTGGTCGCAGAGCGATAAGGCGATTGGCGAGCTTGTCTCCGATTCGGATCATACGCGCGAGGCGTCCGGTGGCGCGTTCGACTCCGAGGACCAGCGCGATGTTGGGCCGATTAAGGGAGAGATCGCGTGCCGCGGTCTTGCCTGTGACGGAGGATGTCTGGAGGACGTCCTTGAGGTCGTCGACGATCTGGTAGCTGAGCCCCCAGAAGAGGGCGATGCGGTCGAGTAGTTGGAGCTCGGCTGTGGGTGCGTCGGCAATCAGGGCGGGTAGAACAAGGGTGAGGCGAATGAGGGCGACGGTTTTGCCGATGGCGACGGCCTCTGTGGATTTGAGGTCGTGAGGGAGATCGGCGTAGTGGAGGTCGCGGCTCTGGCCGTTGAGCAGGCCGTGAATGCCGAGATAGCGCTCGAGATAGGCACTGCCGGCTTCCCTGGTGGTTGCGGAGCAGGCTGAGAGTGCGCTCCAGGAGAGAGCGTAAGCGCGATTGATGAGGGCGAGGGCGGCAAGCATGGCGGTGGCTTCGTCGAAGTGGACGTGGACGCAGGGCACTCCGCGGCGCTCGGTGGCGTCGTCCATGGCGGGCAGGTCGTCGAAGAGCAGCGATGAGGTGTGAAAGAACTCGAGGGCGAGGGCGAGGTCCGTGGCGCGCCCGGGGGCCATGCCATAGGCGTTGGCGACGGCGAGAACGATCTCCGGCCGGATGAGGTTACCTGGGGTATTCAGGACCTGTTCGAGAGCGGCTTTCAGCTTCGGCTCCATGCCAGCGGGGAGAGGGAGAGCCTCCCTGAGGGCGTGGCGAAGGTGCTGTCGTTTCGAATCGGTCATTGGTCCGTCGGTCCTCGATGTTGAGCTTCGTGAGAGTAGAAGGAAAAACGGTCGGTCGTTGCCGGCGATGCGCTAATGTTCTGACTGCTACCTCCATTCATTTGATAGCAGAGGCAGGCTGGCCTGGAATGACGTTTTGTTCATAGCCGGGAGGGGATGATCAAGACCGGTCTGTTTTTTTCGTCAGTCTCGACGGATTGGACTATGACAAATTGTTCATAGGGCTTGGAGCCTGATCGGATCAAGGTGTGGAGTGAGCGAAGGATGTCCTAGGATGGTGCATGCGCATCCTGCTGGTTGAAGATGAGGTGGAGATTTCGAGTTTTCTGCGACATTCGCTAGGCGAGGCGGGGTTTGAGGTTGATGCGGCAAAAGATGCTGCCTCGGCCCGCGCGCTGGCTGGCGAAAACGAGTACGACGGCATGATTGTCGACCTTGGACTCCCGGACCAGGATGGAATCGATCTGATTTTAGACCTTCGCAAGGCCGGTAATGTGAGTCCGGTGCTGATCCTGTCGGCGCGTCGCTCGGTGGACGATCGGGTGAAGGGGCTGGAACAGGGTGGGGATGACTATCTGACCAAGCCATTCGCGACCGCGGAATTGGTTGCGCGACTGAGAAACCTGGTGCGGCGCAGCACCGCGGCTCGTGATGAAGCGACCAAGCTGCGCGTGCTGGATCTGGAGCTAGATTTCGTCCGCCGCAAGGCTACGCGCGCTGGTGAAGTGTTGAATCTAAGTCCGCAGGAGTTTGTGCTGTTGGAGTATCTGTGCCGGCATGCGGGGCGGGTTGTGACGCGGTCGATGTTGCTGAGCGAAGTGTGGGGGATGAGGATTCAACCGGATACAAACGTTGTGGATGTGCATATTTACCGGCTGCGTGGGAAGGTGGATACACCAGAGCGTGAGCCGCTGATCAAGACGTTGCGAGGTGTTGGTTATGTCCTCAAAGACAAGTAACCCGGTTCTTCAGAGCGCCGCCTGGCGTATCTCGCTTTGGGCAACGCTGGCGTTCGCGCTGGGCACGATGCTGGTATTCGGGATGCTCCATCGATTTGTGGCGAAGGATATTCAGCAGCGCAGCGACGCATGGCTCTCTGGTGAGGTGGAGGTGCTGGGCGACGTTGCTGAGCGGACGCCCAAGGATCGCCTGTATAGCCGCGTGGTGAGTGAGGTTGCGGAGCTTGCCAGCAAGGAGGTCCCGGACAAACAACAATCCAGTGTTCAAGAGAACGATTCTGTGTTTTTTTTGCAGGCGGGAACGGATGGATTGATGAAGCTCTGGGTGGGCAGCGGGGATGGCAAAGTAAATATGGCTGCTATCCATGCCGTTAAGGTTCAATCGGATGTGCCCTATGATGTGCGGGTAAGTGGCTTCAAGATTCCGTTTCGTGTGGCTTCGGTCCGGATGGAGGATGGTAGTCAGATCTATCTTGGACTTTCGGAGCGGGATGAATTACGTGTGCTTCGTGCGCTGCGGGCCCGATTTATCACGCTGTGGCTGCTGATTGTGTTTCTTGGGTTTGCGATTGTGTTTTCGGTAACGCGGCGGATGCTGGGCGATGTGCGGCGGATTACTGAGGCTGCTTCGAAGATTGGGCAGGAGGACCTGAGCAGCCGCGTGCCGACGAGCGAGAAACGGGACGAGGTGGCTCATCTGGCGCTTACGCTCAACCGTATGCTGGATCGGATTGAGAGTTCTGTGCGCCAACTGCACACGATCACGGATTCGCTTGCGCATGATCTACGCAGCCCGCTGACTGCGATTCGAGGGAAGCTGGAGGTGGCGCTTTCGAAGGACATGCGGGCGGAGCAGGGAGATCCGATCGTTTCGGCGATCGATGAGCTGGATCGGCTGACGAATTTCCTCAATTCAACGCTGGATGTAGCCGAGGCGAAGGCGGATGCGCTGCGGATTTCGCGTACGCCGCTGGATCTGGATGAATTGATTCGCTTGATGGTGGATCTGTATGAGCCATCGATGGCCGAGAAGGGCTTGCGGGTTCAGGTGAGGAGCGCCGGACCGGTGCGTATATGCGCCGATGCTGCGCTGCTTCATCGCGTGATCGCCAACCTGCTGGATAACGAGTTGAAGCATGTTCCTGCGTCCTGCACGGTATGCGTTTCGGTCGGAACGGAAGGCGAGATGGTTGCGCTGGTGGTAGAGGACGATGGGCCAGGCTTTCAGATGGAGATCAAATCGCAGGTGTTTGAACAGCGTGTGAAGGGAAGAGAATCAAAGGGCTTCGGTCTGGGATTGTCTTTCGTTGAAGCTGTGGTGAGGGCGCACGGTGGGAGCGCCGTGGCGGGCAATCGATCGGAAGGGGGAGCGCGTTTGACGCTGCTCTGGCCTCCGGAAATCAAGCCTGTACTGGACCTGGAGAGAGCGCTGCAGGTGGTTTAGGGAGTGGAGGGCTGCGTGGACCATCAAACTGTGGCGCGGGTGGGATTGACGATCCTGTGTGCGCTGCAGGGCCTGGCGCAGGTGGCGATTGACCTGGGGCGTACACACGCGGGCAATCTGGCCTGGGCTCGCCATGCTCGGTTCCATGTGATCTGGCAGAGCCTGACCGTGGGGCTGCTCTCGGCCGTGGAGATAAGCCTGATCTGGATGCGGTCGAGCGACGGGCAGACAGCTTTCTACCTGGCCGTGGTGCTTGCAGGCTTGTCTCCGCTAGCCTTTTGCGTGGCGTTCTGGCTACGCCGCAGCTACGGGGCTGCGTTGTCGGATCCGAATGGAATACCGCCGCTGGGCTGGGAATACCGGGGTCGCGTGCGATCTACCGACCTGAATACAGTGGCGGTTCTGATGGCTCTAGCGTCGCTTGGTGGGCTTTCTTTATTATTCGCTACCGGCTAGCAAGCTCCGTCGCAGGCGAAAACGCACATGAAGTTGCTCACTTCTGAGGTACTTCGCCTATAGCCGATATCTTGCCGCTAGGGTGCAGTGAGAAGAAGTTTTTCCCGGAATGGAGCTCTTCGGGTGGTAGATGTTTCTGCATGTAAAGAACAATTTGCCGGGGCACTGGCCTTAGATGCACAACGTAGAAATAGGTTCGCCGGTCCGGTGCCCATAGGCAGGTTTTTTGTATTTCTGTTTGTGTATAGTTCCCTCAGTGCACAACAGCAAACAAGCGACACTCCTCCGTAAGGAACAAGGCTTCCGTCAGGGCTAACTCAGGCGAAGCTTTGATCCGGAAGCCAGAGATATCTGTCTTTCTTCAGGAATCCAGTTGAAAGAATCTTCCCGAAGTGTTTGGGACGATGTGAGTGCTCCTGCGTCAGAATTTGGCTCTTGGAGCAGAGTTATTAGCCAGATCTTTGAATCACCGCACCCTCAAGGTGCAAATGACTTGAAAGATTAAAACTGCTGCATTCGTAGCTGAATAAATTCTCCGGGGCCGTCAAATGAAATTATCTTCTCTGTTACTCGCCATCTCCGTAGCTGGAGCATCCACCGCATTCGCTCAGGTCAACGTGGCTTCACCCGCGGACGGTTCTTCAATCGGTACGGCGTCTACTTTTTCGGCTACGGCCGGGGCGAATGGCTGCTCAGGCGGCGTCGCGGCAATGGGTGTCTATGTTGACGATGGTCTGGCTTATACCAGCACTGGAAGCAGCATCAACACGACGCTGCAACTGAACGCCGGAAAGCACAGGACTGTTACCCAGGCATGGGATTACTGCGGTGGCGTGACGAAGAGCGTGGCTAACATCAATGTGAGCGGCGGAAGTGTTGGAACGACGCTCTACAATGTCCAATCGGCTTCTGGTTGGAACCAGTGGGGTGAGCTACCGCCGGTTTATGCGATCTGCAGCCAGTGCAACGGAATCAGCTGGTCGATGTCTCCGCACATACGCTCGACCTCGCTTACGGGCAATGCGACTCAGTTCAGCACCTGGGGAAGCCAGCCTTATGCGGATGTACTCTGGTCTTATCCGTTTCTTGGCCAAGGCGCGCCTGCGCAGCTTGCGGATAACGACCACAAGCTACTGCCGACGTTGCACAACTTCCAGATGGACATGCAGATATACCCGACGAACTTTGCGGTCACCCAGGATCTAGAACTTGACATCAACATGTTTATGGGCGGCGTCGGAATGGAGTGGGGAACCGAGTGCAATCACCTTGCCGATGGGGTATGGGATCTCTGGGATAACGTGCTTGCAATCTGGGTGCCGACGAATGTTCCGTGCAAGCTGAACAATAAAGCCTGGAATCATGTCGTGCTCCAGGTTCAGCGTCAGCCGAACAACGATCTTCTGTATCAAACGCTCGCGGTGAATGGCGTCACATACCAGTTGAACCGCACGGTCGCTCCCTTCCCGGTGGATAAGGGGTGGTGGGGAATGAATGTGAACTTCCAGATGGATGGTGATGTGCACCAGACGCCTAACACCTACTACGTCGACCAGATGAACGTTACCTACTGGTAGAACGGGTCGAAGCATCGCGGTTCAAGAGGCGGCTCCTTCCACCGTGAGGTGAAAGAGCCGCCTTTTTGCATTGCTCCTGGAGGAGTGGTTTCGGCAGATGCTTCGTGGTGCCACACTGGGAGTAATGTTACTCCCAGTGCGACAAGTAACTTATTTGACATGTGCAGTTTGACATTTCACAGGTTACTGATGGAATCTCTAAACACCACTCAGGTGGTACACAAATCATTTCGAAGGAGCCCAGATGAAGAAATTGTTACTTCTCGCATGTGCTTGTTCTCCAGTGATGGGCTATAGCCAGTCTTCGCAAGCTGCCGGCACACAATCAGGTCCTGTTACACAGTCCAATACGACTGCGCAGGATTTGAATGACTTGAATGAGCCTGCGATGCTTGGGATTCACTGGGCTCGTGGCTTCGAACCGTCTTTCCGCGCGAAAGAAGCGAGCACTAAGGCGAGCCGCACGTCGAGTCCACTGATGATCAACCATGGTGGGAAGATCATGACGACCGCTGTAACCAAAGCGATCTTCTGGGGAACAAGCTGGGGGAGTTACAGTGGCGACAAGATTACCGGAATGGATTCCTGGTATACAGGGTTTAATGCTTCCAACTATGCTACGACTTCGGATGAATATACGGGTAACAATGGGCAAGTGTCTTCGACCACTACTCACCTTGGCCACGTGGTTGATACTTCCGCGTCGACCGGCGGAGGGAGCACTTCAGCAATTCTGAACGAGGTCTGCAAGGTAATTACAAGTCCGGACAAAAGCGGTAACGGTTATTACGCCGTTTATACCGATACGCCGCGGGGAAATGCGAACTATTGTGCGTATCACAGTGCCGGTAGCTGCGGTGGCGTGCCGCTGCAGTTCGCGTACTTTTTCAAGCTCGATGGTGACTCGGGTTGCGATCCAGCAGATACCTCAGGATTGCACTCACAGGGTCTGGCTGCAATTGCGAATGTAAGTGGACACGAGTTGTCGGAGGCACGGACCGATCCGGCGAGTCCTGGAGCATGGTATGACTCTTCGGGTGCGGAGAATGGCGACAAGTGCGCATGGACGTTCAATGTTCCGCTGGTGAGTTTCAGCAATGGAACGCAGTGGAAGATCCAGGGTGAATGGTCCAACCAGGCTTATAACTCGGGTACAGGTTATGCGAATAGCTCGGGACAGAAGGGCTGCATCTCAGGCAAGTAGTTAGACAGAAGCTAGAGGTGCCACCTGTTCTCGCCGGATATCGGTTGGGGCATGTGGCACTTTCGTTATCAGGTTGGTGAAATTTGTCTGCCTATCTGCAACGGGATGATTCTGGTGCCGCCTTTAGCTGTGTTGGTGGGAAGCGCGCGGATGAGTTGTGCCGTCAGTCTGTCGATGATCGCTGCGCGCCTTTTCCGACTCACCGGAGGTACGGGCAATTTTTCGCGTAATGGGATGGTCCGTCGCCCTCAAGTTTGATTTGTGGCAGGATGAAAGCGAGCACGGGGGGATTCTCCCTTGAAGATATAAGTTTGCGGTATCGATATTGGAAAGACAGTCTTTCATCTGGTTGGTGTGAGCAATGAAGGCGATATCGTCACCAAGAAGCGCTTAGCCGAAAGCAGCGGGTCACCTATAAGGTCAGTTTGCGAACTGCCTGATGGGCATCTAAGCTTATCCGGGAGCACACTTCCGCGCTCGCATTCTTCTGAGCAAGGCCACGATGTGAAGCTCATGCTCCTGGGAATAAACGCAGTTGATCCGTGAACAACAGCAAGCGGGAATTGCGCTGGCAAAGAAACGCAGCGTGTAGAAGGGCAGACCGGCAATGCTGAGCGTCAATGTCGCAGCTTCGCTTCTGGAGATGCTGGCAGCGGGGGAGAAAGCCTATTTACCCTGCGGAAAGCCGAAGGTTCTCGAAAGGGGTTTATGCCAAACCTGCTACACACTGAAGCGGCAGGATCAAACTTGCTGCGGTGGTCATCTTGAGAACGTGCTGAAGCGCCACGCCTACCGTTGTAGCGTGCCTCGATGCTCGACCATCAAGCGCGCGGTAAGAGATCGGTGGCAGATCATTCATCACAGGGAACCTGGGAACAGCGACCCCGCGAAATTGCTCACCCTTTGCCTGCCATGTCATGCGAAGGTGTCTCGAACGCTATTCGTACAAGACGAGTGGCCCGAGTTCCTACGCGTGCTATGGCGAGAGCAACACCCGGAAGGCCACGAACAGGTCGCCCTCAACTTCGGAACGCTGCCGGCCCCGGCTACGAACGTCATGCTCTTCAAAGAAATGCCTGGGATCAAAGCCTGCGCCTCAATCAACGCCCGCGCAAGACGTTTTGAATTTCCAGCAGTGAACTCCAAGCCAGTGTTGCATCGAGCGGTTGAGAATGGCCTGTTTTATGGGAGACTGGCAGTCAGAAGTAAACCCAAGGCTTAAAGGAGTCAACCCTATCGACGCTCAAATAAGCGTCGCTATAGTTGCTATCGCATGCACTCAAACTCTGTCTGGCACATCGACGGAGAGGGTCGCTTCGTGTGCATACCCGAGGAGTCAATAGACCTTACCAGATACAGCCCGGGTAGGAGCGTGTCTGGCATCAACTATTCTTTCCCCTCGCATAGAGTCATGCTTTTTGTTACCGAGCGAGGGGGTCGTTGCCTCATCCAAAATGCTACCTTACGCTGCATGCCGTAAAAGGAGGTGCAATGGGGGAGCGAATCACGTTGAGGACACGACGGGAACTGAAAGCGGCATCCGGTAGCGCTATCAGGCAGGGGATCGAAGCAGTGAGAGGTTGATCCTGGATGAGTTCATCAAGGTGACGAGCTACGACCGGAAGCAGGCCATCCTCATGCTTACCAGGAGTCCGCATGCCATCCGCTCAGAGCGAGGATTTCAACGCATTTTTCAATTGGTGCCGGTGCGCAAATTTTCTGATTGGGGAGAGGTGGGGTCCGGCTATATGGAGGTGGACCTGGATTGCTGATTGCACTTGATATAGGCTGCCCTAAGCGGCACATCCTTCGGTGCTGAGCAGCACCAGTACGCGTTCTTTTATGTCGTCCCGGATGAGTCTCACTTCCTCCATAGGAAGACCTTTTGGGTCTTTCAGAGGCCAGTCGTCACGACGCAGGCCGGGAACGTAGGGGCATTTGTCGCCACAACCCATGGTGATGAGCAGCGCTGCATCTTCCGCGAGTTTCTGGGTGAGCTTCTGAGGCTTGGCATTGCTGAGGTCGATTCCAACCTCTTGCATGACAGCCAGGACTTCGGAATGAACACGCAAACCGGGCTCTGTCCCTGCGGAGATGGCTTCCGCCTTCGTTCGGTCGGCAAGCTGATTAAAGAAAGCGGCTGCCATCTGAGAACGGCCGGCGTTGTGGACGCAAGCGAAAATCAGCTTCTGCATTGTGTTCCCCCTGGTCGGAGTGCGTTATGCGTTTCCGTTCGGCTTGATGGCGTAGACCTTGACGCTGGCTGCCGCTGCGTTCACGTCATATTGCGAGAGGAGCGTCGTCAGCTCTTCGTGCAAGGAAGGCTCAACGGCTGCCGGGGTGCAGCAAGCGTCTTCAATGACCTGGAAGGGACTTCCCGCGTCCATGCTCGGAGAGCAGCAACCTGCCTGATTCTTGACCTTGTCATAGGCGTTGAGGTCCGCTCCGCTGTCTACGATCTCGACGTGCTGGAATCCAGCCGCGAGCAAGCCAACGCGGTAATCGTCAATCAGGATGGCACCGGCGATGCAGCCGACGTAAGCCGCCATGCTCTGAGCAACGGCCTCGGGCAGCTCGTGTTTCAACGCAATATCGCTGATTGCAACGCGGCCTCCCGGCTTGAGAACGCGAGCGATTTCACCGAAGACGGCTGGCTTGTCGGGCGCAAGATTGACGACGCAGTTCGAGATGACACAATCCACCGAAGCGTCCGGGAGCGGAATTTGGTCGATAGTGGACTGAAAAAACTCCACGTTTGTGTAGCCGCCCCTGTGCGCGTTCTCGCGCGCCCGCTCGATCATCGCCGTGGTCATGTCGATGCCGATGGCGCGGCCCTCCGGACCCACCATCTTCGAGGCGAGAAATACGTCGAGGCCGCCGCCTGAGCCAAGATCGACCACAACCTCTCCAGCTCTCAGATGAGCCGTTGCCGTGGGATTTCCGCAGGATAAACCCATGTTGGCTCCTGCCGGGATGGACGTCAGCTCGTCGGCGCTGTAGCCGAACGCTTCCGCAACTGCTTTCACGCCCGCATGATCGCTGGACAACGTGCTCTCCGCGACCGCACCGTACTTCGACTTCACCGAATCCAGTAGCTGCTCCGACATATTGCCTCCAAACATTTGCTTAGGCGACTATATGTCTTGCGATTGGATACGTCAAAGCGTATACATGAGTCATGGTCGCAAAGAAGACTTATGACATCGAGCGGTTTTTCCAGGCACTGGGAGACAATACCCGGCTCCGGCTGCTAAACCTCATGGACGATGAAGAGATTTGCGTCTGCTACTTCGTGGAGATCCTGGGTGGCCCTCAGCCGAAGATCTCACGGCATCTTGCTTATCTCCGCAGCGCCGGAATCGTCGAGGCTCGCCGGGAAGGGAAGTGGATGCACTATCGGATCGTTATGCCGCCCCACATCGGCGCGTCACTGGTCCTGCGCCAAACCCTCGCCTGGCTGAAGGAAGAAAAGGCCATGCAGATCGATAAAGGACGGCTTACCAAGGCCTGCTGCTCTCCATCGAAGTACGCTCTCCTCGAAGGCGCACCGCTCCCAGCCCGTATCACCAGCGATTCCTGTGAGGTCTGCTAATGTCCACTGCCCCCATAACGCAGGGCCGGAACTGTTCTCCTGCCGCTCGTAAGAAGCTGTCATTTTTGGATCGGTTTCTGACGCTCTGGATCTTCCTTGCCATGGCGATCGGTGTAGCGATCGGCCACTTCGTTCCGTCCTCGGCTGGTTTCGTGAACCGCTTCCAATCAGGAACTACGAACATCCCCATCGCTATCGGCCTCATCATCATGATGTTCCCTCCCCTGGCGAAGGTTCGGTACGAAAAGCTGGGTGAGGTCTTTCGCAACAAACGCGTTCTCGGTCTTTCGCTCGTGCAGAACTGGCTCATCGGGCCTGTCCTGATGTTCCTGCTGGCAATCGTCTTCCTGAAAAGCGAGCCTGCCTACATGCGCGGCTTGATCCTGATCGGGATTGCTCGTTGCATCGCCATGGTGCTGGTCTGGAACGAACTGGCGGAAGGGGATACGGACTATGTTGCAGGTCTTGTCGCCATCAACAGCGTCTTTCAGGTGCTCTTCTACAGCCTCTACGCGTGGGTCTTCCTCACCGTGTTACCCAAATGGTTTGGACTAGAGGGAAGTGTCGTGCCCATCGGGATCGGCCAGATTGCGAAGAGCGTCGGCCTCTACCTGGGTGTCCCATTCGTTGCGGGGTTTCTGACGCGATACGTGTTGATCGGAGCGAAGGGCGAGGAGTGGTATAGGACTCGATTCATCCCGCGGATAAGCCCTTTGACGCTCGTAGCGCTTCTCTTCACGATTCTGGTCATGTTCTCGTTGAAGGGAGACCTAATCGTCCGGCTGCCGCTCGACGTGGTGAAGATCGCCATCCCGCTCGTTATCTACTTCCTCGTCATGTTCCTGGTGAGCTTCTGGATGGGTAAGAAGCTGGGCGCAGATTACGCACAGTCCGCAACGCTCTCCTTCACGGCTGCCGGCAATAACTTCGAACTGGCCATTGCTGTCGCGGTAGCCGTATTTGGTCTCAACTCTGGAGAGGCTTTCGTGGGCGTCGTCGGACCACTGATCGAGGTGCCAGCTCTCATCGGTCTCGTCAACGTAGCGTTCTGGATGCGGCGGCGCTATTTCAGTTCCGAAGGCACGGGGTTCCAGGTTCACCCTGTCGAGGACGCCCCGTAATCGAGTCCGATAACACTCCCCGCGATTGACTATACGTAATGGCCGATATCGGATGGAAACCATTTGTAATGAGCAGCATAATCATACCGAAGTTTCAATCAGTTAGTCGATAAACCCGTTCATAAGCTCGTCCTCGCTCATGTCTGTCAGGCCACGTTCCCGTCGTGGTCGCGCACCTCGTAAAGAAAGTGGGTTTGGAAGAGAGTCAACGTTCCGTCTGAAAAGTGGATGATGATGCCTTTACCGGAGGGGTCCGCCGCGAGAATTTCAATGTCTTTATGTTCGAGACGGAGTAGTTACTAGCGGAGCTGCCCCCTTGCCTTTTGTAAACAATCTACCGCCGCGGTCAATCTGTACTGCGTAGTCAGGATGAGGCAGCCCGTACCGATTTTTGTCACGATGGAAGTTAGCTCTCGAATCCAGTGCATAGAATAGACCCGCCAAATGGTCAGTTTCTTTATGATTTGTAATCTTTTCCATAGACTCGCCGTCGAGGCTGTGTGCGGGCCTGTAGAGCTTCAAGGTTGACGCTCATCCGCCCCGTGAGTAGCAGGGCGCAACAACATAACTCTCGAACGATCCCTCCGATGGCGCGTCCACCCGTCCCGGTCGCTGCATTGATAAAGATCATGCCTACTCCACGATCGGCGTGAGGGTAGTAGAGGTTGGAGATGGCACCGGAACCGATGTCGCCGAAAAGATAGGAATAGTTTGGCATGGTCTTGCCACTGTCACCGCGTCCTTTGCCGTTACAGTCAGTCGAAATACACCGGCAGCCAGATTCTCCAGAGTGAACTCACCTCGATCGCCTGACTGGAGTGTGCACACAGTGACACCGTCATCGTGTACCAGGCTCACCCGTGCCTTCTCAACCCGGGCACCGCTTTGATCCAAAACGGAAGTTGAAATGCTCGCCGTTCCTTTCACATCTGCAAGTACTGCCGACCTCCCCGTTTGCACCACAAAGGCACTGATGCATTAACCTGTTGAACCGCAGTTTATCTCGCCGATGTTTCATCAAGTTGCGATAGAGAAGATCTTGAAGAGCTTGTTGACGAGCCGTACCTCGTCTTTGACGTGCGGCTTCCCGGTGAGGCAATGTCCTCGACGGATCATCCGCATGACTTCGAAGCCCTTGATGGTTGCGGCCGCCGTCTTCATGTCGATTTCCCTAAACCCTGCATTCTCTCGGACAAACCCTTCGAATCGCAATATTTTTTGGCTACGTCGTTCAGGTTCTAAAGCCCGGCGGTGAAACTGCCATTTACCGAAGTCTCAGGAACACACTGGCCCATGCGCCTGTTACTGCCTTCTGCCGGTACCTTGCACCACCAACTGCAATCGGTTGTCGATCCCGAGGTTCTTCACTTGATTCAGCAGTAATTGCGTGCATGTTTCCAATGGTCATCGATCTTCACATAGGTTTCGTCCACGCGCCGGGAGATAGCTCGATCGCCCTGATAACAGCGCGTTCGCAACAAGGTTGGGGCGCGGCAGCGAAAACCCGCGAAAGCGGTGTTGTTGGTCGCTAGCGTGACTGTTACTGGCATGCTGGGACTGTAGGAAGGCGGTTTTGCTGACGGCCAGCCTCCAGGCACCAGATCGCCGACACCAGTCGAGCTTGAGCGCTTTCCTATGGGGTCACGCTCGTTGTGCCTGCCGCTCAATCGCTGAAACTTCCTCTACCGGGGCCTAGTCTTCTCCTGAGGAGACACTGCGACTTCTTCACATTAGGCTTCGAGCCCCAGGACGTTCGTTTCATGACTAACCGCTACCCCCCAAGATAGCTCACAAATCGACTCTCCGTTATCGTTTTGGCCATACATCCGATTCTCTACGATGGACTCGTAGAGCAAAAGTTGTAGAACAACGCAACGCTTCCCGTCTTACCATCTATCCATTGGCGGTGGTCTATCCGCACGAATACTTCTTCAAACCAACCTCGCGGAAGACGCTTGTTCTCAGCTAGTGGGTGAAAGCAACCATGACCGAACACGACCGGCTGTCGGCCCTCAAGGACTTGCAGATTTTAGATACCCCCCGCGAGCAGGAGTACGATGATCTCGTACTCCTCGCATCTACTATTTGTGCAGCTCCCATCAGCCTTGTCTCTCTCGTTGATGAAGAGAGACAGTGGTTTAAAGCCTCTGTCGGTCTTGACGTGCAAGAGACGCATCGCGATTTGTCATTTTGCGCACATGCGATTATGCAAAAAGACCTTTTTGTCGTCGAGGATGCCGCCAAGGACCCCCGCTTCATCGGAAATGCCCTTGTTACAGGAGCGTCCCACCTCCGTTTTTATGCGGGTATGCCCCTCCAAACACCCTACGGTGCCGCCATGGGAACTCTTTGCGTAATTGATACAGTTCCACGCAAGCTGACTCCCTCACAGAGCCAGGCGCTGAAGGTTCTTGCGGCACAAGTTCAGACGCGGATGGAGCTACGCCTCAAGCAGAAGATGCTTGAGGCCCAAAAGGAGAAGCTCAAACGATCTCTTCAAGAAAACAAGCAGCTCTGCATAAGCCTTCGGGCTACAAACGATCTTTTTCTCTCGTTTATGAGTCATGGTCCGTTTGCGAGCTTTATTAAGGACGCCGACGGCAGCATGATCTTTTACAACAAGTATCTTGCTGAGTTAAGCGGCGTCACCGAGCAGGAATGGATTGGCCTCAAAGATCATGAGATTTGGCCATCAGAGATGGCACAGAAGTTCCGCCAAGATGATCTGAGCGTCCTAGAAGGAGGTGTGACAGTCGAGCGAGACGACGTCTCACCCTCTGCTGAGGGAGGCTTTGTCTTCTGGAAATCTTTCAAGTTCCCCTATCGGGCTGAGAACGGGACTGCAAAGCTGGCTGGTATATCGATTGACGTGACCCGCGACGTCATGCGAGAAGCGGAACTTGAGAATGCCCTTCGAGAAAAAAGCATTTTGGCCTCCCGGCTGGAGGTGCTGGCTTCGACTGACTTCCTCACAGGTCTTCTGAGCCGCCGGGTATTTGCAGACCGAGCTGAGATCGAGTTTGCGGATTGGAAACGTCGCGGCAGCTCGATGTCGATGCTTATCCTTGACGTGGATGACTTCAAACGGAGAAATGACGCGTACGGGCACCAGGCTGGAGATCTTGCTCTAAAGCAGATCGGAAATATACTCAATCGATGTGTACGGCTTGGTGACATCGCTGCACGCATGGGTGGCGAAGAATTTGGCGTTCTTCTTCCACACACTGACATCAAGGGAGCGATGGATGTGGCGGAACGTTTTCGACGAATGCTGTCGGAACAGGACCACGGGCCATGCCCGCTGACAGTCAGCATCGGTGTTTCAAGTGCTGACCATTCATCTCAGAGCTGGGAGCTGGTCCTTTCACAAGCTGACGCAGCCTTGTACGAAGCTAAAAGAACGGGAAAGAACAAGACGATTGCTTATGCTTCAACAACAAAAAACGTCATTCAGATAAATGGGATAAGGAAACGTCAAGCCTAAGCTACAACTAGTCCGCGACGATTTCTGCTCTCGACGATGCCAGCGGTCCTGTATCGTCGGAGCGTTGTTGTAAATCCAATGGCCAACCTGATGCATTTACTGAGGATAGCAAGGGGTTTGGCAGCTAAAACCCGTGGTCAGACATAGGCGCAATGGTCAAACAAATGGCACAAGTCCTGATTGCAGACGGGAAATATGGGAAGGTAGAGACAAAGGAATCCCTTTGTTTTCTTCCACTTGAAAGATTATAGAGGGGTGAGAGGGGGTATGGCGGAGAGAGAGGGATTCGAACCCCCGGTACCATTACTGGTACGTCTGATTTCGAGTCAGGTGCATTAAACCGGGCTCTGCCATCTCTCCGCGCAAGTCCGATTTTACTGGAGTTGTGTGTTTAGTTCAATTGCAGCGAAAGGTTTAGGCTGAAGAGGTGGATGGAGCCTGGAGCGCGGAGTTAGTGGAGCGGGTTCGGGCGAGTGCGCTTGGCATCGGGTTCAGCCTGGCAGGCGTGGCGGCCGCTCCTGCAGCGATAGATACTTCGGGAGCGTTGACCGCGGAGCGCTTTGCGGCCTGGGTCTCCCGAGGGCGAGCGGGCGAGATGAGTTACCTTGAGCGGCGAAACGAGTCGGGCGAGCTGCTGCGGTCTTCTGCCCGCGCGGTGATGCCATGGGCCAGGTCGGTGATTGTCTGTGCGCTGAACTACAACGGCGATGCGCCAAGGTCGGTCGATCCAGCACCTGCGGACCGTGGATGGATCGCGCGTTATGCTTTGCTGGGCAATGAAGACGGCGGGGCAACCGACTATCACGACGACCTGCTGCGGAGGTTGCGCGTTGTGGATGAAGTGCTTCGTGCGCACGCGTCGTGCGAGACACGGTGCTATGTGGATACTGGACCGCTGCTCGAGCGTGACTTTGCTGCACGTGCCGGGATTGGCTGGGTTGGAAAAAACACCTGCGTCATCCATCAGGAACACGGTTCATGGCTTCTGCTGGGAGTCATCGTTACTTCGCTCGATTTAACGGCGGAGACGGCGGTCCCGCTCTATCCTGACCGATGCGGCAGCTGCACGCGATGTATCGAGGCTTGTCCGACAGATGCGCTGGTCGCGCCCCGGGAGATGGATGCATCGCGTTGTATCTCCTACCTGACCATTGAGCTGAAGGGGAGTGTGCCTGAGGATCTTCGGCCGCAGATGGGTCGGCAGGTCTTCGGGTGCGATATCTGCCAGGATGTCTGCCCGTGGAACCGCCGTGCGCCGGCGATGAGTGCTGAGAGCCTGAGGACGCGCGACGAACTGGTCAATCCGGAGCTGGATTGGCTGGCTGAGCTCGATGATGTGAGCTTCCGACGCGAATTCAAGGGGTCGCCGCTCGAGCGAACCAAGCGTCGGCGAGTGCAGAGGAACGTGGCAATTGCCATGGGGAACAGCGGGGAAGCGCGTTTCCTATCGAAGCTTGAGAAGTGGGCAGCGGAAGATGACCCGTTGGTTGCAGACGCGGCGGCTTGGGCGCTTGGGCGCCTTCACGGCGCCGATTGACCTGCTAGCATTTTCTGAACGGGGTGAGTTCGATGTCGATCCTGAGGCCTTTTGAACGAAAGGCAGCGGAAAAACCAGAGTTGATTAAGGATGAGGCAAATGGTGCTATCGCGGTAGCTGCAAAGACCGAGACGACATCCGTTGTTCAGGAGGGGGCTGCAGATGCTCCTGCCAAGGGGATGGAGAAGTTAGCTTTAGAGGCGGCAGAGCCTGGCGACTCGAAAAAGTTCGCACCGGCCACACCCGAGACGGTAAAGAAGGATCAGGCAGGTAAGGACGCGGTATCTGTCCGGAAGCGGATCCGCGTGCCTTTTGAGGATGTTGCGCCGGTAGTGCGCAGGAATGGCCTCTGGGCTCAGATCAAGGCTTTGGCCTGCTACATGATCAAGACAGAAGTGCACACCTATGCGTTCAGTGTCGCGGCCAACGTAATTTTGGCATTGTTTCCTTTCATCGTGCTGATGCTGACGCTGGCGCAGCGAGTCTTCCATTCGACGGCGATGGTGGCTGTTCTGTGGGACCTGATGCACAGCATGCTGCCGGTCAGCCAGGACTTCGTGATGCGGAATATGACGGTGCTTGCGCATCCGAGGAAGGGCACGCAGTTCTTCTCGGTCTTCATGCTGCTGGTGACGACGACGGGTGTGTTTCTGCCACTGGAGGTCGCGCTGAATGAGGTCTGGGGCGTGAAGAAAAACCGCAATTACCTGATGAACCAGCTGGTTTCGCTTGGACTTGCAGCCGGCGTGGGTGTGCTTGTGCTTGCCTCGGTGGGACTTACGACGGTTCAGCGGACTGTCATGGGGTGGATCTTCTTCGGGCACACGGACAACGTGGTTTTCAACTTTGCGGCGGGCGGCGTGCTGCGTGGCTGCGCGGTCATTGCAAGCATCCTGATGTTTTTCCTGGTGTACTGGATCCTGCCGCATCGCAAAATCCCGGCGGCGTCTGTGCTGCCGACCGCGATTGTGGTCGGTGTGCTGTGGGAACTGGCCAAAAACCTGTACGTGCTGGTGCTGCCGAAGCTTGATTTTGAGGCGGTGTATGGGCCTTTTCGCGTGACGGTGGCGTTGATGATGTGGGCATTTCTATCGGGGCTCTTGTTGCTGGCTGGGGCGCATTTTTCGGCGAACCGCTACGCCTTGAAGGTAGCGCGGGAGGCAGAAGATGATGCGCCGGCTGAAACTGCTCAGGTCGAAGGCTGAACGTCAGGTCAGGGCTTCAGGGTGGTGGCTTTGATGGCGATGGCAGAAGGTGCGGCGCCGGCGGGAAGCAGGGTGAAGAGCCCCGGGCCGGGTTTGCTGTTGGTGCGGATGAGGGCGACGTCACCGGATTTTCGATCGGCGGCGAGCAGCAGGTGCTGATCGTCCGAAAACGCGAGCGCATCCGGTGCGTTACCTGTGCGGATAGATGAGATCAACTTGCCGTCATCAATGGAGTAGAGCGAGATTGAGTCTGCGCCCGAGTTGGAGATCCAAAGTGCTGAGTTGTCTGCCGAGACCACTCCGTGAGCGGGCGCGTCACCGATCGGGAAGGTATTGCCCACCTCGTTGGTTTGTGTCGAGATCTCGGAGATGGAGTTTGCCAGTGTGTTCGAGACGAAGATCTCGCCGCCGTCGGGCTTCAACGTCAGATTGCTGGGGCGCTGTCCAACATCGAGCAGGGCAAGCGAGTGATCTGCCAACACCGCTGAGGATTGTCTCGCCGCCCAGGAGTTCGGTGCCGCCGCAAGTGCGACAGCCAACACCTGGTTGCTGCCGGGGCAGGCGACGAACACTTTTGAGGAGTCAGGCAGGATGACCGGACTGACCGCCCCGGGGCAAGCGTCAAAGGACGCTCGGAAGGTGAGCGCCGGTTCGAGTGATGCTACAGGCGGCGGAGACTTGGGATCGGGCGCAGGCGATGCGGAGAAAAGCGCTATCGAGCCGGTGTCTGGAAGAGTGACAACCAGAGTGCGTCCGTCGGGGGAGATGAGAGCCGAGGTGGGATGGGCTGGTGTCTGGACTGTCGTGAGCGTGCGGCGCGCGTCAAGATCGATGACCGAGAGATTGCCCGAGTCGGTGTTTGCGACGAAGAGCCTGCGGCCGGTTCTATCGAGCGAGAGGGAGGTGGGATTGTGGCGGACTGGAATCGTTGCGACAACCTGATTTAGGCCACTGTCGATTACGGAAACCGATCCCGAGGCCGAATTCAGGATGTAAACCTCGGGCCGAAGCGGGCTTACGAGGATTGCGGTGGGTTTGTTGCCTACGCTGAGGGTGCGGTCCTGCCGCAGGTAGACGAGATCCAGCACAGTGACGGTATTTGAATCGGTATTCGCGACGTAGGCGAATTCCCGGTAGGAGGCGGGGTATTCGGGGAAACTGGAGTGACGGCATCCGCCAAGTGAGAGCGATAAGGGGGCAAGTACGGGTAAAAGCCAGGCTGAGTTGCGGAAGGTCACAAATCGAGGGTAGGGGGTTTGGCGAGATTCCACAACCGAAGCAAGACGGGTACGAAATTTTTGCGTAGCGCGAGCAACTTCTTCGTACTAATATCCATCTAGAAAGTTACGTGTTTAATTGCCAGTTCGGGCGATAGGCGCGTTGTTGCAGGACTCCTCGGACAACGAGGTTCGGTGGGCTAAACCGACCTCGTTGCTTTTTTTTGCTCTAAGGATTGTTCCCGTCTAAGTTTTGCCCATCCCGTAACTACATAGACGAGATAACCGCCCTGGATGAGGAATACCGCGGTATATGCCAGGAAGAGATGGCGTCCGTCGAGGGTGGTGAGATCAATATGCATTGCCGGCCTCCGCACACAGGTTGTTGATGCCCGGTTTCAGGGCGGCGACGATGGCGGTCTGCTCGGAGCGCTGACGCCGTCTTTCGAGTACGAAGCGGGCGACCAGGATAGTCATTCCCCACATGAACCAGGCAAGGATGTTCCAGTAGAAAGCGGGCTTCATGCTTGGATCCATACCGGAACCAGGCGCACCGAAGAAGACGGGTGCCGGATGCTGGGTACGCCACCAGCGAATGGACATGTAGATGATGGGTACGTTGATCGCTGCGAAGACGGATAACACGGCCGAGACGGTGCTGGTCTGGCCGGTGGAGGAGAGTTTGCGGACCATCAGGTAGGCGACATAGAGGAGCCAGAGAAGGAGCATGGAGGTGAGGCGCGCGTCCCATGTCCACCAGATACCCCATGCGGCGCGTCCCCAGAGGCTGCCGGTGACGAGCGAGATAGAGATATAGACGATCGCAACTTCTGCAGCAGCAAGCGCCCAGGCATCGGCCTTGAGCGCAGCGGACGGGTTACGCCGGCGCAGGTAGAGGTAGGCGAGGGACGCGAAGAGGTTCACATACGGGAAGATGAGCGAGAGCATCGAGTGCGGGACATGATAGAAAAAGATTCGTCCGACGGGTCCCTGCTCAGCATCAGGTGGCGAGATAAACATAGCCCAACGGAAGCCATAGATGAGTACGGCAAGGGTTGCGGCAACCCAAAGGCCACCGAAAATAAGTGGAAGGCGGGACTTCTGCGCTTGCGCCATGGATATAGTTTAGCGCTTGCGGGTAAGTGGCGATTCCATCGTTTGGCGGAGTGGAATTCCTTCTTGAAGACTTCATCCGGAATCGATGGGCATCCTGACCATCATTTGGCAAGCGGTACCGATGCCCGCAGCCCAACAACTCTGCCGGACGGTGCCGGGCGCGGATCGTAGCGACCAGGAACGAGTTGCCCCATCCGGTTAGGGGCGTGCCGTTATGCCGACTCGTCATGAGGAGGATCGGACGGATCTCCGTTCACCGTCACGATAGTTCAGGCAAAGAGATGTGGACCTGTGGCAATGGCAAGGGGCTACAAGATTGTGCCAGCAGCTCGGCGGACATCGCAAAGGCTGCATAAAATGCCGATGCGGGACGAGCGAGGCACAGGTTTTGGCCCAAATTGGGAGACAAGCGAACTTATTGTGTCGCATAGCTAACATTCGGACTAGAGTTGTCTACGAAGCCATACTGTCAAAGCTGATAAAAGATGACTCGAGCCAAGATTCTGCTGGTCGAAGATGATTCGCTTTTGCGTGGGACGCTTGTCGCCATTCTGGAACAAGAGGGCTTTCGCGTGACCGAGGCTGGCGACGTGAATCAGGCTCTGCAGCATGTTGCTTCGGACGTTTTCGACGTGCTTGTCACGGATCTTCACATGCCGGGCGCGGCCGACGGCCTGACCATCATCAGCGCGATGCGCCACGCGAATCCGAAGGCTGTGACACTTCTGCTGAGTGCTTTTCCGGAGATGGATGTCGCCGCAAAGACGATCCTTTCACAGGCTGATCAGGTGCTGGTTAAGCCACTCGGCATCAAGATACTGGCGGATGTGATCCGTGAGCGTCTTGCCAGGGAGATCCCTTATGTTCAGCCGATCGAGAGCGTCGCCACAATCATCGAGCGTTCGGTTGAGGAGACGCTGAATGAGTGGTACAAGCGTGTGGAAGGGGACGAGCAGCTTATGGCTTCTCCTCTGAGCCGTGAGCAAAGAACCGGGCATATTCCTAAAATCCTGATGGACCTTGTGAATCGGCTACGTTCCAATCGTCCGCTGGGTGGGAGAGAGATTACTTCGACGGCGGCGCATGATCACGGTCGGCTGAGGCGGGAACAAGGGTACTCCGCGGCGATGATGGTGGATGAGTCTCGCATGCTGCAGGTGAGCATCTTCGAGATGCTTGATCGGAACATGGACCGGATCGATTTCAGCCTGCTGTTGAAGAGTGTCATGACGATTGCAGATGAGGTCGACTCGCAGCTCTCGCAGGCGATGGAGAGCTATCGACGTCAGTCGGAGGCTGAAACGCCTTGCATGCCAGCACTTAGCGAAGCTGGAAACCACTAGAGGAAACGTTCGTTTAAGTTTCGACGGAGCTTTCCGGTCTACTCGGAGTTCAGGATGGTCCCGAAGAGCAGCAGGCAGGCTGTGGTGAAGACGATGTCGTAGCCGACGAGCAGGCGGATCCAGAGATCTGGTTCGTATTCTCCAGTAAGGATATTAGTGGTGGCCTGAACCATCGCGAGCAGAGCGGGGATGGAGATGGGGAAGAGCACCAGTGGCAGCATGGTTTCGCGGTTGCGGGTGCGCAGGCTCAGTGCGGCGAAAAAGGTTCCATTTGCGACCAGTGCCCAGGTGCCGAGCGGCATGACGACCAGGAGCAGCCAGCCCTGTCCGAGCGCGTGCAGGTTGTAGAAGATGACGAAGAGAGGGGCGAGGATCAGCTCGACTGCCGTGACAAAAACGAAGTTGGCGAGGGCCTTGCCGAGGAACAGGGAAGAGGGCGCGGCCGGGGCTAGGCGCTGCGCGTCCAGGACCCCGTTGCGTTGCTCGCGGAGCCAGGACTGGTTGAGGGTTGTGGTCGCTGCGAAGAGGAGGACGATCCAGAGGATGCCGCCCGAGATCTGTCTTGAGATTGCCGCCGTCGGATCGAAAGCGAGCGAGAAGACTACGACCACGAGGAGGGAGAAGAACAGCATCGAGGTGACGGAGTCGCGGGAGCGCCACTCGAGGCGGAGATCTTTTTTGAAGTGGGCCAGGGTGTGGCGGAGAAAGGTCATTTGCTCAGATCCGCCAGGGTGGCCGAGGCAGCCCGAAGGTAATCATCAGGAGCAAGGATGAGCTGCAAGCCACGCTGGCCGGCCGAGACGCTGATGAAATCGAAGATCTGGATCGTCTCGTCTGCGAAGACCGGAAAGGACTTCTTAGCGGCGAGCACGGTGACGCCACCGCGGACGTAGCCGGTGAGGGGCTCGACCTGCTTCAAAGCAGCCATGTCGAGCTTCTTATGACCGGAGGCGTGCGCCAGCTTCTTGAGGTCGAGCTCGGCGTCTCCGGGGACGACGGCGAAGAGATGATCGGGCCGACCTTGGGTGACGACGGTTTCGGTCAGGAGTGTTTTAAAAACCTGCTCGGGCGGCAAGCCGATCTTTTCAGCCACCGAGGTAGCGGAGAGATCGTCGGGGTCGACATCATAGGCGAGCAGCTCATATTTGATCTGCATGGCGTCGAGGAGCCGGGCTGCGTTCGTTTTGTGGACTAGTTTCATCTTGAGAGACAAGAATAGGGCGCCCTACTCTCGGGCGGCGGCCACTTCGTGGGATATTGGGTCTTGCGTGGCGGGAGTGAGGGTTCCGTTTGCCAGGGTGAGGATGATGTCGGCTATGGGTTCTACGAGGTGGGCCTGGTGGGTGGTGATGACGATGGTGCGTCCGTGCGGGCTCTTGGGATGGGGCCACGTGCGGAAGTCTGAAAGAAGGTCAACGATCGCTTTGGTGCTGACTACGTCGAGGTTTGAGAAGGGTTCGTCGAGGAGGAGCAACTCAGGATCGGACTGCAGGGTGCGCGCGAGGGAGACGCGCTGTCGCATGCCTTGTGAATACTGCGCGACGGGACGAGAGAGGGCCGGGTCAAGCCCGACGGAGCGGAGGGCCATTTCGGGTGAACCTGCGCATGCGCACGCTCCTTCACGGCGATGGAGCGTGGCGAAGTAGTCGAGGTTCTCCCGGGCGGTGAGCTCGTCATAAAGGTTGGAGGCGTGGGCCATGTAAGCGATTCGGCCACGTTCCTCGTCTGCGAGCGAGCCGGGGTCACGGCCGAAGAGGGTGAGGGTGCCTTGGGAGGGCTCGGACAGGCCGGCGATCAGGCGAAGGAGGGTGGATTTGCCGGCTCCGTTTTCGCCGAGGATGAGATAGATTTTTCCGGCCTCGAGCGTGAGGTCAAGCGGACGCAGGGCGGCGAAGGTGCCGAAGAGTTTGGCGACTTGTGTTAGGCGGACGATCTCATGCGGGTTGGTCATAGAGACAAAGAACGAACACAGAGGACATGGAGGTGAACAGAGGTTCACAGAGGCGGGGGAAACCTCCTATGCGAGTATATGAGGCAGGAGACCCAAAGAATGAAATTTGCTGGATTTGTGCTCGGCGGAGTGCTGGCCGCAACGTCGACGGGGGTGGCTTCAGCGCAGGAATTGTCGCCTGCGGATCGTGCGCTGGCGCATGATCTGTTCAAGCAGTTGATCGAGACGAACACGACGGATTCGGTAGGGTCAGTAACCGCGGCGGCGACCGCGATGCGCGAGCGGCTGCTGGCTGTGGGTTTTGCGGCGGATGATCTGAAGGTTCTTGGGCCGAATGACCGTAAGAAGAACCTGGTCGTGACTTATCACGGCAAGGCCCAAAGTTCGCTCAAGCCGATCCTCGCAATTTGCCATCTGGATGTGGTGGAGGCGAAGAAGGAGGATTGGACTACCGATCCCTTTGTGTTTACCGAGAAGGAGGGGTTCTTCTACGGGCGTGGGACGCAGGATATCAAGGAGGGCGATGCGGGACTGGTTTACACGCTCATTCGCATGAAGCGGGATGGGTTTGTGCCGGATCGCGACCTGGTGGTTGCGCTGACGGCGGACGAGGAGGGCGGCAAGTCGAATGGCGTGGACTGGCTGATCCAGCATCATCCGGAGTTGATGAAGGCTGAGTTTGTAATTAATCCGGACGCCGGCGGGATCTTTGCGCAAAAAGGAAAAGCGACGGTTTTCGACGTCGAGGCGACGGAAAAAACGTATGCGGACTTCAATGTAACAGCTACGAACAAGGGAGGGCATAGTTCGCTGCCAACCCCGGACAATGCGATCTATCACGTCGCGAATGCTCTTGCGAAGGTTGAGCAAACACCTTTTCCTATTGAAATGAATGCGGTTACGACGGCCGAGTTTGAGCAGATGTCAAAGGTGCTGCAGGGGCAGGTGGCGGCGGATATGAAGGCGGTCGCGGCGAATCCGAAGGATGAGGCTGCAGTTGCAAGGCTTTCGGCGATTCCGGAGTGGAATTCGACGATGCGGACGACGTGCGTAGCTACGATGATGTCGGCTGGGCATGCTCCGAATGCTTTGCCACAGCGGGCGGTGGCAAATATTAATTGTCGGATTCTGCCGGGGCATTCCGGGGAGGAGACGCGGCAAACCCTCATCAAGTTGTTTAATGATCCGGCGCTAACCGTTGATTTTGTTACGGATGCGGGGATGGTGATGGGCAAGGGGGATGAGCGGATGTCGGCTCCGCCGCCTCCGGTCAATACGACAGTTCAGAGGGCCCTGGACAAGACGGTGCATGCGCTTTGGCCTGGACTGGCGATTGTGCCGACGTTGGAACCGGGCGCAAGTGACTCAATCTACACGGTTTCGGCGGGGATTCCAAGCTATGGGCTCAATGGTTTTCAGATCGATGAGGACGATGTGCGGGCGCATGGGATGAATGAGCGGCTAGGGGTGGAGTCGTACTACAAGGGGGTGGAGTTCACGTATTTGTTCATGAAAACGCTGCTGGAGTAGCGTTTCTGGCGTTGAAAACAGCAAAAAAACGAGCGCGTTTGCGTTCGTTTTTGCTGTTTTTAGAGCGCGTTTACTTTGTCGGGAGGACGACAGAGGCGGTGGTCTTCGATGCCGTGGCGGCAGGCGGTGGCTGGCCGGGCCGGGAGCCGGGAGCCGGGGCGTACTTGCTGGCGCACTTGGCCTGGAGCTGGGTGGCGTGGAAGACGCCGTCGCGGCCGTAGGTTCCGATGGCGAGGGCCTGGGCGTCGTCCTTGAAGGTGTCGGGAGGCGGTTCGGTACCCTGGTAGGCGACGTCGAGGACTTTACCCTGTTCGAGGAGTTCGAAGTGGGCGTTGGTGCCTACGCGCTGGATGCTGCCGGGTTTGACGTTGCCGGCGACGCGGAGGTGCCGGGTGTAGGCCTTGTTGCCCATGCCCTGAAGCTCGGTGATGGTGACGTAGTAACTCTTGTTATCGCCGGCGGCTGAAAGGGCCAGCCAGACGACCACGCCCACGATGAGGAGCGAGGCGAGGATGATTCCGACGGGTTTGGTATTTCTTGCCATGACTCCTTCATCTTACAGCGCATGGAGGTTGCGAAGATCAATCGTTTGATGGAGGCGGGCTTTGTCCGTGGCATTCCGTTTTGGGATGGCATGCAACAGGAGTCCGCGTGTTCGCCGGGTGGAATCGGGGCAAAAGAGCTGCGTTTGCCGCGGCGTGAGGGCGGTTGCGGGAGAGGGAAAGCGACGGGCTGCGGCGTATACTTCTCTGGAAGCATATGCGATTTTGAGGCGCGCCGAGTGCGGTGCCGATGGGGGATTTCAGGATGAGTGAACAGGGCAACGGGCATAGCATGAACGGCAACGGACATAGTTCGAACGGCAATGCTAACGGCCACGATTCGAACGGCAACGGTTACCGGGTTCCGACGGGCCGGGCCGAGTGGATTGTGAAGCGCAAGGAAGAGGCTGCGCGGACGGGCGATACGAACATGTCGCAGATGCATTTTGCGCGCAAGGGCCTGATCACGGAAGAGATGGCGTACATCGCGCAGAAGGAGAAGATTTCGGCGGAGCTGGTGCGGAGCGAGGTGGCGAAGGGGACGATGATCATCCCGGCGAACATCAATCACCCGGAGCTGGAGCCGATGGCGATCGGTGTGGAGTCGCTTTGCAAGATCAATGCAAATATCGGCAACTCTGCGCTGACGAGCAATGTGGATGAAGAGCTGCGCAAGCTGCACACGGCGGTTCACTATGGTGCGGACACGGTGATGGATCTTTCGACGGGGGGCGATATTCCGATGATCCGCGAGGCGATTCTGCGGCACTCGCCGGTACCGATCGGGACGGTTCCCTTGTATGAAGCATTGAACCGGGTCAAGCGGCTGGAGGACCTGAACATCGATGTGTATCTCGAGGTGATCGAGGAGCAGGCGAAGCAGGGTGTGGACTATTTCACGATCCATGCGGGCGTGCTGGTGGAGTATATTCCGCTGGTTGCGAAGCGGATCACCGGAATCGTCAGCCGGGGCGGCGCGATCATGGCGCAGTGGATGACACATCACCACAAGCAGAACTTTCTTTACGAGAACTTCGACCGGATCACGGAGGTGATGGCGAAGTACGACGTGAGCTACTCGCTGGGTGACGGGCTGCGACCGGGCTGTCTCGCGGATGCGAGCGACGAGGCACAGTTTGCCGAGCTGAAGACGCTGGGCGAGCTGACACGCCGGGCGTGGAAGAGCGATGTGCAGGTGATGATCGAGGGTCCGGGGCATATTCCGATGGACCAGATCAAGCTGCAGGTGGACAAGGAGGTCGAGCTTTGCGATGGGGCTCCGTTCTACGTGCTTGGACCACTGGTGACGGACATCGCTCCGGGGTATGACCACATCACGTCGGCGATCGGCGCGGCGATGATTGGCTGGCATGGAGCGGCGATGCTCTGCTACGTGACGCCGAAGGAGCATCTGGGGCTGCCGAACGAGAAGGATGTGAAGGACGGGATTATCGCGTACAAGATTGCGGCTCATGCGGCGGATGTGGCGCGGCATCGGCCGGGTGCGCGGGATCGTGATGACGCGATCTCCCATGCACGATACACGTTCGACTGGGATAAGCAGTTTGCGTTGTCGCTCGATCCGGAGACGGCTCGGAGCATGCATGACGAGACGCTGCCGGACGATTACTACAAGGAAGCGGCGTTCTGCTCGATGTGCGGTCCGAAGTTCTGCTCGATGAACTGGTCGAGCAAGGTGGACAAGTTCAACGAGAAGGAGTTCGGGTTGAAGAAGCCGGATCTGACGCAGATTGTGACGGAGCAGATGGCTTTGCGGGGATAGGATTGCCGGAGATGAGGTTCACCTGTAGAGACGAGCAGATCTAACGAGAACACGATGTTGGGACTCGCCCTACCTACCGCGCTTCCGAGCCTGATGGTGCTGGTCGGGATTCTGCTGAACCAGCGGAGTCTTGACCGGCTGGACTCCCGGATCGGGGTTGGAGGAGAAGCAGAACCAGGCGTTATTAGAAAGAGAATGCCGGCGATCCCGATTTGGGTTGCCGGCATTTTTAGCTCTGCGACGGGAGAGCAAGGAATGGAACGCGAAGGGCGCGAAGGAGGTGCGCGCGAAGGACGCGAAGGCGGGGTTAGAGTTCGGTTTGGTCCTGGTCTGAGCGGAGGGTTACGAGGGCCGGGGCGACGATCATTGAAAGAAAGACGACGGTAAGTGCCAGATCATGAACCAGGAGAGGCCTCTTTCGTGGGGAGCGTGGGACCTGTTAAGGATGGAGCGGCGCAGGCTAGCCCAGGTATCCCACTAAAGTTGCATCAAGGCGCAGGGGGTACTTCAGGTTTTTATTTCAGTCCCCCTTCGAGAATGGCAGAAGCGTTGTTGAGGGCTGTGGTCAGGGCGGTGACCTGGGCCTGGGCGCGGGTGGAGTCTTTCGCTTCTACTGCTTCGTTGACGCCCGGGATGACAACGGCTGCGTAGCCGGTGAACTCGCCCGGCGCGTAGATGGTGTGCTTGTACCAGTCGCGATGGGGAAGGCCTTCGGGGTTGAGCAGTGCGGCTTCGGCGGCGCGGAGGGTGTGGTTGAGGCCAGACGGGTCGGTGCCGGTTGCGAGTTGGCGAGTGTGGATGGCTGCTCCGGCCGCGGTAAAGCGCTGGGCGGCCGTCTGAAGAGCGGCGAAGTCGAGGGTGAGGTTGCCGGATCTGGCGTGATTGACAGCGGAGTTGATGTAGCCCGAGATGGAGCGGCCATAGGCTTCATAGTCGTAGGGGAGGACGTCGGCGTCGGCCATGTGGAGGATTTCGAGGCCGAAGACGCGGGCTTGCTGCTGCTCGTAGACGAAGTTGGGGTCGGCGTTGCGGATGAACCAGTTGTAGTTGTCGAAGACGGAGTGGTAGACGCCGTAGGGCCCGCCGGAGCCTATGTCGGTGGAGGGTACGCCGGCGTGCTGGAGGAAGGGGGTGAAGTCGGAGCCGGAGCCGAGGTCGCCGATGTGGATTTCCTTCGGGTTTGGGGCCTGATCGTCGTCGGCGGTGATGCGGCGGCTGGGGACGGTGGCCTGGGATTTGAGCCACTGGTCGTAGACGGTTCCGCCGGTGGGTGAGGGGACTCCGCGGGTGACCTCGCGGACGAACTGCTTGAGCGAGGGGACGGCGGCTGCGTCGAAGTTGGGGCCGGAGACGGCGACGTCGGTGTTGAAGTAGGCGACGGTGTGGGGCATGTGGGTCATGTTGTCTTCGACCCACTCGGTGGAGCCGATGAGGCCTTCTTCTTCAGCGTCCCAGGAGGCGATGACGATGGTGCGTCTGGGGTGCCATCCCTGCTTGAGGAGGGTGCCGAGGCCGTGTGCGGTTTCGAGCATGGCGGCGGTGCCGGAGTTGGGATCGACGGCTCCGTAGACCCAGGCGTCGCGGTGGTTTCCGGCTACGACCCAGTCGTCTTTTTCTGCGGGATCGGTGCCGGGGATGGTACCGATGACGTCCCAGATGGTGCGCAGGCGGGTGTCCATATCGAGGTGCATGTGGACGCTGACCTTGGCGGCGGGGGTTCCTGCGCCTGATTGGCCGGTGTGGTAGGCGAAGGGGAGGGCACCCTGCCATTCGTGGGGAACGCCGGGGCCGGCGAGCGCCTGGAGGATGGGTTGGGCGTCCTGATAGGAGAGCGGGTTGACGGGGATGGAGGGCCAGTTGGCCTGGATCTTGTCGGCGGCGATGCGCTTGGAGTCGGGGAGGTTGGGGGTGGAGGCTATGCCGGGGGTGGTGGCGTCGCCAGGGTAGATGGGAAGGAACTGGGTGGCTCCGCGCTGGACGGCGGTGGCGGGGCGGTAGGGTCCCTTAGGGTAGATGTCGCCGCGGAAGTAGCCGTCGTCGGCGGGGTCGGAGTAGATGAGGACGCCGGCCGCGCCTTCGCGCTGGGCGTCGTAGACCTTGATGCCGCGGTAGTTGGCTCCGTAGCGGACGAGGACGATCTTGCCTTTGACGGAGACGCCGAGGTCGGCGAGTTTTTTGAAGTCTGCGGGGGTGCCGTAGTTGGCGTAGACGACCTCGGCGGTGACGTCGCCGGAGGGGGAGGCTCCGTTGAAGGCGGGGGTGACTTTAGGGTTGTCCTGGAAGGGGTCGCCGCCGTATGCCGTTGGGTCGACGTGCTCGGGGGAGGGGCCGGTCATGAGCTTTTTGCCGGCGTGGTCGAAGGCCTCGACGAGGATGGTTTTAGGGAGATTGAGGAGGACTTTGTACTCGGTGATGCGGGTGTCGAGGCCCGCGGCTTTGAATTTTTCGGAGACGTAGAGGGCGGTCTTGTGGTCTTCTTCCGAGCCCGCGATGTGAGGCTGGGCGGTGAGGGTCTTGAGGTGCTGGCCGGCGAGAGTGGCGTCGGGGACGGCGAGGAAGGTGGCGTCGAGGCGGGCTTGCTGGGTGAAGTCGCGGTAGCCGAAGACCTGGGTGGTGGGCTGGGCCTGGGTGGCGTTCTGGGCGAGGGCGGAGGAGGCGGCAAGGCTGAGTAAAAAGACGAGCGAGGCGCGATTAGGCAAAGGGTGGGGTTCCTCTTGAGGGTTGGTGCCGGTGGGTGTGTGACTCCCGCTCACCTTGAGTGGGCGAGCGGGGTGGGAGCCGGGGACTTAGGCCACGGCGGTGACGGGCTGGGTGCAGAAGGCGCAGCGGGTCGCGGCGAGCGGGATGGCGGACAGGCATTGCGGGCAGGGCTTGGTAGTGACGGGGGCGACGACGGGCTTGTTGAAGCGGGCGAGGAGCTTCTGGGTCGGCAGGACGATGACAAAGTAGACGACGGCTGCGTTGAGCAGGAAGCTGAGGACGTTGTTGAGGAACTTGCCGATCTGGATGACACCGGCTGTGGCGTCTGGCTTGTCTCCGGCAACGGGGGAGTGGAGGTTGAGGTGCCAGACGATGGCGGAGAAGTCGGGCTTGCCGATGAGTGCGGCGATGAAGGGGTTGATGATGTCGGCGACGAGCGAATTGGTGATCGCCGCGAAGGCCGCGCCGATGATGACGGCGACGGCGAGGTCGATGACGTTGCCGCGAAGGACAAAGTCGCGAAAGCCCTTGAACATGTTTTCTCCTGAGATGGAATGGGAACTGCGTCCGGCAGAGAAGGATGGGGGCTGCTTGATTGTTTTGACTGGACGCGAGTATATCGCATGCGCCGAGCGGCGCGGCGAGATTAGCTGGAGGCCGCGAGGGGACGGGCGTAGGGGTAGATCAGGAGAAAGAGGATGATGGAGACGGCCATGAGGTCCATATAGAGACAGAGCAGGACGCCTGCATGATAGAAGCTCCAACGCTTGCGGATGCAGCGGAGGGTGTCGGCGGTTCCGACGAGGACGCCGAGAGTGGGGAGGATGAGCAGGGGGGTGGCGCGGTTGTGGGGGAAATCGGAGAGGAAGAAGGAGGCGATGACGCTGAGCCAGACGAGCAGGTTCCCGCGGGTGAGGGAACGGTGGCGGAAGTTGAAGATGTCCGGGATTTGGTAGGGCAAGAGTCTTGCAGGCAAGAACGACCTCATCAACCGCTTGTTCTGAGGATACGGGAGAAGCGGGGATGAGGTCATCCTGCAGGGGGGGTTGGATTGAGCGTGCGGAGGATTCCGGGGGCGGTTTTTGACTAGGTGGTGGCGAGGATCCTGCCCTCGGCTACGGCGCGGATGGAGTCGATGAAGGGCGCGCGGAGGACGCCGCGCTCGGTGATGATGGCGGTGATGTACTTGGCGGGGGTGACGTCGAAGGCGGGATTCTCGATGCCGACGCCGTCGGGGGTCATCTGGATTCCGTTCGAGTGGGTGACTTCGCGGGGGTTGCGCTGTTCTATGGGGATGGCGTCGCCGTTGGGGGTTTCGAGGTCGAGAGTGGACCAGGGTGCGGCGACGTAGAAGGGGATGCCGTGCTCTTTGGCGAGGATGGCGACGCCGTAGGTGCCGATCTTGTTGGCGGTGTCGCCGTTGGCGGCGATGCGGTCTGCGCCGACGATGACGGCCTGGATGCGTCCCTTGGACATGAGGTGGGCGGACATGTTGTCGCAGAGGACGGTGGTTTTGATGTCGTCCTTCATGAGCTCCCAGGCGGTGAGGCGGGCGCCCTGGAGGTAGGGGCGGGTTTCGTCGGCGAGGACGTCGATGTCATGGCCTTTTTCTACCGCGGCGCGGATGACGCCGAGGGCCGAGCCATAGCCGCAGGCAGCGAGGGCGCCGGCGTTGCAGTGGGTGAGGATGGTGCCTTTTTGTGGGAGGAGGTCGGCTCCCAAGGCGCCAAGCTGCTTGCAGGCGGCGATGTCCTGGTCGTACATCTGGCGGGCGCGGGCGACGACGGCGGCTTTGATCTGGGGGATGGGGGTGTGGGCTGCGGCGAGCTGGTTGAAGAGGTCGCGGATCTGGCCGATGCCCCAGAAGAGATTGACGGCGGTGGGGCGGGTGGCGGCGAGGTGGTCGCAGATAAGTTCGACTTCGGCGGTGAGGGCTTCGAGTGTGTTGGCGTGGCTGCGGTCGATGCCGAGCGCTACGCCCATGGCCGCGGAGACGCCGATGGCCATGGCTCCGCGGACGATCATGTCGCGGATGACGGTGGCGACTTCCTGGTAGGTGGTGGCGAGGACGTAGGTCTCTTCGAGGGGGAGCCTGGTTTGATCGAGGAAGGAGACGCCTTCAGGGAGCCATTCGAGGGTAGGGATCATGTTGTCTACCAGTTTAGCGGACCTGGGGCGGGGGACGGGTGGGCGGACGGGTCAGGGTTTCGGGGTGAGGGTTTTGGGGTCGGGGGCGGGTGAGCCGGGCTTTTGGGTTGGGGCGAAGCGGTGGACAAAGACTCGCTGGCCACAGGCGACGCATCGCCTTGGCTGGAAGCCGAGAGCGAGGAGGGGCAGATCCAGTGGGCGGAACTTGGAAAGGTGGAAGGTTTCGCACCTGCAGTAGCGGCATTCAAGCCTGAATGAGATCAAAATGCTGGCCCCCGGGTGAGAATGTCGTGTCTGAGGAGAAGGTAGCCCGCTGACCTGCTCTGGATGACGACAAACGGTGCTTTGGCCAGGGATTTGTTCCGATGAAGTTCCAATTCAGGAATCGAGACGTTTGCGAGCTTTGCGGATTTCGGTGGCGGTGTAGACGGCGACGAAGGCCGGGGCGCTGTCGGCGGGGGGCTGGGCGAGGGCCTGCTCGATGTTGTCGCGTCCACCCTGCTCGCGGTCTACGAGGGCGAGGACGCCGATGACGTTCATGCCTGCGGCGCGGGTGGCTTCGATGGCGGTGATGGTGGAGCCTCCGGTGGTGCAGACGTCGTCGACGATGACGACGTCGGCGCCTGCCTTGAGGAAGCCTTCGAGGCGGCGGCCGGTGCCGTGGGTCTTTTCGGCTTTGCGGACGAGGAAGCCGTGGAGGAGGGTGGGGGCGGGGCCGTGATCCTCGTCGGGGTCGAGTTCGAGGAACTCGGCGTGGTCTGCTGCCTCCCATGCGGAGGCGGAGGCGGTGTTGGAGACGAGGGGATCGGCCCCCATGGTCAGGCCACCGACGGCGAGGGCGGAGGGGAAGTGCTCGCGGATGAGGTCGAGGAGGACGATGCCGGCGAGCCGGCCGCCTTCGGCGTGGAGGGTAGTGATGCGGCAGTCGATGTAATAGTCCGAGCGCTGGCCGGAGGCGAGGACGAAGTCGCCGGGAGTGAAGGAGAGGGTGGCGATGAGGTCGAGGAGGGCGGCGCGGGGGGACACTTCAGGCATGCGAGGGACTCCTGGTGCGATTGTTACAGCTTTTCCATGTGGCGGAAGCCGCCGGTCGAGATGAAGAGGGTGAGGAAGACGGAGAAGTTGTAGGAGGCGTGGACGGTGAAGGAGGCGGCGACCGAGTGGGTGCGCAGGCGGATGGCGCAGAGGATGACGGAGACGACCGAAAGCAGGGCGACGGCGGACCAGGTGTAGCCGAGCTGGTAGGCGTGAATGAGGCCGAAGAGGAGGCTGGTGACGATGGTGGAGATCACGAGCGCGGGGCGGGAGTAGGCGTCGGGAGTGGATACGCCGAGGCGCCAGTTCTCGAGGGCGTCGAGCGAACGGGGGAGGCGCATGTAGTCGACGGCAATGGCGATTCCGGGGAGGAGGAAGCCGCGGAAGACGATTTCTTCAAAGAGCGGGGCGATGAGGGTGCCGAAGACGGCGAGGACCCAGATGATGCCGGGGGTTTCGAAGATCTTCTCCATGGGGGTGTCCTTGGGCATGGGCAGGAGGCTGGATGCGGCCTGCGAGGCGTAACCGAGGGCGATGCCAAAGGGGATGAGGAGGAGGAAGGGCTTGCGGGGGTTCCAGGCGATGCCGTGGGCGAAGCTGCGGTGCCAGAGCAGCGGGAAGACGAGGGCGGAGAAGCCGAGCGCAATGACGTAGGTGCCGATGTTGGCGTACATCTGCAGGCGCTGGTCGGAGAGGGCGTCGAGGATGTGGTGGGGGTGGAGCAGCGCGAGGACGAGTTCGGCGCAGAAGAGGCCGGCGAGGGTGAGGGCGAAGAAGAGGAGCAGGTGGAGCAGGTTTGGGGTTCGGTTTGTGGTCATTTGGTAAGGGTCGGCTTCGCCGAAGGCCACCCAGGGCCCGGTAAAGCTGGGCCGAGGGTGGGGCACGAGGTAGGTTGAGCGGTCATTGGGTCTGCGAAAGTCGGCTTTGGTGGGGCACCCGGTTATTTGCGCTTTGCGGCTGTTTTCTTTGCGGGGGCTTTCTTTGCGGATGTCTTCGCTGTCTTCTTTGCTGCGGGCTTTTCGGTTGTGGGTTTGGTGGTGGGACGGCCGGTTTTCTTTTCAGGTGCCACGAACTT
>CAZZZP010000032.1:6117-43331 GCA_964658635.1 Lichenicola sp. | reverse complement strand
GGAACGCAAAGGGCGCTCAGGTTGCGCGAAGGACGCCAAGGTAGACGCCGGGGCTGTAGGCTTGCGGTGGGGGTGCGGGCGTGGCGTTTCAGCGGGCGAAGCAGCGGGAGCCGGTGGGTGAGGCGGGATTGTTCGAGTATGCCGTCGGAGCGCTGAGCCGGCGGATGCGGACGGTTCGGGATCTGCGCCGGCTGATGAAGACGCGGGCGCATCCGGGTGAGGCTGGCGAGCGGGATATGGACCGTGTGGTAGAACGGCTGATCGAGTTGAAGTATCTATCGGATACGCGGTTCGCCGAGGATTACACGCGGCTGCGCAAGGAAGGCCAGGGGTTTGGCCGGCGTCGGGTGGCGCAGGACCTGGCGGTGAAGGGGGTCGCCAAGGAGCTTGCGGCGGCGACGCTGGAGACGGCGTATGGGGAAGCCGATGAGGTAGAGCTGGCGCGGGCTTACTGCGCGAAGAAGCGGATTCCACGGCCGAAGGATCAGAAGGAGACGGTCCGGGTGATGAACCGGCTGATGCGTGCGGGGTATGGATCGGGGGCGATCTTCAAGCTGCTGCGGAGCTGGGATGTGGAGGCTCCTGAGGTGGGTGGGGATTCGGATCAGTATGGGGAGCTGCCGGAGTTTTAGCGGGGTGTTGGCTGCGGACGGGTGCGGCCGATACGGGCATGGGGTATGGGGCGGCGCGGGACCTGGACCATACGAACAGCCAGGTGACGAGCGGGATTCCGGCGTGGATGCAGCTGCTGAAGAATATGGGCTTTACGGGGCTCCAATATGACTACTCGCTGGGGTACGAGGGGCAGATCCAGGCGAATTATACGAACGCGTTCAACCCGGATTTCTGCGTGGACGAGATCTGGACGAAGTAGACCCGGGAAGAACGAACACGGAGGGCACGGAAGGTTCACAGAGGTGCACGGAGTGGATTTCGCTCGGTGCACTTCTGTGTTCGTGATTGGGTATGATTCTGGCGGATGGAGTTATGGGGGATTGCCGTGATGATGAGAGGTTTATGTCTGGTGTTTGCGCCTGTGTTTTTGGGTGCCAGCCTGTGTGCCCAGGAGGCGGGTGCGCCTGCGGCCCAAGCGATCGATCCGATCTATACGACGGCGCCGGCTTCGCTGACGCCGGCGCAGGTGGAGACGCTGCAGAAGAAGGGTGCGGACTGGCCGCAGCTGGGGCGGTATGCGCAGGCGAACGCGCAGCTCCCTGCCCTGAAACCGGGTGAGAAGCGGGTGGTGTTTTACGGGGATTCGATTACCGACAACTGGGGACAGCATGTGAAGGATGCGCCGTTTTTTCCGGGGAAGCCTTATGTGAATCGGGGGATCTCGGGGCAGACGACGGCGCAGATGGTGGTGCGGTTTCAGCAGGATGTGGTGCATCTGAAGCCGGCGGTGGTGGTGATCCTGGCGGGTACGAATGACCTGGCGGGGAATACAGGGCTCGAGTCGATGGAGATGATCGAAGACAATTTGACGTCGATGGCGGAGTTGGCGAAGGCGAACGGGATCAGGGTGGTTTTTGCGTCGGTGCTGCCGGTGTCCGATTATCCGTGGCGGAAGGGTCTGCATCCGGCCGAAAAGGTGAAGGCGCTGAACGCGTGGATGAAGCAGTATGCGGCGTCGCATGGGGCGGTGTATCTGGATTACTGGTCGGCGATGGCGAATGCGGAGGGTGGGCTGGATCCGGCGCTGGCGTCAGATGGGGTGCATCCGACGGTCGCGGGGTATGCGGTGATGGGTCCGCTTGCGGAGAAGAGTATTGCCGAGGCTTTGCGAAGATGAAAGGCGCCCTGGGCGGGCGGCCGTGACTTGGTGACCTAAAAATGCTTCGCGTGGCCCTCCCGTTGGCCGGGAACAGGATGATGAGCCGACCAATGGGAGGAGCACGCGAAGCTCTAAAAAGGCGTGGGAACGCCCGCTGACCGCGTAGGGCGGTGCTAGATGCTTTTCAGGACTCTGACGGGCACGTAGAAGATTGCGGCGATGAGGTCGAAGACTCCGGTCACGACCAGGCCTACCAGGCGGAAGGGCAGCAGGATGAGCCAGATGAGCGGGTAGAGCACAAGCGCGGCGAGGGCGAGCGGCCAGCAGGTGAGCATGAGGAAAAGAAAGAGGATGAGCTTGATCATGTTTCGTTTGCTCCTGATTTGCTCCTGAGACGTTATACGGCGGATTGAGTGGGTTGGTTCCGCTGGCGTAGCCTTGTGGGATGGAAGAGATAGACCGGCTGGTGGCGGTGGACTGGTCGGGCGATAAGGGGCCAGGGCAGAAGAAGAAGATCTGGGCGGGGGTGTGGACGCGGGCGCGAGGCGGGAAGGTGGCCGGGGGAAAGGTGATCCTCGAGGATGGGCGGACGCGGGAAGAGCTGGCAGAGTGGATGATCGCGCTGGCCCGGGAGACGCCGCGGATGGTGGTGAGCATGGACTGCTGCTTCAGCTATCCGGCGTGGTTTCTGCGCGAGCATGGATGCGGGACGGTGTTCGAGTTCTGGAAGTTTGTGGCGGCGGGGCACGGGGAGCGCTGGCTGGGGACGATCGAGACGGAGTTTGAGCGGGATGTGCGGTTCTGGGGCAAGCCGCACAAGAGGCCGGTGGAGTTCTCGGGCGAGGGCTACCGGACGATGATGCGGGCGACGGACTGGGAGAACAAGGTGGCGCAGGCGCTGGAGGGCGGGGACCCGGAGCGTGCGGCGAAGATGAAGGGGATTCAGCCGAAGTCGCCGTTTCAGATTGGCGGGAGCGGCAGCGTGGGAACGGGGTCGCTGCGGGCTATGCCGTGGTTGGAGAGAATGCATGGGGCGGGGTTCCGGGTGTGGCCGTTTGAGGATGCCGGGCTGTTGGGTGAGGCTCCTGCTCCGCTGCTGGTGGAGATGTATACGCGGCTGCTGACGGGTGCGGTGAAGAAGTCGAATGCGGCGGCGCGAAAGGTTTATTTGCAGACTCGGAGGGTGGGCGAACCAGGATTGTACGGCGGGCTGAGCCGGGCGGTGGTGGCGAAGGCTTCGGGGAGTGAGGATGGGTTCGACGCGCTGGTGTGCTGCCTGGAGATGGTGCGGTGGCAGGCGGAGTTTGCCGGGTTGCGGGCGACGGAGGATGAGGAGTTGAGGCTGGAGGGGATCACGTGGCGGCCGGGAGTGCAGACGTGCGGGGAGAGTTGCTGCTGAGGCTATCAAGACAAAGGCGCCCTTACGCCGGGCGGCAATTCGTGCGGTATTCGGCTGCGCGTCGCCGCTCCCGTCGGTTGGGATGACGGTAGCGCTGCGACAGATGCGGGGTGGAATGCGTCTTATTCGGGATGAAGACCATTACGCTTGAAGAGCATTTTGTTACCGACGGGTTTTTGAAGGCGACCGGCGCTTACGGAGATGGGGCGCCGGCGGCGATTGCGGCTTTGCAGCCGAAGTTGCTGGACCTGGGCGGGAAGCCGGGGTCGAAGCGGATTCAGGCAATGGATGAGGCCGGGGTGGACTTCCAGGTGCTCTCGCTGGCGTCGATGGGTCTGGACAAGCTGGAGGCGCGCGAGGCTACGCCGGTGATCGCGGACGTGAACGATGAGCTGGCCGAGGCGATTCGTGCGAATCCTGGGCGGCTGGGCGGGTTTGCGGCGCTGGCGTTGAAGGATCCGGAGGCCGCGGCGAAGGAGTTCGAGCGATGTGCGACAAAGCTGGGGTTTGTGGGCGCGCTGGTGGATGGGACGGTGGATGGGCTGTTTCTGGATGATCCGCGGTTTACGCCGGTTTGGGAGACGGCGGTGCGGCTGAAGGTGCCGGTGTATCTGCATCCTGCGCCGCCGCCGGAGACGGTCGAGAAGGCTTACTTTTCGGGGCTGCCGGGCGAGACGGGGATGCTGCTTTCGATTGCCGGCTGGGGCTGGCATGCGGAGACGGGGCTGCATACGCTGCGGCTGATCGTGTCGGGGCTGTTCGACCGGCTGCCCGAGCTGCAGGTGATCATCGGGCACATGGGCGAGGGGCTGCCGTATGCGCTGGCGCGTTCGAGCGGGATTTTGTCGGGGCCGGCGCACCTGCGGCAGGCGGTGGCGGATTACTTCAAGACGAATCTGCATGTGACGACGAGCGGGTATTTCAGCCAGGCTCCGCTGAAGTGCGCGGTGGAGGTGGTGGGGATCGATCGGCTGATGTATTCGGTGGATTATCCGTTCAGCGCGAATACGCGGGGGAAGAAGTTCCTGGAGGAAGCGGCGGAGTGGCTGGATGCGGGAGAGATGAAGAAGCTGCGGGGTGGGAATGCTTCGCGGTGTCTGAAGATTTAAGAGCCACAGCAACGGCGCCCTTGCCGCGCGGCGAAGGCGGGCTGCCGCTGGTAGACTTTAGGCCTATGGAATATAGGTCTGGAAGCCAGATTCGGGAAGATTTTCTGCGGTTTTTTGAGGGTAAGCTGCACCGTCGTGTGCACTCGTCGTCGCTTGTGCCGGCGAACGATCCTACGCTGCTTTTTACCAACGCCGGGATGAACCAGTTCAAGGATGTGTTCCTGGGGGCGGAGAAGCGCGACTATACGCGGGCGGCTTCGAGCCAGAAGTGCGTGCGGGCGGGGGGCAAGCACAACGACCTCGAGAATGTCGGGTTTACGCGGCGGCACCACACGTTTTTCGAGATGCTGGGGAACTTCTCGTTCGGCGACTACTTCAAGAAGGATGCGATTTCGTTTGCGTGGGAGCTGCTGACGTCGCCGGAGTGGTTTGCGATCGATCCGGCCAAGCTGTACGTGACGATCTTCGAGGGGGACTCGAAGGTTCCGCGGGATACGGAGGCTTACCAGCTTTGGCTGGATGTGGGGGTCCCGCAGGACCGGATCTACGAGCTGGGGGCGAAGGACAATTTCTGGGCGATGGGCGATACGGGGCCCTGCGGGCCGTGTTCGGAGATCTACTACGACCTGGGGCTCGAGGCTTCGGAGACGGGCGCGGACCTGAAGTTCGGCGAAGACGACCAGCGTTACATGGAGATCTGGAACCTGGTGTTCATGCAGTTCGACCGGGCCGGGGATGGGACGCTGACGCCGCTGCCGAAGCCTTCGATCGACACGGGGATGGGGCTGGAGCGCGTGAGCTGCGTGCTGCAGGGGGTTTTGTCGAACTACCAGACGGATTTGTTCACGCCGCTGATTGCGAAGGCCGCGGAGCTTACGGGGTCGCAGATTTCGACCGCGGATGGCGCGGTGAGCGACGAGAAAGGTGCGGCCTCGCTGCGGATTATTGCGGATCATGCGCGCGCGGCTACGTTCCTGATCGCGGACGGGGTGCAGCCGGCGAACGAGGGGCGTGGGTATGTGCTGCGAAAGATTCTCAGGCGCGGGATTCGTCATGGGCGGCTGCTGGGGCAGGAGAAGCCGTTCATGCACGAGATGGTGCTTGCGGTGCGGGATGAGATGAAGGTGGCGTATCCGGAGCTGGTGGAGACGGCGGAGCGGGTGGCGAAGGTGGTGCTGGCGGAGGAAGAGCAGTTTGCGCGCACGCTGGAGCTTGGTCTGAAGCAGATGAACGAGGAGACCCTGCGCAACGGGACTGCGGCGTTCCGGCTCTACGAAACGTTTGGCATGCCGCTGGACTTTATGGTGGATGCCGCTCGCGATGCCGGGTTCGAGTTCGATATGGAAGGCTTCGAGCGGGCCAAGCAGGAGGAGCAGGAGCGGGCTCGGGCTTCGTGGAAGGGTGGGTCGCAGAAGACGGCGAGCCCGGTGTATCGCGAGCTGCCCAAGACCGAGTTTGAAGGGTATACGGCGCTGCGGATCGATGGGGCGCGGGTGCTTGCGCTGGTAAAGGATGGCGCGGGGGTACGGACACTGGCGGCGGGTGAGGAGGGCGAGGTGGTGCTCGACGCGACCAGCTTCTATGCCGACTCGGGCGGGCAGGTGGGAGATGTGGGTTGGCTGTATGCGAGCGATCACCAGACGGTGGTGGCCGAGGTGCGCGGGTGTACGAAGCCGGTGCAGGGCGTCTTCGCGCACAAGGTGGTGGCGAAGCAGGCGATCTCGGTTGGCGCGGAGGTGGACACGGCGGTGAACGGCGAGGTGCGCAACGCGACGATGCGCAACCATACCGGCACGCACCTGATGCATGCGGCGCTGCGCGAGGTGCTGGGCAAGCATGTGAAGCAGGCGGGTTCGCTGGTGAACCAGGGGCGGCTGCGGTTCGACTTCTCACACTTTACCGGGGTGGCCGAGCCGGAGTTGCGGGAGATCGAGACGATCGTGAACCAGCAGGTGCTTGCCAATACTCCGGTGCAGACGATGGTGGATGTGCCGATCGACGTGGCGGTGAACGAGTACGGGGCGATGGCGCTGTTTGGCGAGAAGTACGGCGACCGGGTGCGGGTAGTGAAGATCGGGGATTTTTCAACCGAGCTTTGCGGCGGCACGCATATCAAGGCTACGGGCGAGATCGGGCTGATCAAGATTGTGGGCGAGAGCTCGGTGGCGAGCGGGGTGCGGCGAGTGGAGGCGGTGTCGGGGACGGGTGCGCTTGAGGAGTTCCGGCAGGGATTCTCGGTCGCGCGGGTGGTGCCGGGCGGGGCGGATGCTTTGCGGGCTCGGCTGGCGGCTGACGAGGAAGAGATCAAGAAGCTAAGGCGGGAGCTGGATGGGCTGCGGCTGAAGGCTGCGGCGGCTTCAGTCTCGGGCGCGGCGGACGAGGCGAAGGATGTGAAGGGCGTGAAGGTGCTTGCGAAGCGCGTGGATGGCGTGGATAAAGCCCAGATGCGGGAGCTGGTGGATCAGCTTCGCGGGAAGCTGGGGTCCGGCGTGGTGGTGCTGGGCGCGGCGGCGGAGGGCAAGGTGACGTTGATTGTGGGCGTGACCAAGGACCTGACGGCGAAGGTGCAGGCGGGCAAGGTGGTGGGGACGCTTGCCGGGATGGTCGGGGGACGCGGCGGTGGACGGCCGGACCTGGCCGAGGCCGGAGGGAGTGATGTCTCGGGGCTGGACGGGGCGCTGGGGAAGGTGTTGGAGGTGGTTGGAGGGATGTTGGGGTAGGTGGGCTGAGCGGAGAGCCTGCGAATGTGGGCTCGCCGAGGTCGTTATGCGTGGGAGCACCAGGGGGCTGCGGCTCGGGGTGACGGAGTTTTTGGATGAAGTTGTGCGGTGTCTTCATGGGACTTTCGTGGGGGTATTCGTTGAGGTGCGTGGTGGAGTTTCCCATGCGCTGGGGCTTGCGGAACCCTAAACTTGTGGAGTGATGGGGTTCTTTCGGCCAGTTCGGGTTGGGCTCGTGCGGGGGGTTTGCGGGCTTGGGCTGGCATGGGTGTGCACGGTGCCTGGCTGGGGTTCGGAGCACTCGCGGCCGCGGCGTGCGGTGGAGCTGACTCCGTGGGAGCAGGCGGTGAAGGCTCGCGAAGAGTTTGAGGCTGAGCCTGCAGGGACGCACACGAAGCTTGAGTATACGAAGGTGCTGGACGGGTTTCGGGCGATCTACCATGACGATCCCGGGGATCAGCATGCGGCGGAAGCCGTTTACGCGGTGGCCGGGCTGCTGGCGGAGCAGGGGCGCGAGCTGAACGATGCCGCGAGCCTGAGGAATGCGGTCGGGCAGTATGAGTTTCTGCGGGTGCAGTATCCGGCGAGCTCGCTGCGGAGTGAGGCGCTGCTGGCCGAGGGAAAGATTGAGGCTGACGACCTGAAGGATCAGGCTGCGGCGCGGGAGAAGCTGTTGGCGCTGGTGAAGGAGGCTCCGCGGAGTAAGGCTGCGGGTGAGGCCCGGGTGGAGCTGGGGGCTGTTGCGAAGAGTTCCACGGCAAATAACGAACACAGAGGGCACGGAGGAGGCACAGAGGTTCACGGAGAGAAGCCGGTAGCGGAGGACGCTCTGGTGCCTCTGGATGCGGAGCCGGTGGCTGAAGCGCGGACGGCGGGGGCGAAGGCGGTGAATACGGCTGCTTTGCCGCAGGTGACGGGGATCCGGCACTGGTCGACGGCGACGTATACGCGGGTGGCGATCGACCTGGGAGACGAGGTGACGTTTCAGGCGGCGCGTGTGCCGAATCCTGATCGGATCTATTTTGACCTGCACGGGGCGCGGCTGGGTGCGGAGCTGGTGGGCAAGAGCTTCAGCGTGACGGATGACGGCTTTTTGAAGCGGATCCGGGCGGCACAGGCTTCGCCGAACGTGACGCGGGTGGTGCTGGATGTGAACGATGTGACGGACTACTCGGCGTTTCTGCTGCCGAATCCGTACCGGCTGATTATCGATATTCATGGCGGAAAGAAGGCGCAGGGCTCAGCAAGCAGGGGTCAGGGTGAGGCTTCGGCTGCGAGTGTACCGGTGGCGGCTGCGGATTCGGTGCGGGCGAGCGCGGCGGCCAATAGCTCGGGGCTGCCGGCGATGGCGCCTACAGACGGCGGGGCTGCGGTGCGGGCGGTGGCTCCTGCGGGGCTGAGCGCGGGGGCGAGTGAGAATGGGCGGGCGCTTACGGGGGCTATTCCTGTTGCTGGGGGCGGCCTGGTGGGTGGTGGCGGGGCTGCGCCATCCCATGCCTCAGAATCGAGACATGGGGCAGCTGTCGTTGCTGGCTTGCGGCCGGTGCCGAATACGGTGGCGGTGAAGGCTCCGGCTACGACGACCGAGGTTGCGGCGGTGAGCGATGCGCCGGGCAGGGTGGAGGCCACGGCGTTGCCGACGTCGAAGCCGATTGCGGCGATGGTTCCGGTTGCGAAGGATATCACTTTGGGAACGGCTGCGGCTCCGGACACGGCGAAGCCCGGTCGGCGGCGGCGCGGGAAGGCGGCGGATGCGGTGGTGGCGACGCTTGATGCTGCGCCGGCGAAGGCGGCAGACAAGACGGCGGACGGCGAGACGAGCATGATTCGGGCGCTGGGACTGAAGATCGGGCGGATTGTGATCGATGCCGGGCATGGGGGGCACGATTCGGGGACGCTGGGCGCGGACGGGATCGAGGAGAAGGACGTGGTGCTGGATGTGGCGCTGCGGGTGGGCAAGCTGCTGCACGAGCGGCTGGGCGCGGAGATCATCTATACGCGGTCGGACGACACGTTTATTCCGCTGGAGACAAGGACGGCGATTGCGAACAAGGCGCAGGCGGATCTATTTCTATCGATCCATGCGAACAGCTCGGCGGACGAGACAGCACGTGGGGTGGAGACCTATTACCTGAACTTCACGTCAGACCCGGGCGCGCTGGATGTGGCGGCGCGCGAGAATGCGGTGGGTGGGCAGTCTATTCACCAGCTGAGCGACCTGGTGAAGAAGATTACGCTGAAGGACAAGATTGCGGAGTCGCGGGAGTTTGCGGCGGATGTTGAGGGCTCGCTGTATGCGGGGCTGGCCCGTGGCAATGACGGGCTGAAGAATCGCGGGGTGAAGAAGGCTCCGTTTGTGGTGCTGATCGGTGCGAATATGCCATCGATTCTGGCGGAGATCTCGTTTGTGACGAACCCGAAGGATGCGTCCGAACTGCGGCAGCCGGAGTATCGGGAACGCGTGGCGGAGAGCCTGTACGCGGGCGTGGCGAAGTATGAGGCCGGGCTGGCGGGGGCGAAGGTGCCGGTGACGCGGGCTTCGACGGAGTAGGGCCGGCATCAGGCTGGCGGGCTGGGGCGCATTTCTACCGGAACAAAGCGAGTGTGGGCGGTGTCTGCTATCGGGAGGGCGCGGTGATAGTCTCACCGTGATGGGCCTAACGATGAATCATGTTTTTCTTGGATTTTTGATGTGCGCTGGTCTGGGCGCCGGCGCGGCGGTGGCACAGACGGCGGCTCCGGCGGGCGGAACGACGACGCTGGTTGAGCCGCCGGCTCCCCTGCTGCCGACCAGTGACCGGTTGGCGGTGGATGATGCCGCGGCGGCGGTGCCGGCAGACAAGCCCGAGACGCCGAAGGTGATGATCGAGGACGGGCTGAAGCGGACCGAGACGCGGGTGGTGAGGGACGGCGCGAAGGCTGCGGGCTGGGTGCGGGCTTACCAGTTTGTCGATGCCACGGGAGCGCTCTCTGCCTATACGTACTTCCGGGAAGGCGGGAAGGCGCGTAAGTCGGATTCGCCGAGTGTGACCGAGGCGGAGTTGCCGGGCGGCGAGGTGGTGCTGTTGGACGGGGTGAGCGTGGTGCGGATGATGGCGCATGGGGGCGATGTCACTTCCCTGCTGCCGGCGATCGAGACGGGGCTGCCGAAGGTGGCGGGGCGGCACGGGATTCCGCCGCTTCTGCCGACGCTGATGCCGGTGCCGGGGCTGGATGCTTCGAAGTTGCGGTACTCGCTGGGGCCGACGGCGTACCAGGCGATGGACGGGGTGCTGCCGCCGGAGATTCTGGGCTGGGACAAGAGCGCGGAGGTGGCGACTGCGGACTATGCTGGGCGCGGCGGCAAGGGTGCGCTGACGCTTTATCTGTATCCGACGCCGCAGATTGCCGGGATTGTAGGGCGTGCGATTGAGCAGGCGGTGAACCAGAAGATCGCGAAGGATGGGCCTGCGAGCCTGGGGACGGTGAAGCTACGCCGGGTGGGGCCGCTGGTGGCGATGACGACGGGCGCCTGGACGCCGGCGCAGGCGCAGGCTCTGGTCGAGTCGGTACGGTTGAACCAGGAGGTCACGTTCGACCAGAAGAAGCCGCCGGAGTTCCATGCGGAGGTACGGAAGACGGCGACGCTGCTGCAGCAGATAGCGGTTTTTACGGGGATCCTGATCCTGGCGGCTCTGGTGATGGGCGTGTTCTTTGGCGGGGCGCGTGCGGGGATTCGTGTGCTGCAGGGTAAGCCGGCGGCGAGTGAGCCGGAATTTCTGACGATAGACCTGCGCGGCACGCCGAAGCCATTCGTCGAGGAGAAGCGGCCGGAAGGCCTCTAGCAGGAGTTGCACCAGGTTCAGTGCGATTCTGAGGGTAAGAGTCTCATTTCAGGGCCGCTTACGTTGCCAAAGGCCTCTAAGGGGCGAAACAAAGACGAAGGTTAGTTACTGTTTCAGTACTCTTTTCTTTAAGATAAAGGCCGTGGAATGAACTGGTTAGAGGTGGTATCTTTTCGCCTTGACACTGCGGGACGGCCCTCATAGTATTTCGCCAGAAAGTTCTAATGGCTTTGCCTCCGTTAGAGCTATTCTCCCAATGGAAAGGGCTGCCCTGTTGCCGGGCGGCCCTTTCGCCTATGCGGACTGCTGTTCCGGATGGTTTTCGCGGTGAGTTTTGCCGGAAGGGGCTGCTGAAGGTAGAATGAGAAGGCAGGCCGATGTAGCTCAGTTGGTAGAGCAACTGATTCGTAATCAGTAGGTCAGCGGTTCAACTCCGCTCATCGGCTCCATTCTGCTTTCATCCGAGACGCTTCTCGACTCAAACTGTGAATGCTGGCCGGGGTGGCGAGCGTCTTTACGGGCTGTTGATTTCGATCCCTGTATCTGGTCAGCGAAGGCTATTGGGGCTGTTCACCATGCCGCACTGCATCTGCTGACAGCAGCATTGCTTCGACCTCGGCGCGGCTTGCCATCGACGGCTGTGCGCCGGCCCTGGTGACCGAAAGCGCCGCAGCGGCTGCTGCGAAGCTCGCACTCGCGGCGGGGTCCATTCCGCGCAGCAGGCCTGCTGCGAAGGCTCCGTTGAACGCATCACCCGCCGCAGTGGTGTCGATTGCCTTTACGTTGAATGGGGCGATCAGTGTCCCCGCGTCCGTGGCCGTCTGCACGTAGGCACCACGGCTGCCAAGTTTCAGTAACACGCCGCCGATTCCTTGCTCGAGCAACACGGCTGCAATCTCCGCAGGCTCATCCGATGGCTGCTGTGCTTTGTCCAGGTAGAAAGCGGCTTCGGTTTCATTTGGTGTGAACCAGGCGACACGTTTCAGTAGTTGAGGGGACAGGGTACGCGCGGGCGCCGGATCGAGCACCAGCGGAACGTGCTCCCGCTCGCATAGCTTCGCGAGATGCTCGACTGTCTCCAGGGGGATCTCCAACTGCGTCAGCACGATTGTGGCGCTCCTCAGGGCTTCGACGTGAGCGTCCAGGTCGGCGGGCGTCAGGAGCGCGTTCGCACCGGGGGAGATGACGATGCAGTTTTGTCCCTGCTCGGAGACCAGGATGACAGCCACACCCGAGCTGCCTTCTGAGACCATCACGGTCGACACGTCCACACCTGCGGCGGCAAGTTTTGTCTTCAACTCCATGCCAAAGGCATCGTTTCCGATTCTTCCGATCATCTGCACCGGGCATCCAAGCCGTGCGGCGGCGACCGCCTGATTCGCCCCTTTGCCGCCGGGGTAGGTGTGGAAGTCGCTGCCTGTAAGCGTCTCTCCTTCGACGGGAATGCGTGGCGCGCAGGCGACCAGGTCCATGTTGATGCTGCCGACGACCACAATTTTTTTCTTGCGTTCGACCTTCATGACGCTCCTAAAGAACAGCCGGGGTTGGCACAGCTAATTGGCGACGAGAGGCGCGAATGAGGCTGATGACCAGGCCTCTTATGCTGAGTGCGTGACGCTGGATTTCGCGTAGTCGGAATGCCGCGGCATCGAGGACGATAGCCCCGACTACAAGCGCGATCCCTGCGAACAGCAGCAATGCATTGCCCTTTGGCGCGAGGAGGTAGCTGCTGAGTGCGCCAACCACCAGGGACAGGCCGATTCCGACGGGAAAGGCTACGGCGAGCCCTGCAATCTCGATTGCTGCCACGAGCAAGAGGTTCGCAATGTTGAACAGTATTCCGCCCAGGACGGCGTAGCGAATGTGCGCCTGGTCGGCATGCTGCAGGTCGGTGAAGAACGGGCGTCCGCTTCCACCTGCGCTTCCGAGTGAAGCACCCCATGCCAAAGCTCCGAGGATCAGACCGATGACGTAGTCCCAATAGAACAGCTGGAAACGGTACCCGGGACAGAGCTTCATGGTGTTCGCCCACGATCCCCAACAGAGCATGGTCGTGACCATGAAGAGGAGTGAGATGGCGTAGGTCTGAGGCTGAAACACGTTGAAGGCTCCTATGGATAGAGACTGGAGACGGTTGGGGCAGACATGAAGGGATTTATACCAAGGCTGCCGCAGCATAAAAAGCATGCCTCTGGTTGTCAACCGCTTTCTGGTCTGTGAGCGCTTCTACTTTCTCCGTAACCTGCGGAACTCAAGCCATGCAGCGTCCTATCGTCGCTGCTGCCCGAGCGAACAGGCCGGCGCGGAGCATGCAATGAGCTGTGTGCGGCTGCTTCCTTTTGGGAGGGATTCGTGCTGATTGAAGCAAACGAAAGAGGAGCGCCGTGGCGGCGCTCCCCTTTCGTTTTGCGGTTTTGCCGGTTGAGTTAGAACTGCAGACGAAGGGCGATCTGAACGTTGCGACGCTCGTCGGAGGCGCTGGGCGCTCCGGTGGGTGCGCCGCGGAAGACGTTGAGGTTGACGTCCTGCAAGCCGGCGGCGGGATTGGGTTGCAGTGCGGAAAAGTCCGCGCTGCTCACGACAGGGTAGTTGTTGTGGTGGTTGAGGATGTCATAGAACTCGCCACGGAGTTGCAGGGTGTAGCGATCCTCGAGGAAGTGGAAGTCCTTGTAGACACCCATGTCGAACGAGACGTTGTTCGGTCCGAACCACTGGTTCCGCTCGAGGCCGGGGTTCTGGTATCCACCGATTGCATCGGCGAAGTCAGAGTCTCCCTGACTGTTGACGAAGGTGTTGGCTGAGGCCGCCGGAACGTTGAGATAGTTGAAGGTGCCTGGCCCGGTGCTGGCTCCGACGGTTCCGTGGTACTGGAGTCCGGGGGCTGCGGTGATGCGTGGGCAGGCGTTGAGGCCGTTGGTGCAGTCGTAGATGGTGAACGGCGTGCCGGTGCGCAGAACCGCGATGGGCGCGAACTGGAGACCGCCGATCGCCGTGTGCAGGAGGTTGTTGCTTTTGAACTCGAGGAAGGTGGGCTCATACACGCCACCCACGACGACGCGGTGGCGGGTATCGTAGTCTGCGTTGCCATAGTCGAGACGCGGATTGTAGGGGTTGAGGTATCCCAGGTTGAAGTTGTTCAAGGACTGGGAGAAGGTGGAGCTGAGATTGTCCATGGCGTGCGAGTAGGTGTAGTTGACCTGCGCGGACAGCCCGAGCCTCTGCAGGTTGTTGGCGGTAAAGCCCACGTTGAGTGCGTTGTACTGGCTGGTGCCGTTGGCCTCGCGGTAGTTGATGGCGCCGTACTGGGGGTTGATGCGGTCGTTGCCATAGCTGCCTGCCGGATTGCCAACGAACGTACCGTAGCCAACGCCGTTGAGGTTTGCGATGGCGTACTGGTGGACACCGTGCGCGCCCGAGTATGCGACCGAGAGCAGGTCACCCGGAGCGATCTCATGCTCGACCGTGAGGTTGAACTGGTTGGTGTACGCGGTCGGCATGTTCTGCTGCAGCGCACGCAGCGAGGCGGGCTGCAGATACTGCGGGACGGAGGAATCAGCGAATGGTCCGAGGTTCGCGGTGCTGATGTGAACCTGGTTGCTGGCGCTGGACTGAAGGGTCACGCCGGCATAGTTGGGTGGGTTCTGGATGACGTTGTAGGTGACGTTGCCGAAGTTCCGCTCGTAGCTGATGCCGTATCCGCCACGGACGGACCACTTGCCATCACCCTTGGGGTCGAAGGCAAAGCCGATGCGCGGGGCGTAGTTCTTGAGGTTCTTCTGCTCGAGGCCGCCGTACGGGGAGTTGGGCGAGGTGAGAATCTGGCCGGTCTGGACCTGCTGGGCGAGGTTGTTTCCTGTGCCGAGGAAGAAATTCGAGTCGAGGTTGGGATCGTGGTTGTGCTGAACGCCGTAGTACTCCCAGCGAACGCCTCCGTTGACGGTGAGGCGCTGGTTGACCTTCCACTGGTCGGAGACATACCAGAATCCGTCGTTGAAGGTGTTTTCGCGGAGGAAGTTGGGCGCGACCACGGGAGTGGTGATCTGGCAGGCAGCCGATTTTGCGAGTGTGCCATCTTCGTTGTACGGGCAGGGCAGCTTGCCCTGGGGGTCGATGGCGACCTCAAAGGTGTAGGCATTGCCAAGGCTGAGCTGATTGAGCGCGGGGACCAGCTTGGTTCCCTGCTTCGCCACGAGTTCCACGGCGTTCTCGTATGCGCCGTAGGTGCGGTTGTCGCGGGTCTGGACGAAACCGCCGCCCGCGCGGATGGTGTGCTTACCCTTGTTCCAGGTGAACTCCTGAATGAACTGGTACTCGTTTTGCGGGCCGCCAAAGGGGATCGCTCCGCCGGGCGATGTTGGAAGGTAGCCCGGTAAGGCGATGGGCAGTCCGGTGTTCGAGTCGGTGCTTTCGGTGTTTGGCTGGTTGAGGTAGAGGCTGGGAGCGATGCCAGCGGAGCCGAGCGGCTGCTGCTGGACATAGCGGGCGTAGGTGACCTTGCTGGAGCTGAGTAGGTTCGGTGTGAGCTGGGAGGTGAGGCTGTAGAGGTAGTTCTGGTTGAAGTCGGTCTGACCTGTATTGAAGCCGTCGTAGGGGCTGACCGATACATAGCCGGGCGTGAAGGAATCCTTGAAGTCCGCGGCACGGAAGTACATGGTGATCTTGTTGCCAAGGGTGTAGTCGAAGCGGTTGACGCCGAACCAGGCGTTCTCCGGTGCGCCGGCACCGGCGTTGACGGGTGCCTGGACGTTGGCGATCTGGAGCGGGTTGGGGCCGGTGAATCCGGGGACGGCTACGGTTGCGCCGAGGGTGGTGCCGGGAGCGATCTTGCCGTAGGTATTGAAGAAAGACTGGGTATTGGGCGCGGTGGTGGCGAGGTAGGCGGCGGTGGGCACCTCAAACTGCTGGAGACCGGTGCTGCGGATGCGGTTCCACTCGGTGTTCGAGAAGAAGAAGAGCTTGTCCTTGATGATGGGTCCGCCGACCGAGTAGCCGAACTGGTTGCGGGTGAAGTGATCCTGCGGCAGGTTGGCGAGACCGGCTGCGCGCTGCGCGTAGTCTACGGCGTCCTCGTAATAGGTGTTGGCGGCGAGTGCGGAGACGCGGTTGTACTCGTAGAGCGAACCGTGGAAGTGGTTGGTTCCGGAGCGCGTGGCGACGTTGACGATACCGCCTGAGGCGCGGCCGTACTGGGCGTCGAAACCGTTGGTGATGATGCGGTACTCGTCGACGGCGTCGAGGGGCACCTGGATGCCGACGGAGGCGTTGAAGAGGTCGACGTTTTCAATACCGTCGAGCAGGATCTCGGTGCTGGCCGAGCGCTGGCCATTGAGGGCCACGCCTACGCCGTTTGCGGCCGTGGATCCACCGGGATCGGAGCCGACGTTGCCGGAGAGGGCGACGAAGTCATAGGGATTGCGGGTGAGCGTGGGGAGGGATTCAAGCTGCGCCGAGGAGACGACGGTGGACGATTCCTGGGTGGTGAGATTGACAGTCGCGATGTCGCTCGCGGTCACCTCGACGTTCTGGCTGGCGGTCGCGCCGAGCTTCGCGTCGACGGTAATGGCTGCCCCGACGTTGAGATTGATCGTGGTCTGAAAGGTGCCGAAGCCGGTGAAGGTGACGACTTCCTTGTAGGAGCCGATCGGCAGGGCGCTGAAGTTGTACTCGCCTGAAGCATTGCTGGTAGCGGAGCGGTCGACACCGGTGGCTGTATTGGTGACGTGCACGGTTGCGCCGGGAAGGATGGCTCCGGAAGCATCGACTACGGTTCCGTGCAGTTGGGCGGTATCTGCCTGGGCGTAGAGCGAGACTGGAACGATTGCTGAGACAGCGGCTAGAGCAAGGATAGATACAGCGGGCTGCTTGTGTTTCATGCCGGGGGAGGGCTCCTTCAGGGTTGGAACTGGCCTAGGGTACTGAGGAACGCGGAGATCAGCGTTCGGCGTTCTGGATGAGGCGGGTTAGACCTCGTACCGACCGTGCACAGTGCAAACAGGTTGCCATTCTCAGCCCTCCTCGAAGTCAAATGTTGAGGCGAGGTTACAAAATGGCGCCCAAAGGTTGCCTGCTCTGTAGCCGGCTTACTCCTTATATTTATAGAAACCTATGGTTTTTCATATACTAGAGTTGAGCTCAGCGCTCTTACAGCAATAGGGGATGGGATTGGCTTGATTTTCTTAGGAGGGCAAAAACCGCGGGGTCGGTGTGCCGGGTGGCCTCAAACCGCGTTGGTCTTGATTGCCATGGCTGCGTCCGGGCAGGTGGCACCTTGAGAAACCGTTCCCGGAGTCCCTGCAAAGTGTATCGTGGCGTACTAGAACGGGTGGAGCCTCTCATGTGCAGGCGATCCGACCTTAGGAAGTGATCTGAAGTTGAAGGTGGCCTCCATGCAAATCGTTCCTAACTCGCAGCGCGACAACGCCGGGAAGAAGACCCTGGACGAGAACATGACAGACTGCTTTTCTGAGTGGGAGGCGGGAGCGGGGATCTCCCGGCGCGCATTTCTTGCGACTGCGACGGGAGCGGCTGTCGCGGCGGGCGTTCCAGCGTTTAACGCTCACGCCCAGGCTCCGGTCGGACCGTTGAATCTGGCGCGGGTGGCGACGCCTTCAAGCCTGATCACGACGAGCGAGAACAAGATTGCGGCCTTGAACGATGGGTATTCACCCGCGAGTTCGCGGGATCGGCAGAATGGGCTTTATGCGCTGCGGACCGATGCCGACTTTGGCGAAGCTGCGCCGTGGGTGCAGTACGAGTGGGTTCAGCCGGTGACGGTCGGTGCGGTCGAGGTCTACTGGGCGGTCGATCCGCCTCGTCCGCGTGGGCTTGCGGGAAGTGAAGGAGCGCGGATTGCGCCTCCGACTTCTTACCGGGTTCTTTATTTCGATGGCAACGACTTTGTGCCGGTGAGCCAGGCGGAGGGTCTTGGGGTTGCGCCGGATGGGTTCAACAGCACGAGCTTCAAGGCGGTCACGACGAGCATGCTTCGCCTGGAGGTTGTGCCGGCGGCGGGTCATGCGGCTGGGATTCTTGAGTGGCGGGCGCTGAGTGCGGGCAGTGTGCCGAAGCTGCCGCCGGTGATCCATGCGGGGATCGACCGGTCGGTGGTGATGGGCGGGCAGACGTATCTTTCGGGGAGGGCGGTCTGGCTGGAGGATTCGCCGGCGAACGTGGTCCGGTGGTCGAAGGTGTCGGGTCCGGGTGCGGTGACGTTTGCACGTCCGACGGTTGTGTCGACTACGGCGACGTTTTCTGCGCCGGGCGACTACACGCTTGCGCTGCTGGGGTCGGGCAGCGGCGGGGCGCCGCAGTCGACGATTCGGGTGCATGCTGAGCCGGCGCCGCCGAAGAACCGGCTGGATGTGGTTTACACGCGCCGGTACAGCGTGGATAGTCCGCTGTGGAGCGCGCGGGCGAAGACACTGATTGTGGACTGGATTCCGCATTGCGTTCAGAACTGTGAGCGGACCGATATTGCGCCGGGGGCGGGCGATGGCGGGATCGATAACTTTGTGGAAGCCGCGAAGGCGAACCGGGGCGAGCCGCATGCTCCGCACAAGGGGTACGTTTTTTCGAATGCGTGGGTGCACCAGACGGTCGAGTCGATGTGTATTGCGCTGATGGTCGATCCGCAGGGCGACGCGGAGATGATGGACGCGCAGAGGCTGATGCAGGCGACGCTGGACCGCTGGATCCCGATCATCCTGGCGGCGCAGATGCCGGATGGCTATCTGCAGACGGCTTACATCCTGTCTGACCGGAAGAGCTGGCCGGAGCGCTGGTCACCGGATCATCGTGGGAACCATGAGGGGTATGTTTCGGGGTATTTTATCGAATCGGCGATCAACCATTACACGCTGACGGACGGCAAGGATCTGCGGCTCTACAACGCGGCGAAGAAGCTTGCGGACTGCTGGGTGGCTCATCTTGGGCCGGGCAAGCAGGCCTGGTTCGATGGCCACCAGGAGATGGAGCAGGCGCTGGTGCGGTTCGGGCGATTTGTGAATGACCAGGAGGGCGATCACCGCGGCGATGCTTACATTACGCTCGCGAAGTTTCTACTGGATTCGCGGCGTGGCGGCGCGGAGTATGACCAGAGCCACCTGCCGCCGGGGCAGCAGTACGAGGCGGTGGGACATGCGGTACGCGCGACTTACTTTTATTCCGGCATGGCGGATATTGCGGCTGAGACGGGGGATCATGATTATCAGAGCGCGGTGCTTTCGCTTTGGGACAACATGGTCAACCGCAAGTACTACCTGACAGGCGGGATTGGGAGCGGCGAGACTTCGGAGGGCTTTGGACCTGACTACTCGCTGCGGAACAATGCGTATTGCGAGTCGTGTTCGAGCTGCGGGCTAGTGTTCTTCCAGTACAAGCTGAACCTTGCGTATCACGATGCGAAGTATGCGGACCTGTATGAGCAGACGATGTATAACGCTCTGCTGGGTGGCGTGGCGCTGAATGGCAAGAGCTTCTGCTACACGAATCCGCTGGTGAATACGGAGCGCGCGCTGTGGCATACGTGCCCGTGCTGCGTTGGAAATATTCCGCGGACGGTGCTGATGATGCCTACGTGGGCGTATGTGAAGAGCAAGGATGCGTTGTACGTGAACATGTTTGTGGGCAGCCGGATCCACGTGGGCGAGGTTGCTGGCACGCAGGTGGAGATGGTGCAGAAGACGGAATATCCGTGGAAGGGATCTGTGCTGCTGACGGTGAATCCTGCGGAGGCGAAGACGTTTTCCGTGCATGTGAGGATTCCCGATCGGACGACGAGTGCGCTTTATCGCGAGTCGCCTGAGGTGAAGGGCGTGAGTCGGTTTGCGGTCAATGGCAAGCAGGTGACGCCGCGGATCGAGAAGGGCTATGCGGTGGTGACGCGCGAGTGGAAGGCCGGGGATCGGATTGAAGTGGAGTTGCCGATGCAGCCGCAGCGCGTGACCGCGGACGATCAAGTGAAGGCTGATCTTGGCACGGTTGCATTGAAGTACGGGCCGCTGGTTTACAACGTGGAGACGGCGGACAACCATGATATTCACCAGGGGCTAAGCGATTCTGGGCTGACGACGGAGTGGCGGCCGGACCTGCTGGGCGGGGTGATGGTGATCAAGGGGACGTGGCAGGATGGCTCACCGATGACGGCGGTTCCGAACTATGCACGAATGAATCGCGTGGGCGCGCCTGGGGAGTATCCGTCGGACGACAATATCAACTATGCGCCGGGCGCGACGACGAGCACGGGGACGACGACTCCAAGCGGGTCTGCGAAGACGGCCACTCCGGTGACTCCGGTGATTGTGACGCCGACGGCGGGCGCGGGTGTGACGGCGCCGGTGAAGCGGGCGATGCGACCGACCCCGAATGTCGAGTCGAAGGTGTGGATCTGATTTGTGCAGAGTGCGAGGCGCAGCAAAATGTAACTGATAGCGTTACATTTTGAAACGTTGAGGTGGATACGGGCGGCTGCGTCCAAACGGCTTCTGCTGCTTGAGATTGGCATGCATGCTCTGGAAAAGAGGGTGCGTTTTGCGGGGTTGATCCGCATGAACCTGGTTTGGTACTCGATATCCACGTGTTTTTGTGAGCGGGGGCTTTGCAGGGCTTGATTGGCGCGGGTCGGCAACGCATACTCCGAGGAGAGCGAAACCCAGGTGAAGATTTCGAAGGGTCGGCCGCCTTGTACGAGAGTTGCCCAGAGACCTGAGAAGCCCACGTGACCCGATACACGCGCCAAGACGTACTTCGCATCCTGCACCTGAAGACCCCGCAACTGATCGCCTGGGAGCGGGAGGGATTGATTCCCCTTTTGGGAGAGGGTGAGTTGTACTCGTTTGAACACCTGAGCCGGCTGCGAGCGCTGCGCGAGATGCGGCACCGGCGGATTTCGGCACGCAGCATCAGGCGCCAGGTGGACGCCATGCAAAGAGTGGCGGGGATGCGAAATCCGCTGGCCGAGACGAGTGCGGTTCGACGTGGTTCCCGACTTGTCTTCCGGCATGGTGGGGCACTGGTGGATCCGATGACGCAGCAGCTCGCGTTTGACTTTGCGACGACGGATGGGCGGCAGTTGAAGGTGGTCGGGCGGGGCGCGACCGCTGCCTCGAATGCGGCGCAGATCCAGGAGATGTTCACGCGGGCGGTGCAGCTGGAGGAGAACATCTCCACCACTGCCGATGCGATCGAAGTGTACATGGAGATCCTGCTGGCGAAGCCGGACCACGCGCCCACGTGCATCAATCTGGGAACGATCTTCTACAACCAGCGGGATTTTGCGCAGGCGGAACAGTTCTACCGGCAGGCGACCGAGGCCGATCCGGATTATGCGCTGGCGTTCTTCGACCTGGGCAATGTGCTGGACGAGATGCAACGGCTGGAGGATGCGATCGAAGCGTACAGCCAGGCGATTTCGCTGGTGCCACAGTATGCGGATGCGCACTATAACCTGGCGCTGGCATACGAGCGGCAGGGCGAGCGACGGCGTGCGCTGCGGCACTGGATGGCGTACGTGAAGCTGGATCCGATGGGCCCGTGGGGGGCGCATGCGAAGGGTCAGGCGAGAAAGATCCTGGCGCTCGATAAGCTGCGGATCGTCAGCCGCGGCGGGAATAAGGTATCAGCGTAAAACGCCCTGCGCGGGCGACGGGCGTTCACACGCCTTTTTAGAGCTTCGCGTGGTCCTCCCGTTGGTCGGCACGGAAGTTTGTTTCTGACCGATGGGAAGGCCATGCGAAGCGCCTAGGTGTAGATGACTTTGCGGGTGCCCCGGCTGACGATGCGGCCGATGAGGCAGTGGCGCTCGTTGGCGCGATTGAGGATGGCCTTCGCCTTCTTGACCTGTTCGGCGGGGATGACGGCGATCAGTCCGATGCCCATGTTGAAGGTACGGTACATCTCGTCCTGGGTAACCTGGCCGAGCTCCTGCAGGTGGGCGAAGAGCGGTGGAACCTGCCAGCTGGTGAGCTCGACGTGGGCGTCGAGGCCGCGCGGGAGGATGCGTGGGAGGTTCTCGGTGATGCCTCCGCCGGTGATGTGGGCCATTCCGCGGACGATGCCGGCGGGATTCTCGGCGGTGGCGGGGCCTGCGGCGGTGAGCTTCTTGATGACGGACAGGTAGCTGCGGTGGGTGCGCATGAGGGCGCCGCCGGTCTTGTCCTTGAGCTCGTTGACGTACTGCTCGGGGCCGTAGCCGGCGGTTTCGAAGAGCAGCTTGCGGGCGAGCGAGTAGCCGTTGGTATGGAGACCGTTTGAGGGCAGGCCGAGGAGAACGTCGCCGGCCTCGATGGAATCTCCGGTGAAGATGGAGGGGCGGTTGACGGCTCCGATGATGGTGCCTGCGAGGTCGTATTCGCCGTCGGCGTAGAAGCCGGGCATCTGGGCGGTTTCGCCACCGATGAGAGCGCAGCCGTTGGCGCGGCAGGCTTCAGAGATGCCGCGGACGACGGTTTCGACGATGTCGTTTTCGAGCCGGCCGGTGGCGAGGTAATCGAGGAAGAAGAGGGGTGTGGCGCCCTGGACGGCGATGTCGTTGACGCAGTGGTTGACGAGGTCGGCGCCGACGGTGTGGTGGATGCCGAGCTCGAAGGCGACCTTGAGCTTGGTGCCGACGCCGTCTGCCGAGGAGACGAGAACGGGATCGGGGAATTTCTCGAGATCGAGGGCGAAGAGGCCGCCGAAGCCACCGATTTCGGAGAGGACGTTCTTGTTGAAGGTCTTGCGCGCGAGCATCTTGATGCGCTGCTTGGCGCGGTCCCCTGCGGTGATGTCGACGCCGGCATCGGCGTAGGAGACGGGTGTTGCGCTGGCCTTGACTGGGTGGGGGTCTTGAATTTCGTCCGGCAAAGCGCGGCTCCTCATGGCAAAACGGCGGAATTTCCTACCAACAGCAGGGAGCTTCAGTCTAGCAGGGTGAATTTCCACGCTGCGAGAAAAAGGGGTGAGCCATTTCCTGTGCTGGTCTGGAGACGGAGCCCACGCACCCGGACCGATACACTGGAGGTATGCGGGTGATGGAGAAGTCGAGAGCGTTGCAGGTGCGGGCGGCGGGTTTGCTGCCGGGTGGTGTGGATTCGCCGGTCCGGGCGTTTCGTGCGGTGGGTGGCGATCCGCCGTTTGTGGAGCGGGCGGAGGGTGCGTACCTGTGGGATGTGGACGGGAATCGCTACCTGGACTGCTTTGGGTCTTGGGGACCGATGATTTTGGGGCATGCGTTTCAGGGCGCGGTGGAGGCGATTCGCAGTGCGGCGGGGCGGAGTGCGAGTTTTGGTGCCTCGCATGCGGGGGAGTCGATGCTGGCAGAGCTGGTGCAGCGCTGCTTTCCTTCGATCGAGCGGCTGCGGTTTGTGAGCTCGGGGACGGAGGCGTGCATGTCGGCGATCCGGCTGGCGCGCGGGTTTACGGGGCGGAAGTTTGTCATCAAGTTTGAGGGCTGCTACCACGGGCATGCGGATGCGCTGCTGGTGAAGGCGGGATCGGGGATTGCGACGCTGGGGATCCCGGGGTCGGCGGGCGTGCCGGAAGAGACGGCGATGCATACGCTGGCTCTGCCTTACAACGATCTGGAGGCGGTGGAGACGGCGTTCTCGCTGCATCCGGGGCAGATTGCCTGTGTGATTGTGGAACCGGTGGTGGGGAACGCGGGCACGATTGTACCGGCGGCCGGGTATCTGGCCGGGTTGAGGCGGATTACGGCAGACCATGGATCGCTGTTGATCCTGGATGAGGTGATGACGGGGTTTCGGCTTTCGCTGGGCGGGGCGCAGAAGCTATACGGGATTACACCGGACCTGACGACGCTGGGCAAGATTGTGGGCGGCGGGCTGCCTTGCGGGGTATTTGGCGGGAGGGCGGACGTGATGGAGTTTCTTGCGCCGCTGGGCCCGGTCTACCAGGCGGGGACACTGAGCGGGAATCCGCTGGCGATGGCTGCGGGCGGGGCGACTTTGAAGTATCTGCTGGAAAATGAGGCCGCGGTGTACACGCAACTGGAGCAGCGGACGTCTGAGATTGCAGAGGGTGTGCTGGCGCTGGCGCGCGAGGCCGGGGTGCCGATGACGATGAACCGGGTGGGGTCGATGTGGACCTGGTTCTTTACGGGAATCCGGGTGGCGGACTTTACGAGTGCTGCGAGCTCGGACACGGCAACTTTTGGCCGGTTTCATCGGTCGATGATGGAGGCGGGTGTGTGGTTGCCGCCATCTCAGTTTGAAGCTGCCTTCCTGAGCACGGCGCATGGGAGTGCGGAGGTGGATTACCTGCTGGCCGTAGCTCGAAGGGTCTTTGAGAGCGGAGTTCTGCAGGCTTGAAGTGGTGACGCGGATGAGCGAGGGTGGATGGGTTTGCACTTGACGTGGAAGGTACGAGGGCCGGTTAGAGAACGTTCGTCGCGGGGAGGACGCGCGAAGTCGGGAAGAGCGGCACTGGCTGTACTGCTGCTGGCCGGCGCCACCTGGTGTGGGGCCCAGGATGGAGTCGCGGGTGAGCCGAACGTAGCTTTTGGGCCGCAGAAAAGTGCGGCTACGGGGCAGATTACGGGCAGCGTCGTGGACGCAAATGGCGACCTGCTGCGGGATGTTGAGTTGGTGTTGTCGCAGGATTCCAGCGGTGGTCAGAAGGAGACGATGACCGACAGCACGGGACATTTCCGGTTTGTGGGGGTTCCCGCGGGAAACTTCATGCTGACGGCTACGGCGGCGCACCGGACGGCAGCTTCGTTTGCGGGGGTGCTGAAGGAGGGCCAGACGTTTGAGGTTCCGGCATTCCGGCTTGAAGTTGCGGAGAGCGTAAATGTGCAGGTGGTTGCGTCGCAGGAGGAGCTTGCGCTCGAAGAGGTGAAGACGGAGGAGCACCAGCGTCTGGGCGGGGTGCTGCCGAATTTCTTTGTGTCTTACGACTGGAAGGCGCCGCCGCTGACGGCGAAGCAGAAGTTTGACCTGGCATTCAAGAATGCGATCGATCCGGGAAACTTGTTTGTGAATGGGTTTATTGCCGGGATTCAACAGGCGAATGACGCGATGCCGGGCTATGGGCAGGGCATCGCGGGGTATGGCAAACGACTGGGTGCCGACGAGGCTGATCTGGCTTCGGGAACGTTTATCGGAGGCGCGATTCTGCCGGTGCTGTTCCACCAGGATCCGCGCTATTTCTGGAAGGGTACGGGATCGGTGAAGTCACGTGCGCTGTATGCGATTTCGACTGCGTTTCGCGCGCGGGGCGACAACGGCAAGTGGCAGCCCGCGTATGCGAGCATCCTGGGCGACATTTCGGCCGGCGCCTTTGCAAATCTTTACTATCCCAAGGCGGAGCGAACGGGGCTTGGGCTGACGTTCGAGAACGGGTTTATCAACGTGGGTTACGACGCGCTGGGGAACCTGGTGCAGGAGTTCCTGTTGAGGCACCTGACGCCGCACCCGCCGGTTTACGGGACGATGGACAAGGATTAGGCTGCGGCTGGCGGCGGGTCCGGGTGTGGCTCCATGAAGAGCTTGCCGGCGACGATGAGCAGGACGAGCATCATGGCGCAGAGGGCGAAGACCTTGCGGACGCCAACCATGTCGGTAAGGAAGCCGGAGAGCACGAGGCCGAGGATCTGGGCGGTGAAGACGACGCTCATGACAGTGGAGCCGACGCGGCCCATGAGCTCATGGGGTGTCTCCTGCTGGATGAGGGTATTGGACGGGACGATGATGCCGGCGAGCGCGACTCCGATGATGAGGTTGCCGAGGATGGTGGCCCAGGGGCTTGGGACGGCGACCAGCAGGATGAGGCCGAGTGCGATGCCGCCGAGGCCGGTGTAGACGAGGATGGCGTTGGGGATCTTCTTGCCAGCGGTGTTGAGGATGTTGATGCCGGCGAACATGCCGATTCCGATCATGGCGGAGGCGGCGCTGTAGAGGCCGGTCGAGCCGTGGATGGAATCGCGGACGTAGACGGCGATGAGCGGGCCGAAGCAGCCCATGACGAAGAGTCCGGCGGCCAGGGCGAGGATGACGAAGAGCAGACCGGCATGGTGGACGATGAAGGAGATGCCTTCGCGCATGTCGGGCAGGATGGAGTCGAGGCCCTTGGAGGACGGGGTGGCGGGGCTTCCTTCGGCCTCTTCGAGCTTCTGCACGATGGGGCGGGTGAGGGCGAGCGAGGAGATAAGGAGGCCCGAGCCGAGGAAGCTGGCGGCATCTGCCCAGTAGCAGGGGCGTGCTCCGAACAACTTGTAGAGGACGCCTGCGATGGCCGGGCCGATGATGCGCATGCCGAACATGACCTGCTGCATGAGGGCGTTGGCGGAACGGAGGCCGTGGAGGGGGACGGCGGAGCGTATGGCTACTCCCTGGGCAGGGCCGAAGACGCTGGAGAAGACGCTGATGGCGGCGAAGATGAGGTAGAAGGTGATGGGTGCGTGGGCCAGCAGCAGGAGCAGGCAGAGGACGGCCCGGCTGAGGTCCGAGATGACCATGGTGGGCTTGAGCGGCCAGCGATCCACGAAGACGCCGGCGACGATGCCGAGGACGGCGATCGGGAGGGTGTAGGCGATCTGCAGAGTGGTCATGCGGTCGGCGGGGAAGTTGAGGTTGTAGGTGAAGTAGTTGATGACCGCGAAGAGCGCGAGGAAGTCGCCGAAGGTGGAGATGAGCTGGCCGATCCAAAGCCTGCGCATGACCGGGACGCGGAGGACGTCACCCATGGAGAGGGGTTCAGGCGCGGTGGCGACGGGGCTTGGGGCTGTGCTCATAGCGGTGTGGCTATGGTAGCGCAGGCGGGCGGCGGGTTATGGGAAGAGGTTGCATTCGAATCGTCTTCCCGTTGGCGGTGACGGCGCATCCCGCCAACAGCTCTTGTCCATGGCTAACACAAACCAGGTGAACGAGCGAGTCGACGATATTCTCGTCGTATTGGCGCAGTCTCAGCAGAACCATGGACGGAACGGCCGCACCGGTTGGTTTATTTGCCGATCTCGATGATCTGGAAGCTGCCGGGGAGCATGGGGGGCCGGCCGGCACGCTGGCCGGGCTGGGCCTCGGGTGCGGGGCCGAACTCGGCGGTGGCGGTGAAGAGGTGGCCAGTCTTCTCGTCCATTGTGATGGTCTTGGCGCCCGGCATGGTGGTGAGGGTCTGCGCGACGGTGAAGCTGGTGGGGGAGCTCTCCTTGATGACGTTGAAGGTGCCGTCGCCCTGGGCGGTGAAGACTTCGCTGGTTGCCGGGTTGAAGACGGCGCCGTCGGTTCCCTTCCCGATGGGCAGGGTGGAGATGATCTTGCCATCGGTGGCGGAGAGGACGACCATGACGTTGGGCTCGCGGCAGGCGGCGAAGAGGATGCCGTTCTTGCGGTCGATGCCGAGTCCTGTGCATCCGTCAGCCTTGCCTGCGAGGTCGTACTTTCCAGTCATCTTCATGGAGGCGGTGTCGATGACGGCGATGGAGGCCTTGTCTTCGAGGTCGATGAAGAGGTGTCCCTTGCCGTCGAGGGCGGCCTGCTCGACGGCGCCTCCGGCGTCGAAGGTGCCGAGGATTGTGCCGTCTTTTGCGTCGATGACGGTGACGTTGGGCTGGGCATGCGAGAGGATGTAGACGTGGCCTGTGTAGGGGTCGTCGAGGATGCCGTCAGGGCGTCCGGTGACGGGGATGGACCGGATCTGGGTGAACGATTTTGCGTCCCACATGAGCACGGGGCTCGAAGACGAGAAGGCGTGGCCGGACTTCTGGTCGATGGCGACGCCGTGGCCCATGGTGTCGGGGAGGTCCTTGACCGGGGCGAGGGTGTCCAGGTCGAAGACGGTGATGTGCGAGTCGGTCTGGCTGAGGCGCGGGATGTAGAGCTTGCGATTGGCGGAGTCTGCCGTCACGTAGTCGTACCAGCCCTCGCCGCCAACCTTCTTCTGGTTGAGGATCTTGTACGGGCCGGTCTGGGCGGAGGCGCTGAACGCTGAGACGACGAGGGATAAGGCGAGCGCGAGGGTGGTGCGGGTCATGAAGGCTCCTGACTGAATTGGGCAAGGTACGCGGAATGGCAGTCGGAACATTGTCGCACTAAGCCCATTGCAGGGGTGTGACGAAGCGTGTGCCCGGTTTGAGGCGGTCGAGAAGAGCGCTGACGGCCTGGACTGTGGCGGAGCGATCGGCCGTGGGGATGTGCTGGCTGCCGTCGTGCAAGACGAGGTTGGTGCCGCGCTGCTTGCGGAGGTTGCGCTCCATTCCCTGCTCGATGCGGCCGAGCAGGTCGCTGGCAGGGCGGTGCATCCAGTCGCCGGCGATGACGTTCCAGAGAACGACCTGGAGGTTGAGTTCCTGTGCGGCCCGGAAGACGAAGGGGCGCCGGGCACCGTGGGGCGGGCGGAAGAGCGCGACGGGCGCGCCGATGGTGTCTTCGATGGCCTGGCTGGCGCAACGTAGCTCCTCGCGGATAAAGGCATTTGAGTGTCGCGGGAGCCAGGGGTGATGCATGGTGTGATTGCCGATGGCGTGGCCGGCAGCGTGGATCCGGCGGGTGAGTGCGGGCTCGCGCAGGGCGTAGTCGCCGATGAGGAAGAAGGTGGCGCGAGCTTTGTGGCGGGCGAGGATATCGAGCAGGTGCGGCGTCGCGGTGGGATTGGGTCCGTCGTCGAAGGTGAGGGCGAGTTGGTCGGGCGAAGGCGGCGAGACGAGGGCAGGGCCGAAGAGTTGCGACTCGTACGATTGGCCTGCCCAGGCGCAGGTCGCCGCGGCGGCGGCCAGGGCGGCAGCGGTTCCGGCGAGGGTGGGCGCGAGGGACATGCTGATGAAAGTTTACGGGATTGCGACCTACTGACCGGACCAGAGCACGGAAGCCTGCTCGACGAGGCGGATGCCGGTGGCGCCGTACGGGCCCGGGATCAGCAGCACGGCCAGCCAGAGAAACGGACGCGGCCCGGTTGCCCATTGACGAAGCGAGGCACGCGCGGCGTCGCTGGTCAGGGCAAGATAGCAGAGGAAGAGGGTGGCGTCGATGGCGCAGGCAGAGATCCAGCGTGAGACATCGTGGCCGAGATAACAGAGAGACATGGGAGTTGCGAACAGGAGGGTAAGGATGACGCCGTCGAGGGGACGGTACTGGAGAGGAGCAGTGGCACGGCGTAGCAGGCTGCCAAGCAGAGAGAAGTACGGTGCGGAAAAGAGCAGCGTGAGGCCGATGAGGAGGAAAAATCCACCCGCGTAGAAGTGGCTGACGAGCGCGCGCTGCTGAGCGAAGGTGCTTGCCATGACCTCGAAGACCTGGGGCTGGAGGGGAACGTTGGTGCGGTTCGCGGCGTCGGCGAGGATAACGGCGGGAGCAACCTTGAGCTTGCCGAAGTGGAGGATGATGGCGAAGACGATGATGACGAGAAGCGGCTGCAGGAGGGCGATGGTCCAGGGCAGGATGCGGCGACGCGCGCGGTCCCAGAGGATGGCCGCGAGCAGCGGGTAGAAGGCGAGCGAAAAGGCTTCGTGACCGAGAAGTGCGACGGAGGCGATGGCGGTTGCGGCGAAGGCTCCGGCGATGGGCGGAAGCTGCAGGGTAGCGGCGATGGCGGCGAGGAGGAGAAGGTAGAGGGTGACATCGGGCTGGGCGAAGAGGAAGCTGAGGTGTGGCAGGAGGGCCGGAGCTGCGAACAGGACCGCGGCGAGTGTGCGATCTGCAATCGAGCCGAAGAAGAGCCGGCGGAAGACGAAGTAGGTGGCGGCGAAAGCGGCGAGGATGAAGCCGACCTGCAAGGCGATGATGCCGGTGCGTGAAAGATGAGCGATGGGCAGGATGAGTTCGCCGACCAAGCCGCGTTTGACGAAGCCGTGCGTGTAGTTGAGAAAGTAGAGGGCGATGCCGTAGTTATAGCCGATTGGCCCGTACATGCTGGCCAGGCCGGCGAGCAGCGGGATGGCAGAGATCCAGGGGGCCAGGCTGCCGCGATCGGCCGGTTCGCCGGAAGTGGTGGAAGTTGGGTTCAGGGAGCGGATCTGCCTTTCTTCGAGGATTGGAAATGGTATGGGCCCTGGTCTCCGGAGTTGGCTTTCGCACAGACTCTGAGACACAGGACCCACGTGGGTTGGTTTGATGTCGAGCTCGAGACTGGCTTAGCTCTGGCAGACGATGGTGCCGTTCATGCCCTCGGGGAAGAAGCCGCCGGAGCAGCGTCCGCCGTGGTAGACGACGTTGAGGACCTGTGCAGCAGTGCGCGGGATGCCGAGCGACTGGTTGTTGAGGAAGAAGGGTGCCGAGGGGGTGGGAGGAATGTCGAGGGAATCGACTGCCGGGCTGACGACGCCGTTGTTGATGCAAAGCATGCGCAGGTAGCCGGAGTGCTGCGATTCAGCCGAGGTGATGGTGGAGGAAGCGGCGATGTAGCTCTGCTGGCTGAAGAGCGTAGCGGCGCCGAGGTATGCGCTGATGCCTACGTCTTCGAACTGGCGTGCGAGCTTGAGCCACTCGTTGATGTTGGCGAAGCCGTAGCCGAGGGCGTCGAGGTTGATGGCCGGTTTCTTGACGGCGTAGGTGTCGAGCAGGCCGCGGAGGAGCTGCACGTGGGTGACCTCGTCGGTGCGGAGCCTGGAGGCAGTGTAGGCCTCGGGGAGCTTGGCGAAGCCGGGTACCATGTGGCCACCGGTGGTGGGGCCGGTCTGGTCGCTGCTGGAGATGATGCCGAGCTGAACCAGGTTGGCTCCGTAAGTGGAGACGCAGTAGAACTCTGCTTCCAGGTACTCGAGATTGAGGGCGAAGTTGCCGAGATCGGCGTCGGTGTAGGAAGCGGCTTCAACCTTCTGCTCGCTGCTGCCGAAGTTCTTGCCGAGGACGGCGGCGCCGGCGAGGCCCATCCCGGTGAGGCTTACACCTTTGAGGAAGGAACGGCGGTTTGCTGCTTTGGACTGCATTGCGTCGAGAATCATGTTGCTCTCCGGAAGATGTTCTGGGGTGGGAGTGAAAGACACTCCGCAAGATCGCGGGGCGCAGAGGGTTGCGGTGCAGTACGACCGGCGCTGCGTCACATTCCTTCTCAAAGAGGAATTAGCGACGAGGCCGCTTGCCCATCCAGTTGACGAGCCGACACGGAAAGCCCTCTGGGTGGATCGGGGAGGAAGGCACAAAGTGTCGTTTCGTTGATAAAAACAAGTAATTGATTGGGTTTCCAGATCTCTCCGGAGCGCGACGATGGTGTGATGTCTGCTTCCCGTGCGGGGTTTGCAGGGAGTGAAACTATTTCGAACGGTTTGCGTCTTTGACCCGCGCGGAGGCAGCAAAAAGGGCCAGGCGCAGGGCCAGGCCCGTTTTCGGAAAGCTGCTGAGGCGCTAACGGCTGAGAGATCGGATGTAGGCGAGCACTTCTTCCGCGTGGCCCTCCGGCTTGACCTTGTTCCAGACGTGCTGCAGGCGTTGATGGCCCTCGGGATCCGCGGGTGCGATGAGGTAGGTGTTCCGTTCGACGCCTTTGACGACCTTGCCGTACATGTTCTTGGGCTTGATGACGCCGAAGTAGTCGCAGATCTTTTCGTCGGGGTCAGCCAGCAGCGGGTACTTGAGGTTGAACTTGTCAGCGAACTTTTTCTGCGCCTTGACGGTGTCACGCGAGATGCCGAGGACGGTAACTCCGGCTTCCTTGAGGTCGGTGATGGCGTCACGGAAGCTGCATGCTTCGACGGTGCAGCCGGGCGTATCGGCACGCGGGTAGAAGAAGAGGACGACGGGCGTCTGCGCGAAGTCGGAGAGCGAGACGGTGTTGCCGTCCTGATCCTGGGTGGTGAAGTTTTCTACGATGTCGTTGGGCTGGCTTGGCGGCATGGAGGGATTATCTCAGACTGAAACGCCCCGCGCGGGCGGCGGTCACTTCGTGACTTATACAAGCTTCGCGTGGTCCTTCCGTTGGTCGGCGGAATTGAGTTCCTGACCAACGGGAAGGCCACGCGAAACAGTTGTGAATTACGAAGTGACTGCCGTCCGGGTAGAAAGTTTTATGCAAGTGCGTTTGCGGTGGCTTCTAACGAGACTTTGTCTTCGACGTTCAGGCTGATGGGAGTTTCGATTCCCTTACCCAGGATCTGCCGGGTGAGCCCGGTGAGCACCTTGCCGGGACCGATCTCGACCAGATGCGTGACACCCTGGGCGATCAACAGCTCTACACATTCCACCCAGCGCACGGGGCCGGTGACCTGTCGGATCAGGCAGTCGCGGCTGTCGGAGCGGCGTGTGACCAGACGCGCGTCCACGTTGCATGCGATGGGGAAGGCGGGGTCGTTGAAGACGACGCCTTCGAGGATGCCTGCGAGCTGGTTCTGGGCGGGCTCCATCAATGCGCAGTGGAAGGGTGCGGAGACCTTGAGCATGATGGCTTTTTTGGCGCCGGCGGCTTTGCAGAGTTCGGCTGCACGCTCGACTGCGGCGGTCGAGCCGGAGATGACGATCTGGCCGGGTGAGTTGATGTTGGCGGGCGAGACGATGCAGTGTGCAACCTGGGCGCGGGATGAGTCCGATTCGGACGGGGTGATGTCGGCGCAGGGCTGAGCGGAGAGCTCGTCGGCAGCCTGCGCGCAGCAGTCGTTGACCTGTGGCTCGGCGAGGCCGAGGATGGCGGCCATTGAGCCTTCGCCGGGCGGGACGGCCTGCTGCATGAAGCGGCCGCGCGAGCGCACGGTGCGGACGGCGTCGGCGAACGAGAGGCTACCCGCGGCGACGTGGGCTGAATACTCGCCGAGCGAGTGGCCTGCGGCGAATGCGGGCTTGAGGCCTGTGAGCTCGTTGAGCACGCGCAGGGCGGCGACGGAGACGGTCAGGATCGCGGGCTGGGTGTGTTCGGTAAGTTGGAGCGTCTCGGCGGGTCCGGAGAAGATGAGGTGCGAGAGGTGGAAGCCGAGGGCTTCGTCTGCCTCTTTAAAGGTGGCTTTGGCGGTGGGGAAGTTTTCGTAGAGTTCCAGGCCCATGCCGACGACCTGAGAGCCCTGCCCGGGGAAGAGGAATGCTGGTTTCGCGTTCGTAGCCATCGGTCTCGATGGTATACCCGCGCGCTGGCGGGCGTCGCGGGCTGCCGGGTACTAGACTGGAGGGATGACGAAGACTGAACCGATCGATATTCCTGCATGGCTGAAGGGGTTGCCGAAGGCTGAACTGCACCTGCACCTTGAAGGGACGATTACGCCCGAGACATTGGTTGAGCTCTCCCGCAGGCATGACGCTGAGCCGCTGCGCCTGGAGCAGGCACAGGCGATGTATGCGTACAAAGATTTTCTGCACTTTCTTGACACGTTCAAGGCGGTTTCGGAACGGCTACGGACGGCGGAGGACTTTGAGTTTATCGCCTGGCGGATGATTGAAGAGCTTGCGGCGCAGGGGTGCGTGCATGCGGAGGTTTACATCTCGTGGGGCATTTTGCTGAAGTTCAAACCGCAGCTTGCGATTACCGATGTAATGGACGCGATCGAACGGGCGCGGGTGCGGGGTGAGCGCGAGCTGGGGATCAGCGTGCTCTGGATCATCGACGCGGTGCGCCACTTCGGGCTGGAGGAGGCGGCGACGGTGTTTCGCCTGGCGGCTAAGCTGCGGCACACCTACCCGAGCATTATCGGGATCGGGATTGGCGGGGATGAGGAGCGGGGTCCTTCGGAACACTTCAAAGAGCTCTACGCGGAGGCTCGCGAGGCGGGATTGCGGCTGACTGCACATGCGGGGGAGTCGACCGGTCCGGTGCGCGGGCCGGCGGAGATCTGGGCGGCGCTGAACATTGGGGCGGAACGGATTGGCCATGCACTGGCGGCGCAGCACGATGCTGATCTGCTGCGGGTTCTGGCGGAGAAGCAGGTGCCGCTCGAGATCAACCTGACGTCGAATGTGCGGACGGGGTGTTGTCCGGGGTTCGAGCAGCACCCGCTGCGCGAGTACTTCGAGGGCGGGCTGATGGTGACGCTGAACTCGGACGATCCGCCGATGTTTGGCTCGAACCTGCTGGGGGAGTATATCGCCGCGCAAGCGACGTTCGAGTTCACGCTGGACCAGATGCGGGAGCTGGCAGCGAACTCGGTCGAGGCAAGCTTTCTGCCGCCGGATCGCAAACTGAAGCTGATGGCGATGGTGGAGCAGTACTAAAGCGGGGTGTAGCGATCAGGTGCAGGGGTTGGAGAGGCTCACGTTGTCAGGCTGAGCTGCCGCTTTCTAGTCCCTACACCCTGGCCTACCTTGGTGCAGGCACCATGATTGCGTTGGGGTCGACCTTGGGGATGCCGAAGTGGCCGCCAAGGTGCATGAGATCGAGTGGGCGGAGATCGCATGCGACCTGGACGACGTTCATCATGCGCGGCGCGCGGGTGAGGACGGTCAGGCCGTCGATGTCGGCGCCGGAGAAGTGCAGCCAGAGGTCGGTGATAGCGTGGTTCGGCTGGGCGGAGCTGGCGGGAGTCTGGTTGGCGTCGACGAGGTGCTTCCAGCCGGCGTTGTGGTAGCCGTCGATGAGCGCGGACATGGCTTCAGGGGTGTAGAAGGCGGGCCGCTCGTAACGGTAGTTGTCGATGGTGATGGCGTGAAGGGCTGCGGCTGCGTGCTGCTCATCCATGCCATTGGCCTCGAGGACACTCTGCGCCAGGCCGAGCATGCTGCGATCGAAGACGACGCCGCTGTGTGTGGCGGGCTGATCGGCTAGCGCAGCGAGCTGTTGCTGAAAGTTCGGCGGCGGTGGCGGCGTGTCGGGATACGGCTGCTGCTGCGCGGCGGCGAACGAAGCGGCCAGCAGGAAGACGGGAAGGATCGACTTCGAGCGCATGGCGTGGGTCTCCTGTGCGTTTAGACACGCCCCTGCGAGATTAGTTTTCTATGTCGGCTAGATACGGCATTGGGACGGCTAGGGTTTGGGCGCGAAGTAGCCGGTCCGGGCGCGCACGTGGTAACGCGGGTTGGTGGATTGGAGGTAGATGGTGCGGAAGCTGCCGTCCTGTTTGAACTCCGCGGGGCGGTATTCAAGCGAGTACTGACTGCGGAGTTCCTCCTCGATGTCGCGAAAGCCAAGGGCTACGTCCTCGAGCTTGGTCGGGAAGAAGACGCGGCCGCCGGTGGCGTCGGCGATGGTCTGGAGCACGTCTCCGCCCTTGCCGCGGGTGGGGCTGGTATCGGTCGAGATGGAGTAGACGATGGTCTCGGCCCGCTGGCACATCTTGATCGCGTCGGATTCGAGGGCTCGCGAATAATTGTCGTCGCCATCGGAGACGAGGATGATGGCCTTGCGGACGGGGCCGGTGTCACGCAGGCCAAGCATCTGCTGCTGGCAGGTTTTGTAGAGCGAATCGAAGAGCGCGGTGCCACCACCGGGACGGAGCTTTCGGATGCCCTGGTTGAGGGCGTCTACGTTGTTGGTGTAGTCCTGGGTGAGGTCGACGGCTATGTCGAATCCTTCGACGAAGGCACGGTCGTCGGGGTGCAGGACCTGAAGGAAGAAGTCGAGGGCGGAATCCTGCTCGAACTTGAAGCGGGTGCGGATGGAGCTCGACGTATCGAGCATGATGCCGATGCGGAGCGGGAGATTGGTTTGCTGGGTGAAGGCGACGACCGCGGCCGGTGGGAAGCCGTTGTCGAGCAGGCCGAAGTTCTCACGCTTGAGGCCGGTGATGAACTTGCCCTTCTTGTCCGTGACCGTGAAGACGAGGTTGACCAGGTTGACGCGCACGGTGGGGAGGGTAAAGGTCGGACTCTGGCCGGGTTGCTGCGGCTGGGTTGGGGTGTCCGGCGAAGGGTTGGCCTGCTGCTGCGGAGTTGCACTCGCGGGCTGTTGCTGGGAAGGTGTGGACTGTTGCGGAGGTGCGCTCTGGCCCGAAGTCTGGGAGGTCTGATACGCCGCCGCTGGCGTGCTGGGGGGCTGCTGCCAGACGGGCTGCGTCGTGGTCTGGGTTTGCGTCTGAGCAGCACCGAAGGTACTGGTGGCAAGCGTGGCAACGAAGATCGACAGGCGGAGAAGCCGGGAATGAGATTTCAGCACGAGCGGACGGGTCACGCTGTGATTCTACCGCGTGGAGCGAACTCCTTGCGCTGAGCGCGACTTCCGCTCAGGGCTGGGCGTAGTAGCCATGCTGTGTACGGGCCACGAGGCCGGGTGTATTCACGTGAACTTCAAGGGCGTGATACTCGTTAGGCTTCTCTGCCGGCGCCGGCGAAAAGGTGAGTTCATAGTAGGCGTTGGCATCGTCGACGCAGCGCTGAAGCAGGTTCCTGATGTCGTTACTTCCGTTGAGAACCAGGCCGCCGCTCTGCTCGGCGAGCACCTGCAGCGAGAGGTCGGCGTCGTAGGCCTGCGATGGTTTGCTAACGCCCTTGACGAACTGCTCGTAGTAGATGCTGCTCTCGAGTGAGGCGCCGGTACCGCGCGGGTCGACTGCGTAGAGGGTTGTCGAGGTGAGCTGCAGCTCCGCTGAAAGGCCGACGACCTGGGGGAACAGCCTTGCCTGGTCTTTCGAGCTCAGGTCGACGGCGGGTCCAGAGAGGAGGGGCCATCCCGGCGAAATCCAGACGATGAGCTTGCGTTCGTTGAACCTGGATTCAGCTGCCAAAAGCGTCTGCATGGCACGCAGGGAGATATCGAGGCGCTCTTCTGCGCCGTAGAATCCGGTGCTGCGGCGGATGGTACGCAAGCCAATGTCGAGTTGGTCGAGTTGCTTGCCGAGCTCTGCACCGTCGCGCGAGGCGGTCTGGGCAGCTTCGAGGCCCTTGTCGGTCAGCAGGGCGAGGCGCACGGGTCGGGCAAGCCGGCCATTGTGCGAAGCGAGAAACTTGCCGAGCTCGTTGCGTTCGTAGCTAACCGTGGTGAACGGGGTGTTGACCGCGTCGAGGATCACCACGACCTCTACCGGCGCCTCTGGACCAAGCGCGCGAAACGATCTGATTGGGCGCGGAGCCTTGTTGTCGAGCAGGGTGAAGGCGTTCTGTGCCAGGCCCGCTGTCGGAACACCATTCTTGCCGGTGACAACGACGTTCAGGTGAAGATCCTGATGAGGACCTGCTGCCTGGCGTGGCGGTTCGGTCTGGCCGAAGGAGACGCCAGTAGAAAAACATAGAGCAAGTATGGCGGCGCTAAGACGGGCAACGGGTTTCATCCTTCAACCTCTTCCAGAGCGAGCCGAGCTGCCTGCTCACGAGAGGTTGACGCCATGACGAAGCGCTTAGTTGCGTCCAGCGCCGTGGCTTCAAGTTTTGCCGCCATCGTCCGATACACAAAGTGGAGGTTTCACCATGAGCTTGTCCATTTTGAATGCAGTCGCAGCAGCCGTCGCGCCGGTGTCTGCGCCGAAAACCGTGGCCGCACCCGTTGCTGCAGCGGTCCCGGCTGCGAAGTCCGATACAGTCTCGATCAGCCCTGCTGCACAGAAGGCCTCCGGTGGGGACTCAGACGGCGACGGCCACTAAAGCGAGCACCTAAGCTAGCCGCGGAGCTGGTTGAGGA
>CAZZZP010000032.1:0-6107 GCA_964658635.1 Lichenicola sp. | reverse complement strand
CGGCTAGCGGCGCCGCGAGGTGCAGCTCTTCGCCCGTCCGCGGGTGGTTGAACTCAAGCTGCGCCGCGTGCAGGAAGTTGCGTGTCAGCTCGAGGCTGTCGATGGCATTGTCCGGCCGGCGGATGACGTGCGGCGCGCCGTAAAGGAAGTCGCCGACGACCGGGTGGCCGAGCGACTGCAGGTGAACGCGGATCTGGTGAGTGCGACCGGTCTCGATCTTGACTTCGACCAGGGTGAAGAGGCCGTAGGGGGTTGTCAACCGCTCGAGGACATGGAGGTGCGAGACCGCCGAGCGGCCATCGGCGCGGCGGGTTGTCATGCGGATGCGGCGGACGAGATCGCGCGCGATGGGCAGGGTGACGGTGGTGTCGTCCTTGGCAAGGTGTCCGTGGGCGAGCGCGATGTAAGTTTTAGCCACTTCGCGGGAGGAGAACATCTCGCCCAGCTTGCGATGGGTGACGTCATCCTTGGCGACGATGATGGCTCCGGAGGTCTGCTTATCCAGCCGGTGGACGATGCCCGGACGCAGTGAACCGCCGACCTCGGAGAGCTTCTGAAGGTGAAAGAGGATGGCATTGACGAGGGTGCCGCGGTTGCGTTCGTCCTCGTTGGAGCCGGCGCCGGCGTGCACCATCATTCCGGCGGGCTTGTTGACGACGGCGAGGTACTTGTCCTCGAAGAGCAGGTCGAGCGGGATGTCTTCTGAGGTTGCGTGGAGGGGCTCCGGGTTCGGCTGACCCTCGATCTCGATCGTTTCGCCGCCCTTGAGCTTGTCCTTCGCCTTGGGAACCTCGCCTTCGACGCGAACCTGTCCGGCCTCGATGAGGAGCTGAACGCGAGCGCGGGAGATGTCGGGCAGCGCCTGAGCGAGGTAGGCGTCAAGTCGGTGGCCCGCGGCGGCGGGGTCGGCCTGGAATACTCGAAGCTGGGGCGCATTGGGATCCGGGTCAGCATCGTCCTCGAAGTCGAGGACGGGGATAACGGGCGGCATGACGGGCTCGACGCCGCGGGTGGCGACGTACTCGGCCCGGACGGAGTGATGGCGCTGGCCCTTGGGCAGCATGTTCTTCGAAGGCATGGGGGCGCTCGCTTTCTAATTCTATTGTCGTTGAGCGAAGACCAGTGTGCGCAGGCCGAGCAGGATTCCGGCGAGAAGCATGCCCAATGCTGCCAGTTCCAACAGATCGAGACCCATCAGGGAGAGTTCGCCGGGCATGCGCAGGAAGGTGAGGAAGAACTGTGCGAGGCCTGCGGCTGACAAGGTGAAAGCGGCGGTCACACCGGGGGTAAGATGCCTGCCGAGCAGGATCCAACTGACCGCCGCGATGAGATTGGCCGCGACGGCTGCATAGAGAGCGACGGGATGCACGTGCCAGGGAAGGCTTGTCGGCATGCCGGGATCAGATCCCTCGGCGTAGTGGCCTAGAGCGAGGAAGACCCAGATCAAAGCGGCAGATGGGGACCATGCATCGAGCGTTTGGAGAATGGGGATGCGTTTGAAGTAGAGCCAGACGCTGGTGGCGATGACCGTCAGCAGCAAGCCGGTCGGGGTGAGCGAGGGAACAGCGAGCAGGACAATCGGGTAGGCGAGAAAGGTGCGAAAGTTGGTCGCGATCAAGAGGAGGCGCGAGAGGAAGAACGCGGCGAGGACAGCGAAGACTCCCGCGTTCCACAACTTCTCCGGGAAAATTCCGACGCGTTCGGCTGTGCGCTCGGAGAGCAGAAGCGCGAGCAGGATGCCGGACGCGGCGAGGACGCCGAAGGTGGGCAGGTAAACATGTTCGAAGTGGAAGAGGGTGGGGTACACGGGCGCAGCTTCGAGTCTAAGCTATGTGCATCGCGTACTTGGTGGACGAAGTCCGACCCACTGGGCCGTGCGTCGAAGCGCAGGTGAACCCGTCTAAGACGGTGGGATCCGGCCGTGGCTCTTTAGGCTTTCCGGACTGGCGGACATAGCACACCGAGCCATGTATACGAGCTAGACCCCTGTTCAATGAGTATTGGTTCAACCTGCGTTGTTCGCGCACCTGCTTTGCAGGCCGGCGGTTTCGTTTACGACTGGTTGGATGCTACCCCCACCCTCTCAGATTCGCAAGTCAACTTCCTGCTTATGCAGCCCTCCTGTGGCCGGAATCAAAACGCGGTGCGGCCACCCGGAGGACTATGTGAAGCTTCTTCAAGGCGCGTGAGTGAGAGGCGGACTAATGCGTGTGCACTTTTTCGTTGTCAGGTACCGCGATGCGGACGAACTCGTCGGCGAGTTGGTGGAGAGCGGTCGGAACGTCGGGTCCGCTGAGCGGCTTACCGTGGCCGGGCGCGACGATGCGAGGCTCGAGTCCCGCGAGCTGCTGGACTGACGTCTTGGCCGCCTCCCAGTCCGAGGTGAAATAAGACGGAGGACCGTGTAGCTCGGTTTTCTGGGAAAGCGCGGCTTCGAAGAAGCTTTCCGGCTTGGTGGTGCAGAAAGCGTCGCCCACGAGAAGCGTTCCGTCGCTCTCGCGGTAGAAGGAGACGTGGCCTGGGGTGTGTCCCGGGGTGTGCAGGAGCGTCCAGCCGGGCAGTGCAGGAACTTCGGTACCGGCAGCGGGCAGCGGCTTGAGGCGCGGGCCAAGATCGATCGGGCCCTTGGGCAGGGTGGGTGAGGTGAGTGACATCAGGCCGCCGCCGGCCTTCCAGTTGGGTCCCGGGTACTCTTTTTTGCCGGTGAGGTAGGGGAACTCGAGCGGATGGGCGTAGATGGGCACATTCCACTCGTCCGCCAGTTCCCTGGCGGCGCTGACGTGGTCGAAGTGACCGTGGGTGAGGACGATGGCATTGGGCGGGGTGGAGAAGTTTCGCTTCGCCCAGTCCTTGATCCGGCTCGCAGAGAGCGGCAGGGCCGCGTCGATGAGGGTCCAGGTGCCATCTGTGTGGGTGACTGCGAAGACGTTCACGAAGATGATGCGGAGCCCGATGACACCGGGTGCGATTGCGTCGAGCGGCAGCGCGTCTTTAGGGGCGATTTCTATCTTATCCATCGAGCAATGACCTCGACCGCTTTGGATGCGGCGAGGTGTGGCGATGGTTTTGTCGGAGTAGAGGAAGGCTGAAGGCTAGCCGGCGCGGCGGACGGGGGCGTGCTCGAACTCGTCCAGCACTTCATCGAGCATGCCGTTCAGCGAGGCGGAGCGGCTGCGCATGCTGGTTTCAGTCCGGGTCAGCGAGCCAGCGAGTGAACGGAAGCGGGCGCGCAGACATTCCAGTTCGTCGGCGATATTGAGAGAGGCAAGGACGGCGACGCGAAGTGAGTCGACGGTGTTCGAGTGTTCGGCCACGGCGCGCATCTTGGCGTCGACGACCTGCGCGAGGTGCTCGATGTAGACGGAGTCGGTGCCGCGCAGGGTGTAGATCTGATCGTAGATATCGACTGATACCGGTTCGGGGCCGTTGATTTCTGATTCCTGCATGGTCTCCTCTCGAACGAACTGCGAAGCTTTGACAGGGAATTGATTTAGAGCAGTTCGTCCATCTGCTGCAGCATTTTTTCAACACGGGTGCGGACTGCGTCGCGTTCCTGGTTAAGCGCGGTGATCTGGGTCTGCGCGGTGTTGGAGGCGGAGGTGAGCTCCTCAAGCTGTTCGCGCAATGAGGCGGCTTCCGCCTCGGCGGCAGCGCGCGCTTCTCGCTCTCTGCGAACGATTTCGACGGCGCGCAAAACCTTCTGTTCCAGCGCCTGGAACTCGTCTGCGCTTACGGTTGCGGGCTCCATGTTTTCGAGCAAGGTCTCCATCTGCAGGCTCTCCCAACGCCAGTATAGAAGTGGTTAACGTGGAAAGCCGGGTACGAAATAGGCAGAGGACTCAGAGAAGGAAACTCTTTCAGCCATTGGCTCCTGGGAGGCGCAGGATCAGGCGCGGAGCGTACCTCCGAGTGCCTGCAGCGTGGAGATGATTGTGGTGGACCAGTCAGCAAGTTCGGTGTCAACGAGGGTGCGTTCATTCGACTGGAAGTTGGTGCGGATGAGGATGGAAAAGACACCGGGATTTTTTTTGCGGTCGCGCCAGACCTCGATGACAGAGAGCGAGCGGAGGTCGGCGAGGTTGAGGGCGCGGATCGCTGAATCTATTTTTGACCAGAGGATGGCGTCGGGGAAGGTGAAGGAAAAGTCGCGTTCTACGGCTTGGAAACGTGAAATTTCCTGGGAAATTGGGTGTTTTAGCGGGAATCTGAGGAGTTTGGCGAGGTTGAGCTCGGCGATGTGGATGGGCTGGCGGAGCTTGCGCCGGGTCGACTCGGAGTTGGAGAGCTGGCCGAAGGAGGCGACTAAGTTGCCTGCTATGAACAGGTTAGCAGCGCGGCCGGATGCGAAGGCTGCGGGGAGGGACTCGGCCGAGACGTTGGCGGGTGGAGTTTGGAAGAGCGAAGTGATTGATTCTAAGGCGCCTTTGAGCTCGAAGAAGAGCGGGGCTTCTAGGGCGTAGGGTGGGGTCCAGGCCGGGTCGCCGGTGAGGCCGAGCGAGAGAGAGAGGTTTTCGGCGACTTCGTCGTTGATTCCATTGAAGATAGCGCCGGCCTCGAAGAGGCGGACGTGGAGGACATCGCGCGTCAGGTTATGCGCGAGCATGGTGACCATGCCCGGCAGGAGCGAGGAACGAAGGTTTTCGGCGTCGGAATTGAGTGGATTTTCGAGTGAAACTGGAGTGCGTTCGGGGGCAAAAAGCGCGTTTTCGGAGTGCGTTTGGAAGGTGCTGGAGATGGCTTCCGAGAATCCGAGTTCGAAGAGGCGGGTCCGGACGGCTTTCTCGGCGCGTGCGGTGGGGTGCGGGATGACCTCGGCCGGGGTGGGGAGGGTGTTGGCGAAACGGTTGTAGCCGTAGACGCGGGCGACCTCCTCGATGAGGTCGATCTCGCGGGTGAGGTCGAGACGCCAGGAGGGGAGGGTGACGTTCCAGGTGGCGGGCCGACCCTCTGTGGAGGTGGTCTGGAGGGTGCATCCGAGGGCGGTGAGGTACTGGGCGACGAGCGCGGCGGTGATGCCTTCGGGGGCCAGGGTGGTTCCGAGGATGCGCTGGACCTGTTCGAGCGAGACGGCGAGGGCCGGGCGGCTGGCTGTGGCCTGCTCGTGCCCGGGGATGACGATGTCGACGAGCGTGCCTTCGAGGGTGCCTCCGCATGCGGCGAGGATGGTGCGGGTGACGAGCGCGTTGGCGACGGGGGCGGCGGCGAAGTCTGCGCCGCGCTCGAAGCGGTGGCTGGCGTCGGTGTGGATGAGGTGGCGGCGGGAGCTGGCTCGGATGGTGGCGGGCTCGAACCATGCGGCCTCGACGAGGACGTTTTTTGTCTCGGCGGTGATCATGGTGTCCCATCCGCCCATGACGCCGGCGAGCGAGATGGCTTTGGTATCGTCGGCGATGACGAGGTCTTCGGCGACGAGGGTTCGGGTCGTTCCGTCGAGAAGCCTAATCTGCTCGCCTGCGTGGGCGCGGCGGACGGTGATGCCGCCCTGAATCTTGTCGAGGTCGAAGGCGTGGGTGGGGTGTCCCATGCCGAGCAGGACGAAGTTGGTAGCGTCGACGGCGTCCGAGATCGGCTTCTGGCCGAGGGCGTTGAAGTACTCGCTGACCCGGCCCTGGCTGGGCGCGATGGTGACGCCGCGGATGACCTGTGCGGTGAAGCGGCCGCAGAGGGTGGGCTCGGCGATGTGGACCGGGAAGGGTGCGGCGGGTGTGGCGGCCGGGAGGGTCGTGTCGAGCGCGGGCAGCGGCACGTTGTAGATGGCGGCGGCCTCGCGTGCGATGCCGTAGTGGTTCATGGCGTCGACGCGGTTGGTGGTGATGTCCATGTCGAAGAGCGAGCCGGTGGTGTGCTCGGCCGGGAAGACGCCTTCGACGGCGATTCCGCGGAGGGTGAGGTCTTCGGCAAGCTGGGCGTCGTGGACGCTGAGCGCGGGCAGGTAGGAGCGGAGCCAACTGGTGAGGATCTTCATGGATGGACCGTTCCAGTGTAATGGTTCGGGGTCGGCGAGTGGTTGTTTCGCGGTGTTTGCTTGCACTTCCCTGCTCTGCGCGTGGATGATGGCTCGGACGATTCCACGGAGGTTTTGGGGATGCGGCTTGCGGGCACGGTTC
>CAZZZP010000031.1:0-46592 GCA_964658635.1 Lichenicola sp. | reverse complement strand
ATCGCGCTCGACACCATCATCAACTCGGCCAAGAACAACCTGATCTGCATCTACTGCGCCGTCGGCCAGAAGCGCTCGTCGGTCGCCCAGGTCGTTCAGACGCTCGAGAGCTACGGCGCCATGGCATACACGATCGTCGTCGCCGCGACCGCATCCGAGCCCGCTCCCATGCAGTACCTCGCACCCTTCGCCGCAACCGCAATGGGCGAGTACTTCCGCGACAACGGTAAGCACGCGCTGATCATCTACGACGATCTTTCCAAGCACGCCGCCAGCTACCGTGAGATCTCGCTCCTGCTCCGCCGTCCGCCAGGGCGTGAGGCGTACCCCGGAGACGTCTTCTATCTCCACTCGCGCTTGCTCGAGCGTTCTGCAAAGGTGTCGGACAAGCTCGGCGGAGGCTCGCTCACCGCGCTGCCCATCATCGAGACCCAGGCCGGCGACGTCTCGGCCTACATCCCGACCAACGTCATCTCGATCACCGACGGGCAGATCTTCGTCGAAACCGACCTCTTCAACTCGGGCGTCCGGCCCGCCGTCAATGTCGGCCTCTCCGTCTCGCGCGTTGGCTTCTCGGCGGCCACCAAGGCAACCAAGCAGGTCGGCGCGACGCTCAAGCTGGATCTCGCCCAGTACCGCGAGCTTGCCGCCTTCTCGCAGTTCGGTTCCGACCTCGACAAGGTCACCCAGAACCAGCTCAACAAGGGTGCCCGCCTCGTCGAGCTGCTCAAGCAGCCCCAGTTCCAGCCCCTCTCGGCTGAGAAGCAGGTTGCCATCATCTACGCCGGCGTCAATGGCCTGCTCGATGACGTTGAAGTAAAGGACCTGCGCGCCTTCGAGGACGGCTATTATCCCTACCTCGAGTCCGTACAGCCCGCCATCCTCACCGACATCGCCACCAAGAAGGCGCTCGATGACGATCTCCGCAACCGCCTGACGGCTGCGATCAAGGACTATAAGTCCAACTTCCTTGCCGACCTCAAGGACAAAGCCAACCAAAGCGCCAAGGCGACCACTGGTTCCGAATCGACGCCGGCAACGGCAATGGTGGGCAACAAGTAAACCATGGCAAACGTGCTCGATCTACGACGCCGCATTCGCAGTGTAAAGAACACGCGGCAGATCACCAAGGCGATGAAGATGGTCTCGGCGGCCAAGCTGCGGCGCGCTCAGGAGCGTGCGATGCAGGCCCGGCCCTATGCCCAGATGATCGTCAACCTCCTCGAGTCTCTTGTACGGCGTACGGATCTCTACAACCCCGAGACGGGTGAGATCCGCCATCCGCTACTCGCCGAGCGCGAAGAAAAGAACGTCCTGCTCATCGTCATCGCAGGCGACAAGGGCTTCGCAGGCGGCTTCAACTCGAACGTCGGCAAGGCTGCCCAGAAGTTCATCGATCTACGTACCGGCAAAAGGCAGAACATCGACCTCGAACCGGTAGGCAAGAAGGCGATCGGCTTCTACAAGCGCAAATACGCTGCCGCCAGCTATGAGAAGACCGAAGAGCACTACGACAACGATCTTTCCACCCACTACGAGACCATCCGTCACCGTGGGCAGCAGATCGAAGTAGCCGCAGAGCACTCCGACCTTCTCCTCCGCTCAAGCTTCGACGACGTCACCGAAGTAGCCCGTTCCGTCATCGCGCGCTATGAGCGTGCGGAGATCGACGCAGTCTACATCGTCTACAACGAGTTCAAGTCGGTCCTCTCGCAGCGCATTGTCGTCGAAAAGTTGCTGCCGATCCTGAAGCTGGGCGGCCACAACATCGAGTCCGCCGAAGAGATGACCGAAGAGCAACGCGACGCAGCCGTCCGCGCCGCCGAATCCGAAGGCATAAGCGTCTTCGAACCCGATACTACCGAGATGGAGCGCGAGGCAAAGAAGTTTGGCACGGCCCAGGTCGACTACATCTTCGACCAGTCCCCCGAGGAGCTCTTCTCGCACCTGCTTCCGCGATACGTGACCACCCAGATCTTCCACGCGCTGCTCGAGTCCACCGCCGCCGAACACGCGGCCCGCATGACGGCAACCGATGCGGCAACCAAGAACGCAGGCGACCTGATCGACAGCCTCAGTCTGACAATGAATCGCGTCCGTCAGGCTGCAATCACCAAGGAAATTATCGAAATTGTGAGCGGAGCGGCAGCGCTCTAATGCGCATTCGCTTGCGAAAGAGGCAATCGGGATTATGGCAGAGAATATAGGCAAAGTAATCAGCGTCAGCGGACCGGCCGTTGACGTTCAATTCGAAGAGCAGCACATGCCGCCGATCTTCCAGGCGCTGCGCATCACCAGCGAAGGCTTCACCGTGCCGACGCCGCTCGACGTCATCGTAGAGGTCCAGCAGCACCTTGGCGAAGGCCGCGTGCGCTGCATCGCGATGGTCGCCACCGAAGGCATGGTTCGTGGCATGAACGCGCACGACACTGGCAACGGCATCATGGTGCCGGTCGGCCGTGAGACCCTGGGCCGCGTGCTCAATGTTCTCGGCCAGCCCGTCGACGAGCTCGGCCCCGTCAACGCCAAGGTCCACATGCCCATCCACCGGCAGGCGCCCGCCTTCGACGAGCAGTCGACCTCCGAAGAGATGTTCGAGACCGGCATCAAGGTCATCGACCTCATTCAGCCCTTCCTCAAGGGCGGTAAGATTGGCCTCTTCGGCGGTGCTGGCGTTGGCAAGACCGTCGTCATCCAGGAGTTGATCAACAACGTCGCCCAGCAGCACGGCGGTTTCTCGGTCTTCGCTGGAGTCGGCGAGCGTACCCGCGAAGGCAACGACCTTTGGCATGAGTTTCAGGAGTCCGGTGTCATCGACATCAACGACTTCAATAAGTCCAAAGCAGCACTCATCTACGGCCAGATGACCGAGCCGCCAGGGGCGCGTCTCCGCGTGGCGCTCACCGGCCTCACCGTCGCCGAGTACTTCCGCGACGAAGAAGGTGCCGACACGCTGCTCTTCATCGACAACATCTTCCGCTTCACCCAGGCGGGCTCTGAGGTTTCCACGCTGCTCGGCCGTATGCCGTCCGCCGTTGGATACCAGCCAAATCTCGCCACCGAAATGGGTGAGCTCCAGGAGCGCATCACCTCCACCAAGAAGGGTTCGATCACCTCGGTGCAGGCCGTCTACGTCCCCGCCGACGACTTGACCGACCCCGCGCCGGCCACGACCTTCGCTCACTTGGATGCGACAACTGTGCTTTCGCGTCCCCTTTCGGAGCTCGGCATCTACCCCGCCGTCGACCCGCTCGCGTCCACCTCGCGCATTCTTTCCCCGCGCATCGTCGGACAGGAGCACTACGACGTCGCACAGGGCGTGAAGCGGATCCTCCAGCGCTACAAGGATCTGCAGGACATCATCGCGATTCTCGGTATCGATGAGCTCTCCGAGGACGATAAGATCACCGTCGCCCGCGCTCGCAAGGTACAGCGTTTCCTCTCGCAGCCTTTCCACGTTGCCGAAATCTTCACGGGTATCCCGGGAGCATACGTCAAGGTGGAGGACACCGTCCGCTCCTTCAAGGAGATCATCGAAGGCAAGCACGATGACATCCCGGAGCAGGCCTTCTACCTCAAGGGCGGCATCGAAGACGTCCGCGCCGCGGCAGAAAAGATGAAGCAGAACGCATAATGGCTGAAAACCTACAAGACGGAAAGTTGTCGGTACGGCTGGTTACGCCGGACCGGGTTTTGCTGGACGCGACGGCAGACGCAGTCGAACTGCCGTCCGCCTCCGGCTATCTTGAAGCCCTTTACGGTGCCGCTCCGCTGCTCGCCGAACTCGGCGCCGGCGAAGTCCGTCTGCGCGGGGGTTCGGCCGGCGAGCAGAAGTTCTTTGTCGCCTGGGGTTTCGTCGAGGTCCTGCCGGAGCGCGTCACCATCCTCGCCGAAACTGCTCTCCACCCCGAAGAGATCGATCGCGCCAAAGCAGAAGAAGAGTTGAAGCGTGGCGAGAAAATGTGGAGCGAAGCCGGCGACGATGGCGCGAAATACGAAGACGCCAATGAACTCACACGCAAGGCTGAGGCTGAGATCGCCTCGGCTGATGGCAAAGCTGTCTAGATTCCATTCCTCCTTGTAAAGCAACGGGCACTGCGGGACACCGCAATGCCCGTTTCCCGTTTTGGGAGAGCGGCGCGCTCAACCCTCGTTTTATCCCTCTCAATCTCTCCTCCTGCTTCTTGCAATGCCGATACCCTCAGTGAGCAGAACTGCGTGGCGACACCGTCTCGCAGCGTCAACTCAATGCCAAAGTTTGGCGGAGGGAGCAGTCGAGAATGTGGGGCAATCGTAAGTCGAAGATTTCGAACCGCGAACTCGCCGGTCCGAAAGTCTCCGTGTCGACACCCGTCCGGCACGTTTACCGTTCTCCCCTTGCGCTCTCAGTGCCCAGCGAACTGAGCATGGCCAGAAGAACAGCAGAGCGCTCGTGGTGGCGAAGCATGACGAATTCTCGACTCCTCGCTGTTAGATACGCAGCCAGATCAAGCAGTGTCCCGGGCCACACGGCATCCGTCCAGTCCCAAAGAACGTTTCAACTCACCTCAACCAGCTACGCTCTATCCGAACAGAAGGGAATCTGCTCATGAAAGGCTGGACAGTTGGAAAGAAGCTGCTAGGTCTCTTCACACTCATGCTGTTGGTTTGTGTCGTCCTGCTAGCTTGTTATGTGCAGCAGACCTACACCAGCAATCGCACACTCAACGATGTGCTGTACGGCATGAACAAGAAGCTCGAGGTTGGCCATATCATCGAGCTGGCAACGACCGAGATGCAAGGCGCCCAACGGGGCCTTCTTCTCTCATATGAGGCGAATGATATCGCATCGGCACCCCAATATCTCGAGACCTATGAGATGTCCGGAAAGACGATCGACGCAGCTCTTAAGGCGATGGAAACCCTACCAAATACGCCAGCCGAGAAGGCTGCCTTGACCACGATTCGAGAGAATCGACAGGTCTGGGCCCCGCGTTTCCAGGGTCTTTCAGACCTCTGCGTCGCCGGAAAGATCCAGGAGGCATACGCGCTTCGCAGCCAGAACAAACTCATCTCCGCCGCCATGCATGCCGCCGCCACGACCCTGGTCACTGAGCAACGCCAACCCTTGGAGGAGACTGCGGCTCTATCGCAAGCCGGGTACCGGCGTGCCGAATGGATAGGCGCGGGTGCCGTGGTGCTCCTGCTCTTTGTCGGCGGGCTAATTTACGTACAGGTCGCAAGCATCACCAGCAGCCTGCGAGACACCCTGCAGGAGCTACAGGAAGGAGCTACGCAGCTTAGACAGGGTGCCGGACAGATCTCCGACCAGAGCCAGGCCCTGGCCGCCGGTACGGCGCAGCAAGCCTCATCCATCGGCGAAACCTCCTCCGCCAGCGAAGAGGTCAGCTCCATGACCTCTCGCAATGCGGAATCGGCAAACCGCGCCTCCGGTCTCATGCTCGAGACGACAACACTCATCACCGATGCCAACCAGTACCTCGAACAGATGCAGAACTCCATGAACGAGATCACCGACTCCAACCTGCGCGTCGGCAAGATCAACCAGATCATCGAGCAGATAGCGTTTCAGACCAACATCCTGGCTCTCAACGCGGCTGTTGAAGCGGCCCGCGCCGGGGAGGCCGGCATGGGTTTCGCGGTTGTCGCCGAAGAAGTTCGTTCCCTCGCTCAGAGATCATCAGCCGCCGCAAAAGACACCGTCGCGCTCATCGAAGAGGCAACCGCCAAATCGACGCAAGGGCGGATGCGCCTCGAACAGGTCTCCGATTCCATCAGGGCCATCACGCACAGCTCTTCTCAGGTCAAGGTCTTGGTCGACGAAGTTAAAACAAGCAGCGATGAGCAATCGAAGGGCATTCACGTCATCTCAAGTCAAGTGAGCAACATTGAGCGAATCACGCAGTCAGCCGCAGCCAGCGCGGAAGAGGGAGCAGCCACCGGTCAGCAGATGCACGCCCAGGCCGAGGCCTTACACCGTATCGTCCACGATCTCCGGAAAATGGTCGGATAACCCCTCATCAGTCATCGTTCAGCGTGGTACCAGAGGAAGCTCAACGAAGCTCGGCTGGCGGGCGGAGTGGTAAATCGTCTGCTTCGCCGATTTGTAATCTCCCGGCTGGGCAAACAGGATATTCGGCACAAATGTCTGCGGATTCCGGTCATACAGCGGAAACCAGCTCGACTGCACCTGCACCATCATCCTGTGACCCGGCAAAAAAACATGGTTCGCATTCGGCAGGTTGAACCGGTACGTCTCCGCAATCTCAGCCGGAATCGCCTCGGCCTTCGCCAGCGAACCGCGATACCGGCCGCGAAAAATATCGGCAGAGATCATCAGCTGGTAGCCCCCCATCCTGGGCTGATCCGCCACCTCGTCCGGGTAGACGTCAATCAGCTTTACCACCCAGTCCGAGTCCGTCCCGCTTGTTGCAGCCACCAGGTTCGCCACCGGCTCGCCTGCAATCGTCACCGGCTCAGTCAGCACGTCGCTTGTGAACACCGCCACATCCGGCCTGCCCGAAGCTTCAATCTGGCTCTCGCTCAGCCAGTTCGGCCAGCCATTCTCCGCGTCATAGCCCATCGGCTTCGACGGACGGGCGCGGTAGGGAACCGGCTTGGCAGGGTCCGACACATACGTCGTCTCGGCCGCTTCAGCCGGCCCCGGTGCCGACATCCCAAGACCGCCGTCAGCATGGAGGTATAGCTTCGCCGAGGGCTTCGCCGCAGGCCATGCCGGCAGCCGCTGCCACGTATTGGAGCCGGATTGATACGCCGTGACCGCCGCCACGGCGGGCGCCGACGAGTCCTCCTTCAGATTCCTCGCGAGAAATGGCGCCAGCACATTCTGCCGCCACCAGTAGCTCGGGTCTGCCGGAAACTTCACCGTGCTCAGCGTCGTCCCATCCTCGATCGCCCCACCGTGATGCCACGGTCCCATCGACAGGTACACCATGTTGTTCTTGTCCAGCGGCTTGATCGCCTTGTACACCGCCATCGCGCCGTAGATATCCTCCGCGTCCCAAAGCGAGTGCACCAGCATCGTCGGAACCGTCGGCGGAGCAGACGCATACTGCGCGGCCAGGATCTTGTCCACCGCCTGGTCCTGCCAGAACTCGTCGTAAGCAGGGTGCACGGCAACCTTCCGCCAGAAGCCCATCTGCTCTAATCCACGCTGCTTCGCGAGATTGCCCGCCGAGGTCGCCCGCATCCACATCGCGTAGTCGTCATTATCCGAAACCGGCCAGCGATAGTCGTTCGCCCGCCCGCCATCCTGCTCATAGATGTAGGAGATGTTCTGCTGCCGGAACGCCCCATTATGGAACCAGTCGTCGCCTCTCCACCCATCCACCATCGGGTTCATAGGAACCGCCGCCCTCAACGCCGGATGCGGGTGAACCAGCGCCGCCAGCGTAGTAAACCCGTCATAAGAAATTCCGATGATCCCCACGCGTTGGTTACACTCGGGAACATTCTTGATCAGCCAGTCGATCGTGTCGTACGTGTCAGTCGAATGATCGACCGGCGTAGGATTCAACGGCCCCTGAAACGGCCGGTTCATCACGTAATCGCCCTCAGAGCCGTACTTGCCACGCACATCCTGCACCACGCGAATGTAACCGCCGTCGACAATCACGTCCGTCGCATTGTCGTACCCGTACAGGGAAGATCCCAGATGGATGGACTGCGTGTTCGTCGTCAGCGCCGCGGCGTTGTAAGGCGTGCGCGTCATCACGATCGCGGCTTTGTGCGTCGCCGTCGCCGTCTTCGGCACAAGGATGATGGTGTTCAGCTTCACCCCGTCCCGCATCGGGATCATCGCCACACGCCGCGTGTAGTCTCCCAGAACCGCAGGCGTAACCGTCGCCGGAGTCTCCGAAGGCAAAGCAGCATACTTCGAAGTCTGCGCTGCGGCAGAGAGACCAAACAGCAGTGCGCCAGCGGCGCACAAAGAGCGCGAAGATCGCGCGAGCAAACGGTCGGACATGTGCAGAAATCCTCAGAGTGAAGTACGAATTCTTCGACAGTAACACGCCGATTCTCCACCCCGCCTCCTTCACACCCAGCCTCTAACAGATTCTCCTCCACAGCCGATAGAGCCAGCAGGGCAAACCTTAGATGAAGCGAATCCTTTTTGTAGATGACGAGTTCTGTGTCCTCGATGGCATACGGCGCAAACTCGAACCCGAACGAGCGCGCTGGGAGATGCAGTTCGAACTCAGCGCAGACTCTGCACTCGAGCAATGTCGTCTGCAAAGCTTCGACCTCGTCATTGCCGATATGCGTATGCCAGGCGTTGACGGCGCAAACCTGCTCGCACGTATCCGCGACCTTCACCCCGAAATAGCGCGCGTCATCATGACAACCTCGGTCGACGCACCGCTCGCCTCCCGCGCCGCCTCCGACGTCTATCGTGTGCTCTCCAAGCCACTCAACCGCGAAGAACTCATCGCCACCATCGAGCGCATCTTCACCCTGCAGAATCTCCTCTGCACCTCTGAGATCCGCCGCAACATCGGCCACATCGGCACCCTCCCCTCGCTCTCAAGCACCTACAACGCCCTGAACGATGCCGTCCGCGACCCCGACGTCTCCCTCAGCCGCGTCGCCTCCATCATCGAGAAGGACGTCGCCATGTCCGCCAAGATCCTTCAACTCGTCAACAGTGGACTCTTCGGTCTCGCCCAGATGATCAGCACTGTCAACACCGCGGTCAGCTACCTCGGGATCGAAACCATCAAGAATCTCGCTCTCGCCTCCGAGACCTTCCGCGTCTTCGTGCCAGACCCCTGCATCCCGCGCACTTTCCTCGAGATGATGCATCGCCACGCACAGCGCACCGCCGTCATCGTCGCCGGCCTGCCCCTCAGCATCAAGGATCGCGACGCAGCCATCGTCGCCGCGCTCCTCCACGACATCGGCCAGCTCGTCCTCGCCAGCCGCATGCCGCTCCCCTTTACTTCCGCGCTCACCCTGTCAAAAGAACGCAACTGCGCACCGTTCGAAGCCGAAGAGTTGCTGCTCGGCATCTCGCACGCCGAACTCGGAGCCTATCTCCTGGGCGTCTGGGGCATCAATGGCCTCACCGTCGAAGCCGTCGCTCACCACCACCGCCCCACCCGCATCCCGCACCAGGGCCTCGACAGTTCAGCCGCGACCTACCTCGCATCCCTCATCGCCCTGCAACTGGATCTCCACCCGAATGACATCTCGGGCACCGCTCTCCCGGAGCATGACCGGGCGAGCCTCTTAACCCTCGGGCTGCTCGCCCAGTATCCCGTCCTTCGAACCCGCGCCATCGCCGCACTTTCAAGGGAAGCCGGGCTCTAGCGGACAAGCGCAAGCCCCGCCCCAACAGCAGGGCCGGATCTCGGAGATCTCCAAACCAAATTACGAAGCTTGTCTGACCTTCGTCCTCTTCGCCTGCGCAGCCTTCTCAACAGGCGGCGCAGCCTTCGCCGAAGGGGGTGCGACTGGAGGCTCAGCCGGAGCCAGTGCTCCGACCGACGCCGGTGCAGCAGACACCGAGGCTGAAGCCGACTCAGCCTGCTGCTTCAACGCATGGATCACCACCCGCAGCATCTCTTCCTCGGGCGCGGGCTTGCCCGTCCAGATCTCAAATTGCCGAGCACCCTGCTGCACAAACATCTCCACCCCAGTGATCACCCCGATGCCCATCTGCCGTGCCATTCGGATCAACGGCGTATCGATCGGGTTATACACCAGGTCGAAGACGAACTTCGTATTCAAATCCTCCGCCGTCAGGATCTGCGCCCCGCTCTGCCCCGCCATCCCCACCGGCGTCGCATTGATAATCACGTCAAAGCTCGTCTTCGCAACCGCCTCGTGCTTGATCACCTTCGCTCCCGACTGCTTCGCCAGCTTTGCCGCCGTCTCCGCCGTCCGGTTCAGGATGAAGACCTCTGCCCCCCGGTCGCGCAGCCCGAAAACCGCCGCCCGCGCCGAGCCGCCAGCCCCAATCACCAGGATCTTCGCCCCCTTGACCGGCATCCGCTTCTCAATCGGCACCACGATCCCAGCCACATCCGTATTGAATCCGTAAAGATTCTTCTCCTGCCGCACAATCGTATTGCACGCGCCAATCTTCTGCGACAGCGGGTCCATGTGCGCCAGGTGCGGCAGGATCGCCTGCTTGTGCGGCATCGTCACCGACACACCATGCACAGGAATTTGCGAGATCAGCGCCACCAGGTCGTCAATCTTCGCCGTCGGCAAAGCCAGGTAAACCGCATTCACCGTCTCCCGACGGAAAGCCGTATTCATCATCACCGGCGAAAGCGACTTGCCCACCGGATTACCCGCTACCCCATAAACCTTGGTCGCCGCGTCCACTTCCTCAATCCGGTATGTCTCGACCAGCGTCCGTGCGGCCAACTGCCCCGGTCCCGTCTCCTCGCCCACGTTTGCCGCAGCAAAAGTAAACAGCGCGCCCGCACGGAGACCCAGCACGCGCGAAATGATACCCGCATCTCCCATGCAGATCCCGACAATATTCGCCGAGTCCGAAATCCGCTCGATAAACCGCAGCAGCGTGACATTATCCGTCAGCGACTTGGCCGTCGGCACAATCTTCACCAGGTCCGGAGCAAACGGCTCGATGCGCGCATAGATCCCATCCAGGTCACCCGTCGCTTCAAAATCATGGTGAGACAACATCAGGCCAACGCCAGTATCGCGTAGCTTCTGAAGCTCCCCCTTCTTCAACTGCTCGGCCGATTCCAGCTCCAGGTCAACAATCTGGAACGCCACCTGGCCCTCCTCCGGTCTCCCCGCCTTGATCAGGATCTCCATCTCGGCAGACACCGATCCATCAAACCTGCCACCAAACTCCTTCCGCCGGCACGTGCACACCGCAGTCACCTCGGTGTGTTCGGCAAGGAAGGTCTTGATCTTCGGCAGAGCCGCCGCAGGCTTGTCCAGATAATCCAGACGAAACTCTACAAACGGCGTCTCTTTGACGGCCGCAGCGGCCTTCTCAAGCATCTCGGCCACGGTCGAGCCAGTTAGCGCAACGCAGACTTTTCCGATGCGGGAACGTAGGTGTGTACTCAGATTAGGCAATGTCCAGACTTCCTATCTCTTCAATCGGCGTATGTTACAGGCCACCCGGATAGGATGCAACCGATTTGAGGTTGTTTCTTAAGGGATCGTTCCCAATAATGCTTCAGCAGTAAAGTGAAAGGGCCCGGAGCTTCTGTTCACACGCGAAAAGAACCTCGCACAAACCCCGGTTGGACGAACAGCATCGCGGAAGGTCTTGTGGATAGACTCTTACGTATGGTGACCGATGAGATGCGCGCCCAAGTAATCCGGGTACCGGATTGGGAAAAATTCCCCTGGCTCAAACATGGATTTTCAACCAGGATTCATGGACGCAGCTCCCACTACGGCCCACTCGAACTCAACCTCGGCTTCACCGCGGATGATGACCCCGAAAACGTTCGCAGCAACCGTCGCCTCTTCGCCCGCGAAATCGCCGGCAGTGACGCCTCGCCCGAGCTCATCTCGGCACGGCAGGTCCATGGCAGCACGATCCAAACCGTAACTTCAGGCGAAGCCAATTTCACCGCACCAGACGGACGCGCCACCATCGAAGCCGACGGCCTCGCGACCCAGCGCGAAAACACCCTCCTCGCCATCCAGGTCGCGGACTGCGTCCCCATTCTGGTCGCCGACACCCGCCTGCGCGCCGTCGCCGCCTTCCACGCAGGCTGGCGAGGCACTGCCGCGGGCATCGTCGAGCAGGGAATCGCACGCATGCACGAAGACTTCGGCTCCCGCCCGGATGACCTCATCGCAGCCGTCGGACCATCCATAGGAGCCTGCTGCTACACCGTCGGCGAAGAGGTCCACGCCGCATTCACCGCCCGTTACCCCTATGCGTCCGCGCTCTTCTCCCAGCTTCCCGACGGACTCCACGTAGACCTCGCCGAAGCCAACCGACGTCAGATGCTCTCCGCCGGACTCGACTTCAGCGCCATCTCGCTCCTGGGCCAGTGCAGTGCCTGCTCCCGTCTCCCCGACGGCCGACGGAAATACTTCTCGCACCGCGCCGAACACGGCCTCACCGGCCGCATGATGGCCGCCATCGGCGTCTTCTAGCCCAGCGTCGGCAGCTTCGCCGCGACATAGATCCGGCTCATCACTTCCATGTCGATCAGCCCCTCTTCACCGGAAGGCCCGGGCTTCGTGTCCCTTAAAATGCAGTCCGAAAAGTAATCCGACTCAATAGCGAACTGCAACGGGTCCTTCTCCGTCTCCATCTCGTCAACCACCCTCGGCTTCTCACCCTTCGCGCCATGGATGCTCGCCGTGACGTGGATCCCCTCGTAGCCGAAACCGTCCACCGTCATCATCCCCTTCGAGCCATAAATCTTCGCGTATCCCTCCATCTGGGCGCCATACGTGGTGTTACAGCTTGCAATCGCGCCCGACGGAAACTTCATCACCCAGCCCACGTTCTCCTCCACCTCGGCAAACCGTCCATCCTGATCGATCACAGAGCTATAAGCCGAAATCTCGCCCGGCTCTTCGCCCAGCAGCCAGCGGCATGCATTCAGGCTATAGATCCCCACGTCCATCAGTGGACCACCGCCCGCCAGCTTGCGATTCAGTCGCCACTCCCCAGCCCGGATGTTGAATCCATTGCTGCTCTCGATCACCTGGATTGTGCCCAGTTCACCGCTGCGGATCATCTTCTGCGCGGCCAGGTTCACCGAGAGAAGCTGGCAACGGTAAGCAATCATCAGCTTCCGCTTCGCCGCCGCACAAGCCGCGATCATCGCCTTCGCATCCGCCACACTGGTCGCCATCGGCTTCTCGCAAAGCACATGCTTGCCCGCCTTGGCCGCGCGAATCGTGTACTCGGCGTGCATGCTGTTCGGCAGCCCGATATACACCGCATCGACCGCAGGATTCTCCTTGATCTTGTCGTAGCTCGCATAGTCGTAGATCGAGCTCTCCGGAACCCCATACTCCGCCGCAAGCTTCTTCGCCTTCACCGGGTCGCCACTCACCAGGGCAGTGATTCTGCCCTTCGACCCCAGCCTCGTCCCCGGCATAAAGTGGTCGACAGAGATCCGCCCCAGACCCACCACGCAGTAGCCGATCTTCTTCTCCGGAGCAGCCTGGACAAAGCTCTCCAGTCCGCCCATCCACAAAGCCGAGGCCGAACCTGCCATCCATCCAAACTGCCGGCGATCCACACGCATCATGACTCCTCAAGACCGGCGCTCCCGGTCCCCCATCCTAACCCACGCAAAGCACCATCGGCCCGGCCTGGCCCTTCAACTCGCCTTCGCAAGTTCTTCGATCATCGTCTCCCGGTACCTGCCGGCCAGGGCATCCACTCCGCCCAACCCCGTCACATACATCGCCGCCGCGCCCCCCGCCAACCCCAGTAGGATCACGCCAGGCACCCACGGTCTACCCAAATACAATCCCAGCAGGATCAGCCCCGCCCCAGCCGCACCCGTCACCAGGACACACGCCACGCTATAAAGCACGCTCAACTGCGAGGCCTGCTTACGCGAAAGCTTGCTCGGATCCATCTTCTTCGGCGCCGTGATCGACCGTAAATTCCCGAACGTCACGTTGATCAGCACCTCAAAGACCAGCCAGAGCATCGTCGTGATCGTGAGCAACGGAGCCGGAGGTCCTGCTACATAGCTGATCACCGCGTACACCACCAACGCCTGCACAATCGTGATCCCGAACCCGAACAGATTCTTCGCAAACAGGATCGTTCTGAACCTCACGGGAGCTAAAAAATAAAACTGCACCCCCGCGCCATCCAGCCCGAACGAGTTAAACGAAAGCGCTGCCACCGCAAGCGTCGAGTAAACGATCGCAGCAGGGAACGCCCACATCCGCGCCCCCTGCGCCCCCATCCGCCCGGCAAACAGGAACACCATGGCTACCGGCAGCAGCATCGCGTAAAGCTGCGAGCTGTTCCGCCGCACATACGTAAACTCCTTCACCAGCAGCGTGCCCAGCATCCCCGACTCGGTCTGCCGAACCGGCAGATTCGCCGCGCTCACTGCCGCACCAGGAGTCGCCAGACCCGCCCCCAACGGCCGTGGCTGCTCAACTGGTTCTGGCGAACGGCCTGCGCCCGAGTCCGAAAGATTCTCGCCTCTATATTCCTTCTGCATCCGCCATGCAAAGATCGCCAGGAACAGACCGGCAAATAGCCCCACACCCGCCAGATCCAGCGCACTGTAAGCCCACGCCCCACGCGCCGCGTTTAGAATCGCAAAGCCCGCCAACTCCGGATGCAGCCGCGCCAGCACCACCTGCGACGAGTGGTAAACATGCAGCACGGCCTCAAGCTTTCGCCGCGAAGCCTCGCCGTTGTGCCGGTTCAACCCCGGATTCAGGGTCACATTCACATACTGCATACCGACGGAAAACAGAATAACCAGCCCCGTAAACAGCTCGCGCGCCCGGCGCGTTGAAAGCCACCGGTCGATCCACGCAAAAATCATCCGCACAAAGAAGATGTTTGCCAACGCGAGCAGCACTGCCGAGCCAAACGCCATCGCGCCCAGCCCCGGCCGCGCAATCGTGATCCCCAGCGCCGCCGATAACAACGCCACTGTCCCGATCACGTTTGCCGCGCTCAGCAACCCAAGAAAAAGTCGCACCACCAGGTACCGCTCGAAGCTCAGCGGAAACCGGATCAGCGACTCCGGATCGAAACTCAGCCCCGGCGGCGAAATGTTGATACTCACCAGAATCTGCAGCACAAACAAGCCCAGAAAGATCAGCGGAATGTACTCGGGACTTCCCCCATGGATCGCCTCCCACGCCCCGAACCCCGCACCCAGCGCCGGCAGCAGCACAAACAGCGCAAACACCGGGTAAATTGCGATCTTTGCAAACACCTCACCCTTGCCACCCTTGCGCCGGAAGCTGTTCGCAAACAGCCGCCACCTCAGGTAAGCGATCGCCTGGAACTGCTGCGCCCCTGATATTGCCCCCTGCCTTGAAGCTACCGGTCCTAGCCCAGCCATGACAGCTCCTGCTCCGGAGCCTGCACGCCCGTCGTCCCCAGCACATTCAGAAAGATCTCCTCGAGCGTCGCCTTCTCCGTGCGTCCGCTCGCCGGATGCTGCGCCTCCACACCCTCGCGCAACTCCTCAAGCGATCCCTGAGCCACCAGCTTTCCGCGCTGGATAATCGCCACGTGCGTACACAGCCGCTCCACAATCTCAAGCACGTGTGAGGTCAGAAAGATCGTCGCCCCACGCGAGATCATCCCCTGCAACATCGCCTTCAGCGTTCCCGCCGCGATCGCATCGACGCCCTCAAACGGCTCATCCAGAAACAGCACCTTCGGCCCATGAATCACCGCCGCCGCCAAAGCCAGCTTCTTCTGCATGCCATGCGAAAAATCGGCCACCAGCTTCTTCGACTCACCCGTCAACGACATGAAGTCCAGCAACTCAGCCGACCTCTGCTTCGTCGTCTCGCGGTCAAGCCCATACATACGCCCCACGAAGTTCAAGTATTCGGGCGCGGTCAGCCGCCCGAACAGCGCCAACCCCTCGGGCACAACACCAATCTGCCGTTTCAACTCAACCGTGTTTGAAAGGAAATCCTGACCAAGCACCTCGATCGACCCGCTCGTCGGCGCCAGTAACCCCGTCAGCATCTTGATCGTCGTCGACTTGCCCGCACCGTTCGGCCCCAGGAAGCCGAAAAACTGTCCCGGAGCGACCCTGAGATCGATCCCATCAACCGCCGTAAAATCGGCAAACTTGCGTGTCAGTGCACTGGTTCGAACCGCGGCAGGAAGGGAGATCGAGTCGTAAGCCATGGGATTGCAGCCAGCATACGAGAAATCCAGCCGCAAAGGGAGACAATCTACATCGCAGGAGGATGGTGTGGATCAATCTTCCCGACAGCATGCTCTTCGCCACCCCGCCCATTCGCAGACACCCGCTGTGCAGGATTGATCAGGTCCCGCAACTCCTTCGAAGGCTTGAAGAATGGAACTTTCTTCGCCGGAACCTCAACCTTCGCACCCGTCTTCGGATTCCGCCCCACCCGGGAATTTCGCTGACGAGTCCGGAAACTCCCAAACCCGCGAATCTCGATCTTATCCCCGGACTTCAGAGCCCCGATCACCGAATCGAAGAGGAGATCGACGATGATCTCGCCGTCGCGGCGCGTGAGGTCCCCAAGTGCGGTCACCTTGTCGACTAGATCTGCTTTCGTCAAAATATCTCTCCTGGGCCGATTATTATCTGCACATTACGCTCCCTACAGAGACGGTCGAACACGCAAGAAGGTCTCCTCACCCCGCCGAAAACTTGCACCTCACTTGTGCAGAATCAAGCGACAGACCCCTACTTCCAAATGAAGTAAAATCCCGGCGCCCGATTCAACAAATTCGCCGGATTTGGCATCAGGCTATCCGCATCTCCGCTCAAAATCGCCGCCAACCCCTTCTTCGCCGACGCCGGCCGCACAATCGTCGGGTTCTCGTCATTGATCCCCACCGAACGCGCCGTATCAATCAACGCCACCCGGAATCCGCCAATCTTGTCGATCAGCCCCAGCGGCAGAGACTGCTGCCCCGTCCACACCTGCCCCGTCGCAAGCGGCTTGATCTTCTCCGCCGACGTATGCCGACCGTCCGCTACGTCGCGGACGAACTGTCCATACATGTTGTCCACCAGCGATTGGAAGTAGGCGGCCTCCTGCGGCGTCATGTCATGCGTCGGATCGCCCGCATCCTTCAACTCGCCCGCATGGATCACCACCGACTTCAGCTTCGCCCAGCGCATCAGGTCGCCATAGTTCGTCCATTCCATAATCACGCCGATCGAACCCACCACCGACGCCTCATTCGCATAGATCTTGTTGCACGCCGAAGCTATATAGTAGGCACCCGACGCCCCCACAGATTCAACCGAAGCCACAATGACCTTGTGCTTCTCCTGCCGAACCCGCAGCACCTCGTGATAAATCTCCTGCGAAGCCGCCGCACCCCCGCCAGGCGAGTTGATGTGCAGAATGATCGCCTTGATCGAAGAATCATCGCCGAACTTCCGCAACTGCGTGTCGACCTTGTCCGCATCCAGGATCACACCGTCCAGATCGATCACACCGATGCTCGCCGTCGGAAAAGCCCCCGTCGAAGTCATCTCGTCACTCCGCATCGCCGTATAAACCATCGCCCAGAAAAACAACCCGATCAGCGCGAGCGACCCCATGATAATCAGCGGCCAGAACCACGCCGAACGCACCTTCCGCGGCTGCAAGTACGGGTTCGGCCCGGCAAATCCTGGGTACGCCGCTGCGTACGGAGGAGCATAAAACGGCTGCTGCGGAGGGTTCTGAAAACCCTCGGGCGGGGGAGGCGGGGTGCGTGCGTTCTGGTCTTCCGGCATGCGCCGAGTTTAGCAGGGGCCACCCTTACATCGAAATATGTATCAGTAATCCGTATTCATGCGTCTATACCCTCAGATATGATCAACGGCGATGAGGCGCTTCCCCAGCATTCTTCCAGTCGTCCCATCAGCCCAGCTTCGTCCCAGACCATCGACCCGGTGACCAGCATGTCCTACCCGCAGCTCAGCATCGTCATCCCGGCATACAACGAGAGCCTCCGCATCGAGGCCACGCTCCAACGCGTACTCGATTGCATCGACCAGCAGGGGTGGAATGCCGAGGTCCTGGTCGTCGACGACGGCTCCAAAGACGACACTGCCGCCATCGTCGAACGCTGGATGGAGACCGATCCCCGCCTTCACCTCATCAAGAACCCCGGCAACCGCGGCAAAGGCTACTCCGTCCGCAACGGCCTCCTGCAGGCAGCCGGCGAAATCGTCCTCTTCTCCGACGCCGACCTCTCCTCGCCCATGGAAGAGGCAAATCGCCTCATGGCCGCCATCCGCGCCGGTGCCGACGTCGCCATCGGCTCCCGCTGGCTCGACCGCACCCGACAGACCATCCACCAGCCGCTCTACCGCCAGTTCTTCGGCCGATGTTTCAACGCCATCACCCGCGGCGTCATGGGCCTTCCCTTCAAGGACACACAGTGCGGCTTCAAGGCCTTTAGCAGGGAAGCCGCCCAGATCGTCTTCCGCCTCCAGACCATCGAGCGCTGGGGCTTCGATCCCGAAATCCTCTTCATCGCGCGCAAGCTCGGCTACTCCATCACTGAAGTCCCCGTCACCTGGGGCCACGACGAGCGCAGCCGCATCAGCTACCTCAAGGACGGCACCAAGATGCTCGAAGAGATGGCCATCATCCGCTGGAACTCCCTCGCCGGACGCTACGACCGCGCCATCGCCGCCATGAAGGACACCAGCGGCATGGTCACCAGCCCCGTCGAGCACCCCATCAAGCCCCGCCCCCGCACCATCCAGCAATAGCAGCCGTCAAATTTGCCCCGAAGCTTGGCCACTGGGACAGGCGTCTACGGATCGCAACCCGGCAGAGCATCAAAATCGCTCACCCTCCGTCCCCGAATCGTCGCCCCGTGAATTCACTGTTTCCGCCCCTATGCCTTGGGCGACTCTAGCCCGGAGGAGTGGGCGACTCTAGCCCGAGGAGTGGGCGAACCGCCTCCTCCCAGCGAACCCCGTCCATAGGCTTGAAGAAAGACACGACATCGATCGCGCTGAGAGGTCCAACTTCAGCATTCCCCTTCACCAACGAGGCTACCCCTCGCTCGTCCGGGACCTTTCTCCTCCCCTTGGAATGCCAAAGTCATCTCCACCTTCACAGGACCGAATCCTTGCCGCCCAACCTTCTCTCACAATAGCCGCCTCCATCTCTGACATCATCCCCAGCATGAGAAAATATGGTCTGCTCGATCGCCGTCCGCACGGGCCAGGAGTTCCTTTTGCTTCGTTCGTTCTTCATCTCCATGTCGCGCAACAAGCGCCTCCGCCAGTTCTCCGAGCGCTCCGCCGCAGGCCGCAAACTCTCCAGCCGCTTCGTCGCCGGCATGACCGTTGCCGAGGCCCTCAAAGCAGCCGAAGAGGTCAACCGCGAAGGCATCGCCGTCACCCTCGATTCACTCGGCGAAAGCGTTCTTCAAGCCGAACAGGCCCACGCCAGCGCCGAAATCTACCACGAGGTCATCGACGCCATCGAGCAGCGCGGCCTCAATGCCAACGTCAGCGTCAAGCTCAGCCAGATGGGCATGGAGATCGATCCGAAACTCGCCGAGTCCATCGTCGCCGGCATGATCGCCCACGCCGAGAAATCAGATACCTTCGTCCGCATCGACATGGAAGGCTCCGAATACACAGACGCCACCCTCGCCATGACCGAGCGCCTCAACAAGATCTTTCCCGGCCGCGTCGGCACCGTCCTCCAGGCCTACCTCTTCCGCACCCCCGACGACGCCCGCCGGCTCGTCGAGCAGGGAATCCGCATCCGCCTCTGCAAAGGCGCATACAAGGAACCCGCCACCATCGCCTTCCCCAGCAAGGCCGACGTCGATCAGAACTACGTCAACCTCATGCTCTACCTCGCCACCAGCGGAGTCTTCTGCGGTTTGGCCACCCACGACGAAGCCATCATCGACCGCATGCGCCACTTCGTAGAAGAGAAAAATCTCGACAAGGGCCGCTTCGAGTTCCAGATGCTCTACGGCATCCGCCGCGACCTCCAGCGCAAACTCGCAGCCGAGGGCTACGGAGTTCGCGTCTACATCCCCTTCGGAGCCGAGTGGTACCCCTACTTCATGCGCCGTCTCGCCGAACGCCCCGCCAACGTCCTGTTCCTGGCTAAAAACTTCTTTCGCAACTAAACCCTCATTCCAAACTCAAAAACTCGACACTCCACCTTTCGAATCAGCATGGCTGCGGTGGCACGGCGTCAGTCGCGCCGCCCGCGATACCCTCAATCACGAAATCGCGCAGGCACAAGCCCGGAAGGGCAGCGGCTTCAGCCGTGCTACCTCACGTCACAGAAACCCGCCGGCTTCAGGCTTACGGCCGCAGCAGGAAAAGGGGCTGCTCCAAAAGAGGTGCACATTTTTCGGATTGGAGGTCCAGACTTAAAGTGTTTAGATTGAATACTTTAGGACTTATTGGGGGAGGGGGCTAGCGCGGTGCTTGAGGCCCGGGCGGAGGCGTCGCCGGGGGAGGAAGCAAAGGCGCAACATGGAAAAGCCCGTCCAGCGTCTCACGCTCGTTCGGGCTAAACTGTCCTCGCATCTGCGGCGAGTTCAGGTAATTCTCACGCTGCGCCTGCGGCATATCCCGCATATTGCGGAACGTCCGAGCCACGATCCGTCGGCGATCCTCAGGCAGCGCTCCCAGCCCTTGCATCGCCGACCGCACCTGCTGCCGCTGCTCCGGCTGAAGCCGCTCCATCGCCTCCGTGCGATTGATCACACGCTGACGCTGCTCGGGCGACATGGAGTTCAATTGGCTCAGTCGCTCATGCATCCGCTGTTGCGCCGAGGGATCCAGTTGCTGGAACCCGGGCTCAGCCTGCAGCGCCCGCTGCTGCTGCTCAAGCGGCATGCTCCGGTGTGACTCCATCCACTGCGCCAGGTGCGGACTCCTCCCCGGCTGCCCGAACTGCGACGTCGTCGGCGCCTGCACACGCGAAGGCGCCTGCCGCACAATCGGTGCCGGATGCTGCTGCTGCCCGTTCTGTCCCACCGCACGAACTGCGGTTACGGAAAGCAGAGTCAGCACAAGACCGCACAAGCGATTGCCTGTGGGCGTCTGCTGCTGCCGGGTTTCCGTCCTGCGATTCATCGTCCTGCTCACTTCGACCTTAGTTTAGCCCAGCTTCTAACAGGTGTAAGAACTCCGTGGTTGATCAGCTCGCGGGCTGCGCCGTGCCTGGTGATGGACTGCCATTGTTGATCACATTCGGCTCCACGCCGCTATCCGGCTGGCCGTCGTTATCTTCATCCTGCTGTAGTTGGTCCATCTCTTGAAAAGCCTGCTCGTTACGGTCCAGTATCTGCAGGTCGTTCACCGTCGCCGAGGCCGCCGGCTGCGGTTTCGGCTGGTTCGAGTAGTTGATCCCCGCAATGCCTCCGCCGCTCAAAACCAGCACCAGCCCCAAAGCCCCGGCCATCATCGGACGGAAGCTGGCTCCAGTATTGAACAGCAAACGCGCGCGTAGGGCTTCCATCCATGACATCCTCGGTGCAGATTGCTCCTCGCGGATCTTCACCGCGAGCTTCTGGTCAAAGTACGCGCTGGGTTCCGGTGCCTGCCAGGTGTCTAGAGCGGCAAACGTAGCCTGAAACGACACATACTCCTCCGCACACGGGGGACACTCCCGCATGTGCGCCACCGCAGCCACCGAAGGCCGCGCATTCGGCGTGAGAACCAGGTCCGGCAATTCGTCCTGAAAGGTCTTGCAGTTGATTGTGTTCTTCATCGCACATCCCTCTCTGTCGTACTGTTCGTCCTGGGCGTTCTCATATATCCCGCGCACCTGGCTCTCATACGAACTCCTTCAGCTTCTCCCGCAGCGTCTGGTACGCGCGGAAAAGAAGCGACTTAGTCGCCGATTCAGAGAGCTTCAGAACATCTCCGATCTGCTTGTAGTCCATACCTTCGTACTTATGCATCAGCACAGCAAGTCGCTGCCGCTCAGGCAGCGCCATGACATGCTCCCGGATCGCGGCCATGCGCTCATCTCGCAACAGACGCGCTTCGGCCCCGGGTGTCTGATCCGCAACGTCGGGCTTGGTCCCCGTCTCAGCATCCGTATCGTCCAGGTAAACGGTGGATGCGCTCCGTTCGTGACGTGTATCCCGGGCATGATTCACCCCTAGATTGGTCGCGATCCGGTAAAGCCAGGTGCTGAAGCGAGCCTCCGCCCGGTAAGTCTCACGGGAGCGGTAAACCCGGAGAAAAACCTCTTGTGCGAGTTCTTCGGCAACCGATTGATTCCGCGTCATCCGATACATGAAATTGACGATCGGCTTCCGATATTTATTGATCAGGACGTCAAAAGCGGCCATATTGCCGGCCTTCAACTCGAGCATGATGCCCGCGTCGTCCATGTCCCCGAAGTCGCCATTCAGGTGGAGCGGGCCTTTTAAATCAGCTGCCTGCTCGACTTGAGCAGCCCCAACCGTTCCCGTTTGCATCGTCCCCGGATTGACAGCCAGCGTACCCATACTCTCTCTAACACGGCGTTCTTCCTCAGGTTGCGCGTCATCTCCAAATTCTCCGTCCATCTCGGCAGATGTTGCTTCTCTTTCCCGAGGGTAGAGTTCGATCTCCTCATCCAGGCATTCGTCGGCTGCCGGAAAAGGGAAGACCGGCCTCGTGAGAGGATCGCCCCCCGCCGCGTGTCGCCGGGAATCGCTTCCAGCTGGAGAACCGACGGATTTTGGATGGCCCAACATGTGCTCTGTGATTGTACTTTGCAGCGGGGATGATGCGCCTCAGCTACGTTGGTACCAGACAGCCGGAGATGCTATTCTGAATGAGTCGAAGTTGCCTCAGACTGTTCTGTCTGCGAAGCTGGCTCTGTTGATCTCAGACACGCGCAACGGGCGCATAACTCAGCGGTAGAGTGCCACCTTCACACGGTGGAAGTCGTAGGTTCGAATCCTGCTGTGCCCACCATCAAATCGACAATTCCGGTTCACTCTATTCACTCTAAAAGACGTGTGGTCACAGCGCGCTCAATAGGCGTCGGCCAGTCCTGTCTGCAAGCATCCTGGCGAGCGTAAGGGCATCCACCCTATGGATTGCGATCACTCGACCGTCGCGGAGCGCACACCTCTCTGTCTTGGCATCCAGGTCAGACAGGGACATGGCTGCATAGCGTATTCAGCTTTTACTTCTTCCCGCATCCAACGCCTGAATGTTACTGAGAAAAGTAGCCAAAGAGGGATCAGAGAACGTTGTATGCCGGAGGGGTGTGTCTCTCCGGTCGTTTACTCTGCTCGAGTCTTAGTTCGTTGGCGTATAGAGCCAGAGCGACCAAAGTACAGGCAGGCAGTAGCACGAGGGGCACCAGAACAACTACAGTCCACATCTTCGTGTAGCCCCAGATACACTCGCCCAACACCTGAAGCGGTACCGCCGCAAGTACGGCCAGCAGCAATCCAATGGTGATCCATCTTGCAGCCCGAGTGCAGCGGCCGACTCCGGCCTTGTGCAGCAGAATGAGAAGAGCTGGCAGCAGCAAAACGTCGTTATAGGACATTCCGACAGTTGTCGGGAAGATGGAAAGTGTCAACGCAAGCACCAAGCTAATCGCCACACCAAACTCCGCCGACTTCGCACAGCACTTCCGCATCCGCCACAGGACAAGACAACTAACTGCAACAAAAGCCGCCATCAGTAATCCACCTATCCACCGGCCAAATACATACTGGAGAATGGGACGGATGTGGGTGTAATGCGCGTACGCGGCTGCCGTCGCGAGCCACCTCGGGAACCATCCCGGAGCGATCCACTGCGTTGCGAGCAAAAGCGCCGATGTAGCGCAGATGAAAGAGGTCACCAGGGACCAGCGACGTTGCATGCAGGTCCAAACCAGAAGCCAGATAACCAGGGGCCCAGCAGTTTGCGGCTTAATCGTAGCGAGGGATAGAACTATTCCTGCTGGCATGTCGTGCCGTTTCCTGATCAGCCAGCAACCCACGGCAACGAAGAGAGCGACCAGCAAGGTGATCTGGCAAAGACGCAGTGCCCACATGACCGGCCAACTCGCCAATGTTAGAAGCACCACCACAGCCAGTCGGACTCTGCTAAGAGCTATACCTGCGACACTTAGCCACAACAACACGCTTGCAGCCGTGAGGAATGGCATAACAATGAGAAAGAGGAGCTCCGATCTGGTCCAGGCAAGAATGGCAAGCGGAGCCAACACGATGGCCGCATACGCTGGGTACGCGAAATGGTTCTCGTCTCCGTGATCTCTCGGAGCAAGAGGGTGTCCAAAAAAAGCTATCTGGATCTCCCGTGTAACCTGAGGCGAGTAGGGATCGCGGCCGTGGAGCGTGGCTTGAACACCTAAAGCAACTGGTGCCATATCAGACCGTGGCCAAGGTAAATCCGGCGTCATGAGGCGGAACTGAAGGATAGGTGAAGCGACGGCGATCGAAAGTCCAAGCAAAACAAGGAACAGCCGCAGTCGGCCGAGGGAAAACCTCGAACCGCTCGTCTCTACTGCGCCCCTGTGCCTGACACCGGGTTGGACCGCTTGCGTCTTAAGGCTGCTCACCGCTACCTGTTCACAAAACGATGCTTTCTTTTGGACTTCCGTATCACTCTAAACGGCGCGACCGGTCTCATAAATGACACCTTGGTAGCGTAGCCCGAAGTCCGACGATGGATAAGTCGCGAAGGCTTGAACAAGAGCTTGAGCTGTTCCAGCGTTTGACATCGGTCATTGTCTTAGAAGTGCAGTCGCGCCTCCACCCAAATGGAACCCCTTCGAAAGTAGTCGAACGGGTCAACTCAATCGGCAAAGCCTGGATCGATGAACCTGCCTTAATTCGACTTGCAAACCATGACGCCCTTCGATCGCGAAAGCAGCGTGCCATCTGCGTTGTAAACTCATACTCTTCGCTAAAGTGATGGCCGACCCTGTCGTGCTTGATCCATTGCGCTCTTTTATCTGCACTAACCCGGATGTCGAAGCGCAGCGCCCGATCATCGCTAGGCCCCGGGCATTCTTCAAAGAGAAAGAGCTGTCTTTCTCGCTTCCAAAACCTTCGAACTTTTTCACTGTTCCCGCGGCAAGGACCGGCAGCAAACGAACAACCCAATACTCTTGCAACCTGCTGCTATACCTGACTTGGGGTCAGCTGGCAGCAAACCAGGTAGTTCAACAGGGACAGGGCTTCATCCGAGAAACAAGGACCAGCGCGGGACGGTTCCCTGGCGCGCATCTCGTTGGCACGGTGCGCTCTCCGTTCGACGAAAAGACTGCTCTACGGGCAGGGGCACATGAAGGCGTCCTGTCGAGAGATCCTACGAATTTCGTGCACGCTGCAAATTTCACACGCTTCTCGGATTACTACTTTCATTCGTGTAGTTCGTGCGATGTTCGTCTATGGGAGACCGGTCTCTCGAAAGTCTTCCGAGGTAGGATAATGATGCATCGAACTGATTCAAGCAAAGCACGACGCAAGAGGAGCTGAGACAAAGACATGAAGCAGTCGGTGCACCAACTTGAAATCGAAACGCGTGGGCAAGGTCTTTATGACTTCACTTCGACTACCGCCGAGTGGCTGCGGCACCAAAACTTCATAACGGGGCTTTTGACAGTCTTTTGCCGACACACTTCAGCCTCACTCTTGATCCAGGAGAATGCCGATCCAACAGTGCGCCACGACATCAAAGCCTACTTCGAGCGGCTTGCCCCTGAAGGTGGGCCCTACGAGCACATATCCGAAGGGCGCGACGACATGCCCGCACACCTGAAGACTGCTTTGACACAGGTACAGCTTGCGATCCCCGTGGTAGCTGGGGAGCTGGCACTTGGCACATGGCAGGGAATTTACCTTTTCGAACATCGAGAGCGTCCTCATAAGCGGCAAATTGTGCTGCACCTCATCGGGCAATAACGAGGTCAACGACTACCCTGTAATCTGGAGATCGCGCGGAACGACCTAGACCCATCGACAGCAGGCGGGTAAGGATGTTTGCCAGCCGCCCGAAGAGCTTGACTATTGGCTCTTCTTTCCCAGAAAGAACCTTGTCAGCAAATGGCACAGCGAATATGCATTCGCCCGTGAATTGAGGCATCTCGGTATTCTTCCTGATGAAGAAACGCCGTAAGCCTCACTGCCAAAAGATGAGTGCATGCCAAGGAATAGGCGCTGGCTCACTCGCGGCTGGCTGTTTGCAGGTTTTGCTTATCTGCCGACGGCTAGGGAACCGCCTTCTCTGCGGGCTGAGGCTTGCCGAAGGCAGGGGTGCCACCGGCATTCCAGGTAAACGGCTGGGCGCGCGGCGAGCGGTAAGATTCGCAGCCTCGGCCGCTTTCGGGATTGGCATGCTAGAGAGTCCAGTCTTGCTTGCCATCAGGTGATTGGAAGAAGCCGTTGTGGCCCGTGCCGAAGACGCCGGCAATGCGGTCCTGCTTGAAGAACGAATAGTCGAACTTTTTCCAGGATGTTGCGGAGAGAAGGTTGTTGCCAATGCGAGCTAGAGGTAGGGGATGCTGAGTGGACCGCCCACGTTTCCGGCGACGTCGGAGGATTCGGTTTTGACGGTGGAAGATGAGGCGTCGACGGTGACGGTGGTGGACTCACCCCCGGGCTGGACCCCGACGTTGGGGGCGTAGGTGCTGCCGATGCTGACAAGCACGCCGCACCGTGGCTCTGCTTGCCCGCTTGGATTCAGACAAGCCTAAAGTTGCTTGAGACACGTCGCCAGATCTTCCAATAGATCGTCAACGTCTTCGATTCCGATCGAGAGTCGAAGAAGCGAGTTGGGGATGGATCGCTCCGCAAGGATCTCCGCAGGCACACTCGCGTGGGACATCTTCACCGGCACACTGATCGTTGAGCTTACGCTCCCGAAGCTGACCGAGATGCGGAACAGCCGGCTGGTCTCCGCGATCATCTTTGCCGCAGTCGCATCAGCCAGCGTGAAGCTCAAGACCGCCCCGCCGCCGCGTGCCTGTGCCTGGTGTATCTCGTGGCCCACATGGAAGCTTGCGCCCGGATAATAAACGTTCGACACGGCGGATTGGCCTGACAAAAAGTCCGCGACCCGCATAGCATTTCTCTGCTGCACATCGAGGCGGACCTTCAGAGTCTTTATCCCGCGCAACAAGAGGAAGCAATCGAACGGTCCCAACGCAGTCCCCTCAGCGTTCTGCAAAAAGTAAATCTGGTCCGCCAACCCCGCATCTTTGACAACAACGACTCCTCCCGTGACATCACTGTGTCCACAAAGAAATTTCGTCGCCGAGTGGATCACAATATCCGCACCCAGATCCAGCGGATTCTGAAGATAAGGCGACATCGTGCTGTTGTCCACGCAGAAAAGAAGCCTGTGTCGCCGTGCGATCTCCGCCGTGGCCCTCAGATCAACAATTCGCAGCATCGGGTTCGTCGGAGACTCAACATAGATCATGCGCGTCGCCGCATTGATATGCGCCTCTAGACTGCCGGCCACCGAGGCGTCGACGTAGCGCACCTTGATCCCGAACCGCGTCAGCACCCGGCCAAAAAGCCTTGCCGTCCCGCCGTAGACATCCCAGTCGGCAAGAATTTCGTCTCCCGCTGTCAGCAAGTGCGCTACATTCGCGATGGCTGCCATGCCGCTGGAGAAAGCAAAGCCGCGCGTGCCATTCTCAAGTGACGCCACATGATCTTCAAGCACTCGGCGCGTCGGGTTCCCGCTGCGCGAATAGTCATACGCGCCGAAGCTGTCAGCGTGTTCCTGCTCAAACGTTGCCGTCTGATAAATGGGCGTCGCCATCGGCCTCAGATCATCACCGGGACTCGAATCGAAGTGCACCAGCTTACTCGCAAACTTCACTTCGCACCGCCGAACACAACCTCAAAGGACTGCTCGAAGTCGGCAATCAGATCGGCTGGATGTTCTAGTCCAACCGACAGTCGGATCAGCCGATCTGTGACTCCCAGCCTGCTCCGTTCTTCACTCGGAATATCGCAGTGCGAGGCTGTCGCAGGATTCGTGATCAATGTCTCCACGCTGCCCAGACTCTCCGCGCAGGTGCAGAGCCGAAGGCCATCGATGAACCGCAACGACTGCTCCGTGGTTGCATCAAGCTCGAACGACAGCATTCCGCCGAAACCCTTTTGTTGCTTCGCCGCGAGTGCCTTCTGCGGGAACGAATCGAGCCCGGGGTAGTTCACCTTGGCAACACGAGGATGCGCTTCAAGCCACTCGGCGATCATCTGCGCGTGCTTGCAGTGCAGTCCCAGTCTTGCCGGCAGCGTCTTCACGCCCTGCAGCGTAAGCCACGAATCGAAGGGAGACGCAATCGTTCCGAGTGTCTTGCGAACCAGCCTCAATCGCTCGGTGAGAGCCACATCGTGGGTCGCCAGTGAGCCCCCGATCGTTGCATTGTGCCCATCGATGTACTTGGTCGTCGACAGCATGGAGATATCGGCTCCAAGCCCCAGGCAATCCTGCAGCATCGGCGTCAGAAACGTATTGTCCACGGCAAGAAGAACATCCTCGTGGGAGTGAGCGATTCGCGCGATGCTCTCGATATCAGCCAGCTTCAGCGTTGGATTCGCAGGGGTTTCGATGAATACCAGCCGAGTGCTCGGCCGAATCGCTTTCGCAACCGCGTCATGATCGTCTACATCGACATAAGAAAACTCGATTGCAAAATTGCGCAGTACCTGCTGAAACAGCCGCGTCGTCCCGCCATAGATCACATCCGACAGCAGGACATGATCGCCGGCCTTCAGTACCGCCAGGCAAAGCGTGCTGATCGCGCCCATCCCGGAGCGGAAACATACCGCGGTTGCGGTGCCTTCAAGCGCGGAGATCGCCTGCTCAAGCGCATTCACCGTCGGGTTCGCTCCCCGTGAGTAACCGTAGCCCTTGGTCACGCCGACCGTGTCATGGATGTAAGTCGCAGTCTGGTGAATCGGGAACAGAATCGAATTCGAGAGCGTCTCATACGCCCGATTTGTATGGATAGCAAGCGTCTCCGGCTGCAGCGTGGAGGGCTGGACGAACGACTTATCTGACATTGAATCTCCTGCCTTGCTGGGTGCTGAAAGGAAGCTCGCCGCGTGTGCCCCACACATTGGCCATCAAGATCCTTGAGCGCCCCCGTATTCTGTCAGAATACTTCAATCCTGAAGAACCCGTGCCATCGTGGTCGCCCGGCCGCGCGCAGACTCCAGGCTTACACGCAGGTTCGTCTCCTTCCCTTGGCTTTGCTTTTTAGCCTCGGCTCATGACCTGAGCGCCTGCGATGCACTCTCCAGCCGAATCAGCACAGTGAGATAATCGGGCACTTCGCCTCAGCCAGCAAAGACGGCGTCAGCCCGGCGCGCACATAACTAAGCCAGACCGAAGCCCGCCGCGCCGCAAGCACAATCAGGTCCGCATCCATCCGCCGCGCGAGCATCAGGATCTCCCGCGCTGCATCCCCATGCTCGATCGTGCACGCAATCTTGCAGCGAGCCGATGCCGACTGGCTCAACTCCCGCAGCGCAAGCGCCGAAGACACGAAAACCTTCTCCGCACCTGCAGTCCCTCTCTCTTCCGCTATGACGCGACAGATCGAGAGCTCCGCACCATCTCCTGAAGCAAGCGCAACCGCGAAATGGAACGCCTTCTCTGCATGAGAGGAAAGATCCGTAGCCAGAACGATCTTCCTGAAATGCATCGGGCCTGCAGGGCAACCAGAAACATGCGGCCCAACCGTAAGTACCGGGCAACTCGCCGTGCGAAGCACCTCCTCGGCCGTCGAACCCAGCAGGAAGCGTTCAAGTCCGCGTTTGGAGGATGTACCCAGAACGATCAGGTCAGCTGCCCCACGGTGAGCTTCGGCAGTCAGCAACTGCGCCGCATCAATACCCTCGAGCAAATGCACTCGGGTCTTCAATCCTTCCAGGAGCTTTGCCTGATCTTCAAGCCCACGCCGCGCACTCTCGCGCATCAATTCAAGCGCAGGCGCCAGAGGTTCCGCAAAGGCCAGAGTATCTCGCGAATAATCGATGACAGTGACAAGTTCCAGCGTCGATGAGTAGCGCGCCGCAAGAGCTGCTGCATAGCCCGTCGCCGGCTCACAGGGATGCTGCAGATCAATCGCTAGCAGAATCCTCTTCAGCTCGACTGCGGTGGTCTCCAATCCCTTTACTGCCATGTCACGCCTCTCCTAGCTGACTCAAACCATCATCTTATCGACACCTTCCTGCGAGCTCTTTAAAAATTGGCGGAGCCACGCATCGCTCACTCAACACAATGGAGCGGACATCAACAATGGAAGGTCCTTCTCAGCATAGACGTTCGTGCAATAACCACATGGTGATCCGCATCACACCCGAGGCCTCGATTCCTCCGAACGGTGCACTGTCGCCGCAGCAACAGCCTCGATCGAAAGGTGCGCCCTCTCCGGCTGAGCCCCTCACCCCATCGCGGCCCCCGGCAACAAATTCTGGCTCAACCAAGGCGCGGGCGTCGCCCAAGTACGACACTTACAAAGACCCGCGAACCTCTCCTCACTACACTCATCAAATCGACTCAGTCAGGTCATCCTGGCTCGTCTCACGCACCATCAGCAGGCCGATAAAGCTCAACACTGCCGATCCAGACAGGTAGTACCCCACATACTGCAGACCGTATGTCTTTGCCAGCCACGTCGCAACATACGGTGCAAGCGAAGCACCAAGAATTCCTGCCAGCGAGAAGGCAAGGGAACTGCCCGTGTACCGCACCGAAGTAGGGAAGAGCTCGGAAACCACGGTGCCTAGCGGCCCATATGTCATTCCCATCAGCCCCAGCCCAAGTGCCATCATCAACACCACGCCATGTGGTCCCGAAGTAAACAGAGGCGCAAATCCGAAACCGAAAAGGGCAATCAACCCGGTCACCGTGAACATCACGCGGCGTCTTCCCCGCTCGGCCAGCAGGGCAGAGATCGGAATCGTAAGCGCAAAAAAGACCGTTCCGAACAGTTGGATCACCAGGAAGATCTCGCGATGATAATGCAGCGCGCTCGTCCCCCAGGAGAGACTGAACACCGTCATCAGGTAAAACAGCACAAACGTTGCCAGGCACACCAGCACCCCCGCGAATAGCGCTCCCGCATGCCGCCTGAAGACCGTCAGAATCGGGATCCCAACCTGCTCGGTCCGCTTCATCGCCTCCTGAAACACAGGAGTCTCTGTAATCGACAACCGCACGTACAGCCCAAGCACCACAAGAATCGCACTCGCAAGAAACGGCAGACGCCAGCCAAAGTTGAAGAACTGCTGGTCCGTCAGCACGTGTGAAAGCAGCAGGAAAATACCACCGGATAGAAGAAATCCAATCGGCGCACCAAGCTGCGGAAACATCCCATACAGCGCCCTCCTGCCGCGTGGTGCGTTCTCCACGGCAAGCAGAACCGCCCCGCCCCACTCACCACCCAGGCCGATGCCCTGACCGAACCGGCACAAAGCAAGCAGCAACGGTGCCACCACGCCAATCGACTTGTAACCCGGCAGCGCACCAATCGCAAAGGTCGACAAGCCCATCGTCGACAGCGCCAGCACAAGCGTATTCTTGCGACCAATCCGGTCGCCAAAATGACCGAACAGTGCTGACCCGATCGGCCGCGCAAGAAACGCAATCCCAAAGGTCGCCAGCGATGCCAGCGTCGCCGAGACCGGATCAGCCGCAGGAAAGAAAAGCCGCGGAAATACCAGCACCGCCGCTGTGGCATAGATATAAAAGTCGAAAAATTCAACCGTCGTCCCGACAAGACTCGCAAATAGAACCTGCCGGGGTGTGTTCGTGCGCTTTTGTGTCGGTATGTCTGTCATCATCCTGAATTTCTGAATTCTAATCTGACCGGAACCTCACCGAACTTAGTATGCAAACTTCAGCGAGAACTGGATCTGTCGCGAACTGCCCGCCGTCCGATTGATCAGCCCAAATCCCGAACCAAGAATCGTGTTCGATGGCAACCCCATATCGACGATGTTGAAGATGTTGAAGAACTCCGAACGAAACTGCATATCTACCAGTTCGCTCCCTGACTGGCGCCGGCCAAGCGGCGTATCCTTCACCAGCGAAACGTCGAAATCATAAAACGCGGGGCCACGAAATGTATTTCGCCCAAGCATCCCGAAGCGCCCCGAGTTCGGCCCGGTACCTCCCGTTATGCCAATCGGTATCGAAAAAAAAGAACCATTGCTGTCCCCCCGTCCGAAGTAATCCTCGCGTCGCGCACGCCTCGTCGACAACTCGGGAACCGCAATCTGATCGGGTCGATCGCCACCAGAGGAACCCGCTCCGGTCTGCTGAATCCCCGAGTAAACGGTGAAGGGAAGACCCGTGCTCAACGTGGACACATTGATCAACTGCCATCCCTGCACAGCCCTTCGGCTCACCCGGTCAAGCAACTGAAGCTTATCGAGTGGAATCTCCTGCGCCAGGCTCAACGTGAACGAATGCGTGATGTCGAACGTCGAAGGTCCACGTTCTCCATGCGTATCGAAAGGGTTCTGCGGGGCCGCCTGCGAGATCGCGCCCACCGTACTTGTCGCCGAAGTCCCAGCCACCGTGCTCGTATCGTCAATCGACTTGGACCACGTATAACTCGCCTGGATGCCCGGACCCCCATGGCCCGTCGGACCGCTCGCAGAAAGCTGCAGAGCGTGATAACTGGAATGCGAAGTTGGCGTCACTTCGTTCTCCGTTCCAAACCCGCTCACCGGAACTCCAGCCGGGCTGAAGTTTGTAAAATGCGCAAACTGGGCAGTAGCCCCAGGGTAAGCATTGGGGAAACTCGCACGCGCAAGCTTGTACGCTGATGTGCCGACATAACCCGCTGTCGCCGTGATCTTGCCCACCGCTCTCTCAAGCCCCAGGCTCCACGTCGCCAGCATCGCATTGCCCATCTCGCGGCTGATCGCCTGCACATTCAGCGGCGACGCCTGGCCCGACACGGCAGAGAGGTCACGCTCAAATCGCTCTACATCGAACACCGTATTCACCGGAACATCCTTCGGTCCGCGCCCCGCGAAAATGTCCGCTCCATCCGTCGAATAAACCCGTGGAAGCTGCGCAGGATCGATCTGGAATCCATATTTGATCTGCGAACCAGGTGAGGCCGTCACGCGTGGATAGAAGACGAACGGTATGCTCCCCGTCAGGAAGTTATCCTGCCAGATATTCGGCGGAATCGTCGTCAGCGCCGCCCCTGCATGTACAACCAGATGCTCTGTTGCGTTGTAATCGGCTTGGAACCGCGGTCCCCAGTTGTTCATCCGCGTGCGATACACCGGGCTCGGATTCACAAGCAGTTCCTGCGTCCCCGATGGAGTCAGATAAAACCCCGCTCCTCTCCCAGCCCGCTCCGAAATGGGCGTATACGCCTCATAACGAAGCCCATAGTTCAGCATAAGATGTGGAGTAATCCGCCATGCATCCTGTACATAAGCCTCATACGATGTACGGCTGTCCGCTGCCGGTCCAATCCTGTTGCCATTCGAAAAGTAAGGCGGCGCCACCGCGCGTGTATACGCAAACGGACTCCCGGAGAGGAACGCACTCAGTGTATCCGGCAGTGGATCTCCCACATGCACATCATGCAGTCCACTTTGCGAGCGGATCGCGCTTGAAGCATAGGCGGTCCCGCCCCCAAAGTCGTACTCCCCATTCGGAGCTGCCCCGAAGTAGCTGGAGTCCCGCCACAAACGTACCTCGGCCCCCGCCTTCATTGCATGATTGCCCCTCGTGTAGGTGACATTCTCACGAAACTGGAAGAGATTTGTAAACGACTTGATTACACTTCCCCCCGGCGCATTGAATGGCTCAAACAGCGAGTCGTTGAACTTTACCGCAGGGTCGCTCTGGTTCGGCGTATTGAACGATGGTGTCGTCCGGATGCCCGCAATCGAACTCTCAAAACTCAGCCGCGGCGACACCGTATGAAGCCACGTCAGCACTGCATTCCTCTGCCGGTCGCCATAGGTCACCGCGAAGCTTTTATCCAGCACCGTCTGATCCGGGTTGGTCGTTGGACCGTCCAGGTTGTCAAACGTGACTCGTGCCAGAAAATGATCTTTTTCTCTCGGCTGGTAATCCAGCCTCAACGAGAACTGATCGGCATTCGTCGCAACCTTCGATGAAGTTGCGAAAGTATTCGCACCAAATGTTCCGGTAGCAAGATTTGGCAATGGATAACGCGCCAGTACCGCGGCGATGCCAGGGTCCACCGGCACGTACAGCGTGTCCCCTGCAAACGCCGTCGTATCCTGCCCGGTTCGCTGTTGCGCCGTCGGTACAGAGAACACCTGTGTCGTCCCAAGCACCTGGCGAAATCCCTGGTACTCAACAAAATAGAAAGCACGATCGCGCCTCTCATAAATGTGCGGAATGTAGATCGGTCCGCCATTCGTAAAACCAAATTCATTCCGCTTGAACGGCGGTATTCGTCCCGGGTTCACCGGCGATGAGTAATCGAAATAGTTACGTGCATCGAGGGCGGAATTGCGCAGGAACTCAAACACCGAGCCATGAAATCCAGCACTCCCGGAACGCGTCACGATATTTGTGAAGCCCGAAGCACCACGACCAATCTCGGGTGGCATCACCCCGGACTCTGATTCAATCTCGAGCACCGCGTCCACGTTGAAGTTCGTGAACGTACCACCACCCTGCTCCGGGTCGCTCGTGTCTGCACCATCGATCGCAAACGTGGCCGAGACTCCTCGTTGCCCATTAATCGCAAACTGTTGCGTAAAGTTCGATGCCCCGCTCGGGTCCGCCGCAGTTCCTGCGGAAAGCAGCAGCAACTGGCTGAAGTCTCGCTTGTTGAGAGGAATTTCGCTGACCGACTTGCTATCCATCTGCTCGCCACCCGTCGCAGACCTCGCGGCAGCGGCACTGACTTGCATTGAACCCCCACCCTGCAGACTCACAACCACCGAACCGCCCGCGGCTGAGATCGGAGTCGTCACCGTATGCGCATGTCCAGCCGCAGTCACCACCAGCGAATAACTGCCCTCCGGCAGTGCAGGAAAGCGGAAAGCGCCGTTTTCAATCGTCGTCGTCTTGAAAAGGTGGTCCCCTGAACTAAGCTCGATCGTCGCGCCAATGACTGGCTTCGCGTTCTCGTCGCGTAGAACGCCGTACCACGGGGTCGTGGCGTTCTGCGCATGCAGCATGCACACGCTCACAGCCAGCATAGCCGTACAAATCCAGCGGGATTGCACTGTGATCCTCCATTTAACCCATCAACTTCAGCAGACCCAGGCCAGCTTCTATGCATGTGCTGCGTATCCGGCTCATTGCCAAGCCCTGCGGCTATGCAAGATCATTGCCCAAATCTCAGGAATTTGAATCGCCGGGAACGCTTGGCAGGCATCAGGGTAAGTCTGTCTTTGTGCGAGCGCGAGTAGGAACGTTGTCCCCGCCTATCTCCGCAGCTATTGTGAGTGCGGACCATCCTACCATCCGGTCCACAGGCGTGGAAACGCTTCGAGCCTTCCGTGGCCTTTAGCGCCACAGCCTCCTACGCAGCAAGACCCCGCACGCCGCAGCTTGCCGGGTCCTCACGCGACTAGCCTGATTCTTTACTGAGGTTGCTGAGGCTCTGCCTGATGGTCGTGCATCTGTTGCAGACGCTGCGTGTTCTGCTGCATGCGCACCTGCGGATCCTCGGAGGGAGGCGGTGGCACATTCGGAATTGCACCTGGTCCCAGCTGCTCCTGCTGCACACCTTCGACGGTCTGCTGCGCCTGCTGTGCCTGCGGCGTCGGGGGAGGCAAAGGTTCGCCACTCTTCTGTGTAAGCAGCAACTCGCGCGGCGCCCCGTCGTCCCTGGCTCCCACCATCAGGAAGTTATAACCTGATCCCGCCAATAGGTCTGTAAGCACATTCAGCGGATCGCCCGGACCGTAGTCCCCATAGACGCGGCTGCTCTGTACCGAACCGTCGATCACCATCCCGCTGGCGCCCGCCACTTGCTTCAGTATCTCTCTCAGGTCCGCATCCTCAGCATGAACCGTCAGGACCCCGTCCTGGAAGGTGACCTTCGCTGGCGGTGCAGCCGCATCCACTGCCCGGCTTTCCTTCTTCGCCTCGGAGTGCTGTACATTGCGGTGCCGTTTGCTCGGCTCTGCGCCCACGCCACGTTGAACTTTCGCGGCGGCAGTGCCCGTCGCACCCGTCTCCTGGCCCTTTGCAGGTTGCGCGAAGGAACTCGCCCCTGATTGCTGCACCAAGACTAATGACAGGAGTAAAGCTGCCGATACTCCCCGAAGAAGACCCGTCGCATTACTTGGAGTCCAGCTGTTTGAGTACCGAAGTGTCATAAAGCTTCCTGTGCAGCACGCCCGTACAGCTTGCTTTGTCTTGTGAGAGTAGAAAACCGTCTATTCAGAATAGTTCACTTACCATAATGGGAAAATTTCCGCAAGCCCGTGGAGCAATCCCTGCCTCGAGGGTCATATGTCGCTAGTACCCAATAAAATCAAGGGTTTTAGGCACCCCAATACCCCAATCGCGCTCATTACGTAAACCGATAGTGGTCCCCGAACCCCACTTTAGTCGCATGGGCTTGTCGGCCATCGTCCACTATTACTTAGGAGTCGCACAACTAGTTACCCCTTTACTCCCGAGGAACACATGAAGAATTTGGCCCCTGCACTCCTGATCACATCTCTGCTCTCTGCCGTACCTGCCTTTGCCAACGTCGTCGTCACCAGCCCTCTCGCTGGTGAGACGGTCGGATCAACCGCAAAGTTTGTCGCCACCGCAAATACCACCACCTGCAGCAAGGGTGTCGCCGCCATAGGGGTCTACATCGACGACAAACTCGCCTACACGGTCCAGGGTACAAAGCTCAACACCCAGATCGCCCTCACTCCTGGAAAGCACAAAGCAACTATCCAGTCGTGGGACTTCTGCGGTAGCGCTTCAAAGACTGACGTGCCGGTCAGCGTCTCCAGTCTCGCGGGAGTCTTCGTCACCTCACCTGTCAACAACAGCACGGTCAGCGCCCTCACAAACTTTGTCGCTACGGCAACCACAACCTGCAGCGCGGGTGTGGCTGCTATGGGTGTTTACGTCAACAACAACCTGGTCTATACCGTTCCTGGCAGCAAGCTCAACACCCAGATCACCCTCCCGGCAGGCAGCAACCAGGCGGCCGTGCAGACCTGGGATAGTTGCGGTGGCACCTCCGCAACACCGGTCAACCTCAATGTAGCAACCGGCACAACCATGAAGAACCTTCAACGCAGCACCGGCTGGAAGCAATCCGGACAGGTTGCTCCCTACTATTCTGACTGCGACTTCAGCTGCCCGGGCGTGACCTTCTCTCTGCAGCAGGGTGTCTCCTCTCCTTCGCTCAGCGGCAATGCCACCCAGTGGAACCTCGGCGGGACCAACCCTTACTCCGACGTACTCTTCTACAACCAGCTCATCGGCACGGCATCCACGCAGGGTCTGCCCGACCTCAAGCGCCAGATCATTCCTGCACTGCACAACTTCACCTACGACGCAGACTTTTACTACACCGACGGTCCCGGAACTCAGGCTCTCGAATTTGACATCAATATGTTTCCAGGCGCCGGCGTCGGCATGACGTGGGGTACAGAGTGCCGCATCGGTGGCGGTAACGAGTGGGATATCTGGGACAATGCGAACTTCACCTGGGTACCCACCGGCATCGCATGTGAACCCAATGCAGGCAAGTGGAATCATGTCACCGTCGCCGCTCAGAGAACGGCAGATAACAAGCTCGTCTATCAGTCCATCACCCTCAATGGCGTGACCGCAAACCTTAACAAGACCTACCCACCCTTCTCAGTACCGGCGGACTGGTACGGAGTCACCGTCAACTACCAGATGGACGGCAACGTGAAACAGAAGGCCATCACAAGCTATGTGGACAACCTCAACTTCACCTACTGGTAGATCGCAGTAGCTCCGTGCACAATCCTTCTCACAAAAAGCAGCAGCGACCCGGGATCGGTCTCTGCTGCTTTTTCCATTTCAACTACTTGGAGCGCCTACAACTCGAAACAAAAATACCTACAACTTACAGGTAGCCTTCACCGGAAATGTTTTCCAGGGGACTCCGAACTTATCACTGAGATCAGGAATAAATTGCGGAGTATAGCCTAAACCGACGAGGATTCCACAAAATGTTGCCTCGTCTGTTGCTTTTCGAGGAACTTCGTCACGAATCGCTTGTGTATGATCCTCTAAAGCTCGACTGTAAGTCTCCAGTCCCGAAGCCGTAAACGACACATCGGTGAGAAGGCCTTCACAAATGGCTTTCTCGAAAGCGAAGCAGCACCTGAACGAAATCAAACAGCACAGGGCGCTTCACCGCATCAGCCGTGAGTCACTTCAGAGGTTGACGTCAGCGCGCAGAGGCTTTGCTTCTCTCGCTACGATCGGCCCGTAGACAGCATAGCTCTGCCTTCTGGCTCCTGTTAGCCCAGCGAGTCAGTCGATTCGAAGTCTTCACCGCACCACTTGTACGACTATTCACTCCGAGGAAAATCGATGAAGCTTATCAAGTATGTCCTTACGACGCTGGCTCTCACTGCCGCGTTGCCAGCATTCGCCTCAGTCATGGTCTCTTCGCCCTCCAACGGCGACACCGTCGCGGCCAACGTCAAGTTCGTCGCAAGCGCGAACACCACAACCTGCAAAAGCGGTGTTGCCGCAGTGGGAGTCTACATCGACGATAGCCTCAAATATTCCGCAGGCGGGACGAGCATCAACACCACGTTGAATCTGGCATCAGGTAACCACAAGGCAGTCGTTCTGGCCTGGGACTACTGCGGAGGAACGAGCTCATCGACCATCTCCCTGACTGTCAACACAGCTTCGGGAGTCTCTGTAACATCGCCAGCCAATGGCAGCACCGTGAGCAATCCGGCTGCCTTCGTCGCCTCAGCAACTACCGCTTGTGCAGGCGGTGTTGCTTCCATGGGTGTCTACGTCAACGGCAACCTCAGCTACACCACTCAGGGCGCCAAGTTGAATGCAACCCTGCCCCTTCCCGTAGGTACGCCGAATACCGTCGTCCAGGCTTGGGATTACTGCGGCGGCGTCACCTCCACGCCGGTCTCGGTCAAGGTTGCCGGAACCACGATGGCGAACATTCACCAGTCCACCAACTGGAACCAGTGGGGCGAACTGCCGCCGGTCTATGACATCTGCAGCGCACCATGCTCTGGCATCAGCTGGGCTATGACGCACAATCAGAAAGCCGTCTCGCTCAGTGGCAACGCAACTCGTTTCGACATGGGTGGCTCTAAACCCTACTCTGACGTCCTCTGGTCGAACCCCGTACTCGGTCAGGGTGCGCTCGGCAGCTATCAGGACAACAGCCGGTCGCTCATTCCCAATCTTCACAACTTCGCGCTCGACACCGACCTCTTCATCACCAACTTCGCCGTCACGCAGGATCTCGAATTCGATATCAACATGTACAAGGATGGCGTAGGCATGGAGTGGGGCACAGAGTGCAACCACCTCGCAGACGGAGTCTGGGACATCTGGGACAACGTGAACGCACACTGGGTCCCCACCTCCATACCATGCACCCTCAACAACAACGCATGGAATCACGTCACCGTGAACGTACAGCGTGAGGCCGACAACACGCTCCTCTACCAAAGCATCACCGTGAACGGCGTCAACTACCCCATCAACCGCACCATGCCCCCGTTCTCCGTTCCCAGCGGCTGGTACGGCATGACCATCAACTATCAGATGGACGGCAACTACAGGCAGAGCGCGAACACCACCTACCTCGACAACACCAACTTCACCTACTGGTAGACGGCTGCTCAATCCTCAATGGCAAAAGGGCGACGGGCAGGGAATTCTGCCAGTCGCCCTCGCTGCTTCAAAGCCGTTACGCGGAGAGTACAGCGCTCTTTCCAGGACCGTGAAGAGCACCGAGACCCGTCCGGAACACATGCCCCACAACCGCAGCCTTTGCTGCTTCAAGCGGCAAAGGCGGAATGACCTTCACCCCGCCCAGAAGCCGGCCAAGCGTCAGGTAAGCCTTGCGGTTCGACTGAATGAAATCCAAAGGATACTCAGGCTTGCGCGCACGCGCCTGTACCGGGTCAGCATCCAGAAAGAAGCTTATCTGGGGACGCCTGATCAGCTTCATCAGGATCCCTACGTACATCCTTATCAGCGGATTTCCCAGACTCAGGTTTGCAAGCTCATCATAGAGAAAGCGGTCGAAGATAATCACATCGGCATCCGCTGTTTCCACCGCATGCATCTTCCTGCGCAGCGAGAGCGCGTCGCAGATGTAGAAGCCCAGCCGGCAAAGCGACACGAGTGGCGAACGTACATTCTTATCGCGACGCGCGATCGGAGCCTCGGGAGAACCAACACCCTTTTCGCCCTTGAAAACCTTGTGCCCGACGCCTTCGCGAAAGCCCTTCAGCGTCGCCACGTCGTCCCAGAAGGTCACAATGCTCACACGCAAACCTGCTTCTTGCAAGTGCTGAACAAGGTTTGCGATCTGAGTACTTTTGCCTGCGCCATCCACGCCCGAAAAGCTGACGATGAACTTGGGAGTTTGTTTTTTCGTTTGCCTCATCTATGCCTGCTGCATCTCCACCCTAGTGTGCTCGAGCGGGGCTTGCTTCAGAAGCGCCGACAACCACGCTAATGGCTACTGCAGCACCCAGAACCAGCGCCGTACGTATCGCGTACGTGCGAATCCTCTTCTGCTTTGCCGCCGCAATGGCCGCCCCGGAAGGCTTCGATGCGGCAACCCCGGCAGGCTGCTCGTCCGGTGCTGCAGCCGTTCCCATTGGGGTGGGCGTCTGCTGCTGAGGATTCTGAGGTTGCTGAGGAGCAGAGGAACTGGCGCCAGAAGCCTGCGAAGTCGCCTGCACCCACGTCGTACCCGGGCTATCCGGGTACGACGCTCGGCTGGTTCCGTAAGTTGAGGAGGAGAATGAAGAAATTACTGCCACAGAAGGCGGCACAATCGGTTCCGCAAAAGCCTCGCTCGCGGGAATGACCATCATCAAAGCAAGGCACAAAGCAAACTGGCGATTGCGCCAGTCAAGCAAGTGGTTCATCTCTCCTCCTCAACTTTCGACTGCCAGACGATGCAATGCCGTCATGCAGTTATGCTGCGCGCTCTGCGGCAATCTCGTAGCTCTCGGCCTCGTAAGCAAGAGGAGCGAGGCTGGTGGGACGCTGGTGGAAGCTCTGCACCGCACTCTCGGAGGTCGCATAGCTCTCAAACAGGCGCAGGACACCGCTGCGGCGCAGGGTTGACTCAGCTTCAGGCTTCAGGCCGGCAAGACGCACATCACCATTGCACTTCATCACCTCTTCAAGGCAGTTGAGCAGGAGGTGAATCGCGGACGAATCCATGGTCCACATACGGGAGCAATCCAGCACGAAGCGGGGACGCTCACTTTCAGCACACTTCTGGAAGTCGCGAAGAAAGCTGCGTACTTCGGTTGAGGACATCTGCTCTGGTATCTGGTGAACACGGACTGCACGCATCTTGATCGACATTCTAAGCTCCCTGGGCAAGTTCATTTTCTGCAATAAAGTTTGTAAAGCAAAGCAAATTCGACGGTTTAGCTCGGGCGTTCGAAGAGGCTCTTTAGCTCGGTCTCTGGATGACGAACGACATGTCGGATCAGGTTCCGGCCATACCGAGTAAGGTTGAACAGGTTGGTCTTGTACCAGCAGCACTGTGTCATTCTGGGCGAAAGCCCGCATACGATCCGCAACTGATGGACCCTGCCTTCCATCGCGGCCGCAAGAAATCTGTGATTCCCATCCAGGATCGTGAGCGGTTCAGACTCATTCACCCCAATGAGGACTACGGCACCCGGTGTTGTCGAGTCGTCCGAAAACACACCCCGAATATCCGCAATCTTAGAGAAGAAGGGATCCTCTCCAGCCTTCTCGTTCTGCACCCTCTCCATCACTCTCGTGATCGAGAAGTTTCCTCGGGCCAGCTTCCGCCAGTGCGCCCGCGGGAAAACCTGTATCTGTTCGAGATCGCCGTCCCGAACCTCCACTTCAAACCACTCTGTGTCCGAAGGAAGCTCTTTCCAGAGCGAACGATGACGAAGGAAGAGCAGCGCCCGACGCTTCGCATTCTCCTTCAAATCTTCCAGATCTGGTCTCTCAACAATGTGCCGTAAACTCTCGTGATAATTGCAATAGGCCCGGTGCGAAAAGTCGCCCTCCAGGAACTTTGCAATGACCTCATGTTCTGAGATGCGCCGAAGCAGCCTCACCGCACCCCGCGAACCATCGAAATTTTCATCCGTCACCCGCAGCGCCTCGATCAGGAATGGAACGCTCACCATCACCAGCAGCACCAGCATCAGCACGAGCTGCACCATAATCACCTGCTGCAGCGACGCGTGGTACTTGCAGATCGACACAATCAGGCCAAAGCTCATCGCCAGCTGCACCCAGCTCGTATTCGCGATCTTGTAGGACATCTCATATGTGATAATCACGACGCTGAGCGAGTAAATCACCGTCGTGAGCGCATAAAGCGAAAGCAGGTACGGGAAACCATAATCCCCCTGCATCGCAAAACGCGCCCCGAAGAACATCGTCCAGATGCTCGCAGGCGCCACGCGTAGCCCCGCAGCCAGAATCAGTCCGATAGCCAACACCAGCAGCAGGGAAGTCGAAATCAACGAAAGATTCTTCCGTTCGTCCTTCCCTGAGCCCGCCACGACCGGGAACATGCTGTTCACCACCGCCGAAGAAAAAGCAAACGTCACCCGGCCAACCATCGCGACCGCCGCATAAAGCCCTGCGGCGTCAGGTGCAAAAAAATGCTTCACCAACACGATATCGCTGTTATTGATCAGGACCTGCCCTGAATAGAACACCAGCGCCTGGCGAACTTCCTGGAAAGCCGACGGAATCCCAACCACTCCAGCCTCGCGCGGTATCAGCCTTGGTGCAATCGCAAAATAGGCAGCCGCCATCGCAGCCGCGTTCGCAGCGATCACACCATTCACTCCTAGGCCTGCAAAGATGAACACCAGCGAGCCAACCAGCCGGACCACACCCTCGAGAATCAGGTTGGTCGCCAGGCTCTTGAATCCGTATGCCCCCTGGATGTACCCGCGCCGTGTTCCCAGCGGAACATAGAAGGCCGCGCCAACTGCAAGGAAGTCCACAAGAATGACACTTGGCAGGTTCAGGTAAGCTGTGATCTGCACCTGGAAAAGCACCAGCAAAGCCGCGACAAGCGCACCGCAAACCCAGGCGCCGCGGTGAAGTTCTCGATAAGCTGCATCCCGGGCAGCCTCTGAAGTCTGTTTAGCAACGAACTTGGTGGAAACAATCTGGAAGGAAAGTGTTACCGCTGAGATCAGCGTCAGCACCGTGTACACAGCCGTCGCATGACCGAAACCCCGGGGTCCCAGAAAGCGCGCCACAGCAACGTTGTACCCAAGATTTACGGCTGTCGCCAGCCCGGATCCGGACAGGAGCACCACACTCCCTGAAACGATCCGCGCCCTCAAAGTCTTCGAATTTTCCCCAGGCCCAGTCAACACGGTAAGTGCCCCAATAATATACAGCCAAAATCTTGTTTTTTCTGATCTGCGAATATAGATGCAACTTTGGTTGGGTCGGCTGCTCTTCACTATGCTAAAAAAGCACTCCCTATAAAGGCGTAGAGCGTTCAGGTTGGAAATAAAGGTGTACCTGGATTCTATTCCTTTTTCTGAGAGATACTAGTGCTATGTCGGTTGGAACAAGCGCTGCTATCCTCTCCCTCCTGCTGCTCTTTCACGGATGCTCCGGCCCTTCCCAGTCGGTTAATCTGAAATTCAAGGCCGCCGGCACCGCGCCCGAAACCCTCGCCGTCTACGAGGGCTGGTTTGGCTTGCCCAGCCATATCAACGTGGGCTACTCGTCCCACGACCCTGAGGTCATCAAAAGCCAGATCAAGCACGCCAAGGAGATGGGCATCTCGGCCTTTGTCGTTGACTGGTATGGCGACCGTGAGCCGTACGTCGATCAGACCTACACCCTCATGCAGGCCGCCGCGGCCAAAAACAAGTTCAAAGTGGCCATGATGTACAGCGAAGCAAAGGTAGAAGATGGCGCCACCGACCTCGTCATCGCCGACTTCACCATGTTCCACGACACTTACCTGGCCAACAACGCACCCGGCCATCAGGCCTACCTCACCTACCAGGGACGCCCCGTCATCTTCGTCTTCCCCTACGGAGGACATACGGACTGGGCCAAGGTCCGCGAAGTCGTCAACCGCTGGAGCACCCCACCCATCCTCATCCAGGAAAACCTCCCCGGCCCCCACCCGGAAGCCTTCGACGGCTTCTACCCCTGGGTCAACCCGGGTCCCAAAGGCTGGGCCGCCGACGGAAGCAACACCGGCGACTCCTACCTCCGCGACTTCTATATCAATATGGGCCAGAAATACGCTGACGACATCATCGTGGGCGGCGTCTGGCCCGGCCTCGACGACACAAAGGCCTCCTGGAGCCTCAACCGGCACATCACCTACGACTGCGGCAAGACCTGGGCCCTCACCAACCAAATCTGGCGCAACTCCTTCCCAGCCGGCCAGACCATCCCCTTCGTCCTCATCGAGACCTGGAACGACTACGAAGAGGGAACCGCCATCGAAAAGGGAATTCCCTCCTGCGGAGCCACACCCACACCCAAGCCTTAGCCCTGCGCCACCATCTACAAAATAAAACGCCTGCGACCCATCCGGATCGCAGGCGTTCCTCTTTTCATCCCTGGCTTTCTAGATCCTTCCCGCCTCCGCCTGAAAGATCCGCACTCGCCAACGAACCTCCGACGGAGTCATCACCACCAGGTACTTCCGATGCACCGGCTTGCTCGCCAGGACCTTGTCCTTGTCCATCACCTGCTCGTCATACTCCACGTTGTCCGTCATCTGGATCGACAGCCCTTCCGGCGAGTAGAAGATGATCTGCAGATCGTGCGACCTCTCCACGTACCGCGTGTGGATCCCCGCCTTCGCCTGCGCATCGATCGTACTCGTCAGCTTGTCCAGCGCCGTCCCGGCAAACTCCGTATTCAGCCCTGCCGGATCATTGCTGTCGAGCGCCGTATTCAGCGTCTTCCATGAATGAAGATAATCCCGCACCACCGACTGTTCGGTCTGTTTTTCGAGCGGCCTCGAACCCTGCAGCGCAGGCGCGTCGATCTTCACCGAAGCATCCTGTGCCAACCCGGAAACCGTGAGCCCCAACCCGCAAGTAGCAGCAAACAAAAGCTTTCTCATCTGCCACCTCCCCAGCGAATCTCATTTCCGGCCACCACGCCGCTCGCCACCGAGATCTTCGCCCCCGCGTACGCCGGCAGATCCACCTTCGCGATCCCTTGCTTCAGCGGAACATCCACAGCCGACTGCGAGTTGTTATACGTCGCAAGGAAAGTCACCACCGTGCCGTCCGGAACCGCGTTACCGCTGCAATCCCGCACCGGGGCCGTCTGTACCTCGACCTTGTTCCCGTTCGGCCGCGCGCTGATCGAGATCCCGCACGGATCGCCCGGAACCTCCTGGATCACCCGCGTACTCGTCACGTCGCCGACCCGCGCGATAAACCGGGCCGAGCCCTCCTTCGACGCCGAATCCATCGTCACCCACGCCAGCCCGTTCTTCGTCGTCACCGACCGGGACTGCCCGCCGCCATTCGCCAGCGAAAGCTCCAGCGAAGCCGGCGTCGGCGCCAGGATCAGGTTATGGTAGGCGTCAAAGACATATACCGCACCGCTGATCCCGTTGTGCATCCCCACCGGCAGCCGCGACGGCTTGGCCAGAAACCCCAGCGTCGCGGGCTTGGCCGCCGGAACCACGTCGATCTCGCCCGAACTCGTCCCGCTTCCATCGGTCAGCACGACCACGTAATGCCCGGAAGCCACCAACTGCCCCGCATCGATCACCGCCGGCGACCCCGCCTGAACATCCTTCCGGAGTGCCTGCTGCGGTCCAACTATATAAAGTGACGCCTTCCCGCTTCCACTGGTCGGAATCGAAAACGCATCTCCCGCGACAACCGTCGCAGGCAGACTCATCCCCTGTGCCACCGCTAGCGGAGCCGCCCCAACCAGAACCGCCGAAAAGAACAAACCTCGGCCGCCCCTCACAGTGCACTTCCGGTCGCGGTGCTGTACGTCGCCACAATCGAACGCTGGCTCGTCACCTTCCGTGCCAGATCCTCAGGAACCGTCACGCGAAAGTCCACCGGGGTCTGCGGCAGCAGCGCGCGGTCGACATACTCCCCGCCAACCCATACCACCTGCCCATCCTTGTCGTAGAACGTCGTCAGCACATGCGCCACATTCACCGTCTGACCGCTCTGGTTCGAGAGTTGCCCCGTCACCGATGCCCCCGGGGCCGGGTTGAGCTTCTGGTTCTGCAACTCGATCACGGGATCGGCCGATGCCGCCACCAGGATCGATGAAGGCTGCATCCGGATGCTGCCCACCTGCGACAGGTCGATCCCCGGGAACTGGATGATGAACGGCGTCACCTGCTTCGGCAGCAGCGTGTGCGAGATCATGTCGAACGTCCCTTCGGAGTCGATAACCTGCCCGTTCTTGCCCACCAGCGTCGCCTTGACTGTCACGTAAGCCGGAATGATGTCCTCATTCAGCAACTCGCCCATCACGACAGCGCCATCCGCACGGTTCACCGGGTGCATGTCAACCAGCCGAACGTGCGGGCTTTCGACATCCGCCGCGCCCCAGTCGTCGCCGCCCCCGCTGTGGATCACATCCCACCGCAGATAGTTCACCGGAATCACCTGTGGCGGAACATGCTGCTGCCGTACCACCGGCCAGTTCACCGCCCACTGCCCCCCATTCTTCACCAGGTGCAGATCGCGCGTGTCGTCAAACGTACCCACCACCGAAGACCAGTGCAGCTTCACCTTCTCGTCAGCCTCGGTCGCGCCT
>CAZZZP010000030.1:0-47120 GCA_964658635.1 Lichenicola sp. | reverse complement strand
TCTCGTACTTCGTTCGCTGCGACTCGCAGCAGGAGATCGATGCGTACTGGGACAAGCTGATCGAGGGTGGCAAAGGCAAGCAGTGCGGCTGGCTTACGGACCGGTTCGGGCTGACGTGGCAGATTGTGCCGAGCAGGCTCGGTGAACTGATCAGCCATCCAAAGGCAATGTCAGCCATGATGAAGATGGTGAAGCTGGACATTGCCGGGCTGGAAGCGGCGGCTCGCGAGATCTGAGTGCAGGTTATGCGGACAGGCCGCGGAGTGTTGCTTCCGCGGCCAGCAGGGCTTGGCTAGACGAGTGAGGCTACGGGCTTCCACTCGCGGTTCTGAGCCTTGGCGACTGCCTCGTAGGTGAGGTGTCCGGCGTAGGTGTTGACTCCCTCGGCGATGCCATTGTCCTCACGGATGGCGGCTTCGGCTCCGAGTCGTGCGAGCTTGAGCAGGTAGGGGAAGGTGGCGTTTGTGAGTGCAAGGGTGGAGGTGTAGGGCACGGCCGCGGGCATGTTGGTGACGCAGTAGTGGACGACTCCGTCGACCTCGAAGCTGGGGTCGGTGTGGGTGGTGGGACGTGCGGTTTCGATGCATCCGCCCTGGTCGATGGCGACATCGACGATGACGGCGCCCTTCTTCATGCCGGCGACCATGGCGCGGGTGACGATCTTGGGAGCTGCTGCGCCGGGGATGAGGACTCCACCGATGACGAGGTCTGCGTCGGCGACAGCACGTGCGACGTTATAGGAGTTTGAGGCGAGGGTGTGAACGCGTCCGCCGAAGATGTCGTCGATTTCGCGCAGGCGGTTGAGGTTGAGGTCGACGAGGGTGACGCGTGCGCCCATGCCGAGTGCGATTTTGGCGGCGTTGGTGCCGACGATGCCTCCGCCGATGATGCAGACGTGGCCGGGGGTGGTTCCGGGGACTCCGCCGAGCAGGACCCCGCGGCCGCCGTGTTCTTTTTCGAGGTAGGTGGCGCCGACCTGGACGCTCATGCGGCCTGCGACTTCGCTCATGGGGGTGAGCAGGGGGAGAGTGTTGGCGCGGTCGCGTACGGTCTCGTAGGCGATGCCGGTGACTTTCTTGTCGAGCAGGGCCTGGGTGAGGTCGTTGAGTGGGGCGAGGTGCAGGTAGGTGAAGAGGACGAGGCCTTCGCGGAAGTGTTTGTATTCCTTCTCGGTGGGCTCCTTGACCTTGACGACCATATCGGCGAGACGCCAGACGTCGTATGCGGAGCCTACGATCTCTGCGCCTGCGGCCTGGTATTCGTCGTCGATGAAGGCGGAGAGCGCGCCTGCGTTGGTCTCGACCAGGACCTTGTGGCCGGACTCTACGAGGGCTTTGACTCCGGCTGGCGTGACGCCGACGCGGCTTTCGTGATCTTTGACTTCCTTGGGGACACCGATGACCATTTAGAACCTCTCGATTAACTAAGCTATCCAAGTTCCATGGTAACGAATCCTGCGTACAGGTTGCGAAGCCGTACAATAGACCAAAGTCCCACAGGATCTCGTTACCACCCAGGATCGATAAAGACCCGATGTCTTCGAATAACTTTCAGATGCGTTACTCGCGGGTGCATAACATGCGCTCGCTGTTCAGCCTGTTTTCGTCGGACCTGGCGATTGACCTGGGCACGGCCAACACGCTTGTCTTCGCTCATGGCAAGGGCATCATTGTGAACGAGCCCTCGATTATCGCGGTGAACCAGGTGACGGGGGAGGTTGAAGCTGTGGGTCGCGAGGCGAAGGAGATGCTTGGCCGAACGCCGGGCAACATTGTCGCGATCAAGCCGATGAAGGACGGCGTGATTGCGGACTTCAAGCAGACGGAAAAGATGTTGAACTACTTTATCCAGAAGGCGCACAACCGTAAGATGATGGTTCATCCGCGGATTGTGATCGGTGTACCGTCCGAGATCACGCAGGTGGAGAAGCGCGCGGTCATGGACTCGGCTTACCGGGCCAAGGCTTCCGAGGTGCATCTTGTAGAGCAGGCTATGGTTGCGGCGATTGGCGCGGGTTTGCCGATTACCGAGCCAGGCGGGAACATGGTGGTCGACATCGGTGGCGGGACTACGGATATTGCTGTGATTTCGCTGGCGGGTATTGTGTATTCGCGCTCGGTGCGGATGGCCGGGAACCAGATGGACGAGGCGATCATCACGTACATCAAGCGCAAGTACAACCTGCTGATTGGCGAGCGGACGGCGGAGATGATCAAGATGGAGCTGGGTTCTGCATACCCGCTGGACAAGCAGCTGACCAAGACGATCACCGGGCGAAACCTGATTGAAGGCGTGCCGAAGACGATCACGATCGATGATTCGGAGATTCGCGAGGCGCTGGGCGAATGCATTTCTACGATCATCAACGGGATTCGCGTGGCGCTTGAGCGGACTCCCCCGGAGCTTTCCGCGGACATTTCGGATCGCGGAATTGTGCTGACGGGTGGTGGCGCGCTGATCAAGAATCTGGATAAACGAATTCGTGAGGAGACGGGTCTGCCGGTGTCGGTGGCGGACGATCCGCTGGCTTCGGTGGTGCTTGGTACGGGACAGATGCTGTCGAATTTCAACCTGTTGCGGAAGATTTCGATCGATTAGCAGGAGTTGGAAGCGGCTGCGGGCGGGTGTGTCACTCCGGTGATGCGCCCGTTTCCCGTTTTGGCACATTGTGAATGAGTATCGGTTGTTGTTCCAGATTTCCCTGAAGCGGCTTGAACTGGCTAGAATAGGCCGCATGCGTGTGACCCCGTTGCTGCTTTCCTTGTCGTTTGCTTTTTCTCTGCACGCTCAACAGCCGAAGGCGACTGCTCCTCCTCCGGCGCCACCGGCCGCGTTTGCGCCGGACCCTGTGGTGCATGGGGACAGGACAGTGACGTTCAGCTTTACGGCACCTTCGGCGTTGGCGGTTTCGCTTGCGTTGGAAGGGGTACGGGATCCCATCCCGATGGTGAAGGATGCGAAAGGTGTGTGGACGCTGACGACGGCGGCGATGAAGCCGGAGTTCTACGGCTATCACTTTATGGTGGACGGCGAGTACACGCTGGACGCTCATAATGTCTCCGTGAAGACGAGCCTGCTGAATGCGAGCAATGGGTTCCTGGTTCCGGGCACGACGCCGGAGCCGTGGGAGACGACGACGGTGCCGCACGGGGAGATCCATGTACACGGGTTTACGACGAAGGTGGTGCAGGGGCTTGAGCGGAACCAGGACCAGTTCCTGGTCTATACGCCAGCAGGTTACGACTCGCGTTCGAGCGTGAAGTATCCGGTGCTGTACCTGCTGCACGGATGGTCCGATGCAGCGGTGGGCTGGTCGGAAGCGGGCCGCGCGAACGAGATTCTGGATACGCTGATTGCGAGCGGCAAGGCGAAACCGATGATTATCGTGATGCCGCTGGGGTATGGCGATATGAGCTTTGTGCGGAACGGGTGGGGCGTGTGGCAGGACCCGGCGCAGATCGACCGGAATGTAAGCCTGTTTCAGCAGTCGCTGATGACCGAGGTGATTCCGCAGGTGGAGAAGATGTACAACGTGGCGACGGGTCGGGAGTCGCGTGCGATTGCCGGGCTTTCGATGGGTGGGCTGGAGTCGCTGAGCATCGGGTTGAATCACACGGCGATGTTCGGGTATGTGGGCGGGTTCAGCTCGGCGGTGCATATGCTCAAGCCGGAGAACCTGGCTGGGCTTGATGCTAAGACGGCAAACCTGAAGGTGCTTTGGATCTCGTGCGGGACGGAGGATGGATTGATCGATCCGAATCGGCGGTTGTCGGGGATGCTGAAGGCGGAGGGGCTGCCGGTGACCGAGGTGGAGACGCCGGGGATGCATGTGTGGCAGGTGTGGCGGGAGAACCTGGTGAAGTTTGTGCCGATGCTGTTCCAGGGGGATGCGGTAGCGAGCGTGGGGCGCTGAAGAGGAGTCGAATAGACCTGTACACGGGACCAGAAATGGCGGCGGGTTAACCTTTGATCGCCCGGTGCATTGATAATGTTTCAGGCACGCTTTTTTGAGTTGCCGGCCCTGTTCAATGGAATCCTTTTTCAGCCGCTTCAAGAATCCGCTGTTTCTGATCGCTATTTTGCTGGCGCAGACGATTGCGCTTGCTACGCAGGTTCGCCGGATGGGCGATCCCACGGGGGCGGATGGGAAGCAGGTGCGGCTGCTGCGGTTGTGGGCGCTGCAGCTGATGGTGCCGTTCGAGCGGGTGTCCTACTTCACCGGGCATGGGGTGCGGGGATCGTGGGCGGATTATGTGGATCTGCGGCATGTGCGACAGCAGAATGACGAGTTGAAGCAGCAGCTGGCGCAGTTGAAGCTGGAGCGTGCGGCGATCTCCGAGGATGCCGTTGAGGCGAAGCGGCTGCGGACGCTGCTGGATTTTCGGCAGCACTATATACAGACGACGGTGGCAGCGCAGGTGATCGGGACGTCGGGGACGGACCAGTCGCGGATGCTGATTCTCGACAAGGGATCGAACGAGGGTTTGAAGCCGGGGATGCCGGTGATCACGCCGGACGGTGTGGTGGGGAAACTGCGGGATGTGTTTCCGGCTTCGTCGCAGCTTCTGTTGCTGAACGATCCGACTTCGGGCGCCGGGGTGCTGTTGCAGACGACGCGGGTGAGGGCGATCTTGAAGGGGTCACCGCAGGGGTCGATCGTGATCAACAACCTGACGCCGGATGAGCGGATCAAGCCGGGCGAGAAGGTGCTGACTTCTGGGGGCGACCAGGTGTTTCCGCGTGGGCTGGCGGTGGGGACGATCGAGTCGGTAAAGCTGGATCCGGAGCACCAGCCGTACACGCTGATCACGTTGAAGCCGGCGGCGAATCTGTTTCAGCTGGAGGATGTGCTGGTGGTGACGGCGACGGGGGCGGCGCTCGATCCGCGGACTGAGCAGGAGCTGGCGCAGGATGCGCTCGAGATGCATGCAGCGGATGTGAGCGCGGAGCGGCTGCCGCGTTTGCACGAGAAGACGGCCATTGATCCGAATGTGGATCCTGCGGCGGCCGCGGATGCGGCGCCACCGCCGGACAACTCGACGCAGCTGGTGCCGAAGCCGAAGCCTGTGCTGCATCCGGATCGTTACAGCACGGGGACGGTGGCTCCGGCTGCGGAGCTGACGCCGGGTGCGCCGCGTCCGGCGGAGTCGGGGCCGGCGCCGGTCACACCGGCTGAGCCGCCGCAGTAGAGTAGATACGAATGGTCACGCACTCCTATACATCCCGCCGCGAGCTTGAGGTGTATCACTTCAGCTTCTTCGTCACGATCCTGGTGCCGCTGGTGCTGATTTTGTTGCAGGTGCTGGTGCCGCACGTCTGGCCTGCGGTTCTGATGGTCGATCTGCCGCTGATTGCGGTGATTTTCTTTGCTGTGGCGCGGCGGAATCCCATTTCGGGAGCGCTGACAGGAGCGATGATCGGGCTGGTGGAAGATGCGCTGACGGGCAAGCCGATCGGGATCAACGGGATGGCGAAGGCGGTGATCGGGTACGCGGCTTCGAGTATCGGCTTACAGGTGGATGTGGAGAACATTGTGACGCGGCTGCTGATGGCGTTCAGCTTTTCTCTGCTGCAGTCGGCGCTTCTGTTTCTGGTCAACCGGCTATTGCTGGGGATGCCGGGGTACAAGCTGCTTTGGGTGCATGAGCTGATCCGGGCTGGGCTGAATACGGCGGTGGCGATTCCGCTGTTTCTCTTTCTGGATCGGTTCAAACAGCGGGATTAGCTTTTTGGGTCCAAGTCGGGCTCGGCGCCGATTCGGGAATGGTCTTGTGAATGGCAAGGCGGCTTGACTCAGACGGGTGAGCTTTCGGATTTAGGATAGGGACGGGCATTTACCAATGGACATTCTCAAGCCGGGCATTGATCGCGAAGAGAAGCTTTCCCCCGGGAAGCTTCATGCGACGCAGTACTTCATTGTTGTGATCCTGGTGATACTTGGGGTGGGGCTTTGGAATCTGCAGGTGCTGGGGGCGGAAAGCTACCGGTCGCAGGCGGAGGCGAACCGGATTCGCAAGGTACCGGTGCTTGCGCCGCGAGGAAGGATTTTCGATCGCGAAGGGCGGCTGCTGGTCGATAACTATCCTTCGACGACGTGCTACCTGCTGCGGGACCAGATTCGCGATGAGGAAACCGAGCTGCCGTTGATCGCGCAGGGATTGCACCTGCCGGTGGAGCAGCTGCGTGCGACGCTGAAGCGGTTCGGGTCGGCACCGAAGTATCAGCGGATTGCGCTGAAGCAGGATATAACGCCCGATGAGCAGGCGTTTGTGGAGGCTCACCGGAACGAGCTGCCGGAGCTCGAGACGCTGGAGGAGCAGCGTCGGCTGTATCCGCGGGATGGGTTTGCGGCGCACGTGGTGGGGTATGTGGGCGAGGTCTCCGAGCAGATGCTTGAGAACGACCCGCGCTATGCGGCATATGAGCCGGGCGATGTGGTGGGCAAGTCGGGCGTCGAGGAGACGTACGACGGGCTGCTGCGTGGGGTGAACGGGTCGCGCGACGTGATCGTGAACTCGCATGGCAAGGAAGTGGGTGTGCTGGGGCAGGAGCTGGCGACTCCGGGCAAGGACCTGCGGCTGACGATCGACCTGGATTTGCAGCGGGTGGCCGAGCAGGCGCTTGAGGGCAAGAACGGGGCGATTGTGGCAATGGACCCGCATACGGGCGAGATCCTGGCGATGGTTTCGCGGCCGAGCTACGACCCGAACCAGTTTTCGGTAAAGCTGACGAAGAACTACTGGGGTCAGATCATCAATGACCCGAACCATCCGCTGCTGAACAAGTCGATCCAGGCGCAGCTGGCGCCGGGCAGCACGTTCAAGATCATCATGTCGGTGGCTGGGCTGCAGGAGGGGGTTGCGCAGGGTCTGAAGGTGGACTGCGAGGGCGGGGCTTCATTCTTCGGACATCTCTATCACTGCGACCGGCACCATGGTGCGGTGAATATTTACAACGCGATTCCTTACTCGTGCGACACGTTTTACTACACGCTTGCGAACCGGCTGGGGATCGAGAAGATCGCGCAGTACGCGCATTCGGTAGGGCTGGGGCAGAAGACGGGGATCGATCTTCCGGATGAGGCGGCGGGGACGGTTCCTTCGGAAGAGTGGAAGATGAAAAATTACCACGAGAAATGGTTTGCGGGCGAGACGATCTCGGTGGGGATCGGGCAGGGCGCAGTGACGGCGACGCCGCTGCAGCTAGCGCGTGCGCTGGGCGGGATTGCGAGTGGCGGGGTGTTTCGCCGGCCGCACGTGGTGATGCCGGGGCAGGTTCCGGAGGAGTTTGCGAGTGCGGTGCGGGATACGTTCCCGGGGAGCGGCGATGCGACGATTCCGCTGTCGCCGGAGAACTGGCAGATCATTACGGATGCGATGGCGAATGTGACTTCGAGCCCGATCGGTACGGCGTATGTGGCGCACCTGGAGGGTGTGGACTTTGCCGGCAAGACGGGGACGGCGGACGTGGTGAGCGGACGGCAGAAGAACAGCACGAACAAGAGCACGCTGCCGAACGCGTGGTTTGTGGGGATGACGCCGCGGCGGAATCCGGATATTGCGGTGGCGGTGCTGTGGGAGCACGGGTACTGGGGCAACAATTCGGCGAAGCTGGCGTCGCAGGTGATCGATGCGTTTGTGACGAAGCAGCGGAAGGCGAGCGGCAATTTGAAGATCGCGCAGACGCCGGTGCCGGACTCGGTGGATACACCGGCGCAGGCTGCACCGGCGACGCCGGATGAACCGGCTGCGGAGCCTGCGGCGCCGGTGCGTGAGGGGAAACCTGCGCGGTCTCCGTCCCGTTCCGGGACCGTGGTGGTTGGTGAACCTGCGAAGGCGGGTCAATAGACGCTAGACTGGCGTTGAGCCCATGCAACGTTTTTCTTCCTATCGTGATTTTGACTGGCCCCTGCTCGTGCTGTTGGCGATTCTGTCCATGATCAGCGTGCTCGAGATTCGTTCGGCGACGGCGATGACGAAGTTCCACGGCTTTGACCATAAGCAGATCGAGTTTCTGCTGATTGGCGTGGTGCTGATGTTTGTGGTTTCGCTGATCGACTATCACTCGCTGATCGATATCAGTCAGTATGCGTACGGCGTGTCGATTGTGGCGCTGGTGGCGGTGAAGGTGGTGGGGACGAAAGTGCTGGGGGCGCGGCGCTGGATCAAGCTGCCGGGCGGGATTCACTTTCAGCCGTCGGAGTGGGTGAAGCTGGTGCTGATTATCGCGGTGGCGCGGTTTTTCTGGGCTCGGGCGGGCAAGGAGTTGAGCTGGAAGGATATTTTCAAGGCGTTTGCGCTGGTCGGGGTGCCGCTGCTGCTTGTGCTTTCGCAGCCGGACCTGGGGACATCGCTGACGTACACGCCGATTTTGCTGGCGGGGCTTTTTCTGGGTGGGATCAACTTTCGTCAGGCGTCGATCTTGATTTTGGCTTTCGCGGTGCTGGGGACGGCTGTGATCAAGTCGGGCAAGGTACTGAAGCCTTACCAGGTGGCACGGCTGACGAGCTTTATCAATCCGGATAATGATCCGAAGGGATCGGGGTACCAGATTCGGCAGTCGAAGATTGCGGTGGGGTCGGGCGGGATATGGGGGAAGGGGACGAACCGGGGGACGCAGACGCAGGGAGACTTTCTGCCGATTCCGTATACCGACTTCATCTTTGCGGCGTTGAGTGAGGAGCACGGGTTTATCGGCGCGGTGGGGGTGCTGCTGCTGTATTTTCTGATCCTGATGCGGCTGATTCAGAATGCGCAGACGGCGAAGGACCTGCCGGGCAGCCTGATCATTATGGGGATTGTGGCGGTGATCGTGTTTCAGATTGCGGTGAATGTGGGGATGGTGGTGGGGTTGATGCCGGTGACAGGAATCCCTCTGCCGCTGCTGAGTTACGGTGGTTCGTCGGTGCTGTTTACGTTTTTGTCGCTGGGGATTGTGATGAACATCCGGATGCGGCGCTTTGTAAATTAGGGTGCGAGTGGTTCTGACGGGCCGATGAAAACTCGGTTACAATTGCCGCAGGCCCACGCTGCCGCATGTTGCAGATGTGGTGCATGAGTGTACTTTCCTGGCCGGCCAGATGCCGGTCCAGAGCAGATGCCGTACCGCTTCGGCGCCAGGCGCTACCGGTCGGTAACCAGGTTTAGAAGTTTTTACCTTTTTCACCTTATAGATAAGGCCGGCCAGGCATGAGTTCGACTCCGTAGGCCGGACAGGTTTGGGAATGAACACAAACGGAAGGCAAACGGCCCCGCCTCTTGAAGAGGTTGTTCTGGTCACCTTTCTTGTCTGTGTTCGACTGCTTGAAGCATCCTCTTGTGTTTACGCTTTACTCGGTTTTCTCCGGTCTCCGGGCGCCTGGCTGTTTGGGTGCTGGAGGTTTCTGGCCGAAGTGTCCCAACGCTTCGTGGGCGAGTTTGTAGACACCGCTTCCGCGTTCCTGCCCCGGTCCGCACCGATGGTGGGTAGTTCCTAGCGTTTGCTGCTGGGGCTGCCCGCGAATTTTCGCCGTGCCTGCCGCCTGGCTGATGAAGCCAGGCAGAAAGAGCAGACCGAAGCATGTCGAAAGAAATTTATATCTCCTCTACGCCGCACGAGACGCGGCTCGCCATTGTGGAAGATGACAACCTCGCCGAGATTTACTACGAGCGAGAGAACGAATATACCCTTGCGGGTTCGATTTATAACGGCAAGGTGACGCGCGTGCTTCCGGGCATGCAGTCTTCGTTTGTCGATATCGGGCTGGAGCGCGACGCGTTCCTCTACATCACGGACTTTATGGAAGAGACGGAGGAAGATACCGCCGACTTCGACGCGAGTGCTGCGCCTGCGGGAGAACGTGGTGGCGACCGGGGCCGGCGCCCGGAGGGAGGCCAGGGTCGAGGCGAAGGGCGTGGCGACCGTGGTGGGCGTGGGGATCGCGGCGAACGTGCTGAGCAGCCGCGTTCCGTCGAGCCGACGGATGCGGATTTGTTTGCTTCGGCGGTGTCGGATCTCGATCCTTCACGGCCGGTGATTGAAGGGCATCGGGTTGAGCGTGGGGAGCGGGATCGTGGGCGGCGTGGCGGGCGGAACCGCAATCGTGGCGGGAATCGGCCGGACGGCGAACGGGTCAATGGGAAGAGGGAGGAGCCGAAGGGTGTTGAACCGCGTTCGGCTGAACCGGAGGCCGGGAACATTTCGATTCCGGACAGCACGGACGAGGTGGGCGAGGGTCTGCCGGGTGCGGATGGAAGCCGTCGCTGGCGTGGGCGGCGGGGACGTCGCGGGAATCGTGGGAACGGGGCACCGCGGCCGGAGGGTGGACTGCCGGTGGCTGGCGGAGAGGCTGCTCCACGGTATACGGCACCGGTTTACAACACGTATGACAATTCGCCGAGCGAGGTGGAGGAGCCGGAGGAGCAGGGGGTGGACCTGGCTGCGGCTGAGGCTACGCTGCCGACCGAGGCCGAGCAGACGGACTTTCAGCAACGGAATGACCGGGGACCGCGGCAGGATCGTGGGGACCGGGAGCGTGGTGGCAGAGACCGGAACGACCGGGGTGGCCGGGACCGTGGACGCGGGGATCGGGGTTCGATGCCGCCGCCGCGGGTTCCGCGTGGGTTTGCGCCTTCGACGGATCTGTACAAGGTGGACAAGGGCGAGTCGACGTATGGGGTTGAGCCGGAAGAGACGGCTCCGGTCGAGCCGATTATCCTGCCGGGCGAGTCGCTCTCGAAGTATCGCAAGGGTGAGGATGGGCAGGTGGTGAAAGAGCAGGAGGCTGCGCCCGTGGCTGCCCCGGTGGACACGTTTGTGGCTCAAGGTTGGGATGGCGGGCTGGTGCTGCCGGGCGAGACGTTGCGTCCACGGCCGACCACGGCCGGTCTCCGCAATGATGCGCCTGCGCGGGATGGCGGGCGGGATCGTGGTGGCCGCGACCGGAACGACCGGGGCGGACGGGATCGTGGTGGCGATCGCGATCGGGGCCGGCGCGATGGACGCCAGGAGTTTACGCGCCGGGATCAGCAGCAGCCGGTAGAGCGGGTTCAGGAGCCGGTGGTGGAGTTTGCCGCGCCGGTCATCGGCTTTGTGCCGGAGCCGGTCGAGGCGGTTGAGTCGCACGAGCCGGTGATCGAGCCAGCGATTGAAAGTGCAGCAGTGCCGACCTATCTGACGGAGCCGGAGCATGTTCCGGCGAGCCATCTGATCACACCGTTGAACAGCACATTTGTGCCTCCGCCGCCGGTGCCTGAGGTTCCGGTTGCTGCGGCGCCCGAGGCCGAGGCTGAGGTGGTGCATGCGGTCGAGGAGCCGGCGGAGTATGAGCCGGAAGAGGCGTCCGCTTCGTATCGCATCGACCCGGTGCCGCCGAGAGAGTTCCGTGTGGCTTCTCCTTCGGCTGAGAAGGTGGAGGAGTCTGAGGAAGAGCCGCTTGCGCCGGGTGAGGCGGTTTCGCCCGAGACGCACGAGGTGGCGAAGTTCGTGCCGGCTGTCGAAGTTCCGGCAGAGTTTCCTCTGGGCGTCGAGGTTCCGAGCGAGTATGCGCTGGCCGAAGAGGTTTCGGCGACGACACACGAGGCACCTGCGCACGAGTTTGAGCAGGGCTTTGCACCGATTGATCATGCTGCAGCTGGCGAGCATGTGGAGGCGCCTGCGGAGACTCCTTTCGAGACGCATGACCTGACGAACATCTCGGATATGGGCGAGATGCATTCGGCTTCCGCGGCGACGAGCGCGTATGAGCTGCCGGGGCAGGAGGCTGCGGAGCCGAGTTCGCCGATCGAGCATGAGCACGCGGTGGTCGAGGGGCAGAAGGCGCGGCCGGAGCCGATGGTTCCGGAGACGGCGCGGCCGGCGGCTCCCTACTTTGAGCCGGGCTCCGGGCTGCTTGAGGAAGAGATGATGGATGACGAGGAGGACGGCGATGCGCTGCCCACCTTGCATGCCCAGGCGACGACCGAGTTCGACGCGCAGGAGCACGAGGCGCTGGAGCATGCGGCGGACCTGGGAACGATGATTCGGGATATGTCGATCGACCAGATCACGCGGCCGGAGCCGGTGCTGGACGAGGATGAAGAAGACTTTGAGGAAGACCTGCTTGAAGAGGACCAGGACTACGGGGTTGAAGAATCCGAAGACGAGGGTGAGGAAGAAGAGGCTGGGGATGAGCAGGCTTACGGCGAGCACGAGTCGCATGTAGAGCTTGGCGAGCCTGCGGGTACGTTTGCGGATGCGGAGTCGTCCGAGCATGGAGAGGGGATGGCAGCGCCTGCGGAGGGAGCGCGTGAGCCTCGCCGCGATGGACGGGGCGGAGAGCCACGGCGGGAGGGCCGGCGGGAAGGCCGTCGTGGCGATCGTGACCGGGGTCGCCGGCCGGGATCTGTATCTGGTTCGGGCGAGCGCTCAGGTGGCGGCGGCGATCATGGCCGTCGCGATGGGCATCGCGGAGGCGGGCGGCAATCGATGCAGGCAACGAACCTGCCGGCAATCTCCGATTTGCTGAAGCCGGGGCAGGAGATCCTGGTGCAGATTGCGAAGGAGCCGATTGCGAAGAAGGGTGCGCGGATTACGTCGCACATCGCGCTTCCGGGGCGGTTCCTGGTATTCATGCCGACGGTTTCGCATACGGGTGTTTCCCGCAAGATCGAGTCCGATGGCGAGCGCCGGCGGTTGAAGGAGATCCTGCTTTCGGAGCGGGGCGATGCGCAGGGCGGCTTCATTGTGCGCACGGCTGCGGCGGGTGCGAGTGAAGAGGAACTGCGGAGCGATCTGCGTTTCCTGCTGAACCTGTGGGCGGATATCAAGCAGCGGTCGGAGTCGTCGAAGTCGCCTGCGTTGATCTATCATGATCTCAATTTGATTGAGCGTGTGCTGCGCGACCAGGTGACGGACAATTTTTCGGCAATCTGGGTCGATACGGAGACCGAGTATGAGCGTGTGCTGCGCTTCCTGCAGCGCTTCCAGCCGAGCCTGATTCGGCGGGTGAAACTTTATACGAAGGAGACGCCGCTCTTCGAGCAGTTCGGGATCACGGAAGAGATCAATAAGGCTCTGCGTTCGAAGGTGTGGCTGAAGTCTGGCGGCTCGATTGTGATCAACCAGACCGAGGCGCTGGTGGCGATCGATATCAATACGGGCAAGTTTGTCGGCAAGACGGCGCGGCTTGAAGACACGATCGTGAAGACGAACCTGGATGCGATTCCCGAAATTGTGCGGCAGATTCGCCTGCGTGATCTGGGCGGCATCATCATCATCGACTTCATCGACATGGATGAACGCAAGAATCGCAACAAGGTGATGGCTGCGCTTGAAGAGGAGCTGAAGCTTGATCGTGCGCCTTCGAAAGTTCTGCAGTTCAACGATTTCGGGCTGGTTGCGATTACGCGCAAGCGGGTGAAGCAGTCGCTTGAGCGCACGCTTTCGACGACGTGTGGAGTGTGCGCGGGCACGGGCATGGTGAAGTCGCCGGTGACGGTGTGCAATGACATTTACGTCGAGATGCGCAAGATGGCGAAGCACCTGGATCGCGGGGATGTGATGCTGCGGGTGCATCCCGATGTGGTGAAGCAGTTGAAGGCTCCGGCCACGCACTGGCTGCAGGAGATGGAAGAGATGGTCGGGAAGACGATCCTGATCAAGTCCGATCCTGCGCTGCATCCGGAGCAGTTCGACATTCACTAGAGCGTTTTGTTTGGGTTGAACAGACGGGCCTTGATGCGGCGAGTTGGATGGGCTGCATCGAGGCCTGTGTTGTGTTTGTGCCTGATGAATGCGATGCGGTGGGAGGGGCCCGCATGTGAAGGCGGGGCGTAGACCTGGGGTGGGATTTCGGCGTCATAAACGCAACTAGAATCTTTTGGCTGGGTTCTACGTCAGTAGAGTCAGGTAACACAGGGAGTTCAACACGATGATTTCGACCGCTTCTCGTACTATTTTCTCGCGCACGGCTACCGTGCTTGCGGCCGCGGCATGCGCCGCTGCCGGTGCGGCATCAGCACAGCAGGGCACGGCGGATGTAATCCAGCCGGTTTCGGCGCCGGCGTTGTTTGCTTCAGCTTCCGCGCATCCGATCGATCTGGCGAGCGCTGCGGGGGTGAACTACAGCTCGTCGATGTCGGACGGTGAATCGAGTTCGGCCCCGGCAACGGTAGATGCAGAGCGTCTAAACCTGCGCGAAGGAAGTGTGATGCAGCCTCCGCCGCGCCGTTACGGGCGTCCCCGTTACAACGACAGCTCGCACAATTCTGATGGATCGAACAAGTATGGGTTTGAGGCTGCAGTGGGTTTTCCGCTGCCGGTGGGTGACACGCATGCGTACTACAACACGAGCTGGGCTTTCCAGGTGGGCGGTGGACGCAACTTCAGCAAGAAATTTGGCGTGAACCTTTTGTTCGACTATGACCATCTGGGTGTGAATGCGAATACGCTGAACAACCAGGCGACTGTCTACAACACGGACTATGCAGCCGGGATCACGGGTTTGGATGCGAACGCGCATGTGTGGTCGTTCTCGCTGAACCCGACCTATAACTTGATCGCGGGCGACAAGTATGGTGCGTACGTGGTGGTGGGTGCGGGGTTTTATCACAAGGTGACGAACTTTACGTCACCGCAGCAGGGTCAGTACTATGACCCTTACTATGGTCCGATCACTTACGTGGCGAACGTGAACTTCGATCACTACACGTCGAATGCACCGGGCTTCAGCGGTGGCTTTGGGCTGACATACAAGGCATCGCGCTTTGCGGGTGAGCGGTTCTTCGTGGAAGCGCGGTACGTATACATCGACAACTCGCAGCGTACGGGTGTGACGGCTGCTACTCCTTACACTGTGGCGCAGGCGTACACGGGAACGAACTTCTTCCCGGCGAACAGCAACCGGACAAGCTATGTGCCGATCAAGGTTGGCGTGCGGTTCTAGGTCCAGCATGTCGATGAGAAGGCCCGGCACAAATGCCGGGCCTTCTTGTTTGCAGAGCCCGTAAGGCAGAGATTGGGCGACGGACGTTTGAGCAAAGAAGGGCGGAGTTGCGGGCGTCAGCGCTGAGTGGCGTTGAAGGGCAGGAAGAGGCAGAAGACGGTGCCGTGCGATGCTGGACTTTGCGAGCTTCTGAGCCTAAGGGTTCCGTTGTGGCGGTCGATGATCTCCTTGCTGAGCCAGAGACCGAGGCCGGTTCCGCTGAGACCCTTGGTCGTGTAGAAGGGTTCGAAGACGCGCTTCTGGACCTCGTGCGACATGCCTGAGCCGTTGTCTGCGATGGTGAGAATGATTCCGCTTTCTCCTGTGGCCCAGTTGTGGCCGTCGCGGCTTCTGACCGAGAGATGTCCACCGGTCGGTGGCAGGGCGTCGATGGCATTGCCGATGAGGTTGGTGAGGACCTGGCGGATCTCCCCGTCGAAACACTTGATGGGTTGTTGGGCGCGCTTCTTCTTGTCGACCCCGATGGCGGCGTTGATGATGCGTCCGTGATGGATGGAGAGGACGCTTTCGAAGAGGTTTTCACAGGTGACTGTCTGGGCGTGGGTGGACTGCTTGTAGAAGCGCAGGGTCTGGTTGGCGATGGCGGAGACGCGGCGGAGTTCGCGTTCGGCGATCTCGAGATAGGCCTTGTTCTCGGCGAGGTCGCTGCTGTGAGTGGCGAGGTAGAGGAGGTTGGTGACGGACTCGAGCGGGTTGTTGATTTCGTGCGCGATGGAGGCAGCGAGACGGCCTACTGCGGCGAGTTTCTCGCTCTGGAGGAGGGCGGCTTCGGACTTTTTCTGCTGGGTAACCTCGATGCTGGCGGCGGCGATGCCTGTGATCTCGCCGGAGGGATTGCGGACGGGGACGTAGTTGCTTTGGAAGTAGCGATGCTCGCCGGGGGCGCTGGCGAGTTCTCCCTCGACGTTGACGCCGAGGAGGGAGGCGCCTGCAGCGACTTGTGCGAGTTGACCGCGGAGACCAGCGACGTCCTGGGCGAGATCGAAGACGCTGGAGCCGACGACCTGGTGGACGGGCTGGTTGAGGAGATCGGCGAGCTTACGGTTGGCGCGCAGATAGCGGAAAGTTTTGGGGTCGATGAGCGCGGCTGCTACTGCTCCGCCATCGTAGATGGCCTGGAGTTCGGAGTAGCTTTGCTGGAGGCGTGCTTCGCTGGCGCGGAGATCGCGCTCGGCGAGGACGCCTTCGGTGTGATCGATGATGGTTTGGCGTATGCCGGCGATGTATGAGCCGGTGGCAGACTCGGCCCATATGGGATTGTTTGTGATGGAGCAGATGCGTTCAACGAGGTGGCCGTCGATGAGGATCCAGAAGGGAGCGCGCTCGTAGAGGTTGGCGTGGCCGGTGTGGATGGGCTCGGAGGTGAGGCCGTCGGCCTGGTCGCGGATCTCGTCCCAGACGTCGAGGAATGGTTTGCCGAGGGCGAGTGGCCTATTGCCCAGGAGCGAGGTATAGAGGTCGTTGTAGAGGAGGATGCGCTCCGGGCCCCAGACGAGGCAGGAGATGAGGCGCGAAGAGAGCATGGTATTGACCGAGACAACGAGCTCGGTCGACCAGGTGGAGATGGGGCCGAGGGGGGTTGTGGCCCAGGGATGCTGGCGGGTGAGGTCGGCCATGTGGCCGGTGCCCTGGATTCGTGAGGAGGCTGGGTGCAGCATCAGATACCGACCGGGTAGGGTTTCTCGTGCGCCTCGCCTTCCGGTTTGAAGCGGTCGAAGCGGCCCTGCAGAAGGCTGAGGAGGCCGGTGTACCAGTAGCCGAAGACGAAGAGGAAGAGGAAAGGTACGGTGAAGTAGTTTTCGCTTGAGATGGCGTACCAGATGGTGAAGGCGAAGTAGCAGCCGATGGCAAGCTCGATCCAGGGGATGATGCCGAGGCGCTTGCGGTACTTGACGGCCTGGCTCTTCTCACCCTTCTTTTTGACGGAGTACTTGGGGGTACGGGCGAAGGCGCTCTTGATACCGAAGAGCGCTTCCAGTACAGCCTTGGTGTTGGTGATGGTGAGGCCTACGCCGAGGGCCATGAGGCACGGCAGGTAGATGAAGGTGCGATACCAGCGTTTGGGGTAGAGCTCCTTCTGGCTGACGAGGTAGAAGGAGGAGACGGACATGGTGGAGGCCATGAAGAGGGGGAAGTCGATGAGCATCATCTGGACCCAGCCCTGATAGGAGCGGATGATCATGGCGGGCATGAGCAGGGTGGAGAGGACGATCATGAGCGGGTAGCTGAGGTTGGCGGTGAGGTGATACCAGGCCTCGAGCTTGGTGTGAAAGGGGGCGTCGGACTTGAGGACGCGGGGGAGGATCTTTTTGCCGGTCTGGATGAGGCCTTTGGCCCAGCGTGCCTGCTGGGTTTTGAAGGCGGTCATCTCGATGGGGAGCTCGGCGGGACACTCGACATCCTGCAGGTATTTGAACTTCCAGCCGATGAGCTGCGCGCGGTAGCTGAGGTCGGTGTCCTCGGTGAGGGTATCGTGCTGCCATCCGCCGGCCTCGCCGATGACCTTGCGCCGCCACATTCCGGCGGTGCCGTTGAAGTTGAAGAAGACGCCTGCACGGCTGCGTCCGCCGTGTTCCAGAACAAAGTGCCCGTCGAGGAGGATGGCTTCGACCTGGGTGAGGAAGGAGTAATTGCGGTTGAGGTGGGTCCAGCGGGTCTGGACCATGCCGATTTCGGGCTCGGCGAAATGGTGGATGACCTTCATGACCCATTGCGGCGGGGGGACGAAGTCGGCGTCAAAGATGGCGACGAACTCGCCGCGCGCGATGTTGAGGCCGTTGTCGAGGGCGCCGGCTTTGAAGCCGTAGCGGTTGGTGCGGTGGATGTAGGAGATGGGCTGGGGCGGCAGGCCGCGATAACCGGCGGCGTAGCGTTCGACGATTTCGCGTGCGACTTCGGTGGACTCGTCGGTGGAGTCGTCGAGGACCTGGATTTCAAAGCGGTCGCGGGGGTAGTCGATGCGGCAGCAGGCGTCGATGAGTCGTCCGATGACGAACTGCTCGTTATAGAGCGGGAGCTGGATGGTGACGAAGGGGAGTTCGCCTTCGGGCCATGAGGCGGGTGGTTCTGACCACTTAGCGGCGTTTTTCTTGTTGCGGTAGTAAAGCCAGACGAGCTGGTAGCGATGGATGCCGTAGAACGCCAGGATGATCATGACGATGAAGTACGGCGTGAGCAGCCAGTAGTCGAAGGCGGTGAGCTTGTAGAGGTGCTCGAAGGTCTTGTCGGCGTAATGGGTTTTCCAGTAATGGCCGAGGCCGCGAGGCGCCGCGAAGGTCGCGAGCAAGGAGACGGAGGACGCGATGACAGATGAGAGTGCGAAGGGCAGGGAACGGGCTCCGGGGCGCAGCGGCTTCTGTGATTCTAACGTGTTGGCTGACTGGGAGCGGCGAATGCGGGGAGCGGGTAACACGGCTGATGCTTGGGCGGGAGACGACAAGGCGGTTTCGGGCTGCTAGATTGCTGGTATGGATGAACGGCGCAGAAATCTGATGAAGGTGTCACCCTTTGCGGCAGCAATGCTGGCGACGAAGTTTTCGGGCGGGCAGGAGGCGGGGCGGGGTACGCCTTTGTTCTTCGATGTGCGGCAGTTCGGGGCGACGGGGACAGGCCGGCAGCTCGATACGCCTGGGGTGAATGCGGCGATTGAGGCGGCTGCGAAGGCTGGCGGGGGGACGGTTGTGTTTCCGGCGGGGACGTTTCTTTGCTTTTCGATCCGGCTGAAGAGCAATGTGCACCTGTTTCTGTCGCAGGGGGCGGTGATCCTGGCGGCGGGTTCGCCGAAGCGGGGCGAGACGACGGGCGAGATGGGCGGCGTATATGACGCGGCCGAGCCGAAAACCGCGTGGGATGCCTACCAGGACTACGGGCACAACCACTGGCACAATTCGCTGATCTGGGGTGAGGGACTGCATGATGTGGGGATCAGCGGGCCGGGGCTGATCTACGGCAAGGGGCTTTCGTTTGGCGGGTGGAAGGATGACGACGTGCGTGGCGACTATCCGAGCTACAAGGCGGAGCAGCCGGGTGCGGGGAACAAAGCGATTGCGCTGAAGAACTGCCGGAATGTGGTGTTTCGCGATTTCAGCATCCTGAAGGGCGGGCACTTCGGGCTGCTGCTGACGGGTGTGGACAACCTGACGATCGATGGGCTGACGATCGACACCGACCGGGACGGGATGGACCTGGACTGCTGCCGGAATGTGCACGTGTCGAACTGCACGGTGAACTCGCCTTGGGACGACGGGATCTGCCCGAAGTCGAGCTATGCGCTGGGGTACGCGCGGGCGACGGAGAATGTGACGATTACCGGCTGCACGGTAACGGGGTACTTCGAACTGGGGACGGTGCTCGATGGTACCTACAAGGTCTTTCCGGAGGGGCATAATGTCTACCGGACTGGCCGGATCAAGTGCGGGACGGAGTCGAATGGCGGGTTCAAGAATATTGCGATTTCAAATTGTGTGTTCGAGGGGTGCAGTAGTCTTTCGCTTGAGAGTGAGGATGGGGCGCTGTGCGAGGACATTACGATCTCGAACATCACCATGCGGAACCTGATCTACGGGCCGCTGTTCTTCCGCCTTGGGGCGCGGCTGCGGGGGCCAAAGGAGACGACGAAGGTGGGGACGCTGCGGCGGATCATGGTGTCAAACATCGTCTCCTACAATTCGGACGCCGGGATCGGCAATATTTTGTCGGGTGTGCCGGGGTTTCCGATCGAGGACATCAAGATTGCGAACTTCTACATGCAGCACAAGGGTGGAGTAGGTGAGGAGCAGGCGCAGGTCGTGCCTCCGGAAAATGCGGATAAGTACCCGGATCCGGGGATGTTTGGGCCGATGCCGGCGCAGGGATTCTACCTGCGGCACGTGAAAAACCTGGAGATGAGCCACGTGGAGATTCAGCCGATGGCGCGGGATCTACGGCCTTCGTTTGTGCTCGAGGATGTGGAGCGCGCGGATTTCCTGGCGGTGACCGCGCCGGGTTCGCCGGCTGCGTTCGACCTGCGCAAGGCGAAGGATGTGCGGGTGATGTGGAGCCGGGCGGCGAAGGATGTAGTGGTGGAGAGTGCGGCGGGGCGGCAGGTCTAGAGGTACATGGTGCAGTAGAGTGGATCGCGCTGGGCGGGTTTGAAGCCGGCGTCTCGGATGACGCGGCGGACCTCTTCTTCGGGGGCGTGAGTGTTGGGGGCGAAGAGGGAACCGGCGTCGTTGGCTCCGAAGCGCAGCGACATCTGGAGGACCTTGAGGCCCTGCTGCTGCCAGTTTGCTTCGAGATTGTCGATGTTGTCGAGGACGATGCGGCAGAGGGCGAGGGTTTTGAGGTATTCGACGGCGGTGGGGTCGTCGAGTTCACGTCCGGTGGGTGAGTGTGCGGCGAGCAGGGTGAAGGCGACGAAGCCGTGGGTCTCCTGCTGGAGGGCGCGGATGGTTTCGAGGCGGGTGATGAGGGTGTCGGGGGACTCGCCGGCGCCAAAGAGCAGGGTTGCCGTGGTGGAGAAGCCGGCGGCGTGGGCTGTGCGGTGGAGCTCGAGTGCGGCTTCGAAGGTGAGGGCCTCGGTGGTGTCGGGTGCGAGGGTGCGGATGCCGGCGGCGTGGAGTGCAGGCAGGTCGGATGCGGCCAACTGGCTGAGGGGTGGGCCGACGAGCGGAAGGGTAGGGTAAGCCTGGCGGATGGTGCGGAGCGCGGCTTGGAGGTCTGTGCCGGGGGTGAGGTGGAGGGTGGCGGCGGTGGCTCCGTTGTCGAGGGCGTGGGCAATCGCGGCTATGGGGTCTTCGGCGCCGAGGGTAATGACGGGCGAGAGCGCATAGCTGACGACGCCTTCGGGGTGCAGGCGGCGGCGGACGGCACCGGCCTCCATCCCGATGCCGATGAGGTCGTCGGAGAGCAGGGCTTCGCGGGCGTGGGCGTGGTCGATTGGCGTGGAGGTCATCAGGATGCGACCCTTTCTGACGCGGGGTGCGGGATGTCCAGGCGGTGGCCGACGCGTTTGCGCAGGATGAGCGCGAGGATCGTGGTGAGGACGATGGCGGTGACTATGGCCTGGGACCAGACGCAGTAGATACACCACTTCTGCAGAACGAAGGCTTCGAGATAGGTGAGGAAACAGGCTGCGGCGAAGCCAATTTCCGAGAGTTGGAGGACGACCCACCAGCGGCCGAAGGCGGCGAAGAGGAACATGGCGGCGTATCCGGCGATGCCGATGGCGGCGACGGGAATATGGAGCTTTGTGCTGGTGGCGTCCTCGTCAAAGGAGCGCGGCGGGAAGACGGCGAAGCGCGAGTGATTGACGGCGCCGCAGTCCCAGTGCTCGTCTACGGCGCAGGGTGGAGCGGCGTTAGGGTCCATGTTGTGCACCCGGAGGGCGAGGATGCTGACGGTGAGGCCGGCGAGGGTCAGGAGGGAGATCAGCACGCGCATCACGATGTTCCGCATAGGTTCATTTTAGACGTGTGTGCGGCTGGGGTTGAGGTGCGATGTTGCGTGGGTTTTACTTGGACGCAGTATTATCTGTCGCATGAAGCCCTTGTCGATCGATCGCCGTCGTTTCATGTCAGTGCTGGGTGCGTCTGCTGCGGTGCTGGCTGCGCCTTCTCTGGTCTTTGCGAAGCCTAAGGATGAGTTCAGTTTTATCTTTCTGACGGATACGCACATTCAGCCGGAGTTGGATGCGACGCATGGCGTGGACCTGGCAATGCAGAAGGCGCGCGGGATCAAGGCGGACTTTGCGATCCAGGGCGGGGACCATGTCTTCGACGCGCTGGGGGTGCCGCAGGAGCGGGCGACGCAGTTGTTCGATCTCTATGGCAACACGGAACAGGATCTTGGGATGAAGGTTCACCACACTCTGGGGAATCATGATGTCTTTGGCGTGTACACGGCGAGCGGTGCGGCGCCGAGTGATCCTGAGTATGGGAAGAAGATGTTTGCGGACCGATTCGGGCGGACGTACTACGGGTTCGATCATAAGGGAGTGCATTTTATCGTGCTGGACTCGATCGGGATTACGGCGGAGCACCATTACGAAGCGAAGGTGGATGACGATCAGCTGGCGTGGCTGGGTAAGGAGCTTGCCGCGCAGGCGGCGGGGACGCCGATCGTCGTGGTGACACATATTCCGCTGGTGACGGCGGTGCCGAGTTATACGATTCCGGCTCCGCAGGCGGCCTCGGGGAATGGGTTTGTGAATGGGCCGGCGGCGATCAAGCTGTTTGAGGGGCATAACGTGCTTGCGGTGCTGCAGGGGCATACGCATGTGAACGAACGCGTGGAGTGGCACGGGGTTCCGTATATTACGTCGGGCGCGGTGTGCGGGAACTGGTGGAAGGGCACGCGGCTGGGGACGCCGGAAGGGTTTACGGTGGTGACGATTGCAGGTGGGAAACTGACGACTCGGTACGAGACTACAGGCTTTACGTCAGTTGCACCGGATAATACTTAGAAGCGCCCTAACGCCGTGCGGGCGGCACTTCGTGCGGTATTGGGCTTCGCTCGGCCCCTGCCCTTGGTCGGGGAGAGTGTTTGGTGCCGACCAACGGGAGGGGTACGCGAAGCAGATGGAAGTCACGAAGTGACCGCCGTCCGCATGGGACGTCTGGCTTCTAGGAATAGAATGGGCATCTAGAACGCGGAGGCAACTTGCCCGTCACGATCGATTCCCCGGACCATCTTCCTGCGAGCCGCAGGCCTCCTCTCCTCCTCATCGTTGCTGCCGTACTGTTTGGCGGGTTGCTACTGGCTCGCGCGGGCCTCTCATACTGGGTCGATCTGCTTTGGTTCGAGTCGCTGAACTACGGCGCGGTTTATTGGAAAGAGCTTGGGATCCAGACGGGTGTGTTCTGCTTCTTTGCCGTGGCGACGTTTGCGCTGCTCTATGGTGCGTTCGCGGTGATTCGGCGGACGCATGCGGGCGATTTGCCGAGTGGGCGGGCGCTGATGATCAATGGGCGGCCGTTGAATCTGCCGGTGGGGCCAGCGCTGAAGTGGATTTCGCTTGCGGTGTCGGTGGTGATCGCAGGGTTGACCGGGCTGGGCATGATGTCGGACTGGCCGGTGCTTGCGCTGTTTCTGTATGCGCCGAAGGCTACGGGTACGGTGACGGACCCGATCTTTGGCAAGCCGCTGAACTTTTATCTCTTTACGCTGCCTGCGTGGGAGTTGATCGACGGCTGGCTGCTGACGCTAGCGGTGGTGACGTGCGTGGTGGCGGTGGTGTTCCTGGTGATCACGAGCGGCTCGCGTGCGTTGACGAAGCAGAAGATGACTTATGGCGAGTCACCGTGGCGTGGGTTGTCGCTGACTGTGGCGTTTCTATTGGCTGCACTGGCGCTCGAGACGTATGTGGACCGGTTTGGTTACTTGTTGGAGCACCACACGCTGTTCGACGGGATCGACTATACCGACGCGCACTGGATGGTGGGCGGGCTGGTGGTGGTCTGCCTGGCGTTGGTGGCGGGCGCGGTACTTGCCGGGTATAACGCAGCGCGGGAGGCGCGCGGCGGGCTGATTGCGGCTGCGGTGGCTCCGGCGGTGGTCTGTTATGTGCTGCTTTCGGTGGCGAGCTGGTATGTGGGGAGCTTTATCGTCAAGCCGAACCAGCTTGTGCGCGAAGAGCCGTATATTGCGCATAATCTCGAGATGACGCGAAAGGCGTTCGGGCTGGACAGGTTTCAGCAGAGCGAATTTCCTGCCGAGACGACGGTGAATGCGACTGACCCGGCGCACAATCAGCCGACGCTTGAGAATATTCGTTTGTGGGACTGGCATGCGCTGCAGGATACGCTGCGGCAGGTGCAGGAGATTCGCACGTATTACGACTTTCCCGAGATCGACATCGACCGTTACACGTTGGGGGGCAAGACGCGGGAGGTGATGCTGGGACAGCGCGAGTTGAGCGTGGAGAAGCTGCCTGTGAGCAGCCGCAACTGGATCAACGAGAAGCTGATCTACACGCATGGATATGGAATCACAATGAACTCGGTGAACGGGTTTACGCCTGAGGGTCTGCCGATTTTTTTGCTGAGCAATATGCCGGTGCAGAGCTCGGCGCCGGAACTGAAAGTCACCAGACCTGAGCTTTATTTTGGTGAACTGACGGATACCGATGTTTACGTGAAGACGCGGCAGCAGGAGTTCGATTATCCGCAGGGGCAAAGCAACAATCTGACATCTTATGAGGGAACGGCCGGGATCCGGCTGGGCAGCTGGCCGCGGCGGGTGCTGCTTGCGATCGATCGGGACGACCTGGGAACGTTGCCGTTTTCAGATGATGTGAATGCGGAGAGCCGGCTGCTGATGCGGCGGAATATTCGCGAGCGGGTGCAGAAGCTTGCGCCGTTTCTCGAGTTCGACCAGGACCCCTACATGGTGGTGGGGGACGATGGGCGGCTGTCGTGGATGATGGACGCGTTCACGGTTTCGAACAGCTATCCGTATGCGAATCACTATGCGCTGGGCGATCGTGCGGTGAACTATATCCGCAATAGTGTGAAGGTCGTGATCGACGCATATAACGGTTCGACTACGTTTTATGTTTTCGATGCGAGCGACCCGATTGTGCTGGCTTATCGGAACCTGTTTCCTGGTTTGTTCAAGGATGCGAGTGCGATGCCTGCGGACCTGCACCGGCATGTGCGTTATCCGGAGACGCTGTTCAAGCTGCAGTCGGAGGTTTATGGGCTGTATCACATGACGAATCCGGAGGTCTTCTTCAATCGCGAGGACCTCTGGACGGTGGCGACCGAAACCACGAACGATGGCAACGGGCAGCAGGTGGTGGCTCCGATGGAGCCGAATTTTGTGCTGATGAAGCTGCCGGGTGGCGCGGCGGAGGAGTTTGTCGAGATTCTGCCGTTTACGCCGGCGAATCGCAACAACCTGATCGGGTGGATTGCGGGGCGCAGCGATGGTGATGCGTATGGGACGGCGGTGGTGTATGACTTTCCGAAGACTCGGCTGATCGATGGGCCGCAGCAGATCGAGGCGCGAATCGATCAGAATGCGCAGCTGTCAGGGCAGCTGACGCTATGGAATCAGCAGGGCTCGCATGTGCTGCGGGGGAGTCTGCTGGTGATTCCTTCGGGCAAGGCGCTCTTATATGCCGAGCCGATTTACCTGCAGGCGCAGCAGAGTCCAATGCCGGAGTTGAGGCTGGTGGTGCTGGCGCTGCAGGACAAACTGGCGTACGGGACGACCTTTCAGGCGGCGCTGAGCTCGCTGTTCGGGGGGGAGGCTTCGACGTTGAACCAGGCGGAGAGTGCGGGGCCTGCTCCGGCTGCTTCGCAAGGTGCGGCTGTGGCTCCGGTGCAGCAGGATCTGAACGCATTGATTGCGGAGGCGGGCAGGGACTTTGACGACTACGAGAAGCTCACGGCGGCGGGGAAGCTGGGCGAGGCGGGGAAGAAGCTTGAGTCGTTGAAGGATGTACTGGGGAGATTGCAGGTGGCTCGGAAATAGTTCGGGCGATGAAGAGCAGGCAAAAGACTGACGCGGATAGAAGCGATGAAAGACGGTAAAAGCTCCAAGGCAGAACTGGTTCTTATCGTTTTTATCCTTTGGATTTGCGTGTGGTTTTAGCTTTTGGTTTCTCGGCTTTGAGGTCGAGGCGTTTCTCCATGATGGCTATGGCTTGCGGGTTCTGGTCGATGAGGAGGAATTCTCGGTTGTTGCGCTGGGCGGAGAGGCCGGTGGTGCCGCTGCCGGCGAAGAAGTCGAGGACGCGGTCGCCGGGGTTGCTGTGTACGCGGAGGATGCGGTCGAGAATGCCGAGCGGCTTCTGGGTGGGGTAGCCGGTTTTCTCCTTGCCAGTGGGGGAGACGATAGTGTGCCACCAGACGTCGGTGGGAGTTTTACCGCGTGCGGCCTTGGTGGGGCCGACGAGTTTGGGTGCCATGTAGGGGATGCGGTCGGAGGCGTTGAGGTTGAAGATGTAGTGCGCGGGGTCGCGCGTGTACCAGAGGATGTTGTCGTGCTTGGCGGGCCACTTTTTGGTGGAGCGTGCGCCGTAGTCGTAGGCCCAGATGATCTCGTTCTGGAAGCAGGCTCGTCCGGCACCGCCGTCGAGGGCGAAGACCTGGTCGAGCATGACCTTGCAGTAGTGGACCTCGCGGGGGTCGATGTGGAAGAAGAGGGAGCCGGTGGGGGTGAGGATGCGGTGGGCCTGCTCCATGCGTGGGCGTAGGAATTCGACGAGGTCGTCGAAGGAGTCGAGGAACTGGGCGACGGGTTCGGCGACGGGCTCGGTGCGGTAGCGTCGTCCGCCGAAGCCGGTGCGGTCGCCTTCGAGGTCGCGAATGGTTTTGAGGCGTGGCCGGGATTGGGTGCGGCCGGTGTTGAAGGGCGGGTCGACGTAGATGAGTTCTGCGGAGGCGCTGGGGAGCGATTTGAGCACGGCAAGGTTCTCTCCGTGGAAGATGCGGTTCATTTTCGTGTAATCCTCGTACACTTAGGTTATGGGACCCTTACGCCGATTGAGTGAGAACATGTACAGTCTTCGGCGGAGTCTATTCCGGAAATCGATGGTTTCTTATCCTTACAGTGTCGCGATGCTGTCTCACCCGGGCCGCGTGCGCAAGGGTAACGAAGATGCGTGTGGGATGTCGCGGGAACTAGGCGCTTTTGTGGTGTGTGACGGGATGGGCGGCGCGGCGGCGGGGGAGATTGCGAGCCGGCTGGCGGCGAACACGTTTTTAAAGTCTCTGGAGCCAGAGACGAGCGCGACACCCCGTCTGGCGACGCCGGATGTGCGTCTGGAGCGCGCGGCGCACAAGGCGAACGCGGCGATATGGCAGCAGGCTCGCCGGTCGGCCGAGCTTGCGGGGATGGGAACGACTCTGGTTGGGCTTTTGCTGGACCCGGCGGTCATCGAGTCGGACACCCAGTTGAGGACACCGACACTGACGCTGGTGCATATAGGCGACAGCAGGTGCTACCGGTTTAGGAGTGGGCGGCTGGAGTTGCTGACGAACGATCACTCGCTGGTGGCTGAGCAGGTGCGGATGGGCGAGATGACGGAGGAGCAAGCGGCAAATCACCCGATGCGCAATATCATTACCCGGGCGGTGGGTTCTTCACGTGAGATGGAGCCGGAGATCACGCATCTTGCGCCCGAGCCTGGCGATATGTATCTGCTGGCGTCGGACGGGTTGACGCGTGAGCTTGAAGAGGAACAGATTGCTCAGACGATCTCGCGCGCGGTGGCGAAGAGCAGCGGCGGCAAGCCGAACCTGAGTTCGCTGAGCCAGACGCTGATCGACGAGGCAAATGACGCCGGCGGTGGAGACAATATCACGGTGCTTTTGCTGCAGCTGGCGTAGAGACGCTGTCCGTTGTCTGCTGTCTACTGTTTCGCGTACAAAGTAGAGCGGGCAACGGAGAACGCTCCGGGGGGGACTGATGGAAGTTGTGGGTGTGGTGGGCGCGGGGACGATGGGTAACGGGATTGCCCATGTCTTCGCGAAGGCGGGGTACCCGGTGGTGCTTGCGGATGTGTCGCAGATGGCGCTCGACAAGGGGTTCGGAACGATTCGAAAGAACCTGGGGCGCGAGGTGGAGAAGGGCAAGCTGACGGCTGAGGCTGCTGAGCAGGCGGCCGGACGCATTTCACTTGTGAGTTCGCTGGATGAGCTTGGTGCGGTGGGGCTGGCGATTGAGGCGGCAACTGAGCGGTTTGCCGTAAAGGCAGAAGTGTTTCGGCGCCTGGATGAGGTGCTGCCGGCGGAGGCGGTGCTGGCTTCGAATACGAGTTCGATCTCGATTACCAAGCTTGCAGGTCTGACGAGGCGTCCGGGGCAGGTGATCGGGATGCATTTTTTCAACCCCGTGCCGGTGATGAAGCTGGTGGAGGTGATCCGCGGGTTGCAGACGACGGACGAGACCTATGCGAAGGTGCGCGGGCTGGCGGAGGGGATTGGCAAGATTCCGGTTGAGGTGAACGATGCTGCCGGCTTTGTGTCAAACCGGGTGCTGATGCCACTGGTCAACGAGGCTTGCTATGCCGTGATGGAAGGCGTGGCGACGCCGGAGGCTGTAGATACGATCTTTCGCGAAGGGATGGCACACCCGATGGGGCCACTTACGTTGGCTGACTTTATCGGGCTGGATGTGTGTGTGGATATCATGCGGGTGCTGGTGGAGGGGCTGGGGAATCCTAAGTACAGCCCCTGTCCGTTGCTGGTGCGGATGGTGGATGCGGGTTGGCTGGGGCGGAAGTCTGGGCGAGGTTTTTATAGTTACTGAAATAGGCGAAAGCGCCCTTGCGCCGAGCGGGCGACACTGGTGCGGTATAGCGCTTCGCGTGCTAAGGGTGGTTATGATGAGGAAGACAGAGGTTTCCAGATGGCTCAGGAATTGTATTTCGAGGACTTCTACATTGGGCAGAAGTTCGACTCAGTTGGCACGGCGAAGGTGACTGCGGACGAGATCAAGGAGTTCGGCCAGAAGTACGATCCGCAGCCGTTTCACCTGGACGAGGCGGCCGGTGAGGGCTCGTTCTTCAAGGGCCTGGCGGCGTCGGGCTGGCTGACGGCGGCGATCGTGATGCGGCTCCGGGTGGAATCGATCAAGGTATTTGGCGGGATGATCGGCGCGGGTGTGGAAGAGATGCGCTGGACGTTGCCGGTGCGGCCCGGGGACACAATTCGGACGGAGATCGAGGTGCTTGGGGTGCGCCACTCAACGTCGCGGACGAACTACGGGATCGTGCGGACGCGGACGCTTGCGTACAACCAGAAGAACGAAGTGGTGCTGCGTTCGACGGTGAATTTTCTGGCTCCGCTGCGGGGCGCGTTGTGACGGCTGAAGACCTGAGCCTGCTGAAGCGGGCAGAGGATTACGTGGTTGCGGTCGAGTTGGCGACGGGCGAGCAGTTCTTTGCCGAGGTGCAGATTCTGGTGGATGAGCCGCCTACGCCGGACGTCTTTCTGCTGCGCATGGAACGCGAGCCGGACGGGGCGTTTGTTCCGGCGAAGAAGGATGGGGAATCGATCCTGCTGAGCGATATTGCGCGTGTAGCGGGGATCCCGGGAGTCGAGTACCCGGCCGAGGGGCAGGTTTAGCAGAGAGAATTGGATGGATTCGGACTGGGTTTTCCGCTGGTAGGGCTTTGGATTCAGGCGAACAGGTGGCGTATGTTAACTAGATGCGCATGACCGTGCTGGCCTCCGGGTCGAAGGGCAATTCGACAGTGATCGCGAGCAGCCGGACGCGGGTGCTGGTGGATGCGGGGCTTTCCTGTCGCGAGTTGTTGCGGCGGATGCAGGTGGCGGGCGAGGATCCGGCCAAGCTGGATGCAATCCTGGTGACGCACGAGCATCTGGACCATGTTTCCGGTCTTGCGGTGCTTGCGCGCAAGCTGGGGATCCCGGTTTATTTCACCGAGGCGACGCACCGTGCGTGGGTGAGGATGCTGACACCCCGCACGACGATGACGTATGCGAAATGGCTTGACCATGTGCAGCAGGAGAAGCTGGCGCGGGCGGCTGCGCTGGTTCCGACGTATGTTGCGCCTGCAAGCAATGAAGACAGCGCGAAGGCTGCGCAAAGTTTGCAACGGAAAGCGGATGAGATAGAGGCTGTGGCTTCGATCTCTGCGGAGGCTGCGGCGTTCGATCCCTCGCTGAATCGGTCCGATGATCCGAACGCGGGGTTGGAACTGCCGGTCGAGGCCGAGTGTGAGCCGGTGAGCCGGGTGAAGGCAGATCCATCTTTTCTGCCTGCGGTCGAGTATTTCCGGCCGGGGCACCAGTTTGCGATTGGCGACCTTGAGGTGAGTCCGTTCACGATTCCGCACGATGCGGCGGATCCGTGCGGGTTTGTCTTCGGGGCGGAGGGCGTGCGGATGGCGATGGCGACTGATCTCGGGTATGTACCGCCAAATGTTAAGGCCGCGCTGAAGAATGCAGATGTGCTGCTGCTGGAGTCGAATCACGATCTGGAGATGCTGCGGGATGGTCCCTACCCGTGGTCAGTGAAGCAGCGTGTGCTTTCCCGTGTCGGCCATCTTTCGAACGAGACGACGGCGGAGTTTCTGGAACGGGACTATGATGGGGGCGCTTTGTACATTGTGCTGGGGCATTTGTCGGAATCGAACAACGCTCCGGAGCTGGCCAGAATCACAGCAGAGCGAGCGATTGGGAATCGAATGACGCTACTGGGGAACCGCATTTTGCTTGCGCTGCAGGCGGAACCCTTGCCTTCAATCCAGATCTAGGTGCTGTTGGCGTGCTGGTCAACGTGAAGCTTTCGTAAATCTGCGGCATCGAAACAGAGTAGAATCGAGGTCGACCCTATGGCAAACAGCGCGACAGCCTGCACCGATCCGATTGTAGGAGCCATACTTTCGGGCTGGCGCTATGACATTTCAGGCATCTCTCCGGAGATGCGCACTGACTACGAACATCATCTTGCCGAATGCTCGTACTGCGGACATCGACAGACGATGGCTCGCACGATCGATGTGCTGTTGATCTCGGTGACCTCGCTTTCAATCGTGGCGTTTCTGCTTGCGGCGGTAGTGCTGCACCGGATCGAGATGTTCCGCGATCTTCCCGCAGTGCACATGCATCTGCACCAGATGCCGGCGACCATTTCACTCCAGGCGGTAGTGCTTGCCGGGCTTGTGATCTCGACCGCGCTCTGGATCCTTGTTGCGATTGCGACTCCCTTGCCGGGCTTTATCGGCGGGGTTGTAGCACAGAAGATTCCAGACGATCTGCGGCAGCGTTTCACGCGGCGGCACGCGTAGGCAGCCAGTGACTCCTCACCAGGACGAGATTGAGCGGATTCTGAATCCCGCGGAGACGCCTTTGCGGCCTGTTGTGCAGGCTCCGGATGTGGCGGCGGCAAACTCGCGTGAGTACAGCGAGTGGGACCCGCGCTCAGCGCCGGGCACCTATCTTCTGCTCGCCATCAATGTCGTGGTGTTTCTGTGGATGCTGGCGCATGGAGTTTCGCTCCGGGATCCGACGGCAGCGCAGCTTCTGCATTATGGGGCGAACAGCCCGGTTCTGATCCTGAACGGAGAGTGGTGGCGCCTGCTGACGGCCACGTTTGTCCACATCGGGATTATCCATATCGCGACGAACATGTGGTGCCTGTGGAACCTGGGGCTGCTGGGGGAACCCCTGCTGGGTCCGATGGGGATGGTTGCGGTGTATGTCCTGACGGGCGTGGCCGGGAACCTAGTATCGGTGGGGTGGGATGTGGGAATTGCGATCTGGACGCGGTCACCTCAGGACCTGGCGGGCGCGGTAGGTGCAGGTGCGTCGGGCGCGGTATTTGGACTGGCCGGAATTCTAATTGTGCTGCTCTCGAACAAGCGACTGCCGATTCCGTGGAGCGAATTGAAGCGACTGCGGACTTCGGTGGTGCGGTTTGCGGGGCTGAACCTGGTAATTGGGGCATCGACGATTCTGCCGGTGCTCGGCAGCGTGGTGCGTATCGACAATTCAGCACATTTGGGTGGTTTTCTGTACGGGCTGGCGCTTGGGCCGGGGCTGGTGCCGAGGATGACCTCGGGGCGTGTGCGCTACCTGGCACGTCAACGGGTTGTTTTTCTGGCCGGCGGTTTTGTGCTTGCGCTGGCTGGGTACTATTTGTCAAGTATGGTTTAGCGGGAGAGATCCTGCGAAGGGCCCCGTGGCTGATGCCCACTCATCACCTTGAGACTGCGATGAATGGGACACCGGTTGGTTTGGGATCAGTTTTGCTGAGTGACGGTGCGGGGCTTTAGCTGACTGCGCTCGAGGCGAATTTGCGGACCATGGCGAGCAGGAGGCGGCGGTCGCTGTCGGAGAGGTTGGCAGAGTAGCGCTGGACCTGGGTAAGGAAGCGGATCTCGTCTTCGCTGAGGTTGAGGGTCGAGACCTCGCGGCTGACGGGGTCTTCGGCGAAGAACTGGGAGAGTTGCAGGTCGAGGGCTCCGGCGATCTTCTGGAGGGTTTCGAGTGAGGGCACGGTGTGTCCATTCTCGACGCGACTGAGATAGCAGCGGAGCAGGCCAGTGCGCTTTTCGATGTCGCCCTGGGACATGCCTTTCTGTAGCCGGAAATCGCGGATCGTGGTGCCGATATTGTTGGAGATCGACTTCACTGGGACCGCCTGCGTTGGGGAAACTATTTGCATGTCACTCATTAGCCTGAAAGTAACGATCTGAACCGGGCGAGGCAAGCTGAATCTTCCACTTGGCCTGGCTTTGACGTACCCACGCTGGTTCAGCATGAGCAAACGTTAAAGTGCCACTTGAGGTACCTGCTTCGGGGGAATCTTGCTCGATGATAACGGAAGAGGTAATAGTCTTCGGATAAATTTGAGCTGTTCTAGCGGGGAACATTGAAATGCCCGCCGAGCAGGTCCCCGGGCGTGCGGCCGGGGTCTTGGGCAGGGCTCAACCCATGTACATGCCGCCATTGACGTCCAGGGTGTGGCCTGTAATGTAGGCGGCGTCGTCGGAAGCGAGGAAGGCGACCGCGCCCGCGATGTCGGCGTCGGTGCCGGCTCGGGCGAGGGGAATGTGTGCGGTCATGGCGGTGCGCTGCTGGTCGTTGAGGACAGCGGTCATGGCGGTCTCGATGTATCCGGGCGCGACGGCATTTACGGTGATGTTGCGGCTTGCAAGTTCGCGTGCGAGCGACTTGGTAAGTCCGATAAGGCCGGCCTTGGAGGCGGCGTAATTTGCCTGGCCGGCCTGGCCGGTCTCGCCGACGACGGAGGTGATGTTGATCACACGGCCCCAGCGGCACTTGAGCAGAGACTGCATGCAGGCCTGGGTGAGGAGGAAGGCGCCGGTGAGATTGGTGTTGAGGACGTCGTCCCAGTCGTGACGCTTCATGCGCAGGGTGAGGATGTCGCGGGTGATGCCGGCGTTATTAACGAGGATCTCGACGCGTCCGAAGTGGGCGATGACGTCGCGTGCACAGGTTTTGATGGACTCCTCGTTAGCGACGTCGAGCGCGAAAGCCTTTGCGGTGCCGCCTGTGGCGGTGATCTCGGCGGCAACATCGGCGAGTTTGTCGAGATTGCGAGCGGCGATGGCGACGTGTGCACCCTGGGCGGCGAGACGAAGCGCGATGGCGCGGCCGATACCCTGGGAGGCTCCGGTGACGAGTGCGATGCGTGGTGCATTTACAGTTTCGGGCTGGGTTGAGGACAAGTTCTGCGTACTCCTAACGTCGTGCAGCGGCCGCGCTTAAGCGCGTACCCGCATACCAAGGTTAACGATACGACGAATTGCCAGGAGCGTCAGTGCGCAAACCCCAAAGGAGTACCTGTATTTCGCGGGAAAAGTGAAGAACGGGCTGAACCTGAGGCAGAGTGATGCCGTGCGCGGAGGGGATCTGGTTGAGGCGGATCTCGGCGTGCGCGGATTCGAGGGCCCAGGGAAGGTGATGGATGTGGCCGACGAGCGTACGTCCGGCGAAGGGTGTGAAGAGGCAGTAGCGCTCGGTGAGGAAGTACTCGAGGGTACCGGGTTGGCTTTTGGGGAGGGGGGTAGCGTTGGGCAGGGGGCCGTAGGTGGCGTCGTAGGTGGCGGGGCGGCGTCCGGCGAACAGGCGACGGCTGCGGTAGAGCGTGGCGTCGCCCTGTGGGATGCGCTGCATGGATGCGGGGAAGTAGGGCAGGTGGAAGAGGGTACGCGCGCCGAAGACCGCGAGAGGGCTGGAGCAATCGAGCGAAAAGAAGAAGACGCCACCGAGACCCGAGACGCGGGAACGGACGTAGGTACGCAAGTTCAGTTCGGGAAAGGTAGTGGTGGTTGGGAATGAGAGGGTGTGTCGGCCCAGGGTGCGGGTTTGGACGTGGTCCATCCAGAAGGGTATGACACCGGCCCAGGCAGCGCCGTCGAAGGTATCGACCTCGAGGCCGGGGGGGAGGAGTGCCTGGATTGCGGCCGGTGAGATGGGCCAGTGGCAGAAGAGGAGGTCTCGCCAGCGCTGGCGCAGACGCCACTTGCGGGTGGGCAGGGCGTAGGGTCGATGGGCGGTGTGGGCGAGGATGGACTCGGGTGTGGGCTGGGCGTCTGCGGCTTGGGTGAGGTCGGTCACGGTATCCTGATTGGATTATGGGCGCTGAAGCGAAGAAGCAGCAGAGTGAAACGGATGTTTATGCGGTGCACGGGGCGGACCCCGAGGTTCTGGCGTATGCGATGGCAAAGTATTCCCGTTCGTCGCTGACGTTGAAGGAGTCGCTGAAGGAGATCAGCGCGCAGAAGGCTGAGCAGTTTCTGAATACGTTTTACTTCCAGTATGGGCATCGGTCGATCGCGGACCTGGCGCACATCCCATTCGCGATCGAGCGTCTGAGCCTGCTGGCAGCGATTGTGCTGGTGGATGAACAGCGCTGGGACGGGCAGGAGCGGTCGACGCGGTACCAGGATTTTCGCAAGTCGGGTTGGTTTACTCCGGCTGGACTTGCAGACGAGCAGGAGCGGTATACGGTAACGGTTTCAGCACTGTTTGAGGCGTATAACGGGGTCAGCCAGGGGATGCTGGAGGCGCTGAAGCAGGCGATCGGCAAGCCGGCAGAGATGAAGGCGGATGCTTACGAGCGGACGCTGAAGGCGCGGGCGTTCGACGTGGCGCGGTACCTGCTGCCGTTGGCGACGAACACATCTTTGGGGCAGATTGTGAATGCGCGGACACTCGAGACGCAGGTTTCGCGGCTGCTGACGAGTGAGTTCGGGGAGATCCGGTCGCTGGGCGAGAAGCTGCGTGCGGCGGCTACAGAGCCGGCGTGGAACGTGAACCACGACGCGGCGCAGGCACTGATGGAAACGCTCGAGGCGGCGGAGGGTACGCGAGATGCGCGTGTCGAGATGATGCTGCTGCGCGAGGTGAAGGCGGCGCCCACGCTGGTGAAGTATGCGGTGCCGAACGAGTATCTGCGTGCGACTCGGAGTGCGCTGAGGCAGGCCGCGGCGGAGTTGATGGGGGGAGCGGAGATCGCCGCGGCTCCGGTGGTCGACCTGCTGGAGGGCGGGGAAGCGATGGAGGTGGAGCTGGTGACGTCGCTGCTTTACTCGCATTGTCATTACTCCTACCGGCAGCTGCGGGATTCGGTGGCGGGGCTTGCACCGGGGCGGATTGCGGAGTTGATCGAGTTGGGCACGCGGCATCGTGGACGCCATGACGAGTTGCTGCGGGCGTTTCATATCGGGGCCGGCCTGAAGTTTGACATCCTGATGGACATTGGCGGCTTCCGCGATATGCATCGGCATAGGCGCTGCACGCAACTGCTGCAGGAGTTTACCGACCTGCATGGATACGAGACACCGGACGCTCCGGGGCAGCCAACGCTGGCCGAGGCAGGGCTGCAGGAGAGCTATGACGCGGCAATGCGCGATGCTTATGTTGGCTATGCGAGGGTGCGGGAATCAGGGGTCGACGAGGCTGCTGAGTCGGCGCGATATTGCCTTCCTCTCGGGACGCGTTGCCGGTCGCTGTTCAAGATGGACTTTGCAGAGGCGCTCTACATTGCGGAGTTGCGGAGCGGAGTGGCCGGGCACTATAGCTACCGGAGGGTGGCGTGGGAGATGTACGAAGCAGTGAGGCGACAGTATCCGGGGCTGGCGGGGATGTTTCGGATTGAGGATGTGCGGGTGCCTATTGATTTGTTGAAGCGCTAGCGCAACTGACATCCCGGGTTAGTTCCAAAGCGGAACAGTTGGAAGTATAAGAGGAGATTTCCTCAAGCAATTTCGCTTTTTGTTTGCTTCGGGACGCGTCGGTGCTAGACTTCGTCTGGGCTGGTTGGTAGAGCGGAACGTGCCGGCCCGCTTTTTGAGGAGATTAGTTTGGCAGACGAGCGCGGCAAAGCAGTAGAGGCGGCAATTTCGCAGTTGGAGAAGCAGTTTGGCAAGGGTTCGATCATGCGCCTGGGATCGAAGGAAGCCATCGTCCCCATCTCGGTTATCTCGACGGGATCGATCTCGTTCGACGCGGCGCTGGGTGTGGGTGGTGTGCCGCGAGGCCGTGTGATCGAGATCTTTGGACCGGAGTCTTCGGGAAAAACCACGATCACGCTGCAGATCATTGCGGAGGCGCAGAAGGCAGGCGGGCTAGCTGCGTTTGTGGACGCGGAGCACGCGCTTGACCCGGGCTATGCGAAAAAATTGGGTGTGGATGTCGATAATCTGCTGGTTTCGCAACCTGACTACGGCGAGCAGGCGCTTGAGATCGTAGAGGCGCTGGTGCGTTCGGGCGCGATCGACGTATTGGTTGTCGACTCGGTTGCGGCCCTGGTGCCCAAGGCGGAGTTGGACGGCGAGATGGGCGACTCGCACATGGGGCTGCAGGCGCGTTTGATGAGCCAGGCTCTGCGTAAGCTGACGGGAACTGTGGCGAAGTCCAGGACGTCGTTGATCTTCATCAACCAGATCCGCGACAAGATTGGTGTCATGTTTGGCAATCCCGAGACAACTACCGGTGGACGCGCCTTGAAGTTCTATGCTTCGGTGCGTATTGACATCCGGCGTATCGGTGCAGTGAAGGAAGGCGACGTGGTTGTGGGCTCGCGGACCAAGGTGAAGATTGTGAAGAACAAGGTTGCTGCGCCATTCCGCGATGCCGAGTTCGATATTCTTTATGGTGAGGGTATCTCGCGCGAGGGAGACACGCTTGATCTGGCGGTGCTGCACAACATCGTGGACAAGAGCGGCGCATGGTACAGCTTCCAGGGAGAACGCATTGGCCAGGGACGCGAGAACGTGCGGAACTTCCTGAAGGAGAATCGCGATACGTTTGGCAGGATTGACATGGAATTACGCAAGAAGATGGGAATTACAGCTTCGAACGTCGAGGTGCCGGCGATCCCGGATGAAGGTTTGGAACAGGCTGTTGTTGCAGTGAAGGGTAAGCGTTAGGGGAACAACAAGAGGGAGTCTGCGATTTGCGGACTCCCTCTTTAGATTCTGCTACTCGTTTAGACCGTTGCCGGGAGGGGGCGGGAGGTTTTCAGGTGCGTTCGGGCTGCCGGGTCCGCCGGGTCCGACACCATCATTCTTTCTCTGCATGCGGTTCATCCCGCGATCGTCCTGATCCATCCCCCGTTCTTCACGGCGAGCGCGTTGCTCGGTCTGAAGTTTGGTCCATTGATCAGCTGTAAGAACAGCGCGCAGGCTTAGAAGCATCCTGGCATCGGCTTTTTCGAGGCTTGCGCGGAGATCGGCAATCTTCGAGATCGCGGCGAGGGCGCGGGCCTGGTCGGGTGGATTGTTGTTGAGCAAAGGCTCGAGCTTGACCTGTTCCTCCTCAAGCGAAGCATGCATCTGGATGAGCTGGATGCGGCTTTGCAGGAAGATGTCGTCGAGATGCTTCTGCTGTTCGGGAGTCAGACTAAGGGCCTGGATAGTTGAGGGATTCCTCCACCATGTGCCTGGAGGTACGATTCCCATGCCGTGACCGTCATGGCGTTCCATACGTGGGCCTCTGTCAAGACCGCCCTGAGGAGGCATACCTCCAGGGCCCTGGGCGACTAGCAACGGGGCAGAGAACAGCAGCGTGCATGCGAGCGATAACGCGCGTGAGTGTTTCATAGGGTTCCTCTGGGATGTGGAGTGGGTTTAGTTGGTGGTTGAAGTCGATTCGGCCGCTGAGGTGACGTCGAGCGGCTGGAGCGAAGGCGGAACTGAGGTTGAAAGATCGCGGTCGATGCCCTCGAGCAGAGTGGCATCTTCGGCGGCGGCGGCAGTGGTCGGCGTGCCGAGGGGGGCTGTGACGCCAATTGAAGAAACTGCCGCTTGCTGCTTGTGTGCGACCGAGACGCCTGCGGTGCAGAGAGCGGCGGCTGCTAAAAGGCCCGCTGCCCATGCGAGCGGCTGTTGAATTCTAAGCGTATTCGCGCTTGAGTGAATGGGTTGAACTGGGGGATGAATCGGGGCATTCTGTTCGGCAAATGACGTTGCCGCGGTCCGGAAGGATGAGAGTGAGCTATGCAGGGAGTCAAACTCGCAGCGGCATTCGGCGCAGAGCGCGAGGTGTGAGACTGCGGACTGAAGGGGAGTTTCCTGATGATCAGCGTCTGCTGTTGCTGAGTTCAGCAGTTCAAAGAGTTGTTCGTTGGTGAGGTGGGGATTCATTTTGATTCCTTCTGGCCGATGGCCTCGGAAGCCTGATGGCGCGCGCGAATAGCGGCGAGGCCGCGGTAGAGATGTGTTTTGACAGTGCTGATGGGCATGTCGGTTACTTCGGCGATATCGTTGAGGTTAAGCTCTTCTACGAAGCGCAGGATGAAGACGGTTCGCTGGCGCTCGGAGAGCGTTTCGACCGTCTGCCAGACGAGTGCTACCTGTTCCTGGGCTATGAGTGCGTCCTCTGCGGAGGAGACGTGATCGCGGATGAAGCTTGCGAACTCGTTGGCGTCGACGGCGGTTCTTGCAACGTCCCGCCAAAAGCGGAAGCGATTCGTGCGGGTGTGGTCACGGACGAGGTTCAGAGCGATGCGAGTGAGCCAGGTGGCGGGAGCGCAGTCGCCCCGGAACTGGTCTCGCGCGATCCAGGCGCGGAGGAAGGTGTCCTGGGTGAGCGACTCAGCGAGGTCGCGATCTCGTACGCTGGTGAAGAGGAAGCGGAAGATGCGCTGGCTATAAAGCTCGTGCATGCTTTCAATGGAGCCGAGAGTAACGGGCATTCTTGCCGGAGCGGACTCAGTCGGGGCGTGGGCGGTGAGTGTCTGCGAGTTGAAGAGGTTCGGGATGGCTGATGTCATTCGCTTGCGCCTTTGGTTCAACAAGATGGACGACACCGGCAGGAGGAAGACTACAGGGGTTCCTGATTTCCTGGCCAGGTGGCTCGGAAGACTCCGAGAACTCATGATCTCTGTTTTTGACGCAATAGTTGGCACGATTCGTGCTTTCACGTAGGGATACAGGGGGCAATCTGGTTTGCCGACGCTATCAAAGGAACCGAATTCCTTTGGACATTGGGCATCCAGGCCAGTTGAAAATGTGGCTGATCAGCGAGTGGACGCGCTTTTTGACTCACTGCGCTAGCATCCGGCCGGTACTGAAGGGCTTTATGGAGCGTTCGGCGTGAATGGCCACGCTACCATCTTCGCGGCTGCAGGATGCGGAGGGCAATAGGGCGGACGCCAGCAGGTGCCGCGATACAAATGAACCTCAAACCACCCTGCTTACCTGCAGGCGGTCCCCTTGCAAAGCCCTGCTACTCAGGGGTAGCGGTGGGTCTCTAGCCAGACCTAGCGGAAGCGTACCACGACCTAAGACGGGTTGTACGTTTTCGAGGAGGTTGAGGCTGCGTTGTTGAGCTATCTTTTGCCTACAGAGGCGGCCCGGCCTTGCCGACGCCACTAGATAGAATGGGATTGCGTCGGCCGAGGTTCTGCTTAGTCCAGCTTGATGACGAACTTGAACTCAGGGTGTTCCTTGCTGTCGAAGTGGCTGAGTTCGCGGGATTTAGACCGGACTCCACGGTAGGTAGCCCAGATTTGGTAGTCGGTGTCTTCGCGGAGCCGCTTAAAGTCGAAGTGTCCCTCCTTGTCGGTAATGTAGGAGACGACTGCGTGGGTGTTTTCGTCCTCCACTTCGACGATGGCACCTTTAAGCGGTTCATCGCCGCGGTCGGTGACTACACCCACGAGTTCACGGTAGACGTTCTGGCCACGCAGGCCCGGCACGAACAGCAATCCGGCGGCAGCAGCGATGACAAGGCGTGCCTGAGTAGCGGCAAAGGTGCAGGTGGGATTGCGGGTCACAGGGCTCATCCTTGTTCGAACAGTATGGTTCGAAGTGCAGGAACTTTGTTCAGGGTGCAGATACTTACTCGGTCCGGTTTTCGCGAGTGTTACTGCAGTGTCAGATGCAAGCGTAGGGCCGTTGGTTCGTGGTCGGAGTCAGTATTGCAGCCAGCTGGATTCTTTCCTCATGTTCTTTCCCTTTGTGGCACGTGGATGGAATGAGTCTGAGCAGGTATGCTTTGGGGGCATGCATACGGTAAAAGCAATTTATCCGGGAACGTTCGATCCGCTCACAAACGGTCATCTTGACTTGATCGCGCGAGGCGCCAAGATTGTAGACGAGCTGGTGGTTGCCATTCTGCGCAACTCGGAGAAGGGGACGCCTTTATTCTCGGTGCCGGAGCGAGTGGAGATGATTACTGAGGCGGTGACGCACATGCCGAACGTTTCGGTGGCGACATTTGACGGTTTACTGGTGGAGTTTGCACGACAACAGGGGGCAACGGCGGTGCTACGCGGGATTCGGGCGATCTCGGATTACGAGTATGAGTTTCAGATGGCGATGATGAACCGCAAACTCGATCCCGAGCTTGAGACATTATTCATGATGCCGGCGGAGAAGTACACGTATGTAAGCTCCCGCCTGATCAAGGGTGTTTTTCGGCTGGGAGGGGACGTGACGGCCCTGGTGCCTCCGATGGTGATGGAGCGGCTAAAGGCGAAAACGGAAGCTTAGGGGGCCCAGCGCGGTAGTTGGTCCCTCGGTGATTTATGGAAGCTTCGCATGGCATATTCTCTGCTGGGGAGGGCATGTACTTTTGTGAGGCTCGGCGCACGGGTGGAAGCGGTTAGAATTGTTACAGGACTATGAATTTATACATTCTTCGCCATGCAAGTGCAGGGGTACGGCGGCCCAATCCGAAGCTTGATGTACGGCGTCCCCTGGACAAAGAGGGGAAGCAGCATTGCCTGCATCTTGCCCATGTTCTGAATGCTTTGAAGGTGACCTTTGATGAGGTTGTGTCAAGCCCGTTGAAAAGATCGTTGCAGACGGCGCAGCTGGTAGCTACCGAGACGGGGTACGAACGTCCTATCCAAGTAACGCAGGCGCTTTCACCGGAGGGGACTTTTGCCGATTTCTCAAGTTTGCTGTCAGAGCATTCAGCTGCCGAGAACCTGCTGGTAGTGGGACATAGCCCAAATATCCAGGAGTTTCTTGGGTGCCTGCTTGTGCCGCAGCAGGAGGGGTCGCGTCCGGCGCAGATTCGCCTGCGGAAGGGTTCGATTGCGCGGGTGTCGCTGACGCGCGGGCCGGCTGTGCTGACGAGCGTGCTGGACCCGAGAACGGTGCGTGCGCTCTATGTGACGTCTACGAAGAGCTCGCGGCGGAAGATTTCCAAGAAGTAGCTGGCTTCCTTCTTTACCGCCCAGGCTTCGAGGGCTGCGCCTCCACGGCCAGGAACGAGGTCGAGTACGACACGCTTGGGGAATACGCTGGTCTTGAGGCCGACGACGGCGGAGGCCCGATCCTGATTAAGGGCAACGGCGATGCGCAGCAGGACGACGGCGCGTTTGACGCGTTCGTGGTCTTCGACGGGAAGGCTGCGGATGGGGCGGTCGAGCGGATCGGGGCGGCTTTTGCCGAGATAGCGGGCGATGGCGGCTACGATCGCTCGCTGTTCCGGGCTGAAGCCGAAGATTTCGGAGTTGGAGATGATGTACTGACTGTGACGGTGGTGACCCTGGTGGCTCATGAACTTGCCGACCTCCTGCATCATTGCGGCGGCCTGGATCCAGAGGCGGTAGTCAGGCGGAAGTTCGTGGACTTTCTGTAAGGCATCGAAGAGCTGGAGGGCGTGGGCGCGAACGGGTTCTGCCTTGCGCACGTCGATGTTATAGCGTTTGCACACGGCAAGGACGCCTTCCCAGCGTTCGGACTCGATCTTTTGGTGGACTTCGGCGCGGAGGTCGACTTCCCCGAGCATCTGGGCGAGCATGCCGTCGCGCAGGCCGAGTGGGGAATAGCGGAAGCCGGGCAGGTCGAAGCGCTCAAGCAGGCTGGCGTAGACGAAGGCGCCGCCGATGATGATTTCGGAGCGTTTGGGGCCAATGCCCGGGACGGCCTCGCGTTGAGCGTTGGTCATCTTGACGAGCTTGTCGGCGAGACGGCGAACGTCTTCGGTTGCGGCGTTCTGTGGTTTGACGCGGACGAAGGTCTTGGGAAGGGTTTTGCGGACAGGGACCTTGGTTGGATTTCCCGTCTTGATGACGCTGGCCTCGGCGAGCGCGGCTGCGGTGCCGGAGGTGGCGATGACAAGCGGAACACTGACCTTGCCGAGTTTCTTCTCGCAGCGGTCGAGTTCGCGCTGGATGTACTGCTTGAGGCGGCCGATGTCTTCTTTGATGGGCGGATCGTGCTGAAGGAACTCCTGTTGGAGGCGGACGGCACCAAGGGGAAGGGAGACCATCTGTTGAACGGTTCCCTTGTCTGAAAGGGTGATCTCGCAGGAGCCACCGCCGAGGTCGACGAGCAGGCAGCGGCCTTTGGCTCCAGGCTCGTGAGTGACGACGCCGAGATGGATGAGGCGGCCTTCTTCGAGGCCGGAGATGACTTCGACCTTCCAGCCGGTGGCGGATTTGACCCACTCGGTAAAGGCTGCGGCATTGCGTGCGTCACGCATGGCGGAGGTAGCGACGACGCGCACCTTGTCGCAGACGTGCAACTGAACGGCCTTGTGGAAGCGCTTGAGGGCCTTGATGGTGTTGGCCATCGACTCGGGGGAGATTTCGCCGGTCTGGAAGACGGATTCGCCGAGGCGCGAGACTTCGCGATCTTCAAAGAGCGTCTTAAGCTTGTGCTGGGATACGGAGGCGATCTTGAGGCGGCAGGAGTTTGAGCCGATGTCGATTGCGGCGAATGTTGGCATGATCTCTCATTCAGACGATACATGGTTTGCGGAGGTTGGGCGGTGCTTTCAATAGCTTGTGAGCAGAAGCCCGGCGGGGTTAGAGGGTTGGTCTCAAAAGACACGGCGCCACTCGTTGGGAACGCTTCGGACGGGCGAGTTGGAGTGGATGATGGCCGAACGGCGTTCCCTGGACGATCCTGGGAACGGGCGCGGCTGCCGGGGACCGGGAGAAGGTCCGGCGCTCCACGCCGACCTGAAGCTTTCTGCTCCGGGGAAGCGGACGGGGTTGGCAGGCGGCGAGAGTGGGCAAAGCAAATTGCTGCTGGCGGGCTATTCTGAAGTGGTTGCGTCTCGAGGGATCAAGGATTGGGTTCTAAGCCTCACTTTTCAATTTTGGCGACGTCATTTGCGGGTGGACCGAGGCCGCGTACGGCTGCGTTGATTCTGTCCGGGCTCTGGTTTGTGGTCTTCTTTTGCGCGCTGTTCTCGCCGCCGCTGCTGGATGACGCGGATGCGACGCATTCTCAGGCTGCGCGGGCGATGGTCACGACGGGTGACTTTGTCACGTTGAAGGTGGACGGGATTCGCTATCTCGAGAAGGCTCCGCTGCCGTATTGGCTGGTGGCGACAAGCTTCCGGATGTTTGGGTACAACACCTTTGCGGCGCATCTGCCGTTGGCGTTGAGCGTGCTTCTGCTGATGCTGCTGGGGCACCGGTGGGCGAACCAGGCGTTCGGGTCGCGCACGGCGTTTTATACCGGGTTGGGAGTGCTCACTTCGGCGGGCGTGTTCCTGTTTACAAGGGTCTTTATCCCGGAGGTTTTGCTCTCGCTGCTGCTGGGCGCGGCCTTGTTTGCGTTTTTGAAGTGCCTGGGGCCGGTGGCCGTTCCGACGCTGGCGACCGAGGTGCGGGTCGGCGAGGTTCCGGAGCGGCCGTCCGAGATCTGGTACGCGGGGCCGAAGTTTTACGCTTATGTGATGTGGGCTTCGCTGGCGCTGGCGGTACTGACCAAGGGGCTGGTGGCGCTGGTGTTCTTTTTCGGGACCGCTATGTTTTACCTGGTGCTGACCGACGACTGGCGGAAGTGGCGGCTGTTGCGGCCATTTTCGGGGCTGCTGGTGTTCCTGGTGATCGCTGCGCCGTGGCATGTGCTGGCGGGGTTGAGGAACCAGGGCGGGATGAACGGGCATGGGTTCTGGTGGTTTTACTTCTGGAACGAGCATGTGCTTCGTTTTCTTGGCAGGCGGCTGCCGCGGGATTACAACAAGATGCCGGGCTGGCTGTTCTGGACGGCGCACCTGGTGTGGCTGTTTCCGTGGTCGCTGTTCATGCCGCTGGGTCTTGCGGCGATGTGGCGGCGCTATCGGCACCAGACGAAGACGCTGACAGGCTATATCGATACCGCCGGGGTGGCTCTGCTCGAAGGTGGCCAGAAGTGGGCTCCGACGCTGACCGAGATCGGCATCTTTGCGACGATGGTGACGGTGGGGCTTTGGTCTGTATCGGTGGCAAAGGGCTGGAACTGGTGGGCGTTCTACCCGGTAATTCTTGCGGTGTCGTTTGTGCTGGGACTGGCGCTGAGACGGAGGTCGGCCGGGCTGCATGTCTCACCGTTTCACCGCATCGATCCGCAGCAGAGGACGATCCTTCTCCTGAGTTTGTTTGCAGGTTTTGTGCTGCTGTTTTTCTCGCTTTCGACGAACCAGGAGTACTACACGTTTCCGGCTTACATGCCGATCCTGCTGCTGATTGCGGCGACGCTCACGCGTGCCGAGCAGACGTTTGCCAATGACCAGGGGGCGCGACGCTGGATGTGGTTTGCGCATGGCGCGCTGACGTTGATTGGTGCGCTGGTTGCAATCGCGCTGCTTTACGGGTTGTGGGCTTCTCGTTCGCGGCCATATGTAGCGGATATCGGGTCGCTGCTGGCGCACCGTGGGGTTGGGGACTATACGCTCTCGACTTCACATCTGTTCGACCTGACGGGAGACTCGTTTGCCGCTCTGCGACTTCCTGCTGCGATCGCGTTGCTGGCGTTTTCGGCCGGACCCGGGATGGCATGGATGTTGCGTGCACAGCGTCGGCACCTCGCGGCGACGACGGCAGTTGCGCTTACGGCTGCATGCTTCCTTTTTGCGGCGCACATTGCGCTGGGGCGATTTGGGCCTATGCTTTCGAGTGAGCCGCTGGCGGCGAAGATTGCCAACTTGCGGGCAGACGGCGAGATTGCTCCGGATTCGCGTGTGCTTTTGTATGGCGACCAGGCTTATGGGTCTTCGATTCCGTTCTATCTGGGACAGCAGGTTGGACTGGTCAATGGGCGGTCGACTTCGATGCTGTTCGGGTCGACTTTTCCGGATGCGCCGAAGGTATTCGAATCGGGCGAGGAGTTGCTGAGCGAGTGGGGCCATGGCGAGCGCAAGGTGATGTTTGTGCCGCTTGAGAAGCGCGACGAGGTGGACGTATTGCTGAAGGGACGGCCACAGATTGTGTTGGAAGAGTTGAGCGGGAAGGCCGTGGTGACTGACCGGGCGCTCGATGGGGCGAAACGTTGATTGAAGAACGGATGGAGGTCAATCCCTCTCATGCGCACCAGGACGGCCCGACGAAAGGTGCGACGCGGCGCTCGGTTGAGCTGATCTTGCTGGTGTGGCTCGTGCTGCAGATTGGCGGTCTGTTCTCGCCGGGCCTGCTGGACGATGTGGACTCGGTTTATATCGAAATCGCGCGGGAGATGCTGCACCGGCACGACTACGTAACGCCAACCATCGATGGGGTAAGGTTCTTTGACAAGCCTCCGTTGATGTACTGGATGGCGGCCGGCTCGATGAAGGTTTTTGGCGAGGTGGACTGGGCGGCGCGGCTTCCACTGGCGCTGGCGGTGCTTGGGCTGTTGGTCGCGGTCTATGGACTGGGGCGGCGCTTTTATGGGGAGCGAGGTGGGTTTTACGCGGCGCTTGTGCTGGGGACGGCGGTCGGGCCGTACCTGTATACACGGTTTTTTATTCCGGACATCATGATCGCGTTGTGGATGACGCTTGGGGTGTGGTGCTTTCTGTTGGGGGTGGAGAGGGCGGCGCGGGCACCGGAAAGATGGCCCTGGGGGCCGAGTGCGGGCTTCGGGGTGGTGCTTGGGCTGAATCTGCTGACAAAGGGCTTGATTGGGCTGGTGTTTCCGTTGGGTTTTTGCGCGCTTTATCTCGTGCTGACGCGGCAGCTTGGACTGCTGCGGCGGGCGCGGGTGGGCTTTGCAGGTGTGGCGTTCGTGTTAGTGGCCGCGCCTTGGCATGTGTTGGCGGCGTTGAGGAACCCAGCGATTGCGATGCCTTCGGGATTGGGTCTGCCGGCGCGTGCGGGATGGGCCTGGTTTTACCTTTGGAATGAACATGTTGCACGGTTCATGGGAAAGCGGATTCCGCATGATTACGGGAATACGCCGGTGTGGCTTTTTCTGCTGTACACGGTCGTGTGGGTGATGCCTTGGGCAGCGTTTTTGCCGCCTGCTTACACGGCTTTGAAGTGGGAACTCGGGCATGAACATCGGGTCACGGTGCGGCAGCGTGAAGCGGCTTTAACGGTGTCGCTTTGGGCGGGAATTGTGATTGTTTTTTTTTCGATATCGCACCGGCAGGAGTATTACTCGCTGCCCGGGCTGCCGGCGCTGGCGCTGATGGTGGGTGGGGTGTTAGCTGCGGCGGAGCGGAGGAGCGATGGATTTTTTGAGAAGAGGGTGTTGGCTTGTCATCGTATCCTGCTGATTCCGCTTGGGTTAGTGGGCGCAGGAGTGTGCGGGTACTTTGCGGTGAAAGCGCCAAGACCGGGGCCGGGAGTGGATTTATCTTCGCTTTTGGCTTCGAATCCGGAGATGTATAACCTTTCGCTGGGGCACTTGTTTGATTTGACCGGGGCGGCGATGGGGCTGTTTCGGGGGCCACTTGCGCTGACGGCTGTGGGGATGCTGGTGCTTGGGCCGGTGGCTTATGGGGTGCGGCGGCGTTCGGGGTATGCAGCTAACTTGTTGATTGCATTGGGCATGCTGTGTGTTCTGCAAGCTTCTCATGAGGCTCTGGTGCGGTTTAATCCGATTCTCGGGTCGAAGGGGCTGGCGGAGGCGATCGTTGCGGAGCATCCGGGCGCGGGTGACAAGGTGATGATCGACGGCGAGCTGACGGCCGGGTCTACGCTGCTTTTCTACTGTAGGCAAACGGTTGACCTCGTCAACGGGCGGGTGAATGGGCCGTGGTTTGGGAGTTTTTGGCCGGATTCTCCTGCGATCTTTGAGGACGATACTTCGTTGAAGAAGGCGTGGGCTGGGCCGGGAAGGGTGTTTTTGTTGACTTATTCGCCTGTTTTGCGGGAAAGAGAGCTTCCGGGGGCGCGGGTTCTGGCCAGTGCGGGCGGCAAAACGGTACTGGTCAACCGGTAAAACATCACCAAAACCGCTGCAAAAAAGCGGGTTTTTCGTCGCTTTCTGGCTACGTTTTGGCGGTTTTCAGAGTGCGTTTTGAAAGTCACGGTATTGTGGTCCGTCCCGAGCGTGACTTCTGGAGATCATATGAAT
>CAZZZP010000029.1:0-48555 GCA_964658635.1 Lichenicola sp. | reverse complement strand
CAGCTCGTGCACAAGGGAGAGCCGCTCGTCGAAATCGATCCCCGCCCCTACGAGGCCACCCTCAACCAGGCCAAGGGAACCCTCCAGCACGATCAGGGAATCCTCGCCCAGGCCAAGATCGACCTCGATCGCTACCGTGCCGCTTACGCCCGCAACGCCATCGCCAAGCAGCAGCTCGACGATCAGGAGCAGGTCGTCATCCAGGACGAAGGCACAGTCCAGACCGACCAGGCCACTGTCCAGTATGACGAGGTCCAGCTCTCCTACACCCACATCGCCTCGCCTATCAACGGGCGGGTAGGCCTTCGCCTTGTAGACCCCGGCAACACCGTCTTCTCGGGCAGCTCCTCCACCCTCGCCGTCATCACCCAGCTCCAACCCATCACGGTCGTCTTCAATATTTCTGAAGACAACCTGCCCCAGGTTCAAGGCGAGATGAAGACCAACAAGGGCCTCACGGTGGATGCGTATGACCGCTCGAATGACAAGCTCATCGAGTCTGGAAAACTCACCTCACTCGACAATCAGATCGACACCACCACAGGAACCCTCAAGTTTCGCGCCACCTTCCCCAACCACAACTACTCGCTCTTCCCCAATCAGTTTGTCAACGCCCGACTGCTGGTCAAGACGCTCACAAACGTTGTCCTGATCCCCACCGCATCCGTGCAGCACAACGGAACTGCCGCCTTCGTCTACCTCGTCAACCAGGCCGGCAAACCTGGCGGAGCCAAGGTAGCCGTCCAGCCCATCACCGTGCTGACGACCAATGAAAAAGAAGCGGCTGTCAGCGGCATCAACTCCGGCATCGCCCTAGCGACCAGCGGTTTCGACCGCCTAGAAAACGGCGCTGAAGTGCAGGTTCACCAGGCTGGCCGGGGTAATAACCGGAACTCTCCCAACGATAAAGATTCCGCTTCGCCTGCATCCCAGGGGAACAGCGGGAACAAGGCACCATGAGTCCTTCACGGCCATTTATTCTCCGCCCGGTCGCGACAGCGCTGCTCATGGTGGCGCTGTTCCTGGCCGGAGGCGTCGCCTATTTTCAGCTTCCCGTGTCGGCGCTGCCGGAGGTCGACTACCCGACCATCCAGGTTCAGACCTTTTACCCAGGAGCGAGCCCGGACGTCGTCGCCTCCGCCGTCACCGCGCCACTTGAGCGCCAGTTCGGCCAGGTCCCCGGCCTCGCCCAGATGACCTCCACCTCCTCTGGTGGATCGTCGATCATCGTCATGCAGTTCCAGCTCTCGCTCAACATCGACGTGGCGGAGCAGGAGGTGCAGGCCGCTATCAACGCCGCGCAAAGCTACTTGCCGGCCACCCTGCCCACGCCTCCCACTTACTCGAAGTCGAACCCTGCCGACGCACCCGTCCTCACGCTCGCCCTCACGTCCAACGAGATGGCACTCTCGCGGGTTGAAGATCTCGCCGACACGCGCCTCGCGCCCAAGATTTCGCAGATCAGCGGCGTCGGTCTCGTCAGCATCTCCGGAGGCCAGAAGCCCGCCGTCCGCATCCAGGCCAACCCCACCGCGCTCGCCGCCTACGGTATCAACCTCGAGGACATTCGCAACTCCCTTACAGGCAACTCGCTCAACTCCGCCAAGGGCAACTTCGACGGTCCCTCGCAGGACTACACCATCAATGCGAACGACCAGCTGCTGACCAGTGCGGACTATAAGCAGGTCGTCGTCGCCTACCGCAACGGCGCGCCCGTTATGCTCACCGACGTCGCCCACATCATCGACGGAGTCGAGAACAACCGCCTTGCCGCTTGGACTAACGAAACCCCGGCCGTCATCCTCAACATCCAGCGCCAGCCCAGCGCCAACACGATCCAGGTTGTCGACTCCATTCAGAAGCTTCTGCCGCAGCTCGAGTCCACGCTTCCCGCAGCGGTACACGTAAAGGTCGTCACAGACCGCACCACCGCCATCCGCGCCTCCGTCGATGACGTCGAATTCGAACTCGTCCTCACCATCGCGCTGGTCGTGATGGTCATCTTCCTCTTCCTGCGTTCGCTCTCAGCAACCATCATTCCGTCGATAGCCGTGCCGCTCTCACTCGTCGGCACCTTTGGGGTCATGTATCTCGCCGGCTACTCGCTCAACAACCTCACCATGATGGCGCTCACCATCTCGACCGGCTTCGTCGTCGACGACGCCATCGTCATGATCGAAAACATCTCCCGCTACATCGAAGAAGGCATGGCCCCGATGGAGGCCGCACTCGTAGGCGCAGAGCAGATCGGCTTCACCATTCTCTCGCTCACCGTGTCGCTCATCGCCGTGCTCATCCCGCTGCTCTTCATGGGAGATGTCGCCGGCCGCCTCTTCCGACAGTTCGCCGTAACCCTCGCCGTCACCATCATCCTCTCGGCCTTTGTCTCGCTCACCCTCACGCCGATGATGGCCGCCCGCATTCTCAAGTACAAACCCGAGTCCGAACAGGGCCGCTTCTACCACGCCTCCGAGCGCGTCTTCGAAAACATCATCGCCTTCTACGGACGCACCCTCAAGTTCGTCCTCCGCTACCAGACCCTCACCATGCTGGTCTTCCTGGCCACCCTGGTCCTGACCGCCGTCCTCTACATCACGATCCCCAAAGGCTTCTTCCCCACCCAGGACACAGGCATCATCCAGGGCATCACCCAGGCGTCACCCTCTACCTCCTTCGCCTCCATGTCGACCCGCCAGGAAGAGCTCGCGCGTCTCATCCTTAAGGATCCCGCTGTCGAAAGCATCTCCTCTTTCATCGGGGCCGACGGAACCAACACCACCCTGAACAGCGGCCGCATCCAGATCAACCTTAAGCCCCTTGGCGGCAAGAGGAACGAACGCAACGACACCGCAACCGAGGTCATCCAGCGCCTCAATTCGAAGCTCGACCAGGTCGCCGGCATCACGCTCTACATGCAGCCCGTGCAGGACCTTACTGTAGACGACCGCGTCAGCCGGACCGAGTACCAGTACACCCTCGAAGATCCCAGCCAGACCGAGCTCGACTCCGTCACCAACGGCTTCATCAAGCGCCTCAAGAAGCTCCCCGAACTTACTGACGTCGTCACCGACCAGCAGCTTGGCGGTGCGGCCGAGTCGCTCGTCATCGACCGCGCCACTGCATCCCGCTTCGGCATCACGCCTTCCGCTATCGACAACACGCTCTACGACGCCTTTGGTCAGCGCCAGGTGAACACCATGTACACCCAGCTGAACCAGTACCACGTCATCCTCGAGACTCAACCGCAGTTCCAGATCGATCCCTCAAAGCTAAACGACCTCTACGTGCAGTCTGCGCAGACTAGTGCCACCAGCGCATCCACCACCTCGAACACCGCGGGTTCGTCCTCCGGCGCAGGCTCAGGCGCCGTGGCAAGCTCCGGTAACGCTATGCTCTCCGCTACCGCCACTAACGGGGTCTCAGCCGCCGCATCCTCAACCTCGGCCCTGGCCACCGGAAACCTCGGAACCCCGACCAACATTACGGCCGCGGCAGCCTCCAGCGGCTCCCTCTCGACCGCAAGCAATCGCGCCTCGACCTCCAACGCGACCACTACGGCCAGCACCTCGACAGGCGTGTCCTCAAGCAACAACACTGCGACCAACGGAACCTCACGCTCCGGCTCCGGTACTACCCAGGCCCCTGGCTCGACCACCGCAAGCGCCGGCTCCGGTGGAGGGGGCACCTCCAATACAGGCTCCACCACCCTCGCCAGCCCCGTCCCGCTCAGCGCCTTCGCGCACTTCGAGTCCACCAGCGAAGCCCTTTCGATCAACCACCAGGGCCAGTTCCCCGCGGTAACCATCTCCTTCAATCTGGCGACCGGCTACTCGCTCGGCCAGGCGCTCGAGGCCATCGACAAGGAGCTCAAGAAGGAGAACCTCCCGGCCAGCGTCATTTCGAACTACCAGGGCACTGCCGCGGCCTTCGAGAACTCCCTCTCGAACGAAGGCCTCCTGATCCTCGCCGCCCTCGTCACCGTCTACATCGTGCTAGGCGTCCTCTACGAGAGCTTCGTGCACCCCATCACCATTCTTTCCACCCTACCCTCGGCCGGCGTCGGTGCCCTGCTCGCCCTCCGCCTCTTTCATCTCGACCTCGACATCGTCGCCATCATCGGCATCATCCTGCTGATCGGCATCGTCAAAAAGAACGGCATCATGATGGTCGACTTCGCCCTCGAGGCAGAGCGCCACCACAATATGAACGCCACCGACGCCATCTATCAGGCCTCGCTGCTGCGCTTCCGCCCCATCATGATGACCACCATGGCCGCCCTGCTCTCCGGCGTCCCGCTCGCGTTCGGCTCCGGCATCGGCTCCGAGCTCCGCAAGCCTCTAGGCGTAGCCATGGTCGGCGGCCTCATCTTCTCGCAGATCCTCACCCTCTACACGACCCCCGTCATCTATATCTTCTTCGACAAGCTGGGTGAGCGCTTCACCCGTCGCAGGCCAAGCAAGACCACCATCCAGCAACCTGAGACCCACCCGGCGAACTCCCGCCAGCCCGAAGGACAGCACGGATGAACCCATCGCGCGTATTCATCGAGCGGCCCGTCGCCACTACACTGCTGACCGTCGCGGTCGCCATCGCAGGCGTCATCGCCTTCGTCGTCCTGCCCGTCTCGCCCCTCCCGCAGGTCGACTTCCCCACCATCACCGTCGCAGCCTCGCTCCCCGGAGCCAGCCCCGACATCATGGCCTCCTCGGTCGCCACCCCGCTTGAGCGCCAGTTCGGCCACATCTCCGGCATCACCGAGATGACCTCCAGCAGTTCCCTCGGAACCACAAGCGTCACCCTCCAGTTCGATCTCTCGCGAAACATCGACGGCGCCGCGCGCGACGTCGAGGCCGGCATCAACGCCGCACGTTCCTACCTCCCCGCCAACCTGCCCGCCAACCCGAGCTACCGCAAGGTAAACCCTGCCGACTCACCCATCATGGTCCTCGGCATCCAGTCCGACGTCTACGATATCCCCTCCATCTATGACGAGGCCTCCACCGTAGTCGAACAGCGCATCTCGCAGATCAACGGCGTAGGGCAGGTCAGTGTCGTCGGCGCCTCCCTGCCGGCGGTCCGCGTAGAACTGAACCCCAACCAACTCGCCAGCTACGGCATCAGCCTGCCCCAGGTCCAGGCCGTCATCTCCGGTCAGAACTCGAACTCTGCCAAGGGCCAGATCGTCAACCACGAGGGCACCGCAGACATCCTCGCCAACGATCAGATCACCAAGGCCGCTGCCTACAAGCCACTTATCGTCGGGTACCACAACGGTGCCGCCGTTCGCCTCCAGGACGTCGCCGACGTCGTCAATTCACAGCAGACCATCCGCCAGGCCGGCTTCCTCAATGGCAAGCCTTCAGTCAACATGATCATCTTCCGGCAGCCCGGCGCCAACATCATCACCACCGTCGACGCCGTCAAAGCCGCCATACCATCCCTGCAGGCACAAATCCCCAAAGGCCAGCACCTCATCACCATCCTCGACCGCACCCTCACCATCCGGGCCTCGGTTAAGGATATTGAAATCACCCTCGTCATCTCCGTTATCCTTGTCATCGGTGTCGTCTTCCTCTTCCTCAGGAACGGCCCGGCTACCCTTGTGCCCGCTGTCGCAGTACCCGTCTCGCTCATCGGCACCTGCGCAATCATGTATCTCTGCGGCTTCTCGCTTGACAACCTCTCGCTCATGGCCCTGGCGATCGCCTCAGGCTTTGTCGTAGACGACGCAATTGTCGTCATGGAGAACATCGCGCGCCACATCGAAGAAGGCCTCAGCCCCATCGATGCCTCCCTCAAAGGCGCCCAGGAGATCGGCTTCACCGTCTTCTCCATCTCCATCTCGCTCATCGCTGTCTTCATCCCGATCCTGCTCATGGGCGGAATCATCGGCCGCCTCTTCCGCGAGTTCGCCCTCACCCTCACCTTCGCCATCCTCGTCTCCATGGTCGTCTCCCTCACCACCACGCCCATGATGTGCTCCCGCGTCCTCAAGTCCGAGCACGAGATCAAGCACGGCAGGCTCTACAACTGGAGCGAACGCATGTTCGCGAAGCTCATCTCCGGATACGGTAAAACCCTTAATTGGACCCTCGACCGCCCCCTCCCGGTCCTGCTCGTCTTCCTTGGAACCATCGCGCTCAATTTCTACCTCTTCACCGTCGTGCCCACCGGCTTCTTCCCGCAGCAGGATACAGGCGTCATGACCGGCGGAATGCAGGGCCCGCAGGACACCTCCTTTTACGCCATGCGCGATGCCGTCCAGCAGGCCACAAGCATCATCAAGTCTGACCCCGGCGTCATGAACGTCATGTCCTTCACCGGAGGCCAGGGTGCAGCCAATGGAGGCTTCACCTTCGTCGCGCTCAAAACCCTCGGCTCTGGAGCCGGCCAGCGAACCGACAGCGTCATGACCATCATGGGCCGGCTGCGTCCCAAGCTCGCCCGTATCCCCGGCGCTGCAGTCTTCCTCCAGCCCGTCCAGGACATCCGCATCGGCGGCCGCCAGTCGCCCGCCCAGTATCAATACACCATCACGGCTGAGACCACTGCACAGCTCAACCAGTACGGTCCTTCCCTGCTCAATGCTCTGCGCCACGCACCCGGCTTCCAGGACGCCAACACCGACCAGCAGAACAACGGCCTTCAGGCGCTTCTGACCTACGACCGCCCTACCGCGGCTCGCCTCGGCCTCACCCCGCAGCTGCTCGACAGCACCCTCTACGACGCCTTTGGACAGGCCGAAGTCTCCACGATCTACTCCGAGCTGAACCAGTATTACGTCGTCATGGAAGTCGCTCCCAAGTACTGGGCCTCGCCCAAAGGTCTCAAGGACACCTACTTCATCCCGAAACAAGGCGGCGGCGCAATCCCACTCAGCTCTGTCATGAAGTACGAGCCGTCCACCTCACCCCTCGCGGTCAACCACACCGGGCTCTTCCCCTCCGTCACGGTCAACTTCAACCTAGCCCCGAATGTCTCACTCGGCGAAGCTACCCAGACCATCCAAACCCTGCAGCAGAAACTCGGCTTCCCGCAGGCCGTCCACGGGCAGTTCGCCGGAACCCTCCAGGCCTTCCAGGCCTCGCTTTCGAGTGAAAAGTACCTCGTCATCACCGCGATCCTGGCCGTCTATCTCGTCCTCGGCATCCTTTACGAGAGCCTGATTCACCCGCTGACCATCCTCTCTACCCTGCCGCCTGCATCTGTCGGTGCCATGGTCGCCCTGCTCATCACAAACACCGAGCTCGATGTCATGTCCATCATCGGCATTATCCTGCTCATCGGAATCGTGAAGAAGAACGCAATCATGATGATCGACTTCGCCCTCACCGCCGAGCGCGAACACGGCAAGAACACCCGCGACTCCATCTTTGAAGCCTCCCGACTCCGCTTCCGTCCAATCCTCATGACCACCATGGCCGCACTCTTCGGAGCAGTTCCCCTCGCCATCGGCACCGGCATGGGCTCGGAGCTTCGCCGCCCCCTCGGCATCTCCATCATCGGCGGCCTCATCGTCTCGCAAATTCTCACCCTCTACACCACGCCGGTCATCTACCTCTTCATGGATAACCTCCGGCTCAAGCTGCAGGGCGACAAGAACGCCCGCCTCTTCACCAAGTCCCGGCACTCCCACCACGACACCGAGGTCCTCGCGCATGGCTGACCGTCAAAACGCCGTTCGAATCCTTATGCCCCCTTCGCGAACCTCAGGACGCACCCCAATGACGACCTCCACCACATCCCGCATAATTCTCCTCGCCCTCGCCGCCGTGACCCTCACCGGCTGCCACGTCGGGCCGAAATACGTCAAACCCGTCGTTCCGCCGCCTCCCGCCTTCAAGGAGTCCGCACCCAACGCCTATTCCAATACACTCCCCGGCACCTGGACACCCGCCAAGCCGCAGGACGCCGTCCTCAAGGGCAAATGGTGGGAGACCTTCAACGAGCCCGAACTTAACACCCTTGAAGAACAGCTCGACATTAACAACCAGAACCTCGCCCAGTACTTCCAAAACTTCATGGCGGCACGTGCAATCGTCCGTGAGACCCGTGCCCAGGAGTTCCCCACGGTTACGACCGCTCCCTCCTACAACCGGCAGCGCACGCCCAGCACCCTGCGCAACGCAGTAGCGACCAGCGCAGGAGGCACCACCGGCACCGGTACGACCTCCAGCGGCGTAGCCTCCACCAGCGGAACCACCTCTACTGTTCTCTCCTTGCCCTTCGACGTCTCCTGGGCTCCGGACCTTTGGGGCCGCATCAGCTCGCAGGTCCACGAATACCAGTACGCAGCCCAGGTCTCGGCCGCCGATCTTGAAAACGAGCGCCTCACCGAGCAAGCCGCACTCGCCGAGTTCTACTTCGAACTTCGCGGCCAGGATGCACTCGACGACATCTACATCCGCACCGTCCAGGCAGACCAGAAGATCGTTGACCTTACCAAGGCCCTTTACGAAACCGGTATCGATGACGAAGAGTCAGTCGTCCAGGCTCAGTCCACTCTCGAGGGTGCCCAGGTGACAGAGGCCGGCACAGCCACTAATCGTGCCATCTACGAGCACGCTATCGCGACCCTTATCGGCAAGCCCGCTTCCAACTTCTCGCTTCCCGTCAGGAAGCTCGCCACCCCCATGCCGGCCATTCCCGTCGGGATGCCGTCCGAGCTTCTTGAACGCCGCCCCGACATCGCGGCAGCGGAACGCACCATGGCGGAGGCTAACGCCCTCATCGGCTACGAACAGGCTCTTTACTACCCGCAGCTCTCACTCACTGGCTCCGGCGGCCTCGAGTCCTCGCTCATCACCACCCTTTTCACCACGCCGGCCTTCGCCTGGTCGGCCGGGGCCTCAGCAACGGAAAGCATCTTCGACGCCGGCCTCCGCCATGCGACAGTCGACCAGTATCGCTCGCAGTATCTCGCCGACGTCGCTCTCTACAAACAGACGGTCCTGACCGCCTTCCAGCAGGTTGAAGACTATCTCGCCACCATCCGCATCACCTCCGACCAGATCACACGTGAGAATCAGGCCGTCAGCTCCGCCCAGCGCGCCTTCGACCTTGAATCCGCACGCTACGAAACCGGTGTCGATCCGTACATCACCGTTCTCAGCACCCAGACCACCCTGCTCAACGACCAGACCAGCCAGGTCACCCTCCAGGTCAGCCAGATGACCGCCGCCGTTCAACTCATCCAGGCACTCGGCGGAGGATGGAACAGCAACCAGCTGCCAGCCGCCAACGTCATCACCAGCAAGGCTGCCGCGGACCAGGTCTCAAACACTCCCTGAGTACGGCGTCTTACCCTGAACACGACTCAGCAACGAAGCCCCGGCGCAGCACCGGGGCCTCACTGTTTTTGTCTGGACAACCTCAAGCTATTTCGCTGCCAAGGCCCTCTCTGCGGCGTCGATCTTTTCGTAGTTGTAAGCCTCGTGATCCACCGTAGGCACCGTGAGAAAGTTTTGCGTGATCGGTGGTGAACTTGTCTGCCACTCTAATCCCGAGGCCTTCCACGGATTTTCGGTCGCAATCTCCCCATATCTCAGCGACCAGAGCAGGTAGGCGGCCGTCAAGAAGAAGCCCATTCCCATAATCGTCGCGCCCGCAGTCGAAAAAACATTCAGCGTCTGCCACTCCGGAGGATAGGCAGCATACCGCCGAGGCATCCCAAGGTACCCCAGGATGAATTGCGGCATGAACGTAAAGAAGAACCCAATAAAAATCGTCACGGCCGCAACCTGCGCAGGAAACTCCGGATAGACCCGCCCTGTAATCTTCGGCCACCAGAAATGCATACCACCCAGATACCCCATCAGCACTGCACCCACCATCACAAAGTGGAAGTGCGCCACCACAAAATAGGTCTCGGTCAGCTGCACATCCATGCCCAGCGTCCCAAGGAAGACTCCGGTGCACCCACCGACCACAAACAAGCCCAGGAAGCACAACGCATAAACCATGGGTGCGGCAAAGGTGATCGAACCATGCAGCAGCGTAAAGGACCAGTTGAATACCTTGATTGCTGAAGGCACAGCCACCAGCATCGTCAGCAGTGAAAACACCAGCGCTGAGTACTGCGACACGCCCATGATGAACATGTGGTGTTCCCACACAAAGAACCCAAACACGGCAATCGAAACCGAAGAAAACGCGACGGCCTTATATCCGAACACCCTTTTCCGAGAGAAACACGCAATGATCTCCGAGATCACACCCATCGCCGGCAAAAGCATCACGTACACGGCCGGGTGAGAGTAAAACCAGAAAAGGTGCTGAAAAAGCACCGGATCTCCGCCTATTGCCGGATCAAAAACGCCAATCCCAACCAATCTCTCCAGCGCCACCAGCACGATCGTGATCGAAACCACGGGCGTCGCCAGCACCATGATGATCGCCGTTGCATAGTTCGCCCACACAAACAGCGGCAGGCGCATCCACGTCAGCCCAGGCGCCCTCATCTTGTGCACTGTCACGATGAAGTTCAGCCCCGTGAAGATCGAACTGAATCCGGCCATAAAGGCCGCAAGCCCAGCCGAAATCACGTTCGTATTGACATACCTCGTCGACAATGGCGTTGTAAACGTCCAGCCCGTATCCACACCGCCAGCCACCACGGTGTACAGCAGCAGCACGCTCGCAATGACGTAGCAGTACCACGAAAGAAGGTTAATCTTTGGCAGCGCAAGATCCCGCGCACCAAGCATCATCGGCAGCAGAAAGTTGCCGAGAATCGCCGGGATAGCCGGAATCAGGACAAAGAACACCATCACGACACCGTGCATCGTGAACACCTTGTTGTAGGTGTCGGAAGACATCAGGCTGCCCTCCGGAGTCAGCAACTGCATCCGCACGAACATCGCAAGCAACCCACCCACCAGAAAGAACACGCTGACCGCAATCAGGTACATGACCGCGATTCGCTTGTGATCGACCGTGAACATCCAGCTAAGGATGCCGTCTTCGTTGTTGAGATAATTCCGCTTCTTGGGTGTAGGCGGCGCAAAAATAGCGTCCGAATTGGCTCGCGGCGCGGGTGTGGTGAGCATCTGGGCTGTCTCCATACGCCCCAGTCTGGCCCTGATCCGGGATGGCGTATGTGACGGCTGTCACATCAGATCTCTAAAAAGAAAAGGAGAGGCCCGCCTGGATCGTTCGCGGAGCCTGCGCAAAGTAAAGCGTCTGTCCATCCGCAGACAGGAACGGCCGATACCCCTGCGCCATCAGGTTCGTCACGTCGATCGTGGCATCCAGACCCTCGGGAAGGTGTCCTGCCCACCGGATCGGCTGCCGCAGCAGGCAACTGAGGTAGGCCTGATCGCCGAATGCACTATAGGGATCAACCGCCGTCACCCCGCGCGAGGGCTGCCAGCGATACGAAGCTCGCACCCGCGTCCCCGTTCCCAGCAGTTTCCCCTTTACCGCTAGCGTTGCGGATTGCGACTGCCGCACCTTGAGTCGCCCCAGCGCCTGCTCAAACCCTGTCGCCTCCGGACCTGCCTCAGGATCCGGGGCTTCCAGCGCTGAACCCGCACTATACTCCGCAGCAACCCAAAGCGCAGGCGTAATCGGCGAACTCACCGTCAGCCGCGCGCCATTCGCCCTGTATCCGGCACCATACGCGCGGAAAGTTCCCGTAGTCGGGTCGACTATCATCGGCGCGGGCAGCCATCCAGGAACCCCACCCCACGTCATTCCCGTTTCTGACGCACTCGGACCAGCCGTGTTGGCGCCCTCTCCACCTGAGACTGCGCTCTCACCGTGGACATCGTTGTACAACGCGAACTGCACCGCGCCCCGTCCCTTACTGCGCCCTACCGAGATCTCCTGGTGATGTCCGGACTGTATCCTGAGTTTGCCACCGTCGACGATCGCGACCGGAATATCGCCCGCCCCATCCGTCACATCGCCAAAGCTCTGCAGGCTGCGATCCGTAGCAAACCGATACTCGAGCGTCCACGCCCCACCCGGATGCGCACTCACTCTAAGAAAAGGTTTGGTGGCGAACGCGACCGACGTTGTGTGGACCGCCTCAACCTTACCGCCGGCTTCGACCTCTACCCGCTCGCCCAGGCTGAGCCGCTGGGTGCTGGTAAACTCAGCGACCTGCAGCCCTGAATTCAGCCTTGGCAGCGCACCGCCGGAAACCAGCTCCGGATGAGACTTGAACGTCATCAACATGCGCGCTGCACCGCCGTCAAAGCCCGTCTTGCCCTCGTACCCCACCGCGATCTCGGTCGCTGCTGAGCTCGATAACGGCACTGCGGAAGCCGATCGCGAAGCGGGGGCAGACCCAAGATTGGCGCGCAACGTCATCTCCGCTCCGTCATCAAGCGGCCTCTGCAGCGAGATAATCGTGTGGACTCCGCCCTGGCCGAATTCACCGTCGCCACTCTCAACCGCGGCACGTGCCTTGGTCGCCATAGCAGGCTTCGCCTCGGCCGCACTCGACGAGACCTCTATCTCGGAACCATCTTCGACAATCCGCAGGATCGGCCGATTCGAAGTTGAACGCAACGTCCACTTCCAATCGTCGTCCGACTCGTCCGCCCGCCGACGCTCCGCAGGCAGCCACGAAGCCGTATCGAAAAGTGCAGCCAGCGTCAGATTCACCACCGTGGTCACACCCGAACGAAGCTCCAGGTTCGCCTTCGTCGCCGGAACGAAAAGGCTCGCACTCGCCCGTACCAGGTACTTACCAGGGGTAAGATTCGCAATAATGTAACGGCCATGCTGATCCGTGAACGCTGTCGCCACGGTGGCGGAGTTGGACGCAAGGACCTGGACAAGCGCACCCATCTGAGCAACACCCTGTCCGTCCCTCACGACCCCTGAGATCATCGGACCGTCCGGCCCACCGCCCGCCGCGCACCAGGCGCCAGGCGACAGCAGAAACATCGCTCCAATCAGCAGGAACGTCGCGACACCGGCTTCTTTCTTGCTTCCCTGGGATCGTTGCACAGCTATCCTCTGCGCGTCGACGGCCTTCATCCTCAATGTCAGCGCGTGGCCCCGACCGTGCATCGCTTTCTCTCCGCGTGTCCGTGTCGATGTTGCCGTACTGGCCCGCCCTGCTTCACTTTGCACCGCCCCGAACATCCGTCCCGGGCGGTGCACCTGTCGCTTACAACTAGTCCACGGTAAACTTCGCCGTCTCGGCGAACTGCTGCTTCTTCACACCATCGTTGACCTTGATGCTGACCTCGTAATTGCCCGGTTGCAAGCTCCCCAGCGGGAGGCTCTTCTCGAGCGTCACCTGATCCGCGTTCGGATTGATCTTGCTCGTCTGCTCAGACGTATCCAGGACCGACTTGTTGGTCGCAAGATCCATAATCTGGTACTCGATCGTGGCTCCATTCTGCTTATTATCACCGATACCCAGGTTGTAGACCTGCATCCAGAAGTTCAGGTTCTGATTCCGGTGGAAGTTGATTGGAACCGCGACCCCGGACTGAACCCGCGGCGTAATGTGCGTGTTGCTGATGACGAAGTTCCCCGCACCGATATCCTTGCTCGGCACCCGATACATCGAGTCCGCGAGAATCAACGAAGAGTGACCAAGCTGATCATCGTCATACTTCGGCACATTCACGCTGCGTTCCCAGCGCCCAACGTGATCCGGATTGTTCACGTCCTTGATGACGACGTCGACCTTGTACAGCCCCGGCTTCAGCGGAAACGACTTCCAGTAAACCGATAGCTTCTTCTGCTCCTGTGTCAGCAGTTCGCTCGGTACCTGCACAGCCACGGTGTCCTCAAACGTCTGCAGCGGACGTCCCGTCAAGGACGAAACCCGCCCAAGGATATTCACTGTGCCAGTCGAAACACCTTCCTTGGTGTTGTAGGTGATGTCCTTATTGTGGATCTGCAGCGTCAGCGGCACCAGTACCGTGTCATTGGTGACCTTCACATAATCTGTCCGCACATCGAAGAGGAACGGAGGCCCGGTCAGGATCTTCGACTTGACCATGTACGCCTCCAGATCCTTGAACTTGATCACCGGCGGTGCCTGCAGTTTAGCGAACGTCTCCAGGCGATCGAACTGCTTGGACTGGTTCGAAGACGACATCGGACCCGTTCCCAGTTGCTCCAAACCGCCGCCCGAGAAGCGGTCCGCCTGCTTGGCGCGTCCCTGCTGCTCGTAAAGCGTCTGTCCGGCGCCCGGAACATGCTTCAGCGCGTCCTTCTCCGAACGGTCAATCGTCATGTGGTAATCGCCACACATGCACGTGTCCACAAATTCGATATCGATGTTATCGCCGATACCTTCAAGGTAACGGTAGTGCCAGGTCTCGAACGGAAAAGTCGACGTGTTTCCGCCGCCTTCCTCCATCGGACGGTCATAGCTTCCACCGCTCGGATGCGAGTCGATCGAATCCGGCTTGCCGTAAGCGATATAAATATGGCCACGATCCGTGCGCCAGCCCGACTTGCCGGCTGCAAAATGCTCATTCGCATATGCGATGCGCGAGTAATGCTCCTCGCGGTACGTGTTCTCAGGCGAGTCCGGATTCGGGTTCCGGCGCAGCCAGAAGTTCTCAATGAACTGGTCCCGCTCCTCATCGTTCGACAGGTGCTTGAACGCCGAAAGCTCCTCGTCCGTGATGATCCACTTCACGTCCTGCTCCACCCAGGTCTTGTACGACCCCTTCAACTCCTGCTTCATCGCACGGTTCTGTTGAATCTTCTCCGTGTCCGTGCGCGCCCGCCTGGTTGGATCCGGAACGTCCGGCGCGACAGGAACCTTCTGCACCCCATCCGTGTCCTGCGACTGCGCTCGAGCAACCAGGCTCCCCCCAGTCACTAGAAAACAAAACGCAACAACGCTGAGACAGTTAAAACGACGCATCAACATGGAGAAACCCCTGCGAATGATAATAAGCGAAATTCTAGGCCCACACCATGCAACATTCAATCGCCGGACCGCATCCCGGGACTGCTATCATCCTCCTGATAACCCTCAGGCAGAACTTCAGCACTGCAGACGCTAGCTTTCGGTACGTTTTGGACTCGGCCTGACAGAAAATGCAGCCTCTGTAGCGAAACTTTTTTAGTCTGTTACATTTCGGGAACTTTTCGCGTCGGCGCGCGTACTCCCACAACAACAGGCAAACTCCATATTCCCTGTCCGCTCTTTGGACAGCAACAAAACGACCGAGAGTCCACATCCTAAGATGAACGCCAAGAAGATCATCATCATCGTCGTTATCATCCTTGCACTGTCCGGCATTGTCGCCTTTTCTGTCGTCCGCAGTCAGCAGAATGTCATCAAGGTGACAACCACGCAGGTAGCCCATGAGGATCTCGTCGCCGTGGTCAGTGGAACCGGTCAGATCAAGCCCAAGACCTACGTCAACATCGGTGCAACCGCCTTCGGCCGCATCACCCATCTCGCCGTCAAGGAAGGTGATCACGTGAAGCGGGGCCAGACGCTCGCCACGCTTGAAAACGTCCAGCCTACCGCCACCGTTGCCGCTCAGCAGGCCACCATCGCCTCCACCAAAACCGACGTCAACGCCGACCTGGCCGCCGAGCAGACCGCCAAAGCCAACATAGAAGCCGCCAAAGCTGACCTCGAGCAGCGCAAACTCGACTACGATCGCTCCCTCTCCCTCTACAAGGAGCAGCTGATCGCCAAGCAGGACTTCGACGCCAAGAAAGCCACCTACGACAGTGCTGTCGCCACCCTCGCCCAGCGCCAGGCTGCCGAGCAGCAGGCCAAGGCCAATACCGCCTCGCAGCTCGCCAGGGTCAACCAGGCACAGGCCAGCCAGCGCTCCAACTACGACGCACTTGATAAAACTGTCAGCCGCGCCCCCTTCGACGGCCTCGTCACCAACGTCCCCGTCCGCGAGGGCGAGACCATGGTCACCGGCATTCAGAACGCCGAAGGCTCTACCCTCATGACCATCGCCGACATGTCCGTCATCACCGCCGAAGTCAAGGTCGACGAGACCGACATCGTAAATCTCTCGCTCGGTCAGCAGGCAGACGTCACCGTCGACGCCCTGCCCGGCAAGATCTTCAAGGGCCACGTCACCGAGGTCGGCGACCAGGCCCTGCTCCGCACCACCGGCGTAGCTACCAGCCAGTCCACCACAGGCACCGAAGAGGCCAAGGACTTCAAGGTCATCGTCACCCTGGACGGAGTCGCCGCCTCAGAGAACGACGCCCTGCGCCCCGGTCTCTCCGCAACCGCAAAGATCACGACCGCTCGCCGCCCCGGTGCCGTCACGATCCCCATCCAGGCTCTCGTCCAGCGTGATCCCGAAGCAGAAAAGACCTTCGCCGAGAATGCAGGAAAGACTGGCTCCCACGTTTCTGCAGCCGAGACCCCCAAGCCCGGAATGCCCAAACCCATCCTCGTCCAGGGTGTCTACCTCCTTAAGGCAGACCGCAAGAAACAGCGCGCGATCTTCGTTCCCGTCACCACCGGCGTCACCGGCGCCACCGACATCGAGGTCCTGGGCGGTCTGACCCCTGGCGCAACGATCGTCACCGGCCGCTACAAGGTCCTTCGCACGCTCAAAAGCGGAACCGCCGTAAAGGTCGATAACACCGCCGAGACTACCCCAACTGATTCCAGTTCGTCCTAATCACCAGCATCCCCGCAGTCAGCAAGTGACCCAAACTCAGCCGCTTCACAAACCAACGGAGTCCCGCATGGCCACTGCCGCCCAGATCGATCCCGAACTCATCAACGCCGATGGCCCCCACCCCGGCGACGTGATCGTAACCAGCAATCTCTGGAAGACCTACGAGATGGGCGACCAGCAGGTCAACGCCCTCCGTGGCGTCAATCTCCGCATCAAGCATAACGAGTACGTCGCCATCATGGGGCCCTCGGGCTCCGGCAAGTCGACCTTGATGAACCTCATCGGTTGCCTGGATTCGCCCAGCAAGGGCAGCTACTGGCTCAACGGCCACAATGTCTCCGACCTCAACGACGACGAACTCGCCCGCATCCGCAACAAGGAGATCGGCTTCGTCTTCCAGACCTTCAACCTGCTCGCACGCGCCACCTCCCTTCACAACGTGGAGCTTCCCCTGATCTACAACGGTACCCCCGCCGCCGAGCGCATCGCTCGTGCCAAGGCCGTACTCGAATCCGTAAACCTCGGCACACGCATGATGCATAAGCCTAATGAGCTATCCGGAGGTCAGCGCCAGCGCGTCGCCATCGCACGCGCGCTCGTCAACAAGCCATCCATTATCCTCGCCGACGAACCCACCGGAAACCTCGACTCCAAAACCGGCGATGAGATCATGGCGCTCTTCGACGAACTCCACGCCAAAGGCAACACCATCGTCGTCGTCACCCACGAGCCCGACATCGCTGAGTTCGCCCACCGCGTCATTACCATCCGCGACGGCGTCATCGCAAGCGACCACCCAAGCGCCCGTTTCGCCGCCCGCCAGCAGTCATAATCCACATCGTTCTGAAGCTTCGAAAAAAGCCCGTCCCGGGATTCTTCACGGCGCGGGCTCTTCCCTTTGCAATCGCCAACCGCAAGCCCACCAACCTTTCAATAAGGTCGCGAATCCCGCCTTCAGGAGCTTTTCACAACCGGCCTCCGACCCTATCCCGCGGCTAAGCGTCTAAACTGTCAATATGGTCAAGTCTCTCCGCAGCCTCATGACCCTCGGCTTCGCCCTGTTGTTCTGTTTCGTTTCTGCCCGACTTCAGGCCCAGGCCCGTTTTGATCTCACCGGACCGCGTGTCGACGTGCGTGTCACCCGCGCCGGCATCACCCTCCCCATCGCCGCCGTACCCAACCTTCAGCCGGGAGACAGCGTATGGTTGCATCCCGCCCTTCCCCCGTCCCAGTCCGTCCGTTACCTGCTCATCTGCGTCTTCCTCCGCGGCACCACCAATCCGCCACCCGACGACTGGTTCACACGCATTGAGACCTGGAACAAGAAGGTCCGCGACGAAGGCGTCTTCGTCACCGTACCCGCCGAAGCCCAGCAGGCCATCCTCTTCCTCGCACCCGAAACCGGCGGCGACTTCTCCACCCTCCGATCCGCCGTGAAGGGCCGCCCCGGCATCTTCGTCCGCGCATCGCAGGACCTTACCGAGGCCGGCTTCGAACAGGCCCGCATAGAAAAATACCTCGCCGAGATCAAGAACGTCCCGCCCGGCGACGCAGAAGGTCTCAAGCAGCACTCCGACTTACTCGCCCGCACCCTCAACCTCAAGCCCAATCCCGATTGCTTCAAGCGCACGCCAGACCAGCAATACACCTGCCTCACCCAGTCCGGCACGCAGACCCTGCTCGATGACGGCCACGGCCAGACCATCGTCTCTGCCATATCGAACGGCCCCGGCTCCGACTTCATCAACGCCGCAAGCTATACCGGGCTCGCTGGAGCAGGAAACTACTCGGCCTACGTCGGCGCCGTCGTCGACCTGGTGCGCCTTACCAGCACCCTGCACACCGCTCAGTACCAGTACATCCCCGCCATCGCCTTCCCCGACGACACCTCCAACCCCGACCCAACCGCCGGACAGACCCTCAACCTCCGCCTCAACACCCCACCCTCTTTCCACAATCCCAAATCGGTAATCGTCATCGGCCTGCCCTCCGTTCAGAAAGTAGTCCTCCCCCCGCTCCGGCCAGCCGAGCCCAACCACATCTCCTGCCTGTTGAACCCCAACATGGTTCTCCCTATCGAAGGCGCCCCGCTCGTCTTCTCCACCTCCTTCGCCCACGACCTCGTCCTGCACCTCAACCTGCCGGGTAAATCGCAGGATCTGCCCCTCGTGGCTGACTCATTCCAGGGCGGCCTTACCATCGATCGCCACCCCACTCAGCGCAAGGAACTGCTGCCTGAAAACAGCCCCGGCAAACCGGAAGCTCCAACTCCAGCTACCCAGGCCGCCAAGCCAGCCACTCCGGCCGCGCCCGGCCAGCCCATCACCGGAACCATTCGCGGCTTCTGGGGCTTCGACGCCTACACCGGACCCACCCTACCCCTCCAGAACACTCCGGGCGAGGGCTGGCGCATCGCCAACTCGGCAGAATCGCCTTCTATCCTCATCGCTGGAAAGCCGAATCACCTCCAACTCGACGCCACCGGTACCGCCTGCGTCCAGTCCATCTCGCTCGAGCCCGGTGAGACTCACGTCGAGTGGAAACTCGCCACCCCGCCAGCCTCCCCGACATCTTCCACAACGTCCGACAACGCCTCGGTCATTCCCCACGTCGAACCCGTCGACGTCACCCTGAACCTCCAGCACACCACCACCCCAGGGTCCGTCCAGCTCGCCATCCACCAGTTCGGCAAGAAGGACTCCGATCAGCTCGGCACCAAGACCTTCGCCGAACCCGCCCGGATCGAGTCCCTCCAGCTCCACACCGGCGACCTCACCGCCCTTCTTACCGGCAACTCGCTCGATCAGGTCAAAGACCTCACCCTCTCCGTCGGCAAGCAGGACCTCACCTACACTCCCGCCGAAGTCGTCGACAGCAGCAGCAAGACCCTAACCCTCACCCTCCCCAAAGACGCCAAGCCGCTCAACACCAAGCCGAACGACAAGCTCAGCGCAGAGGTCCACCTCGAAGACGGTCGAACCCTCCAGACCTCCACCCTGGTCCTCCCCGCTCGCCCGAGCCTCACCATCCTCAGCCGCCACATCACGCTGCCCACTCCCACACCCATCCAGCTCGGCTCGCAGGATGACCTCCCGCTCGGCGCCCAGCTCACCTTCTTCCTCAAGTCGAAAGAGAAGTTCCCACGCAACGAGCAGATCGAGATCTCCAGCAAAGAGAGTGTTGACCCGTCTGCGCCTTCTGACCCGCCACTCAAGACCACCCTTTCCATCGCCGGCGGTAACCTCGTGCTCGAAGACAATCACACCGTCATCGCCACCTTCGACCCGCTCAAAACCTTCGGCCCCTCCACCTTCGGCCAGTTCCGCATCCGCGCGGTCACCATCGACGGCACCCCGGGAGAGTGGATGCCGCTCGCCACCATCGTCCGCCTGCCAACCCTCACCGACCTCCACTGCCCCGCCGCGACCGCCCAGTCTTGCCAGCTCTCAGGCTCCGCCCTCTACCTCATCGATTCCGTCTCGAACGACTCCGCCTTCACCACGCCCACCGAGATCCCCGAAGGCTTCGTCGACAGCAGCCTCGCCATCCCGCACCCACCGGCCGGACCCAAACTCGCGACCGTCTCTACCGCAACCTTCTTCATCCGCCTTCGCGATGACCCAACCACGGCCAACGCCGTCACCCTCCCGCTTGAATCCGAGCCCGGTGTCCCAACCACCGTCCACCAGCATCCGGCAGTCGTCCCGCCTGCAACCACTCCGTAAGCTTCTTCACCACTGAAACGACAAAGCGCCCAGCCGAAGCTGGGCGCTTTGTCCTGCCTTTCACTACTTCAACAACGCACTCTGAACCTTGCTATGCTTCCGGCTGTAGCTGAAGTAGACCACCAGTCCGATCAGCAGCCACACCACTAGCCGAATCCAGTTCGCTGTACCCAGTTCGATCATCATGTAGCCGTTGAACAGGATGCCAAGAATCGGAACCAGCGGCACAAACGGCGTCCGGAACGGCCTAACCCGGTGCGGATCCTTGCGCCGCAGAATGATCACCGCAATGCACACGATCACGAACGCGAACAGCGTTCCGATGTTCACCATCTTTCCGATCGTATCGATCGGCGTCACCGAACCCACAACCGCCGCCAGCAACCCCGCCAGGATCGTCCCTTTCCAGGGAGTCCGAAACCGCGGGTGAATGGCCCCGAAGAAGCTGTTCGGCAGCAGTCCATCCTTCGCCATCGAATACAGCACGCGACTCTGACCAAGCAGCATCACCAGCATCACGCTCGTAAGCCCAGCCAATGCGCCAATCGTAATCACGTTCGCTGCCGTATTTAGTCCTCGATCTAGGAAAGCACGCGAAATCGGAGCCTCGATATTGATCTCCGGCCAGTACACCATCCCCGTCAGCACAGCCGCCACGCCGATGTACAGCAGCGTGCAGACCGCCAGCGACGCAATAATGCCGATTGGCATATCCCGCTGCGGGTTCTTCGCCTCCTGCGCAGTCGTCGAAACCGCGTCGAAGCCGATGTAAGAAAAGAACACCAGCCCCGCAGCCAGCCCGATCCCGCCCACCCCAAACGGCGCAAACTGGTGCCAGTCCGAACCCCAGTTCGCCTTGTTCACATAGTGCGAACCCAGCCCCAGCACGAACAGCACAATCCCGACCTTCAGCGTCACAATGCCCGCGTTGAACCGCGCCGACTCCTTTATCCCGATCACCAGCACAGTCGTGATCAGCAGCGCAATCAGAAACGCCGGCAGGTTGAAGCCAAGCTCCACCCCAAAGATGTGCGGAGCATTCAACAGTGCATGAGCCTGCGTCGCCAGCGCAGCCGGCGGATTCGCCAAAAGGGCCGATAAAGCTTCGCTGAACGGCTTCGTGCCCGGAATCAGATCCGGATACGAAGCATGGATCGCCTGCCGCCCAACCACATCAAACGCACGCTTCAACCCGGTCCAATGGTCGTAAGCAAGCCAAAGTGGGAACTTCAGATTGAAGATGGCCAGAAACTCGACAAAAGTATTCGACCAACCCGAACTCACCGTGCTCGCACCCATCGCGTACTCAAGCGTTAGGTCCCAGCCGATGATCCACGCAAACAACTCGCCCAGCGTCGCATACGCATAGGTGTAAGCCGACCCGGCGAGAGGAATCATCGCCGCAAACTCCGCATAGCAGAGGCCCGCAAACGCGCAGCCCAGGCCCGAAAGCACAAACGCAAGCATCAACGCAGGCCCCGCCGTCTTCGCGCCCAGACCGCTCAGCACGAAGATTCCAGCGCCGATCACCGCACCGATGCCCAGCGCAGTCAGTGAGAATGGCCCAAGCGACCGCTCCAGCGTCTGCGAACCCTCTTCATTCGCCTCCGCCATCAGCACGTCCATGGACTTCTTTGCAAACAAATTAGCCATGCGTTCTTCCCATCTCCTTAGACCCGATCGAACTCAATCTCACACCGATGCCGCAGCAGCCTGCCGCTTCCAAAGCAGGTATACCGGGACACCCAACAACACCAGCAACAGCCCCGGCCACGTATATTGCGGTTTGTATCGCAAGAGTACAACAGATATCCAGGCCGCCAGAGCGATGTACACCGCAGGCAAAACCGGATAACCAAACGCTTTATAAGGACGCACCGCATCCGGACGCGTACGGCGAAGCACAAACAGCCCGTAGATCGTCAGAATGTAGAAAATCAGCACCGCGAAGATGACATAATCCAGCAACTGTCCGTAGCTTCCGCTCAGGCAAAGCAAACAGGTCCAGCCCCACTGCAGCCAGAGCGAGTTCACCGGCACACCCGTCTTCGGGCTCAGTTTCCCCACGCTCTTGAAGAACAACCCATCCAGGCTCATCGCGTAATACACCCGCGCACCGGCCAGAAGCATTCCGTTCACGCAGCCAAACGTCGAGATCAGGATCGCCCCAGCCATCAGCTTCGCGCCCAGGCCGCCAAACGCCTGCTCCATCACTGCTGTAGCCACCCTGTCCTGCGGCGCATTCTGGATCGCCGCCAACGGCAGCACACTCAGGTAAACAAAATTACAAAGCACATACAGCAACAACACCACGCCGGTCCCGATCGCAAGCGACAGCGGCAGGTTCCGCTTTGGATTCTTGATCTCCCCCGCCGTAAACGTCACATTGTTCCACGCGTCGGATGAAAACAGAGACCCCACCTGGACCACTGCAACCACCGTCAGCGCGCCGACCATCACCGTCGGACCACCCACGCCAACCTGCACCGCATGGCTCGTCCCCAGTCCCGATCCCGCCCAGAACTGCTGCCAGCCCGCGCCGAAGTTCGCCGTAATCGCTGCTGCATTCTTCGTCAGCGCTCCAACCATCACCACCGCAAAAAGCGCCAGCACCTTGGCCGACGTAAATACGTTCTGCACCGCAGCCCCAAGCTTCACACCCAGCGTATTCAGCACAGTCAGCGCCGTAATAATCAGCAGCGCCGCCAGGTTCGCCGTATTCAGCCCGATATTCCCCGTACCCACATGCAAGATCCAGTTCGTCGCACTCACCCGCGGAAAGAACACTCCCAGGAACTTCCCGAAAGCCACGCCCACCGCGGCAATCGTCCCCGTCTGGATCACCAGAAACAGAGTCCACCCGTACAGAAAACCCCAGATCGGTCCCAGCGCCTCCCGCAGATACACATACTGCCCGCCGGCCTTGGGCATCATCGCCGCCAGCTCGCCGTAGCTCAGCGCCCCAATGATCGTCATCGCCGCCGTCAGCAGCCACGCCTCGATCAATAGCGCCGGAGACCCCAGCGTGCGGCTCATATCCGCAGACACAATAAAGATCCCCGACCCGATCATCGAACCCATCACGATCGCGGTCGCCGAAAACAACCCCATCCCCTGCACAAAATGCGCAGAGCCCTTACTCGTCAAAGACGCGCTGTCATCCTGCGGCGAAGCCGGATGACCTGCTTCTGCACTTCCGCCCACATCTGTTGACGTTATATTCACGTTCCCTTGTTCTACCGGAAAATCGCCATAAAGTCCCGCGCTACCTTCTCCAAACGCTCGCCCTCCACCAGCAGCCCCGAGATCACCGCCACCGCATCCGCGCCGGCCTCCACAACACTTCGCGCATTCGCGCGCGTGATCCCGCCAATCGCCACCAGCGGCTTCGAGGTCAGCTCCCGCGCCCGCCTTACCGCATCAAGCCCCACCACCGGAGCGGCATCCCGCTTGGTTCCCGTCGCAAACACCGGCCCGATCGCCACGTAGTCCGCAACTCCCTGCTCCGCCTCCCACACCTGCTCCATCGTGTGCGTCGAGACGCCGATGATTCGTCCGTCGCCCGCCACAACCCGCGCATCCTCGGCGGCCATATCCTCTTGGCCGACGTGCACGCCATCCCAACCTGCAAGCAGCATCGTGTCCAACCGGTCGTTCACGATCAGCGTGGCGCCGGAGCCCTCAAACACCTCGCCCATCTCTTCCGCCCGGTACAGCGCCACCTCGTCATCGGCATCCTTGTCGCGATATTGGACCAACATCACGCCGGCCGCGCGCAACTCCTCCGCATACCCACGCAGCGAGATCCCGCGAGCGGCCAGCGTCCCCATATCCGCAATCGCATAGAGCCCCTGCAGCATCCCCATCCTCAATCACGGCGAAGCCGCTACACCCCACGAAGTGGCGCCCATCCGGTGTCAGGACGCTCTTGACTTTATTTCCCTTGTCGCTCGAAAAACCGCTCCATAAACTTCGTATCGAACTGCCCCGAACGGAACTCCGCATCCGCAAAAATCTTCTGGTGCAGAGGAATCGTCGTATGGATCCCCTCCACCACAAACTGGCTCAGGGCACGCTGCATCTTGTTCATCGCCTCTTCGCGGTCCTTGCCGTGGCAGATCAGCTTCGCAATCAGCGAGTCGTAATAAGGAGGCACAACGCCCTCCGAATACTGTGCCGTATCCACCCGCACTCCGTTGCCGCCCGGCAGGTTGAACGCCGTGATCTTGCCCGCGCTCGGCGTGAACTTCTCCGGATGCTCGGCATTGATGCGGCACTCGATCGCGTGCCCGCGAATCTCCGGCACCTTCGGCACAATGTCGCTCAGTTTCTCGCCCGCCGCAATCCGCAACTGCGCCTTCACCAGGTCGACACCCGTAACCATCTCGGTCACACAATGCTCCACCTGGATACGCGTGTTCATCTCGATGAAGTAGATCTTGCCATCCTCATCCATCAGGAATTCGATCGTCCCCGCATTCCAGTACCCGATATCCTTCAGCGACCGCTGGATCACCTTGCCCAGCTCGTCGCGCTGCTTCTGCGTCACCTGCAAAGAAGGAGCCTCTTCGATCAGCTTCTGGTGCCGCCGCTGAATCGAGCACTCGCGCTCGCCCAGGCTCATCACGTTACCATGCTCATCGGCCAGTACCTGGAACTCGATGTGCCGCGGCCGCTCGATGAACTTCTCCATGTACATATCGCCATTACCAAAGGCATTCGCCGCCTCGGTCGATGCCTGGTTGTACATCGCCGGAAGCTCGGCCGGTGAACGCACAATCCGCATCCCGCGCCCGCCGCCGCCCGCCACAGCCTTCAAAATCACCGGGTAGCCGACCGACTTCGCCCACTCGAGCGCCTCCTCTTCGCCGGCGATCACGCCATCGGATCCAGGCAGAATCGGCACCTTCGCCTTCTTCATCGTCTGCCGCGCCGTCGACTTCTCGCCCATCATCCGCGTTACTTCCGGCGGCGGCCCGATGAACTTGATATTCGAAGCCCGGCACACCTCGGCAAAGTTCGCGTTCTCACTCAGCAGTCCATAGCCCGGATGGATCGCGTCGACATCCGCGATCTCCGCCGCCGAGATCACCGCCGGCACATTCAAATAGCTCTCGCTCGACCGCGGAGGCCCGATGCAGATCGCTTCGTCCGCAAAACGCACATGCAGGCTGTTCCGGTCCGCCTCGCTATAAACAGCAACCGTCCGGATCCCCATTTCCTTGCATGCCGAGATGACGCGCAGCGCGATCTCTCCCCGATTGGCAATCAGTACCTTACGAAACATTTCCAGACCTTCCTGAACTCCAAACCAAAATCAAATCGCAACGCCGACAGCATCAGCCGGAGAAGAAGAAAGAGCGGCAAGGTACGGTCAATCCGTTCATCCGTCTCATCTCTCTTATCCGCGTTACGCCTTGCCTTTACTTAGCGCGGATGCTGAACAGCGACTGCCCATACTCCACAGGCTGCCCGCTTGATGCAATCCGGGCCACAACCTCGCCCGCCGCATCCGACTCAATCTCGTTCATCAGCTTCATCGCTTCTACAATGCAAAGCACCTGCCCGACCTCGACCGTATCGCCTACCTTCACAAACGCAGGCGAACCCGGAGAAGGAGACTCGTAGAACGTCCCCACGATCGGCGACTTCACAATATGCAGCGTCTCCGCCGGAGCAGCCAAAGGCGCCGCAGCAGCAGGCTCAGCCACAGCATGAACGTGCGCAACCTGAGCCAGAGCTGGTGCAGCAGCCGCAGGAGCAGCAGCTATCATCCGCGCCAGCTGTGCCATATCCACGTTGCCGCCCGCAGGCGCACCTTCCGCCTTCACCGCGCCCATAAACTTCAGGCGCACCTTCAGATCATTCTTCTCAAGCCCAAACTCGGCAATATCGTTCGCCTTCAGGAACTCGATCAGCTCGCGCAACTCCTGCAAATCATTCGGATCCATTACGTCTCTTCCCTTGGCCTTTTCGGGGCACTTGAAATCTGAAATTCACCAACCGCGCTCCGAAGATGCGCTGTTCCCAACCTACAACTCGATCCAGGCCTTCGTCGATGGAGTAAGAATCTCGGATCCCGTCGCCGTCACCAGAACCGTGTCTTCAATCCTCACCCCGAACTTTCCGGGGAGATAAACACCGGGTTCAATTGTAACCACCATTCCCGTCTTCAGCTTGCTCTCCTCGATACCTGCCCGCTTCTTTCCCAGCCGGGGCCCTTCATGAATCTCCAATCCCACCCCATGCCCGGTCCCGTGGGTGAAGAATTCTCCGTACCCGGCCTCCTCAATCACCTGCCGCGCAGCCGCGTCCACCTCCGCGCCCGTCACCCCGGCGCGAACCGCCGCCAGCCCCGCCACCTGCGCCGCAGCAACCGCCTCGTATACCGCAAACTCCTCACCCGTCGCCTTCCCCAGGTGCACCGTCCGCGTCATATCCGAGCAGTACCCATCCAGCACCACGCCAAAATCCAGGGTCACAAAACCGCGTCGCGGAAGCTTCCTGTTCGTCGCCTTGCCATGCGGCAGCGCACTTCGCTCACCACCCGCGACAATCGTCTCAAACGACATTCGCTCTGCCCCGGCAAGCCGCGCGATAAACTCGAGCGCCAGCGCCACCTCCATCTCGCTCGCGCCAACATGAATCTCATCCAGCACCTGGTCGAACAACCGGCAGCCCAGCGCCGCCGCCTCGCGCATCTTCTCCTGCTCAACCTCGTCCTTGATCTCCCGCAGGCCGGCCACCAGTCCGCGGGTCGCCACAAACCAGTTCTTGCGCATCTTCGCCGGCAAGGCCGCTTTCAACCCCTCAAGGACCGCAACCGAGGTCTGAGCCGCGTCGAATGCGCAACTCGCCACGCCCTGCGCCACCAGAAACTCGCAGGCAGCAGCCGCAGCCGCCTTCTCCGTGATCACAACCTTCGCGCCATCCACCTCGGCCTGCGCCTGCGTCGTGTACCGGCCGTCGGTGAACATCGTCGCCTTCGTGCCCTTCAGCACCAGCGCCGCGCTCGAACCCGTAAATCCCGTCAGATACCGCACGTCCGGAAGATGCGTCAGCAGCAAAGCCTCCGCCCCGGTCTTCTTCACTGTGGCCGCAACCCGTCGGCGTCTCTCCACCGGAATCAACGTAGCATCACTCATCCGTCCCATCTTACAGAACAGGGTGTAGGGAGTAGGGCTTAGGGCATAGAAAGACCATCCACACAGACCCTCAAATCTACGGCCTTACGCTCACCCACGCTCCTACACCCTGTCTTTCCTACCCCATACACCCCTCTTCCTCCCTGTATCATGGACTATGCCCCACCTCAAGCCTCCCGTCTCGAAAGCTACATCCCGCATCCTCACGCGGCGTAACTTCCTGATCACCGCGGCCACAGCCGCCGGAGGCCTGGCCCTCTACTCCAACGACATCAGCCGCCACGAGCTCAGCATCACCACCCCCACCTTCCGCATCGACAATCTCCCACCCGCATTCCACGGCTTCCGATTCGTCCAGATCAGCGACCTCCACCTCGAGGAGTACACCGAAGACTTCTTCCTCCGGCGCGTCATCCGCCGCGTCAACCAGCTCAGGCCCGACATGGTCCTCATCACCGGAGACTTCGTCTCCCGCGGCCCCATGTCCATCAGCGTCTCCTACTCCGCCGCCGCGCGCTGCGCCGAACTCCTCGCCGCCCTCAACTGCCCCCTCCGCTACGGCATCCTCGGGAACCACGACGCAGCCGTCGGCTCCAGCGTCGTTCGCGGACACATGGAATACAACGGCCTGCCCATGCTGGTCAACGAGAACGTCCGCATCGAACGAAACGGCGAACATATCTTTCTATGTGGCTTGGACGACATAGCCTGGGGCAATCCAAACCTCGAAGACGCCATACCCGCCTCCCCCGACGCTCCCGTCATCCTTATGGCACACGAACCCGACTATGCCGACACCATCGCCAAACATCCGCGCGGTCCGCTCATCGACCTCATCCTCTCCGGCCACACCCACGGCGGACAGATTCGGATTCCAGGTCTTCGTCCGCTTGCCCTGCCCCTGCTCGGCAAACATTACGCCGAAGGCCACTTCCAGGTCGGAAACTCGCAACTCTATGTCAATCGAGGCATCGGCACCGTCGGCATTCCCTTCCGACTCAACTGCCCGCCCGAAATCACACTCGCAACTCTTTTGCCCGCCTGACCCGAAAACTACTTGACCCGCCGCACCGGCTTCTTCTGCTTCGGCATCACCGACACCCCTGCTCCATCTGCACGCGCACCGCTCTGGTCCACCATCCATGCATCCAGCAGACTCCGCTTGAAACGCCACCGGTTGCCCAGCTTGAATGCCGGGATAAATCCCTCGCTTGCGTACCGGTAGAGCGTGTCGCCGCTAATGCCCAGATACTCCGATGCCTGCCGGATATCCATCACCTCGCGCAACATCTGGTGAACCGCGTTAGCCATCTCTCGTCAGCCCCCTCTCCTCAGTCGCCAGGTGCAAAACCTTTGTACCGACTCCCACGCCCGCACGCAATAGTCTCTTTAGAGACATAACCAGGTCGCCAACATCAGCCCTCGCCGCGCCGCCACCAGCCCGACCGCATCTCCTTCACCTCGGTCGGAACTCCGGGCGCCGGCGAAAAAAGCTTCACCCCACGCTCATCGGCCAGCATGGTCACCCTGCTTATAGGCTGGTCCCACGCATGCATCGCCAAGTTGAACAAGCCCCAGTGGATCGGCATCAACAAGCCACCACCGAGCCGCCCGAAAGCCTCGATCGCACCATCCGGACCCAGGTGAATGTCACTCCAGAACGGATGAAACGCGCCAATCTCCAGCATCGTCAGGTCAAAAGGCCCGAACTGCTTTCCAATCTCCGCAAAACCATCCCACAGTCCCGAATCGGCTCCGTAGTAGACCGTGTGCCGCGCCCCCTTCAGCACGAAAGCAGACCACAACGTCTCGAAACGGTTCGAAAGCGAACGCCCCGAAAAATGCCTTGAAGGCACCGCAGTGATCTTCAACTCCAGACCAGGCTCCCGCCCTGAGATCACCGTCTCCTGGGTCCAGTCGAGCTCTGTAATCCGCTCCCGAGCCACCCCGAACCCAAACAGCTCCGCTCCCACACCCAGCGAGCAGACCCAACGCACCGCCGGCCAAAGCCCGGCAAGCTCCGCCACCGTCCGCTTGCCAAGATGGTCGTAGTGATCATGCGAGATCAACACAACATCCACTTCCAGCAGTTGCGCAAGCCCGATCATAGGAGGAAAAAAACGCTTCGGCCCAAGCCACGTCAGCGGAGCCGCGCGCTCATCCCACACCGGGTCGATCAGCACCCGCATACCATCCATCTCGACCAGGTTCGAGGAATGGCCGAACCACGTCACTCGAAGTCCGCTCAGCGAAGGTAAATTCCAGGCCGCCGGATCCGTCTTGAAGTGCGGCAGCGCAACCTTCGGCTCCGTCTCTTCCTTGTTCTTCAGATAGAGCGGAACAAGCTTGACCATCATGCTCGGACCACCAACACCAGTCGGCACCGGGTTCAAAAACTTCCGGCCCTGCTTCTTCGCTCGATCAAGCAATCCCATACGCGTTAGAGTGCGCTACTCCTCCCGCGTCGCACTAAATCCCTGCTTCTCGAGCATTGCGATAATGCTGTCCGGCCCCGCCAGGTGCGCCGCACCCACCGTCACAAAAACAGTCCCCGTGCCCGGATCCTTCAGCAACCCGGCAAGCGTCGCCGAGATCTTCGCGTTCCGATCCACCAGCAGCTTCTGGTAAAGATCCGGATGCTTGCTCTTCATCTCGCCATCTTCAAGCGCCGTGATCTTCTCGACGTCACCCTTCTCCCAGTCCGTAACCGTCTCGTTCAGCTTTTCGACACTGGTCGGCAGCTCGTCGAGGGCCTCATGCAATAACTCCACCTGCTGCTTCTGCGGAAAGTCCGCCAGATAGTGCATCTGCTCTTCCGCCGTCTCAAAACCCTTCACGGTCTTGCCCTGGGTCGCCGCCTCCTTCTGCAGCATCACGTCCACGCCGCTCGTGGGATCGTATCCGGCCTTTACCGCCGGCAGCACCGAAAGCGTCAGGTAGACCAGCCACGGCTGCATCGGCTCGAAACCAGCCTCGCCCTCCGCTCCCATCGCCTTCAGCGAACTGTCAAGCTTTGCCACGTCATCCTTCGAAATCTTCGTCGACAAGGGATGCTGCGGATCCAGCCCAAGCTGCTGGATCATCGGCATCATCGCCTTCTGGGCATCAGCCCCGATATCCGCAATCTCGAAATAGGCCGTCCCGCTCTTCTTGAACGCACCCGCAACCTTGTCCGTCTCCCAATGCACATTCGGCTTCAGCACATGCACGCTGCCAAACAGGTAAACCGTCCCATGCGTGCCCTGCACCTTCCACATCGCAGGCTGCGCCTTCACCGCCGCGTCGATCGTCGGTGCGCCGCCCGGCACGGCACCTTGCCCCGAAGCTCCCACCCCACCCAAAGCCAGTAAAACAGCACCCACCAAAGCCAATCCAGAACGTCCGTTCAACTCTCCACCCCAATCTCACAACTCAAAACTTCTCAACCCACCACTCATCACTGCCAGTGATCAGCTTTTAGCTCTACTTGCTGACCCTGACCTCTGACCGCTGATCCCTGTACCCTGCCTTTTACTCCTTTGCCGTCGCTTCATCCTTATAAAACTCTCCAATCTCCGCTTCATACTTCTTCTCAACCACGCGCCGCTTCAGCTTCATACTCGGCGTCAGCTCCCCACCTTCAATCGTCCACTCCTCCGCCACCAGCTTCATCCGCTTCATCGTTTCGAAGTGCGCCAGCCCCTTATTCACTTCATCGACGATCCGCTGGTACTCGGCCACCACCTTCTTGTCCGCAACCAGCGCACCGGGCTCCGTCGCGCTCACGCCATTCGCCTTCGCCCAGGCCTCCATCGCCGGTAGGTTCGGCGAGATGAGCACACACGCAAACTTGTGCTTGTCTCCTACCAGCGCCGCATTACCCACCAGCGCATTCGACTTCAGCTTGCCCTCAATCGGCTGCGGCGCAATCATCTTCCCACCACTCGTCTTCAGCAACTCCTTCTTCCGATCCGTGATCGACAGATACCCATCCGGATCGATCGCCCCGATGTCCCCGGTCTTGAACCACCCATCCGCGGTAAACACCTCGGCCGTCTCCTTCGGCTTCTTCCAGTACCGCGTAAACACCGAAGGCCCCCGAACCTCCAGTTCGCCGTCCGCAGCCAGCCTCACCTCAACATTCTTCAGCGCCTTCCCGATCGACCCGATCCGGTGCGCATTCGGGTAATTCACCGAAACCACCGGCGAGGTCTCCGTCAGCCCATACCCCTCGAAAATGCGAATCCCCACGTCCGCAAACCACCCTGCCGACCCCATCCCCAGCGCCGCGCTCCCCGACAGAAACGACCTCACACACCCGCCAAACGCCTCGCGAATCTTCGAGTACACCAGCTTATCCGCGAGCTTCCACGCCAACCCCGTAGGCTTCTTCCCGTCCAGAAGCTCCTGCCGGTGCTTGCTCCCCGTAGCCACAGCCCAAGCCAGGATCCGCTTCTTCACTGGCGAAGCCGCGCTCTTCGCCTCCACACCCTGGCGAATCTTCTCGTAGATCCGAGGCACACCCACAAACAACGTCGGCTTCACCGCCTTCATCGCCGCCGCCAGCTGATCGGTCTTCGCGCAATGCGCAATCACCGTACCGTGCAGCATCACCGCGTAGTCCACATTCCGCGCGTAGACATGCGACAGCGGCAGAAACTCCACGTAACGATCCGCCTCGCTCAAATTAAAGGGACTGATCCCCACATTCACATTCGCCGCCAGGTTCCCGTGTGTCAGCTCCACACCCTTCGGCTCACCCGTCGTCCCCGACGTATAGATCAGCGTGCAGAGATCCTCCGGATTCATCTCCAGCACCCGCGCATCGAACCCCGCATCCCGTGCCTGCTTCGCCGCCGCATGCTCCATAATCTTCTTGAAGCTGTCCGCATTTCCTTCCTCACCCGCATTCATCACGATCACATGCTGAAGCTCCGGCAACTCCCCCGCCCCAGCCAGCTTCTCCAACTGCTCCGCACTCGAAACGATCGCTACCTTCGCACCAGAATCCCGCAGCATATACCCCACCTGCTCGGGAGTATTGGTCGCGTACAGCGGCACATCCACCCCGCCCAGCGCAAGCACCGCAAAGTCCGAGACCGCCCACTCCCACCGGTTCTCACTCAGAATCGCAACCCGCTCTCCCTTCCCCACGCCCCACCCGGCCAGCACATCAGCCAGCGCTCGCACCCGCCCGTACAGCTCATCGGACGTGATCGGAGTCCACCTATCCCCACCGCCATGCGCAAGCATTACCGTACGGCTGCCCCGGCTGGTCACCTTCGCCAGCACCTCGTTGATCGTCGCTACCACCAGCTCGCTCATCTCTTGCCTCTTGCCTTCCCTACGCCCGGGCCGCTTCCCCGGAGGCCCCAATCCCATGCAGCAGCACATCCACCACCTGCGCCGCCGTCGTCTTCGCGTCATACTCGCGATTCGTAAACACCGCCGAGCTCAGCAGCTCATCAATCGCCCCGAACATGCAGTGCGCCACCACGCCATCCGAAATATCCCGCCGAAACACCCCGCTCTGCTGCCCCCGCCGCACTACCTCGCGCACCACCCCGATATACCGGACCAGGTGCTTGTGCGAAAACTCCGCAATAAACTTCGCACTCTGCCGCATCTCCGTCTGCATCAGGATCGCCATGCTCCGGTTGATCACCGAGCTCTCCAGGTGCACCCGGGCGATATACTCCAGCTGCTCCCGAGGATCGTGCATCGTCCGGAACTGCTCCTCGACCGCCTGGTAGAAGCGCCCAAAGGTCGTATCGATCGCCGTCCGCAGCACATCGTCCTTACTCTTGAAATACAGGTAGATCGTCCCATCCGCTACGCCCGCCCGCGCCGCAATCGCACTCACCGGCGAGTGGAAATATCCATTCTCCGCAATCACCTCGACGGCCGCATCCAGGATCCGCTGATACTTTTCCCCCGCCTCCGGCTGAGCTCCGCCCGCATCTCCACCCGGCGCATCTAGGGGCAGCTCCGCCGTGCGCTCACCCGAGCCCCGTCTCCGTCCCTTCAATGCCGTGGCCTCTCTCTCTGCTTCAAGTCCCGCGTCTCGCTTCCACCGCACCATATGACCGGAAAACTTCCAGTCCCGCCACTCTAATGAATACCCAATCATTTGCCAACCCCGGCCCCCCGCGCCGCCCATCCATATATCCTGTAAGCACTTCCCCTCCATCCACACGGAGCTTGAAACCTTGACCCAGCAACACGCCGCACGCCCCTTCGCCTACCGCCAGAACACTCTCTGCTGCGACGACCTCACCCTCGCCAGCCTGGCCGCCGAACACGGCACCCCGCTCTACGTCTACTCCGAAACCCACATCCTCGATCGCCTCCGCCTCTTCCAGCAAGCCTTTACAGCGGTCCCCCACACCATCTGCTACGCCGTAAAGGCAAACTCCTCGCTTGCCATCATGCGGACCCTCGCCCACCACGGCGCAGGCTTCGACATCGTCTCCGGCGGCGAACTCGCACGCGTCCAGGCCGCCGCCCCCGCCGCCCTCCCCCGCACCGTCTTCGCCGGAGTAGGCAAACAAATCCCCGAAATCGACGCCGCCCTCCAGGCCGGCATCCTCCTCTTCAACGTCGAGTCCGACCACGAACTCTCCCTGCTCGCCCAGCGCGCCGAGCACCTCAACCTCCCCGCTCGGTTCTCCCTCCGCGTCAATCCAGACGTCTTCGCCGAAACCCACCCCTACATCTCCACCGGCCTCTCCGCCCACAAGTTCGGCATCGACATCAACATCGCACGCAGCCTCTACCAGCGCGCCGCAGCCTCCAAATGGCTTATCCCCACCGGCATCAGCGTCCACATCGGCTCCCAGATCCGCGCCGTCGAGCCCTTCGGAGCAGCCCTCGCACGCGTCCGCCAACTCATCCTCCAACTTCAGTCCGACGACATCCAGCTCACCCACATCGACGCCGGCGGAGGCCTCGGCATCGAGTACCTCGACACCACCTTCGACCCCGCAGCCGCGGTCCACGCCTACGCCACTCAGATCCTCGCCGCCACCGAGGGCCTCGACCTCCATCTCCTCCTCGAACCCGGCCGCTTCCTCGTCGCCCAGGCTGGAGCCCTCATCACCCGCATCCTCAACATCAAGCAAAACGGCGAAAAGACCTTCGTCATTACCGACGCAGGCATGAACGACCTCATCCGCCCCGCGCTCTACCAGGCCCACCACCAGATCCTTCCCGTAACGGAACCCACCGCAACGTCACACAGCCCGGTCGACATCGTAGGACCCGTCTGCGAATCGGGCGACTTCTTCGCGCGTGACCGCCAGCTCCCCACCTCCGCCCCCAGCGACCTCCTCGCCATCCTAGACGCCGGAGCCTACGGCATGTCTCTCGCCTCCAACTACAACACCCGCACCCGCCCCGCCGAAATCCTCGTCTCTGGCTCAACCTCCCAGCTCATCCGCCGCCGCGAAACCTACAACGACCTCCTCCAGCACGAACTCCTCCCGTAGGTCAGTCCTGGTGTCCCAGGCTCCCCTCTGCGCTCTGGGCTGGTGTGCCCTAAGCCCACATACGAAGCCCGGTCACACAAAACAACCTTACTAACAAAAAATCAAGCGAATAAGCCTTACTCTATCAAAGTCAGGCGATTTCACTTGACCTCTGCTTTCTCTCGGCATCAAATAGAGACGTGAGCGAAGCCCAACCAGCCTGGCGACCAGACTACGTCGCCATCATCGCCGACATGGTCGGCTCACGCGAAATCTCGCTCGAAGACCGCGCCCAGGTCCAGGTACGTTTCGACACCCTCGTCAACTCACTCAACCAGACCTACGCAAAACACCTCAAATCCCGCTTCATCGTCACCCTCGGCGACGAGTTCCAGGGCATCCTGCTCACTCCTGCCCCCATCCCCGACATGCTCTGGATGCTCGAAGAACAGTTCTCCGACCGCCCCCTCCGCGTAGGCATCGGCCTCGGCCCCCTCAGTACCGAAATCCCCGAATACGCCATCAACGTCGACGGACCCGCCCTCCACCTCGCACGCCACGCCATCGATCTCGCCAAGCAGGAAAGCCGCATGGGCGGAGTCTTCGCCGGCTTCGGCGCGCGCCAGGATTCCGTCCTCAACGGCCTCGCCCGCCTGCTCTGGGTGCAGCGCCAGCGCTGGGCGCCCGCTACCCGCCGCGACCTCTCGCTCCTCCGCACCCCCATGACCCAGACCGCCGCCGCGAAGACTCTCGGCATCAGCAAACAGTCTGTCCGCGACTCGGTTGAACGTGCCCACTGGCGCGAATACCTTGAAGGCGAGCAAGCTTTTACCACCATGCTCGAATCCTTCACCTCCCTCCCGGAGGACCGATGAGCCTCCAACCGGGCAGCCTCATCCTCTTCTCCCAGCTCATGCTCCTGCTCGCCATCGCTCTTTACGGCCTGCCCACACGCGAGACCCCAGGTCGCCACCACCCCTGGATCCGCCTCCGATACGCCTGCACGACCGCTCTCCTGGCAGGAATCCTCTCCGGCTCACTCACCATCTCGCGTGGCAGCTTCAACCTCGCCTTCACAACTACAATCCTCTGTCTAGCCATTTATCTGGCCCGCCAGTTCCTTCCGCTCCGCTATCGCGCCGAACTCGAACTCGGTGCCGCAACTTTGTCGGCCACCATACTCTGGAGCTTGATAGCGCACCACACTCTCCTGCCCCGCTGGCCGCTCGCCTTTCTCCCGTACACGCCCGGCAGACGTTCCGCATACGCCATCTCCGCCGCCCTGCTCCTCTTCTCCATCCGCGGGGGAACCGCCACCGTTCGCGGCATCCTGGCCCGCGGAGGCACCATGCCGCCTCCCTCCAAGGCCGATCCCGACTCCGCCAGCCACTTCCACGTTCCGCAAAGAGACCTCAACCACGGCCGGATGATCGGCGACGTCGAACGCCTCATCCTCGCCATCCTCGTCGCCAACGGCCAGTTTTCCGCCATCGCCTTCTTCTTTGCCGGCAAAGGCCTCATCCGCTCCAAGGAGCTCGAAGCCCGTGCCTGGGCCGACTATCTTCTCCTCGGCTCCCTCTCGAGCTTCCTTGTAACTCTCGTCGTCGGCCTCCTCATCCAGCAGGTCATGCTCTGGCAATAGCCCGGACAGTCGCTTGCGGAACGCTCTGTCAACAACCTGCTAAAATCCGAAGGTCGCGCCGGGACCACCCGCGCCATCTTCACCCGAGGTTCAGAACCATGTCCGGCCATAGCAAATGGGCAACAATCAAACACAAAAAAGGCGCAGCGGACGCCAAGCGCGGTAAGGTCTTCACCCGCCTGATCAAGGAAATCACCATCGCCGCCAAGTCCGGCGGTGGAGATCCAGACGGCAACCCGCGCCTGCGCACCGCCATCCTCGCCGCCAAGGCCGAAAACATGCCCGCCGACAACATCAAACGCGCCATCCAGCGCGGAACCGGCGAGCTCGAAGGCCTCTCCTATGAGGAGATCACCTACGAGGGCTATGGTCCCGGAGGCGTAGCCGTCATCGTCGACGTCCTGACGGACAACAAGAACCGAGCCGTCTCTGAAGTTCGCCACGCCTTCTCGAAGAACGGCGGCAACCTCGGCGCCGAAGGTGCCGTCAGCTGGATGTTCGCCAAGAAGGGCGTCATCTCCATCGCCAAGGACGCAGCCAACGAAGACAAGCTCATGGAGATCGTCCTCGAGTCCGGAGCCGAAGACCTCAACGACGAAGGCGAGCACTGGGAGATTCTCTCCGCCCCCGCCGACTTCGAGGCCGTCACCGATGCTCTCAAAGCCGCGAAGATCCCGACCGAGACCGCCGAAGTGACCAAGATCGCAAGCACCTACACCAAGCTCGAAGGCTCTCAGGCAAACGCCATGATGCGCCTGCTCGAAACCATCGAAGACCTCGACGACACCCAGAACGTCTATTCGAACTTCGACTTCGACGAAGCTCACATGGCCTAGCTGTCCTCGCGTCACCTCTGCACCGGGCCTGGCGGGACTCACCTCCCGCCGGCTCGTTTTTGCGTCCTCTTTCCGCACCTAGGCGTCAAACCGTAGTCACCATCGAGAGCAAAATCATAATGAACCTGCGTTCGTCCCTTCTCCTCCTTGCCGCGCTCGTCTGCGGACCCGCAGCGTTTGCGCAGCAGCCTGCCTCGCTCAACGTCCTCGAGACCGCATCCTCGCACCAGCCATACGAGTTCGGCCCCGTCCTCCAGGGAGGCAACGGCCTCACCGACCAGCGCGGAGGCTTCCACTTCCTCTGGGCCGGAGTCCAGGGCGGACGCGTCCTTACCAACAATCTCGGCCACGGCATCTTCCGCGGCAACTTCGAGTACGGCATACAGATCTTCCCCTTCTTCCAGGCCTACACGCCCAAATTCCAGAAGGTCAGCTGCACCCAGATCCCCGGCAACACCGTTATCGAGTGCTCCCAGCCCTACACCATCGGCGGCACCTTCACCGGAGTCAGTGTGACCCCCATCATCCTCCGCTGGAACTTCGCACGGCACGGCAAGGTCATGCCCTGGGCTCAGGCCGCCGGAGGCCTCCTCTGGACCAACCACAAGTTCCCCGCCTACGGAAACACCTCAGTCTCCATCCAGAACAACGGCCCCAACGCCGAGGCCAGCGTCTTCAACTTCACCCCGCAGGGAGGCATCGGCTTCCACTACTTCACCCGCCCCAACCGCTCCGTCGACTTCAGCGCCAACGGCACCCACATCTCCTCCGCCTCACTCGGCGACCGGAACCCCGGCGTAAACGCCAGCGTGCAGTTCACCGTCGGCTATAGCTGGTGGAAGTAATGAGCGCGGAACCAATCCTCGAGTGCGTACCCAACTTCTCCGAAGGTGCCGACCCCGAGATCGTCCGTAAAATCGTCGCGAGCATGCAGGTCGAGGGCGTCCACCTCCTCGACTACTCGCTCGACCCCGACCATAACCGCTCCGTCGTCACCATCGCCGGTACCCCCTCCGCCGTCATGGAAGCCGCCATCGCCGCCGCCGGCCGCGCCGCACACCTCATCGATCTCACCCGCCAGACCGGCGTACATCCCCGTGTAGGTGCAGCCGACGTCGTCCCCTTCGTGCCCGTAGCCAACATGTCGGTGGCCGAGGCCGCTCTCATCGCACGCCAGGCCGGCCTCCAGATCTGGCGCCGCTTCGGTGTCCCCGTCTACTTCTACGGGGCGGCCGCAGCACGCCCCGACCGCGTCCAGCTCGAAGACGTCCGCCGCGGCCAGTTCGAAGGCCTCCGCGAAGCCGCCCTCAAGGACGCCGCGCGACGCCCGGACGTAGGCGGACCAGAGCTCCACAGCACCGCAGGCGCGTCCGTCGTCGGCGCCCGCACCTTCCTCATCGCCTACAACATCTTCCTCGCGCCCCGCGCCGAGATCTCCCACGCCCGTGCCATCGCACGCGATATCCGCGCCTCATCCGGCGGCATGCAGGGCGTCAAGGCCCTCGGCGTCATGGTCAACAACCGCGCCCAGGTCACCATGAACATCACCGACTTCCACCTCACCCCCATGCCGCGCGTCCACGCCGCCGTCGAACGCCTCGCCCGTGACCACGGCACATCCATCGCCGAAGGCGAACTGGTCGGCCTCGTCCCCGAGGCCGCCTGGACCCCCGGCGCCGAGTGGTCACAACAGATTCCCGACTTCGATCCCGAACAAAAGATCCTCGAGCGCCGCCTCAACCACCCGCTCGCCTGGCCCGAGCTCTAGTCCATGGCAGAAAGCTTCGTCCAGCTCGAACACGTCAACCTCGTCCGCGGCTCCCGCACCGTCCTCCACGACATCCACTTCTCCATGCGGCAAGGCGAGCAGATCGCCCTCCTCGGCCCCAACGGCTGCGGCAAGTCCAGCCTCATGAAGACCCTTACCTGCGAGCTCTATCCCCTCGCCGAGCCCGACATGCGCGTACGCATCTTCGGCCGCGACCGCTGGGATGTCACCGAGCTCAAGAAGCGCCTCGGCGTCGTGCAAAGCGAGCTCCCCGGCAAACCCATGCTCGCGCTCAACGGCTTCGATGCCATCCTCACCGGCTTCTTCTCCAGCTCCACCCTCTGGCCAAATCTCTCCATCACGCCCGAGCAGCGCGAACTCACCGAAGCCATGCTGCACCGCGTCGGAGCCACGCAACTCCGCACCCGCGTCTTCGGCGAAATGTCATCCGGCCAGCAGCGCCGCATCCTCATCGGACGCGCCCTCGTCGCCTCAAAAGACTGCCTCCTCCTCGACGAGCCCTCGAACGCTCTCGACCTCTACTCCCAGCGCGAGCTCCGCACCCTCATGCGCACCCTCGCGCAACAGGGCACCACCATCATCCTCATCACCCACCACGTTGCCGATATCATCCCCGAGATCCGCCGCATCGTCATGATGCAGGACGGACGCATCGTAGCCGACGGCCCACGCGAAGAACTCCTCACCGCTCAGAAACTCAGCAGCCTCTTCGCAACCGAAGTCCGTCTAGCCGAGCAAGACGGCCTGCTCCACGCCTGGTAAGAGCGTCGCGGATTGGCCATCACGATCCGTGACTCTCAAACTCTCAGATTTGCCTGCTACGAACCGAACTCTATCCGTGCGGAATCACCGAAGTCTGCAGCTTCACAAGTTCACTCTGCGGAAACTTCGGAGGTCCCAGCACTGCAATCCTCGGCAGCGGCCCGCGCACCATGGCCACTTCGTCGCACGCATACAGCCGCGGGCAATTCTGGCAATCCTTGTAGATCTTGTCCGGCAGCGTCGTCCTGTCCGCCACCCGGAATCCAAAATGAAAAAAGAAATCCGGAATCCGCGTGAACAGGCACACCGCCACCACGCCCTGCTCTTCCGCCTCGGCAAGTAGTGCACGCAGCAGCTTGCCGCCGGCGCCCTGCCCCTTCGCCTCAGGCTTCACCACAATCGAGCGAACCTCCGCCAGATGCGGCCCATACAGATGCAGCGCACCACAGCCGAGGAAAACACCCGTCTCGGACTCCGCCACCGCGAAGTCACGTACGTTCTCGCAGATCTCCGCGTACGTTCTGCGCAGCAGCGTCCCATCGCCCGAGAGCGAGTTCACCAACTCGAAGATATGCACCGCATCCTGCAGCTTCGCCTGCCGGACAGACGCGCCAATCACGCGCGGCCGCGACGACGTCGTCGACGTCGAATCGCTGACCTGTTCCACCGCATGCGTCGCGCTTATTGTTCCCAATCCATCACCCTCACTTACTATTAGACGCCAATCTTTCCTTCACCGCTGCAAGAGCTTCTGCAACCCGGCGCCGCGCCGTCCCACCCACAACATCATGACAATCTAGCGTAGCCTCAACTGTCACCGCAGCATAGAAATCCTCTGCAAACACGTCACTCAAGCCACGTAACTCATCCAGTGACAAACCTTCCAACTCACGCCCACTCTCTAGCCCCAGCCGCACCGCATTCCCCACCACTTCATGCGCCTTGCGAAACGGCAAACCCTTGTTCGACAGATACGTCGCCGCAGCCATCGCATTGAGATAGCCCGTGGTCGCGGCCGTCTTCATCCGCTCCTCTTTGAAGCGCAGCGCACGTGTAAACCCGGGCAGCACACGCAGCATCCCGGCCATCGTATCCGCCGCGTCGAACACCGGCTCTTGGCCCTCCTGCAAATCCTTGTTGTACGCCAGCGGCAACCCCTTCACCAATACAGCAAGAGTGGTAGCCGCACTCACCAACCGAGCCGACTTGCCGCGAATCAGCTCCGTCAGGTCAGGATTCTTCTTCTGCGGCATCGCACTCGATCCCGTGGAGAACGCCTCCGGCAGATCGATAAACCCGAACTCCGCCGTCGCATGCAGCGTGATCTCCTCGGCAAACCGCGAGATGTGCAGCCCGACCGTGCTCAGCGCCTGCGTAAACTCCAGCATAAAGTCGCGATCGCTCGTAGCATCCATGCTATTCGTCGTCGGCCCATCAAAACCAAGCTCGCGCGCCGCAATCCAGCGATCGAGCGCAAGCGTCGCACCCGCAATCGCACCCGACCCCAGCGGACACACATTCATCCGCTTACGAGCATCCACAAGCCGCGACATGTCCCGTTCAATCATCGAGACATACGCCAGCAGCCAATGTGCAATCAATACCGGCTCCGCGCGCTGCAGATGCGTATAAGAAGGCATCACCGCCTCGCCCGCACTCTCCGCAAGCTCCACCAGCGCAGAAGCCCACGCATACAGCCCCTTCAAGGTCCCATCGATCGCGTCCCGCACAAACAGCCGCATATCCGTCGCAATCTGCTCATTACGACTACGCCCCGTATGCAACTTCAACGCAAGCGATCCGATGATCTCCGTCAGCGTCACTTCAACAAAATGGTGAATGTCTTCGACATGCGGATTCAGCGCAACAATTCCCGGCATTGACGAAGACACAGCACCGATGCCCGGTTGATGCTTCCTGTAAGCCTCGGTCAGCGCCTCAACATTGAAGTACTTCGCACCCGCCTGGGCTGCCGCATACGGCACGCGGTCAAGCCCACTCAGCATCGTCTCAACTTCTTCATCAGAAAGGATGCCAGCCGCCGCAATCGTCCGCGCATGCGCCTTCGAAGCCGCAATCTCCTGCGACAATAACCGCACATCAAACGGGAACGAGCGCTGCCACTGCTCAAACTGATAATCCAGCGGCTCGCGGAAGCGCCCCGACCACATCTTCGCCGCGTGCTCAGTCGCCCCTTCCTGCTTCTCGTCTGCGCTCACGTTATTCCTTGTCTCCGCCACTAAGTTGCGGCATCTCGGAGCCCTTGCTCAGCGTAAGCAGCCCGGTCTTCGCATATGTCATCAGCTTCGCACGCGTATCCGTGATGTCCAGATTCCGCATCGTCAGCTGCCCAATCCGGTCCCGCGGCGAGAACGTCGACTCACCCTTCTCCATCGTCAGCCGCTCCGGCTGGAACGTCAGGTTTGGCGAGTCTGTATTGAGAATCGAATAGTCATTCCCACGCCGAAGTTCCATCGTAACCTCTCCGGTTACAGGCTTCGCAACCCACCGCGCGGCCGCATCACGCAGCATGATCGCCTGAGAATCGAACCACCGCCCCTGGTACAGCAGCCGCCCAAGCTTGCGCCCGCTGTCGCGATACTGCTCAATCGTATCCTCGTTATGAATGCCCGTGATCAGCCGCTCATAAGCAATGAACAGCAGAGCCAGCCCCGGAGCCTCATAGATCCCACGACTCTTCGCCTCGATGATGCGATTCTCGATCTGGTCGCTCATCCCAAGCCCATGCCGGCCGCCAATGCGATTGGCCTCCAGCATCAAATCGACAGGATCAGCAAACTCCACCCCGTTCAACGCAACCGGAAAGCCCTCTTCAAACCGGACCGTAACCTCCTCGCGCTTTACCTCAACATCATCGCGCCAGAAGGCTGCCCCCATGATCGGCACAACAATCTTCATGCTGCTCGTAAGGAGTTCAAGATCCTTCGCCTCGTGCGTCGCGCCAAGAATGTTCGAGTCAGTCGAATACGCTTTCTCGGCAGACATCTTGTAACCAAAGCCGGCCTTGTGCATAAATGCCGACATCTCCGCACGGCCGCCAAGCTCATCGATAAACGCAGCATCGAGCCAGGGCTTATAGACCTTCAGTTCCGGATTCACCAGCAACCCATAACGGTAAAACCGTTCAATATCATTGCCCTTGAACGTCGACCCGTCGCCCCAGATGTTGACGTCGTCTTCCTTCATCGCCGTCACCAGCATCGTGCCCGTCACAGCGCGCCCGATCGGTGTCGTGTTGAAATACGTAACACCTGCGGTCGTGATATGAAACGCACCCGACTGCAGCGCCGCAATCCCCTCACGAACCAGCGGCCGACGGCAGTCAATCAGCCGCGCCTTCTCCGCCCCATACTCCAGCGCCTTTCGCGGAATCTCATCGTAGTCCGCTTCATCGGGCTGACCCAGGTTTGCCGTATACGCATAGGGCAGCGCACCCTTCTGCTTCATCCAGTGCAGAGCAGCACTCGTATCCAACCCGCCGGAAAACGCAATCCCGACCTTCTGCCCAAGCGGCAACGTTTCAAGAATGACTGACATAAAAACGAACCTCGAACCTTCTTTGAATCCGTCAACCCAGCGACGACCCGTCGCCCAGGCAACATGTAACCGTTGCGGAACGCGCTTCCTGAAGCTCTTACGAAGTCCGCCGCCGAGCCTGCAAACCGCGTTCCCGGCTATTCGGAGTACGCTTCGCCCCGCCCAGCAGCGTCAGCATAATCGCCTTCTGCGCATGCAGTCGGTTCTCCGCCTGGTCAAACACCACCGACTGCGGGCCATCCAGCACCGCATCCGTCACCTCAGCATTGCGATGTGCCGGCAGGCAATGCATAAAGACGGCATGCGGCTGCGCATGAGACATCAGCGCCTCATTCACCTGGTACGGTTTGAAGATAGGCGCACGCTTGGTCGCCTCGTGCTCGAACCCCATGCTCGTACAAACATCCGTGTAGACAGCATCCGCACCCGTTACGGCCTTCACCGGATCATTCAGCAACGTAATACTTCCACCCGTCTGCTCGCTGATCTCAATCGCCTTATGGATAATCTCAAGCTTCGGCGTGAAGCCCTTCGGAGTCGCCACATAGCAATGCGCCCCAAGTTGTGCCGCCGTCAGCATCAGCGAGTGGCAAACATTATTCCCATCGCCCACATAAGCGAAGTGCAGCCCCTGCGCCGAACCAAACCGCTCCTCAAGCGTCATGAAATCCGCAATCGCCTGGCACGGATGTTCAAGATCCGACAACGCATTGATCACCGGCACCTTCGCACACGCAGCCATCTCCGTGATCGTCTCATGCGAGTAAGTACGAAGCACGATGATGCTCATCCACCGCTCGACATTGCGTGCCATGTCAGCCAGCGACTCACGCTCACCCAGCGGCGAGCCCGTCTGGTCCACAAAGATCGCATTCCCGCCCAGCGTGTTGATCCCAGCCTCAAACGTCACGCGCGTCCGTAGCGAAGCCTTTTCGAAAAACATCACCATCTGCTTCGCATCGAGCGCATGGCGGAAGTCTTCCGGCTGTGCCTTCACCGCATGCGCAAGCTCCATGATGGCAGCCATCTCACCCACGGTCAGATCGGCGATCGAACACAGGTCGCGCCCAGCCAAACGCTTGGCAGCCTCATTAAAAGCAGTGTCCGATTGAATGCCGAGAGAAGCCGCCGTCCGATTCGGTTCATTCGCTGCGTCACCCGTCTTCGGGTTCAGGATGATGGTCTTGCTACCCATGTGCATGTCCTTCCGCGGCAAGCGCGTGATCATTTGCCTTCATAGTCAAAATAGAATCGAGCGCAGCAACTGCAATCTCGACATGCTTGCGTTCCAGAATGTAAGGCGGCAGAAAACGCAAAACCGTCTCACTTGTTCTATTCAGAATAATTCGCCGCTCCAGCATCTCGGCAGCGACCTGCTTTGCAAGCTCCTCCGAATCAAGCTCTAGCCCAAGCATCAGTCCCATCCCGCGCACATCAACAATGGCCGAATGCTTCTTCTGTAACCCAAGTAGTTCGGAAAAAAAGAACTGCCCTACTTCAGTGACATGCTCGAGCAATTTGCTCCTGCGCATCTCATCGATCACCGCAATCGCAACCGCCGACACCAGCGGGCCGCCTCCGAATGTCGTTCCATGCATACCCGGCGAGATCGCAGCCGCAGCCTTCTCCGTCGCAAGCATCGCCCCGATCGGCAGCCCTCCCGCAAGTGGCTTGGCCACAGTCGTCACATCGGGCAGAATGCCGAACTGCTGGTACCCGAACCACTTCCCCGTGCGCCCGAAGCCACACTGAATCTCGTCCGCAACCAACAAGGCACCAGTCTGGTCACACAACTCGCGAGCCGCCGCGAAGAACTCCTTCGACACCGGATGAATGCCACCTTCGCCTTGAACCACTTCAATCAAGACGCCGCAAACTTCATCCGAGAACTGTGCGCGAAGGTCCTCTACATCGTTGAATCGCACGAACTCGACATCCGGCATCACCGGCGCAAACGGGGTGCGATAACGCAACTTGTGTGTCGTAGCAACCGAGCCAATCGTCCGCCCATGGAAGCTATGCTCAAGCGCCAGGAACTTCGTCCCCATGTGCCCGCCCTCGGCACGCACCTTCTCGGAGTGGGCACGCGCTAGCTTCAACGCAGCCTCCCAGGCCTCGGTACCGCTGTTGCAGAAAAATACGCGATCCATGCCGCTGATCTCCGTCAGACGCAACGCAAGCTCCGCCGTCCGCTCATGGAAGAACAGGTTCGACGTGTGTAGCAGCTGCTTGGACTGCGCAGCGATCGCATCTTCAATCACAGCATTGCCATACCCCAGCGCAGAGACGCCAATCCCGCTCAGCAGGTCCAGGTAATCGTTCCCATGTTCATCGGTCAGGTACACATCATGCCCACTCACAAACAGCAGCGGATTCCGCTCATAGGTTTGCAGCAGCAGCTTCTTCTCGGCTGCCTGTAGCGACTCAAGCTTCATGCGACCATCACCTCCGTACCATCTTCAACGCGGCTCGAACACAGATCCGGCAGCACCGCTGCAGAACTCGCCGGCAAAATCCTCACCCGCTTCACACCATGATTCAGCGCATCCCGGCAAGCTTTCAGCTTCGGCAGCATCCCACCCGAAACCACCATCGCCTTCTCAAGCGCGGGAATCTCCTTCAACGAAAGCCAACGCATCACATTGCCATCCGCGCCCTTCACCCCAGGCACGTCTGTCAGAAAGATCAAGGCATCCGCCTTCGTAGCTACCGCACAGGCCGAGGCCATCTCGTCCGCGTTGATGTTGTAATACTCGCCATCGAACCCCAGCGCAATCGACGAGATCACCGGCACGGCGCCCATCTTCCAGATCGCCTCCAGCCACTTCGGATCAGTGGCCGCAATCTCCCCCACAAATCCAAGATCCGGCGTCGTCTTCTTCTTGCGCGCGCGGAATACATGCCCATCCCCACCCGTAAGCCCAACAGCCTGCTGCCCCACCTGCCCCAGCCTCGCCACCAGCGCCTTGTTCACGCGCCCGCCAAGCACCATCAGCGCCGCATCGCGAGTCTCCGCATCCGTCACCCGCAGCCCCGAAATAAACTCGCTCTTCTTGCCCAGCTGCGCCAGCGTCTTCGTCAACTGCACCCCTCCGCCATGCACCACCGCCACCTGGTTGCCATCGCTCACGAGATCGAAGATCCCTTTCGCGCACAATTGCAGAACCTTCGGATCCTCAAGGGCCACGCCTCCCAACTTCACGACATACTTCACAGCAGACCCTCCTCTTCCTTCCATCCGCACATCAGGTTCATATTCTGCACCGCCTGGCCCGACGCACCCTTCAATAGATTATCCAGGCAACTCACCACGACCAGCCGCCTCCCATCCTTCGCCAACTCAAATCCCACATCACAATAGTTCGTCCTGACTACGTGCTGAATCTGCGGCAGATGCGGACTCCCATGAATCCGAACCATCGGGCTCGCCTTATAAAACTCGCGATAACACGCCTCAATCTCTTCAGCCTGCGCCCGTTCCTTCAAACGCATGTAAATCGTCGAAAGTATCCCTCGCGGAATCGGCAGCAGATGCGGCGTGAACTGGATCTGCTCGCTCGTCAGTCCAAGCTGCTCCAGCAGCTCGCCCGTATGCCGATGCCCGAAGATCGCGTACGCCGAAAGGTTCTCCGCCGCATACATGAAATGCGTCTTCGCCGTCGGAGCCTTCCCCGCTCCACTCACGCCGCTCTTCGCATCGCACACAATCCCGTGCTCAAGATCCACCAACCCCGCACGCACCAGCGGAGCCACCGCCAGAATCACCGACGTCGCATAACATCCCGGGTTCGCAATCAACCGCGCTCCGGCGATCTCCTCCCGGTGCAGCTCCGGGCAGCCATACACAGCCTCCGCCTGAAGCGCCGTCCCCTTTGCCGCGTCCACATCCTTCAGTCCGTACACCGCTGCATTCGCCGGCTCATCCAGCCGCCACGCGCCACTCAGGTCAATCACCTTGATGCCCCGCTCCAGCCACGCCGGTGCCCACTCCCGCGAGGTCTCATGGGGCAGTGCCATAAACACCAGCTCGACTCCAGCCTCACTCATCCGCTCCCACGAGAAAGCCTCTACCGGCGGCTGCATCTTCCCGCCACCCAGCGCAAGCTGCGGATGCAGCTGTTCAAGCGGCACTTTCCCACCCGCAGCTTCGTCCGCTACACGGCCAAGAAAGATCGGCGCGTTCCCATGTAGCCGGGGATGCGCCAACAACAACCGTGCAAGCTCGCCGCCTGCATAGCCGCCCACCCCGGCAACAGCCGTCTTCAATGTCCGAGCCTCAGCCAATGTACCCCTCTATCCTTACCCGCAAAACCGACGCGCTCTTCTCGTCCCCGCAGATCACCAGCACCGTATCGTCGCCCGCAATCGTACCCACCACCTCAGACCAGTCCTCGTAATCGATCCCCGCGGCAACCGGCTGCGCACCGCCCGTTGTTGTAATCAGCACCAGCAGGTTCAGCGCCTGGCGCACCTCCAACCCGAAGCCGCGCAGCACGTCCCGCGTCCCCGGCCCCTCATCCTCCGAGTTCCCGTTCCCGTTTGGACCTGGCGTATAACCGTTGGGCCCCTTCGAAAGCTTCAGCGCACGAATGTCGCGCGAGAGCGTCGCCTGCGTGACGTGAAAGCCACGAGCAGCCAGCTTCTTTCGTAAATCATCCTGGTTGACAACGGATGTATGCTCAAGAATGTCGCGAATTGTTGAGTGACGCTGCTGCTTCATGGTTGCTGGTTCTTTCTAAACGCCGGGCTCCCGCCAATTTCGTGTCACTGCGCAGTAAGATGCGCCCAGTGGATGAATAATGCATAAAGATGCATATTCATGTATAAATATTCACAACCGGTCATGTCAAGGTACTACCTTCGCTCTCAGAAGCGAACAGTCAGTGACGACGCTGGATTCCCGCAACGTATAGTGAGCTATGGAACGCTACTCGGCAGACCTACACCTCGATACGCGGCTCGCGCCAGAAGCCGAGACGCAGGCTCTCCTCCAGCCCCGGCAGCCCGGCGCCAGTCGCCCGCACGCCCGGCCCTCGCTTGCACGCCCGTCGCTTGCCC
>CAZZZP010000028.1:0-48623 GCA_964658635.1 Lichenicola sp. | reverse complement strand
CCCGGAAGATCTACTCTCCGGGAGGCGGCGAGCAGAGACCGCGCTCCTTCATCTCCATGCAACTGTCCGAGTGCGGCAAAGAGGCCAACCGGCAGGAACGCCGGCACCCCCCGCCGGCCAGCATAGCTCGACGCGACCGGCTCACCTGACTCCAGCCCAAGCACAATCAGCGTCCCAAGATGCTCCACAGTCACGGCGGGCTGATCACACGTCATCAGAATCACACCAGCGGCGTCAGAAGCCAACACAGCCATGCCGGCGCGAATAGACGAACCCATTCCCTCCGCCCACCCTTCGTTATGGACGATGATTGCCCGTTCGAGGTGGCAGGTTTCGAGGATCTCTCCCGCCCGCGCTCCAAGCACAACGACGACGGGCGAGCAGCGGGCCTCGGACGCGATCCGGACGGCACGTTCCAGCAGCCGCTCATTTACGGTCGCGCCACCTAGCTGGACCATCTGCTTCGGCTCGCCGAGTCGCGTTGACGCGCCGGCGGCAAGCACCAGCGCGGCGACTTTCACGCCACTATTCCGTCAAGCGCGCACTGCATCTGCAGGTAGCGGGATGCCCCACCCTTCCGAACCTGTTCGGCCACGTCTTCCGGGCTCAGCCGGAGCGAGTTGCCCAGGCGAGCGTGCAGGACGCCGTGGACCTCGGCGACCACGGCGAGTGCGATAGCCTCCGGTCCATCGCCACCCAGGTCCATCCCTACCGGAGCAAACAGGCGCTCGCAGCATTCGGCGACTGACCTGCCGAGAATGGCCGCCGCTTCACTCACCAGCAGGCTGCTGCGATGGCGCGCGCCTAAAAGGCCTAGATAACGTGGTGCGATCGGCAGGGTCGCAACCAGCAGGGCTCGATCCTGCTCGTAGCTATGTGTCATCAGGACGACGGAATCCTGCGCATTGATTCCCAGATTGGGAAAGTCCGCGGAGATATCTTCGCCGAGGGTCACAACCCTCTGTGCCTGCGGGAAGCGCTCGGCGCGGGCCACCTGCGCGCGACCGTCCGCCACTGTGACCGCAAACCCGACCATCGATGCCATGGCGACGACTGGGCGTGCGTCGTCTCCAGCGCCAAGGACAAAGAGCCGAGGGGGAGCGGTGAGCCGCTCGACGAAGCGTCCTTCATACACCTCTCCTGGCGTAAGCTTCGCGGCGCAGCTTACTTTTTCGTCGCTGAGCGCATGGCTGCGGAAGACGACCTCACCCGCGGCGTCCAGGATCAACCGGCGTAGACCGCGTCCGCCGCCGGGCAGGAAGCTGATGACGGTAGATTCGCGCCCGGCAAGCGAAGCCTCCATGGCGTCGAGCAGCGCGTGACCTTCGGGAGCGGCGACCGGCTCGAACAGCAAGTCAACTGTACCGCCGCAGCCAAGCCCGAACGGGATGTCCGCCGTATCGTCGAACAGCATCGAGTAGCGTTCGATTTTGGCCCCGTCACGCACCATCCAGGGAGCCTTCTTGATGACTTCCGCCTCAAGGCATCCGCCGCTCAGGGTGCCAGCGTGCGCAGCCTGTCCGGGTGCCATGAGCAGACGCGCCCCGGGCCGCCGGTAGGAGGATCCCTCGGCCTGAACCAGGGTGACGAGCACGTTGCCCACGCCATTTGCAGCCCGGCTCAGGTCGACAATCTGTTTCCGTTCCGTCATGATTCAATCTTCTCTCAGAAAGGGAGTACGCCGGGTAATTCCTGTGGCACCGATTATGGGATGCCGCACGGATCGCTTGCGCTCCACGCAGGCAAATCTCTGTTAGACTTGGAAAGTCGATTCCGCGAGCCTGCAGGCCAACCCAAACGTCTGCAAACAAAGGTGAGCGTGAGCCATCGATACCCACTCACCACCAAGTTCGGGGCGTAGCGCAGTCTGGTAGCGCACCTGGTTCGGGACCAGGGGGTCGGAGGTTCGAATCCTCTCGCCCCGACCATTTCAACAAACTGCGAGCGACAGCGGTCTGCTGGTAGACGTCATCGCGGCGCTAATCAGATTCGGCGATTGATGCAAGCAGTGATCGGCTTTACTTTCCTGGCTTCGCTCCTCTACCTTAGACAGCGCAAAAGCCGCACCGGTCCAGTTGTCCCATGAGCCTGATGCCCAGAACGCGCCGAGAGATCCTCAAGCTGTTTCCCGCGGCGGCGGCTACCTGTGCGCTTCCCCCCTTTGCTGCGGCGTTCGGTCCTCAAGTCGCGCCCGTGCTCAAGCTCAGGATCGCGCCGTGCACCCTTGAAATCGGCAAAGGCATTTCGATCCAGACATTCGCTTATAACGGACAGGTGCCCGGTCCGACGCTACGCCTGAAGCGCGACCGGCCAGTCGCAATCGAAGTCACGAACGATTCGCCCAGGGCAGACATCGTGCACTGGCACGGTCTCCGCACGGATACACAGAACGATGGCGCCGTCGAAGAGGGTTCGCCTCTTATCCAGCCGGGTCAGACCCTCCGTTATCAACTGAGCCCCAATCCGTCCGGCACGCGCTGGTATCACACCCACGCCATGGCGATGGACGATCTCTCCGCCGCCGCGTATACCGGCCAATTCGGCTTCCTGCTGGTCGATGGCGCGCCAGACCCCGGGCACTACGATCATGCGGTCAACCTGGCCATTCATCACTGGGAACCGCATTTCGTTCCCATGGTCGAAACCATGCGGGCGAGCTCGCAGAATGAACCGCAGACCAGCGGCTCGGACGTCGGTTACAAGTACGCCACGATCAACGCGCACATGCTGGGAGCCGGCGAACCGGTGCGCGTGCGCCCCGGCCAGCGTGTGCTCTTCCGGCTGCTGAATGCGTCTGCGACCGAGAACGTCGTCCTTTCGCTGCCGGGGCATCGCTTTCACATCCTCGCGCTTGACGGCAACCCGGTACCAAAACCGCAGAGCGTCGAGACCATCTCACTCGCGGTCGCCGAGCGGGTCGATGCGATCGTCGAGATGAACAATCCGGGGGTGTGGATCCTCGGTTCAACGCTTGAGTCAGCCCGGAAGATGGGTCTGGGGATCGTGATCGAATATGCAAACTGCAAGAGCATCCCGGTCTGGCAGCAGCCGCAGAATGAAGTATGGGATTACTCGGTCTTCGCAAATACTTCGCCGGCGCAGCCCGTTGAAGAGATATTCACCCTGACCTTCCGCGATGCCGGCGCGTTAAAAGGCTCGCAGTTCGACACCTGGACGATCAACGGCGAAACCTGGCCGGAGGTGAAGCCGATCCGCGTGAGCCAGGGCAAGCGTTACCGCATGGTCTTCCGCAACGCATCCGGCGATCAGCATCCCATGCACCTGCACCGGCACAGCTTCGAGGTCACGCGCATCGGCGACACGCAGCTCAGCGGCCTGATCAAGGACACGGTCAACGTGATGCCCTTGCAGGAGGTCGCCGTCGACTTCACGGCTGACAATCCGGGCGACTCGCTCCTGCATTGTCATCAGCAACTCCACATGGACTACGGCTTCATGCAGATCGTCAAGTATGCGGACTAAGACAAGACTCCTGGCCTCGACTTGCCTGCTGCTCGGCGGCCTGACCGCGCTGGCAAGCTGGCCGCACCTCGGCAGGCACAAGCCGGTGCAGCAGGACTGGCCCGTCTACGGCGGCAATGCCATGCAGCAGCGCTTCTCGCCGCTGACCCAGATCAACCGATCCAACGTCGAGAAGTTGAAAGTCGCTTGGACCTACAAGGTGGGCGACAGAGGCGGCGTGCAGACCAATCCGCTGGTGATCGGGCACACCCTCTACGGCTTCACGCCCACGCAGAAGGCCTTCGCGCTGGACGCGGCAACCGGCAGGCAGCTCTGGATATTCGATCCGGGAACCCACAGCGAGCAGCCGGCGCGCGGCTTCACCTACTGGACGGATGGCAGCTCCTCGATCCTCTTCGCTGGTGGCTTGAACTTCCTTTACGCGCTCGACCCAGCCACGGGCAAGCCGATTCCAACCTTCGGCGAACAGGGGCATCTCGATCTGCGCAAGGATCTTGACCGGTCGGAGTCCGACTTTGCCGCGATGACCAGCCCCGGCGTCATCTATAAAAACCTGCTGATCATCGGCTTCCGGCTGCCTGAGGTAAAGCCGGCTCTGCACGGCGATATCCGCGCCTATGACGTCCACACCGGCAAGCTTCGCTGGATCTTCCACACCATTCCGCATCCCGGCGAGCCCGGCTACGAGACCTGGCCGAAGGACGCATGGAAGACCACCGGCTCCGCCAACAATTGGACCGGCATGTCGATCGATGCCGAACGCGGGATCGTCTACGTTCCCACTGGCTCGGCGGTGGACGACTTCTATGGAGCCGATCGCCTGGGCGACGACCTGTGGGCGAACTGCCTGCTCGCGCTCGATGCCGAGACCGGCAAGCTGATCTGGCACTTCCAGGGCGTGCACCACGATATCTGGGATCGCGACTTTCCATCGCCTCCCACCCTGCTGACCGTCAACTCGAACGGCAGGAAAGTTGACGCGGTCGCCCAGACCAGCAAGCAGGGCTACGTATACGTCTTCGATCGCGCCACAGGAAAGTCGCTCTTCCCGATCACGGAACGTCCCTTCCCCGGCTCGACCGTGCCCGGTGAAAAGACGGCACCTACGCAGCCTTTGCCTGTGGCGCCCAAGCCCTTCGCGCGGCAACGCGTCTCTGCGGACATGCTCACCACCCGCACGCCCGAGGCACATGACTTTGCCGCTCGCCAGTTCGCAAGCTTTGTGAGCGACGGGCAATTCATTCCCTTGAGCGTGGACAAGAGCACAATCGTCTTCCCCGGCTTCGATGGGGGGGCGGAGTGGGGCGGTTCCGCCGCCGACCCACGCACTGGCGTCCTCTACGTCAACGCCAACGACGTCCCCTGGACCGGTAGCCTGACCGAGAACAAGCCCATGGGAAGCCTGGGCGGTGACGTCTATATGAGCCAGTGCTCGACTTGCCACGCGCCGGACCGGGAGGGTTCGCCCCCTGCCTTCCCATCGCTGGTAGACATTCACAAGCGCCTTTCCGACGCGCAGATCACGGCCGTCATCCAGGCTGGCCGTGGGCGGATGCCATCCTTTCCGAACGTCCAGCAGGCCCGTCTGACTTCCCTGCTCGAGTACCTGCGCACAGGCAAGGACACGCCTACCTCAGCAAGAACGGGGCTCTCGCCGAACCGGCAAGAGGTCGCGGGCGCGAAGGTCTACGACAGAAACTGCGCGATCTGCCACGGAGAGGACCTGCTGGGCGCACCGTCCAACTACCCCGGTCTGGTCGGCGTACGAGGTCGCCTGACCGACGCGCAGATCCTCGCGAACATCCACAACGGCAAGGGCCGCATGCCCGCCTTCCGCAAGCTTTCAGCGACGGACAACACCGCCCTGCTGCAATTCCTCGGCGCGAGCCAGGCACCCATGCTGGAAGCAGCCGTGGCCGGTGGCCAGCTTGCTGCCGCCGGCGACAAGAAAGAGGTGGCGTCCGCATTGGCTCCGGCCGGAGGCGCGTCCAAGTATCGCTTCACCGGCTATCACAAGTTCCTTGACAACGAGGGCTACCCCGCCGTCGTTCCACCCTGGGGCACGCTCAACGCGATCGACCTCAACACCGGGAAATATCTCTGGAAGGTGCCGCTGGGAAACTACCCGGAACTCGCCGCGAAGGGCCTGGCCGATACAGGAAGCGAAAACTACGGCGGCCCGGTCGTGACTGCCGGCGGCGTTCTCTTCATCGGGGCCACAATCTACGACCAGAAGCTGCGCGCCTTCGACACCCGCAACGGCCACCTGCTCTGGTCGGCAGACCTGCCCTTCGCCGGGGTCGCCACACCCGCAACCTACATGGTCGACGGGAAACAGTATGTCGTCATCGCCACGAGCAACCAACGCAATCCGAAGGCCCCGCAAGGCGCGGCTTACGTCGCCTTCGCCCTGCCCTAGACGCTTGCCGCGCTCGCCGTCTTGCTCAGGTCCGGCGAGTAGAATGACGCGTTCTGATACCCGGCTTCAGTTTCGCGCGAGAACTCGATCATGTGGTGCGAAACCAGGCTCACGTGGATGACCGTCTCAATGTCGAGATCCTTCAACGCCGGCTTGGCCATCTTCCAGAAGACTTGCCGGTAATCGCTGCGAACGCCCACCCTGTAGATCAACTTGGCCAGCGTACTCACACCGCGCCAGACATTCTTCAGGCTCAGCTTGCCCGATGGTGGAATTTCCACCCTGTTGGGATACGTATTCCTGACGTTGTACTCGAATCTCCGGTAGATCGCCTCGGGTTGGAAGGCTGTCGAGAACGTCCGCCGGTACATCTTCACCACATCCTCATAAGGCAGCAGAAACTCCACGTTCGACTCGCGTCCAGGCGCCTCGTTCAACCTCCCGGCGGCAGCCAGGCGACGATGCAGCGGGGTGCGCGGCAACGCCTCAAGAAGGTTAATCGTCAGCACCGGGATGTTCGAAGCCTCAACAAACTCGAGGATTTTATCCGGAGTCTGGTAGGTGTCGGTATCGAAGCCCATGATCATACCCGAGACCACCTCCATCCCGTAGCTGTTCAGCTTGGCGACAGCTTCGAGGATGGGCATCTCGTTGTTCTGGCTCTTCTGCATGACTTTGAGCGCGTTGGTATCAGGCGTCTCGATGCCGCAGAAGATCGTCCAGAACGAAGCCTCGCGCATCATCTCCAGCAGGTCGGTCGAACGCACGATATTCAGCGTCGCCTCGCAGGCAAACTCGACCGGATACTTGTTCTTCTTCTGCCACTCGACCAGGTGGGGCAGAAGCTCCTTCGCGGCCTTGCGGTTGCCCACAAAGTTGTCGTCGACAAAATAGATCGCGCCAACCGCACCGCCGCTGACGATCTCGTCGAGCTCGGCGATCACCTGCTCCGGCGTTTTCAGCCGCGGATTATTGCCGTAGAGCTCCGGAATATCGCAGAACTCACACTTGTAGGGGCAGCCGCTTGAGTATTGAACACTCGCAAGAAAGTAGCGGTGCATCCCGGCCAGCTTGTAAGCCGGCGTGGGGAACTCCTTCAACGGCAGGCGCGACGCTGTAGTCAGGATCTGCTGCGCGGCCGGGCGTTCGATACTGCGTGCAAGCCGCAGGATCAGCTCATCCGTCGCATCGCCCAGCTCGCCGATGTGCAGGAAGTCAAAATCCGGGTAATACTCCGGACAGCCCGAAACCGAAGGCCCGCCGAGCGCCGTCACTTTGCCGGCCTCGTGCGCCATGCGGTTGATGCGATTGATCTCGTCACGCTGGATGTGCATGCCGCTCGTCAGGACTACATCCGCCCAGCGATAGTCGCTCTTGCGAGCCAGTCTGACGTTCTCATCGACGAAGCGGATCTCCCAGTGCTTCGGCAGATAGGCCGCGATCAGCAGGATACCCTGCGGCGGCATAAAAGCCTTCACGCCCAGAAGAGGATAAGAGTGATGGAAGGTTCCGAAGGCTTTCGCGTAGCGCGGAAAGACGCAGAGGACCTTGCGAACGACTCCCTCGACCTCCGGTGAGGGTGAGCGCGCTTCCCCCGTCGATTCCCTGATCTGAGCGAGCTGCATACCTCCCAAGTATATGCGACCGAAAACCGACAGAAGGCGCTCATAAGAGCCCTCTAGTCGACTCGGCCGCAATTTGGCATCTGGACTGCCTTCAAAGGCTTCAAGGTGATGTCTAAACAGAGCGCCCAAAACCGTATGGTCCTCGCCCTTGCCGCCCTTGTCCTGCTCGCCACTGCCGAGCCGCGCGTGCTTGGTGGCCAGCAGGTCTGCGCAACACTTGCCGGGCAGACGCCAACCGCCCCGGCTCCAGCCTGGTTGTCCTACCCAAGCGACGACACGGGACGTCTACAAGCGGCGCTTGATGCGTGCGCCGCGGGTCAGGTGGTTGCGCTCGGCCGCCCCGCCGACTTCGGCCCGGGCGTCTTCTTCTCCGGTCCGTTGCGCATCCCGGCGAGCGTGACGCTTCAGCTCGCGGCCGGAGTCGAGCTCTACGCCAGTTCGCCCGACTCGCAGACTGCAATGATCGAAGCCGCTCCTTCCGCTGCGATCGAGGGGCCCGGAGTGATCGCGGTCCAGCCGGCTTCGGCACCCTCTGATCTGATCCGCTCCCATGGCAATCTGCAGCTACGGGATCTTACCCTGCGAGCAGCCCCGCAGATCACCGTGCACCACCTTACGGACGAACCACTTGGACTCGACGGCGTCAGCATCGTATCCATGCACCAGGCGCTACTCATCGACTCGCCCGATGCCCAGGTCAGCGCCATGAACACAACGCTTGCTGGATCGGATCAACTCCCGCTCCCGGAGAGCACGAGGTTTTCCTCGTCCTACCGATATTCCCCCTCGCCCTGCCGGCTCGAAACGGCATCCACATGCCTTCCAGTAAAGCTTCCCCCGGTCGTCTCTCATCTTGAGCTCTCGGCCGACCAGGTTCTGGCAGCCATCTTTACCCCGGCTGAGCTTACAACGGCTGCCCCGGCCGGCACCGTTGACTTCGCGCTCGACGGCGTCATCCTCGGTTCTGCCCCCATCCTGCAATACGCCGCGTGGCTCCCGGTTCCGGTGCTCTCCCCCGGCCCGCACACCTTTTCCGCGGCGACACACGACGACACCATTCGGCCCAACGATCTGCATGTGCTTACCCCCAGACCGAGCCTGCAAAGCCACAGCACGACTACGCTCTCGACCGCGCTCGCCCGGTTTCCGTTCGGCACCAGCACCGTTCTCGCCATCGCGGTCAGCCCCTCAAGCGCGACGGGGAGCGTCACCCTCACCGACTCAGCCCAGCCTGTTTCCACGCTGGTTCTCAGTTCCGGGCAAGCGAGCTTCACCTCGAACTCCTTCGCGCCCGGAACGCACAATCTCGTGGCCGCCTATGCCGGGGATGCCAGCAATGCGCCGTCCGCGTCTCCACCCCTGACGCTGATCGTCGACCGGGATTCGACTACCCTGCAGCTGTCAGCACTCCCCGCGACCGCTGCCTACGGCTCGCTCTCTCCGCTGGCCGTGAGCGTCAGCCCGCTTGCCGCGACCGGCAGCATAAGCCTTCACGACCTTGCCTCGCCGGGCTCAGCAATTGCGCAGATACCGATCAGCAACGGAGTCGCCATTTTCCCTCTGACGACTCTGGCCCTCGGCTCGCACACCCTGTCTGCCACTTACGCCGGAGACACCAACGATTCGCCCTCCTCTTCGTTCTCAGCCACGGTCCTCATTAGCCTCATTCCAACCGCGATCGCTCTGTCACCTGTCCCGGGGAGCGCCATCTATGGCTCTTCGGTCACACTCAACGCACAGCTCTCTCCGCCTGGCGCAACCGGCACGGTAAGCTTCTCGGATTCCGTCGCCGGCTCGTTTGCCCAGGTGCCGGCGGCCTCCAACACCAGCGCGGTCGTTCGTAATCTGCCGGCTGGCCCGCATAGTCTGCTTGCAGGCTACTCCGGGGACGCCACGCACGCGGCTGCGACAAGCGCCTCCCAGTCGATCAACATCACTCCGACGCCCACTTCCACCGCGCTGTCGGCGCTACCGGCCAACCCGACATCAGGAAGCCTTCTAACGCTGACCTCCTCCGTGCTTCCTGCCGCGGCAACAGGGGTCATCCAGTTCCGCGACGCGACCTCCGGGATTTTGGGAAGCGCACAGCTAAAATCCGGGACCGCCACGCTAGCTACGTCGACGCTTCTGACTGGCTCCCACACCCTGAGCGCGAGCTACTTGGGAGACGCAAACGACCAGCCTTCCATTTCTTCTTCGCAGACTGTTCTCATCGCGCTGCATGCAACGGATCTCCACTTCTCGCCATTTGCTGCCACAGCCAACTTCGGCGCACCGGTCACCCTGACGGTGACGACCGTGCCGTCCACGGCGTCGGGCAACATTCTCTTCTCGGATGGAGCAACGGTGCTCGGCTCTGCCATCCTGGTCAGCGGCTCCGCATCCCTGGCGCTTCCGAGGCTCGCGCCGGGAGCGCACAGCCTCGCCGCCGCTTACGGAGGTGACGCCTACAATGGTGCGGCGACTACACCGGCCTTGAATCTCGAGATCGTGCCCGATGCCACAGTGACAAGCTTGACCTTAGCCGGAGATCCGACCCAGGCCGGGACTCCGCTGGTCGTCAACATCGCCGTCTCCGCCCCGGTCAGCTCGCCAACGGGCACCGTCATCCTCCGCTCCGGCTCGGCTACGCTTGCATCCGGCATACTCAGCAGCTCGAGCCAGGGCAAAGGATTCGTAACCTTGACCGTACCGACCTCGGGTCTATCTCCGGGCAAATACCCGCTTGCTGCCTTATACCTGGGCGATCTCGACAACTCGCCATCTGACACACTGGCCGCCAACCAGAGCTTCACCATCGTTCCCACGCCGGTTGCGGGAGGGATCTCATTGTCGGCCAACCCGGTTCCGGCCGGCTTGCCCGTTACGGTGATCGCGGCTTTGAGTTCGTCTTCCGTTCCCACCGGAAGCGTCATTTTCTTCGCCAACGGATCGCCGCTGCCGGCCGTCAGTCTGGACGGGGCGGGACGTGCCTCGGCGACACTGCCGGCGCTCGCGCCTGGGTCCTGGGTGGTCTCCGCCACCTACACGCCGTCGGCTCCGTTCAGCGCCAGCGTCCTTGCTCCGCTGATCCTCAACGTCGAGCTGCCTTACTCCATCACCGTCAATCCGGATGCACTTACCCTTGCGCCGGGCGCCTCCGGCAGCTCCCTGCTCACCCTGACGCCAGCCGCAGGATTCAGTGGCCGGGTTCAGATCACGTGCCTGCCCGCCGCCACCTATATTCACTGCAATTCATCCGTGCCTGCCGTAAACCTGGGCGGAAACAGCCCGGCGACGGTGACCGTCGCCATTGCGGTAGGCGCCACGATCATCTCGCGCAACCGGATCCCGGCCCCGGTAACGTTCCTGGCGGCACTTGCCCCGGTCATATTGCTCCGGCGGAGGCGCACGCGCCATCTCATTTGCGCGGCTTTGCTTTCTTTGTCGCTCTACACAACCGGCTGCGGCGCAGGATACTTTGACACCATCGTGCCCGGACCCTACAAGGTCAACGTCATTGCGTCAGTCCCGGGCTTCTCCGCCTCGCAGCTGATTACCGTCAACATCCCCTAGCGCCCCACACCGGATACAATGGAACAAGCGCAGTCCGTCCGCTTCAGGCCCGGCGCGCGTATATGCCAATTGGTAAATTGACACTCGAACTCTCCATCCCGCATGCGCAGTCGCTCAAAGATCGCAGGCAGGTGGTTCGTTCGCTCAAAGACAAGCTTCGCCACGCCTTCAACCTGTCCATTGCCGAGTTGAATGAAGGAGGCACCCTCTGGAACCAGGCGACAATCGTCGTAGCCGTCGCCTCCAGTTCCACCCAGTCACTCACTCAGCATCTTGAGTCGATCGACCGGGCAGCACAGCGCATTTCAGCCGGCCTCTCCGCGGAGATCGCAGACTCCTACGCAGAGATTCTTCCAGAAGAGTAGCCGCCCACCTCAATTTTCCAGGAAAGACCCCATGCCTGAACCCCGCGCAAGAACCTACCACCGGAACCGCGTCGCCCACTCCTTCTCGGAAGAGATTGGCGCGATGCTCGAAGGCGAGCTCTCTGATCCGCGCATCTTTCCCTCGGTCGTCACCGAAGTGGTGCTCGCGCCGGGAGGCAAATCAGCTCGCGTTTTTGTGGCCGTACACGGCGAGGAAGAAGAAGAGCAGTCGACGCTCGCCGCCCTCACCCAGGCCCGAGGCTTCATTCGCGCGCAGATCCGCGAACGCATGGGTGTCCGCCACGTACCGGAGCTCTCGTTTGCAATCGATCGCTCAGAAAAGATGACCGGCCGTATGGACGAGCTGCTTGGCCGCATGCGCAAGCGCGAAAAAAAGCGCGATGAAAAGGCCGCCGCGATCCCCGAAGCACCCAAGGCTTCCTGAACCTGTACCTGGACTCTGCTACCCTGATTCCGCTCTCCAAAGCCAACCCGTGACCGATCCGACTCAACCAGCTTTCGGCCAAGCCCTTCCCTCTGTGGATTCCTCGGAGCGCCCGTCCCTGCTTGTACGGCTCGTTCGCAGCATCCGGTCCAACCCAACCTTCGCCTCACCGTGGGAGTACGTCGTGCTGGTGGTCGTCGGCTGCTTTCTGCTGCTCTTCGGACTGGCACCGGCAGTAGGCGGGGATCGCCTCGGACTCGTTGGTGCGGATGAGCCCCGCTACGCCCAGGTGGCACGCGAGATGCTCGCCGCGCATGACCAGGCCTGTTCCGTCGAACACACCGACATGCTCCCGCGCAGCCTGCGCACGGCGGACATTCTTGCCGCACGCGATTGCCTGCTGGCCGGCACGGTTACCCCGATCCTCTACGGAAAGCCATGGCTCGAAAAGCCTGCGCTCTACTACTGGCGTGCCGAGGGCTTCTTCCGCGAGTTCGGCGTCTCGGACTGGTCAGCCCGGCTCCCGTCCACCTCCGGCGCCGCCTTCCTGGTTCTGCTCATCTTCCTGCACATGCGCCGCTTCCGGCCAGGCGGTCATCTCGACGCCGCGCTCATCACCGTCTCCTGCCTGGGCATTCTGGCCTTCTCGCGGGGCGCCTCCACCGATATGCAGCTCGCAGCACCCTTCTGCATCGGCATGCTGGGCTGGTATGCCTGGTATGAGACGGGCAAGAAGTTCTGGCTCTTCGACCTCTACTTCTTCGGCGCCGCTGCAACCCTTGCCAAAGGGCCCGTAGCCCCGTTTCTCGCGCTGATCATCATCGGCCTCTTTATTGCCCTGCGCCGCGAGTGGAGCCTGCTGCGCCGTACCATCTGGCTGCCTGGCGTGATCCTCTACCTCGTCATGGTCCTGCCCTGGTACATCGCCGTTCAGCGCCGAAACCCGACCTTCTTCCGCCAGTTCTTCATCGAGCACAATCTCGAGCGCTACGGTACCAACCGCTACATGCATCATCAGCCGGCCTGGTACTACCTGGCCGTCATCATCATCGGCCTGATGCCCTGGACAGTCCTTGCCGTTCGCGCCCTGGTCGACGCCATCCAGACCTCCATCGCCGAATGGAAGGTTCGCCGCAAGCCGGTGCGCTACCTTGGCCACTCCCGGGCTGGCGACGCCTTCCCCGAGTTCCTCGTATTATGGGCGCTAATCCCCGTCCTCTTCTTCTCCTTCTCGGGTTCGAAGCTGCCGGGATACATCCTGCCGTCCATTCCCCCGCTCACCATCCTCACCGGAGACTATCTCTACCGCGTGCGCCGCACCGGTCTCAAGCCCGGCCTGCTCTACGCCCACGCTCTGCTCTGCGCCGTTATGGTCTTCGTCCTCACGCTGGCCCCGCAGCACATGCAGTACGAGACGCTGGTCCCGGCGCGCTCATGGCTCTTCATTGCAGGCGGCGCCGCACTTGTCACCGGGCTGCTCGTCATCCTGGTCACGCAGCGCTTCGGCATCGACAAGATTCGCAGCATCACGCTCGTTCCAGTCTGCGGAGTGCTCATCTTCCTGCTGGGCTTCCACGGCAGAGAGCTGGACCTGAACTACTCCGCCCGCCCGCTCGCGCAACAGATCGCGCGCCTCGCCCCGGACGAAAAAATCGTCGCCGTATCAGGCGTCAAGCGCGACATGATCTACGGCCTCGCCTTCTACCGCAACCAGCGTCCCGTCCACTACGACGAGGGCGTACCAGCCCAGGAGCATGTTCTCGTCCTGCGCTCCAACGATCAGTTCACCCTCGATCACTATCTCAGCGGGCGCATCTACGAGCCCATCTTCCTCTACGAGACCCAGGGCCTCGCGGTCTACAAGGTATACGCCGCGCAGTAAGGTCCGTGTTTCTGGTCTGCGCCGCCATCCGGTAATCTCATCTGGGGCCTGCTAAAACCCTCACGCTCTCGATGACGAACCCTCTCCAACTCGAGATTCTCGATCTGCGCCACTTCAACGCGCGGCAGCTTCGTCCTCTGCTTGAGAAGGAAGCCGCATTCTGGCAGACACGGCTGCGATGGGACTACCGCTCCTCGACCGAGTTGCTGCTGCAATATCTCGACTCCCGCATCCTGCCCGGCTTCGTGGCCCTCGACCGGGGACGAATCACGGGCTTCTGTTTCTGCGTCTACGAAGGCCAGAAGGCCGTCATCGGCGACATCTACGCCGCACCTGGCCCACACGCCAACTATCCTCCGCCGTTCGTCGTCGAGACTCTCATCCGGCACCTGCTCGAAGTCCTCGACGCCTCGCCCGGCATCCTCCGCGTCGAAGCGCAGCTGCTCCTCTTCGACCAGGGCATCCTGCCCAATCTCTTCCAGCCAAACCTGAGGAAAGGCAGCACCCTCCGAAGCTATCCGCGGCTCTTCCTGGAGTGCGACCTCGCCGTCAATGGACCGGTCGCGACGCTTCCCGTACCGGATGACGTCGAGCTCTGCCGCTGGTCACCAACCTTCTACCAGCCCGCAGCAGACCTGATCCAGCGCAGCTACGTCGGTCATCCCGACGCTGACATCAACGATCAATACCGCACGCTCGCCGGCTCGGAACGCTTCCTGCACAACATCATTCGCTTCCCCGGCTGCGGCCATTTTGATGCGGACTGTTCACTTGTCCTTCGCGCCCGCAACACAAATGCGCTGATCGCCGTACTACTCTGCTCGCGCGTTGCGCCCGATACGGGTCATGTCACCCAGCTCTGCGTGCGGCCTGATTACCGAGGACGACGCCTGGGCGAAGCATTGCTGCGACTGACCCTCCACCAGCTTCCCTCACGCAACTACCAGGCCCTGACGCTGACCGTGTCTGAAGCGAATGCCGGAGCAGTCAAACTCTACCGCTCAGCGGGTTTCCTCACCCGGCACAGCTTCGACGCACTCGTGATCAAAAGAAGCGGCCGCTAAACGACGAAATCCCTCTCGCGGCTCCAGAAAACGAGCCATACCAGTACGCACATCACCGTCGCCCCGCAGCTGTCCAGCAACACATCCGAGAACATTCCGGTACGCGAGGGCAAAAATGACTGGTGAATTTCATCGCAGCTTGCCACCAGAAACGTGCACCCCACCCCGCGAAGAGCAGCCCGGAAGCGCCACATCTTCGCCGACCAGTCCACTTCCTGGGTCAGTACGATCAGCCAGCCACGAACGAAGGTGAGGCACACGATTCCGTAGCCGGTAAAGTGGCCCATCTTGCGGATGTAATGGTGAACAATCTCCCAGCGGTCGTCGGAGATGTGTCCGAAGAACTGCTCCCACCACGGACGCCACCAGATGCTCGTGTTGTTCGCGGACATCGTTCCGGTCGATTCACACACGATGACGAAGCATGCGAACAGGACCGGTCCCCACACCCACATCCAACCACCGAAGCCCGTCGAACGGACCCGTACCGCAGCCGCATCCGGCCGTTTCAGAAAAACTGAACGCATAAGCTAGGTTCCCCTTTGTGCCTGCGAGGACACAGGTTCGAAGCTACTCGACGTGATAATTCGGAGCCTCCCGCGTAATCACAACGTCATGGACGTGACTCTCGCGCAGGCCGGCATTTGAGATTCGGACAAAGCGCGCGCGCTCCTGCAGCTCTGGAATCGTCGAGCAGCCCAGGTATCCCATGCCCGACCGCAGACCGCCAACCAACTGATAAACCATCGCCTCAAGCGGTCCGCGGTGCGGCACACGTCCTTCAATGCCCTCCGGCACAAACTTCGCCAACCGGTTCTGCGTCGAGCCCTCGCGCGCCGTCAGGTTCGGACGATCACCTGCGCTGATCTCGTTCATATCTTCCTTGCCCTGGAAGTAGCGCTCGCCCGAGCCTTGTGCCATCGCGCTCAGGCTGCCCATCCCGCGATACGCCTTGAACGAGCGGCCCTGGTAGAGGATCGTCTCGCCCGGGCTCTCGTCCACACCCGCAAACAGCGAACCCATCATCACCACGCTTGCCCCGGCCGCAATCGCCTTCGTCACGTCGCCCGAATACTTGATGCCACCGTCCGCAATGATCGGGATGCCGTACTCCCTGGCCGCGCGCGCCGCCTCGGCAATGGCCGTGATCTGCGGCATGCCAGCACCCGTCACCATACGCGTTGTGCAAATGGATCCCGGCCCGATCCCAACCTTGATCGCATCCGCGCCCGCTTCGATCAGCGCCTTCGCGCCCTCGTAAGTAGCCACGTTGCCCGCCAGCAGGCAGACATCCGGAAACCTCTTCTTCACATCCGCAACCGCCTCGAGCACACGCAGCGAGTGCCCATGCGCCGAATCGATCGCAAGCGCATCCGCCCGCATCTCGACCAGCGCCGCCGCACGCTCAAGATAATCGCCCGTCGCGCCGATGGCACCCGCCACCCGCAGCCGGCCCTGGGAATCCTTGCAGGCATTGGGATACTTGAGCTTCTTCTGGATGTCTTTGACCGTAATCAGGCCCTTCAACTCATACTCATCGTTGACCACCAGCAGCTTCTCCACCCGGTGCTGATGCAGGATGTGCTCCGCCTCTTCAAGGGTCGTGCCCACCGGAACCGTGATCAGGTTCGTCTTGGTCATGACCGAATCAATCGAATGATCGGTGCGCGAGACAAAACGCAGATCGCGGTTGGTCAGGATGCCGACCAGCTTCTTGTTCTTCGTCACCGGAACGCCCGAAATCTTGTACCGCCGCATCATGTCCAGCGCCGCGGCAATCGTCTCCTCAGGCTCAATCGTCACCGGGTCCACGATCATCCCGCTCTCCGAACGTTTGACCTTGTCGATCTCGCCCGCCTGGCCCTCGATCGACAGATTCCGGTGCACCACTCCCATGCCGCCCTGCTGCGCCATCGCAATCGCCAGCCGGGACTCGGTGACCGTGTCCATCGCGGCAGACATCAGGGGCGTATTCAGGGTGATCCGGCGCGTCAGGCGGGTCGCCGTGCTCACCTGCGCAGGAACTACATCGCTGTACGCGGGAACCAGCAGAACATCATCAAAGGTCAAAGCTTCGGGAATAGACGTCAGAATCATCCTCCTATTGTCCCACCGCCAACCCGCCCGCGAAAACCAGAAGTCCGGAACCTGTCAGAGATTTCACCGTTTCCGCCGCCTCACTCAGGCCGCCAGCATCTCCAGCTTACGAACAATGTCCTTGATCGACATCGCCTGCGCAGTCAACTCCTCTGCCGCGGCAGCCGTCTGCTCTGAGCCAGCCGCATTCTGCTGCGTGATCGACTCGACACTATGAATCGTCGTCGAGACCTGCTCGATACCTCGTAACTGCTCCTTGCTGCCACTGTTGATCTTGACAACAAACTCTTTCATCCGTGCTACGTCGTCGGTCGTGGAGCGTATTGCCGTCGCGACTGGCGTGACGACGTTCATCCCGGCCTTCGAATTGCCGATCGACTCCTCAATCAACTCGGCTGTATCTCGCGCCGCTGTGGCGCTGCGTTGGGCAAGATTGCGCACCTCGTCGGCCACAACCGCAAAGCCCATCCCCGCCTCACCCGCCCGCGCCGCTTCGACCGAGGCATTCAGAGCCAGGATGTTGGTTTGGAACGCGATCTGATCAATCACCTTCACAATCCGCGATATCTTCTCGCTCGACTCCTGGATCGCGCCCATGGCCTGCACCATATCCGTCAGCAATTGCTCAGTTCCCTGGAACCGGATGTCGGACTTGGTCGCCAGCGCAGCCGCGCTGCTGGAATCTTCCGTACTGACCTGTGCGCGTTGACCGATCTCTGCCGCACTGGCCGAGGTTTCCTGGATCGACGCCGCCTGCTGCGAAGCCCCGCGCGCAGTCGACGCGCTCGATGACGCCACCTCGGCCGCAGCAGTCGCAATCTGATCCGCCGCTACACCCAGTGACTCCATCACTATGCCCTGAGCTTTGATGGCACGGCCAAGTTGCATGGCGACATAGCAGCACGGAATGACCTCCAGCACCACAAAGAACGCGTGCAGAAGGACCATCGAAAACGAGGCCGTGTAGCTGAAAATGCTGCTCGGCAGCCAGAGCCAGAAGACCACGTGATGCACCGCGATGGTTACCCCCGCCGTCAGGATCGGCGCGACGCGTCCGAAGATCGTTGACAGCGCAATCAGCACGAACACTTCGAAATGAGCCTCGATGAGGCCATTCGCCACATGGATCGAAAGCGCGGCTAGTCCCATCGCACTTACAGCCAGAGCAATTGGCCCCATCTCCGATGCCCTGTCTGACAAAAGGACAGCCGCAGGACCGGCGAGCAGCAGAACACCGATCCCACAAGCCGCCAACCAGCTATGACCGTTCAAGGTGGCGACCGCCATCAACACGGGCACGTGAACGGCGAGAAACAGAAAACCGAAGGTATTTACCTTCTTCATGTATTCCATCTCGTGCAAAGTAACGTCGACTTTCATCCCTGCTCCTTCGAAAACGCTTCGGTCAAAGTGCTGCGGCTTTTTGCGCACGCTAGTACTTCCATCCAAAGGGATCGGCCTGCGCGCGCACACGCCGACCCACGGCACAACCCAGAATCGGCAGCGTACCTGGTCGGGCCCCGCTCTCAAGGCGCGACACAATGCCTAGATCCTGATCTCCGCCCGGGCCATAGCCGCCCAGATATGCCATCTGCCTGGCGGGGGACGTGACCAGGAGCAGCGGCACACCGCGAATTCCGTACTCTCTCGGCAGATTGCCAGCGACGATGTGACGTACAGAGAAGTCGGCCTGCTGCAGTTGTGCAATCAGCCCCGCTGACTCCGGCAGGTACGGCTCTGCCCCATCCACCAGCACTACCTGCTCGACCAGACCATTCATCCTGTGACGCTCCAGCAGATGCCGCATCACACGCTGCGAGCACGCACAGGAGCCCGAAAGCACATGAACAGCGCCCCACTGACCACCCGTGAAAGCTGGCGCAAGCGCGACGATCCTTGCATCAGGAGCCTGAAAGGGCTGGTGAAACGACGTCAGGATCCCGCCCGCCACCATGGCGGCGATTCCCCAGAAAGTCAGAAGTCCGTGCTTCACATAGGTGCTGACCACTGCGATGCGGCCTCCTGGAGGTTCACGCCTGTCCGGCGCCTGCACCCCCTATCGGCGGTTCCTGATGGCTACGTGATAAGCGACGCAGGCTCAAATCCGAAGAAAGATGCGCTTCCTGTGGAACGGCCAGATCAGCACAGCGTTCAGGCCCGGGATCATCAGCGTGTACGCAAGCGATGCGTTTGCCGGCTGCAGCCACGGTGCAAACCAGTGGCTGAATGTCATGATTTGAGCACAAAACACGTGAAAAACGATACTGGTAAATCGATTTATAAAAGTGCGTTTGGACCTACTTTAACGAAGAAACGAAGGTGTATTTCCTGTCGACCAGAGAACGTCGCACCGACATCCGGCGCGAGGACTCCCCGGTCAGGGAGACAGACGAAAACTCCATCAGCTCGACCGGTGCCATCGAGGTTGTGCCGCCGACCGTCACGGGCGCGTAGTCGATTCGTGTGTCCTCCTGCTTGACCGGATCTTCCGGCTTCATGTCCACCTGGACGATCAGCCGCACGATCGTTCCCGTTTCGGGATGGATGAAGAATTCTCCGTGGTAGCCTGGCGTACTTTTGAAGGGTTGAAAGTCGTTTGCGACGCCGTAGGCTGACTTTCCACCCATACCGTCTCCGGTGCTCTCGGTGGTCGGAACTGTTGTCTTCGTACCGGCGTGGGCAGGGCAATTTACACAAAGCAGCAGGAAGAGCAGGCTGCAAAAGTTCTTCATCGGTACCTTTCGGGGGAGGGACCAAGCCTACCACCGGGCGGCGCTGTGAAGTTCAAGCGGCGGCCCGAATCCGGGGCACGTTGTATATTCCGAAGCACATGCGACTTTTGCGCCTTGCTCCGTGCCTCCTTGTTGCCGCCTGCGTTGCCGCCCAGAACACGTCGACCGGCGTTCTCGCCCGGCCGACCATCACGCTCGATGAGTTCCTCAACACGTCCTCGATCGCGTCGGCGCGCATCTCGCCCGATGGGGCCTCGGCTGCCTTCGAGATCGACTCTCCGGACTGGCAGCATGATCGCAACGCGAAGGACCTGTGGCTCTGGAGCCGGGCCAACGGGCTTATGCAACTGACCCACACCGGGCACGACACGTCGCCGCTGTTCTCGCCCGACGGGCGCTTTCTGGCGTTCCTCTCGGACCGGCCGCTGGCTGCGCCCGCACCCGGGGACAAGCCCGCGGCGGATGAGCCAGCCCGCATCTGGATTCTGCCGCTGGCCGGCGGCGAAGCGTTTCCGCTGTTTCGGGAAGCGCTGGATACGCATGCGTTCAGCTGGTCCAAGGACAGCTCTACGGTCCTCTTCTCGACCCGACAGGTGCTCTCGCAGACGGCTGAGGACGCTCACAAGGCGGAATGGAAGGATGTGGTCGAGTGGCGCGAGCAGGAGCGTGGCGACGCCCTGCTGAGCCGTACACTCGAAGCCGGACGGCATGAGGCTGCGCTGTATCCGCAAGCGCATGCAGACGGAAAGCCGCCTGCCGACAAGCCCGCCTACCCGGGAGGCGCGCATGTGCTGGCCGAAGTGCCGTTTGAAATCCGCGAGCTGGCCGTTTCGCCAGCCGGGGACCAGATCGCCTTCGAGTCCGCGCCGGTGCATCATCGCGTCGAGAAGCCGGGCGATTTCGAGATCTACGTGGTGCCGGCGGCGGGCGGCACAACGCGTCAGGTGACGCACAACGAGGGTCTGGAGTCGCAGCTGAACTGGGTCCCTTCGGGCAAATCGATCGACTTCCTGGTGGCTGCCGCGGGCGGGTCGATCGAGGGCCCGTACCGGGACGTGCAGGGCCGGCTCTACTCGCTCGATGTAGCGAGCGGCAAGACGACGCGGCTGGGCGGCAGCTTTACGGGGTCGTGGTCAGACCTTGCGGTAAGGCATGATGGCGCGGTGGTGGCGACCGGGGTGAACGGCGTGGAGCGTGGCCTTTACCGTGTGGAAGGCGAGAAAGTCACAGCGCTTTCGGCGCTGCACGGAACCTTCGACAGTCCACAGCTTGCCCTGAGCGGATTTTCCGTGCTGTTTCTGCGGTCGGAGATCAACCAGCCGACGCAGGCTTATCTTGCGACAAGTCTTGAATCCGGGGCGATCGCCAAAGCGGAGGCGCTCACGGCATGGAACCCGATCTTTGCAACCCGCGCGCAGCCCACGTGGAAGCCCTTCAAGTGGACTGCGCCCGATGGGATGTCAGTCGAGGGTGTGCTGATCTATCCGCCGGGCAAGCAGGACGAGAAGAAGCTGCGCATGCTGACGCTGATCCACGGCGGACCTGCGGATGCGGATGGAAACAGGTTTGGCGCCGACTGGTATGACTGGGCGACGCTTGCGGCGGCGCAGGGCTGGCTCGTGTTCCGCCCGAACTATCGCGGATCAACCGGGTATGGCGACGCATTCGAGTTGGGCATCATGCCGCACCTGGTCTCGGTGCCGGGCAAGGATATTCTTGCCGGAGTCGATGCGCTGGTCGCGGCGGGCGTGGCTGATCCGGACAAGCTGGCGATCGGTGGTTACAGCTACGGCGGGTATATGACCAACTGGCTGATCACGCAGACGACTCGCTTCAAGGCGGCGGTGACGGGTGCGGGTGCGGTGGAGCATGCGGCGAACTGGGGCAACGACGATCTGACCTTCGACGACGCCTGGTACCTCTCGGGCGCGCCCTGGCAGAAGCCCGAGCTATACCAGTCCGAGGCGGCGCTGTTTCAGCTCGACAAGGTGAAGACGCCGACACATATTGTCGGCGGAGATGCGGACAATCGCGTCAGCTACCTTGAAGATGTGCTGCTGGAACGCGGGCTGCAAACGCTGAACGTGCCGCATGCGCTGCTGGTGTTTCCGGGCGAAAACCATCCGCTTGCGAACAATCCGTGGCATGGGTATATCAAGCTGCGTGAAGAATTGAAGTGGCTGAACAAATACGTGCCGCAATCATCGTCCTCGGGCGACAAGTAGTAGGCTTTGCGCCTGAAGTGGTATTTGCCTGAACCGATGCACGATTTTGGATGGAGGAGTGAAGCAGAAGACCTCCGCCAATCCGAATTTCTCGATCGTGCTGATTATCACAGCGGCGATAGGGTCGTGCCTGTTCACGCTTGGCGCGGGAGCGCTGGTCTATCGCAGCACCAACCATGTGATCACGGCAGCACGCTGGGTGCAGCACTCGCAGGAGATTTTGAACTCGCTGCAGAGCTCCGGCCAGTCGATCGACCGGGTAGAGGCAAACAGCCGGCTTTTTGCCTCCACCAGCAATGAAGATCCTCTGAACGCGGCGCGATCCGGCGTGCTCCGCCTGGAAGCTTTGACGACTCACCTGAAGGGCGAGGTGGAGGACAACCAGCAGCAGAGCGCGAATGCCTCGGCGCTGCAACAGTGTGCCGCCAGGTTGTCGTTCGCTGTGGACCAGCTCGCGACCCACAAGAACGTCCCGGACGACCAGATCTTCCGCTGCCGGCAGACGCTGAACGAGATGTCGGAGCAGGAAAAGAAGCTGCTGCAGACGCGGGTCGAGGATTCCCAGGCAAACTCGACGGCCTCGCTGACGACCGACGTGGTCTTTGCCGGGCTCTCCTTCATCATCCTTTCGATCCTGTTCTCCTTCATGCTGCGGGACGCTTACCAGCGCCGCAAGATTGCGCGCAAGACGCAGCGCGTGAACAGTGAGCTTGCACTGAGCATAGCCGCGCTCGAGGAGCAGGCGCTCGAGTCCAGGCTGCTGACCGCGGCGCGCGATGAACTGCAGCTCTGCACGAATCGGGAGCAGGTGTATACCTCCGCCGTCCGGAGCATTCCCCTTCTGGTGCCGGGAACGCGCGGGACGCTGGGCATCATCGACAACTCGCGGCACCTGGTGGAGACGGTGGCGCACTGGGGCACGGACTCGGCTTCTTCATCTGTACAATCGGAGATCTTTGCGCCGGCCTCCTGCTGTGGGCTGCGGTCTGGCTCGCTGCGTTGGCGCCGGACGGGGCTGTCGGAGATTCACTGCACGCACTTTACCGGGAACACCGTGCCGGATTCATACCTGTGCATCCCGATGGTGGCCTATGGAGAGACGATCGGCATCCTCTTTGTGGAGGTGCCCACCGTAGAGCTAGCGGCGGCCGTCGAGCAGCGGATGGAGGCGCTGCGCCAGCTGATCCAGCTGATCAGCATGGCGATTGCGTCGATGCAGGTGCGCCAGAAGCTGGAGAACCAGTCGATTCGCGATCCGCTGACCGGGCTGTTCAATCGCTACTTCATGCAGATCACGCTGCAGAAGGAGCTTGCGCGCGGCAGGCGAAAGCAGAACACGCTGGGCGTGCTGATGCTGGACGTGGACCACTTCAAGACGTTCAATGACCGGTTTGGCCACGCATTGGGCGACACCGTGCTCGAGAGCGTGGCGGCGGTGCTGCAGACGTCGGTGCGGACGGATGATTTCGTCTGCCGGTTCGGCGGCGAGGAGTTCATCATCATTCTGCCGGAGACGAGTGTCGAGCAGGCGCTGGTGTGCGCGGAGCGGCTGCGGCAGCTGGTGTCCGATTTGAGGATCAACAGCCACGGGATCGACTGCCCGGGGATCACGATTTCGGGTGGCCTCGCGTTCTCGTTTGGGGATGCGATTGACCCTGCGGAGCTGATCGCGCGCGCCGACCAGGCGCTTTACCGGGCGAAGAACGAAGGCCGGGACCGGATTGTGCTGCACGAGTTGCCGGTGCAGAAGCTGTTCGCCGCGGCGGGAGTTGAATCCATGAGCGATGAGGCGTAGGATTGGTTCTGCAGACGAATCCGTTCTGCCGCATGGATACGCAGTCGTGAGCAAACCGGCTGATGTGGCGGAAGAGACGAGTGGGCCAACGCCCACTTTTTTGTGCTTTGAAGACAAAATCGACTGTCCGAACCTATGGCCCTTCAACTCGACACAATCCGCGCCACCGCCGACCGCATCGCGGCCTCGCATTCGCTTGAAGTCGTGGAACTGGACTTTTCGGGCGGGGCGAAGTTTCGCACGCTGCGGGTCTATATAGAGAAGGATGCAGCGACCCGGGCGCGACTTGCGCAGGACGCGATTGCCGCGGCCGAGGATCCGGAGAAGGCTGCTGACGAAGAGGCGCTGGTGCTGCCGAAGGGCGTGGCCGCGGAGATCCTCTCGTTTGTGACCCACGAGGATTGCGAGGCCTTTACGCGAGACTTTGGCACGGTGCTGGACGTCGAAGATTTGATACCTGGCGCCGAGTACACGCTGGAGGTTTCATCCCCGGGGCTTGAACGCAAGCTGACGAAGCCTGCCGACTTCACCCGGTTTACGGGTTCGCTGGTCAAGCTGCAGACGTTCTCTGCGGTCCATGCGAATCGCCACTTCCAGGGCCGTGCGACGAGCTTTGATGGGACGACGCTCATCCTGGACACGGGCGCCATCAAGCCGAAAGGCAAGCCGAAGAAGAATGCCGTCGCCCCGTCTCAGACCGTGGAGATCGCCTTCAGCAACATTGAGAAGGCCAATCTCATCCCCGAAATCTAGACCTGCTTCCCTCCCGGCACGGTCAACGCAGGACAGAACGCTTTTCACAAGGATGTAGACACTATGGCAAGCCCTCTTTATCAGTCGATTGAAGCGTTAAGCCGCGAAAAAGGTATCGAACCCGAGGTGGTCGTCACCGCGATTGAAGACGCGATCGCGCTTGCGACACGCAAGTACTACAAGACGCAGGAGAATATGCGCGCCGAGATGGATCGCGATACGGGCGAAATCCGGGCCTACGTCTATAAGACCGTCGTCGAGACGCCGGAGCTGGTGACGGACGAGACCAACGAGCTGACGCTGGATGCGGCGCGCGAGCTTGCGCCCGAGGTCGAGGTGGGCGGCGAGCTGCGCTTTTATAAGGACACCTCCCCGCTGGGCCGCATCGCCGCGCAGATGGCCAAGCAGGTCATCTTCCAGAAGGTGCGGGAGGCCGAGCGCGATACGGTTTACAACGAATACAACCACCGCGCGGGCGAGGTTCTGAACGCGACCGTGAAGCGGCTGGAGCCGATGGACGTAATCTTCGACCTGGGCAAGGCCGAGGCTCGCATGCCCAAGCGCGAGCAGTCGCGGCTGGAGCAGTTTGCCGTGGGCGAGCGGGTGCGCGTTGTCCTGCTGCGGGTCGACCGTGCGGCGAAGGGGCCGCAGGTGATCGTCTCGCGGGCCGCGCCGGCGCTGGTGCAGAATTTGTTCCAGTCCGAAGTGCCGGAGATCTACGACGGGACTGTGTCGATCCGGGCGATTGCACGTGAGGCCGGCGAGCGGACGAAGATTGCCGTGATGAGCCGCGACAAGGATGTCGACCCGGTCGGCGCATGCGTGGGCATGAAGGGCATGCGTGTGCAGTCGATCATTCGCGAGCTGCGCGGCGAGAAGATCGACATCATCGAGTATTCGGACGAGATCACGACTTTTGCCGAGAAGGCCTTGCAGCCGGCCAAGGTGGCGCGTGTTTCGATCACGGATCTGGATGAGAAGCAGATCGAGGTGATCGTGGACGACACCCAGCTTTCGCTTGCGATCGGCAAGAAGGGCCAGAACGTTCGGCTTGCGGCGAAGCTCCTCAACTGGAAGATTGACATCAAATCCGAGGAGGAGAAGCGCCAGGAGGTCGAGCAGCAGATGCAGGCCATGTCTGGCGGCCCGACCACTCCCATCGAGCAGGTGACCGAGCTTGGCGAGACGATCCTCGAAAAGCTGATCGCCGCCGGAATCACGACGGTCGAAGAAGTTGCAGATATGACCGCTGAAGAGCTTGCCGAGGTTCCCGGAATCGGCGAGAAGTCGATCGACAAGATCGCCGTCGCGGTTCGCCACTATTTTGGCCAGTATGAGGAGGGCGAGAACCGCCCTGTCCCGCTTGCCACCCTTGAAACCCCAACCGATACTCCGGAGACTTCCTCTATGTCCAAGACACCCGAAGAGATCATTGCGCATGAACGCGCCACCCTTGACCCGATCGAAACGCCGGAAGAGGTGGACGACATTTCGACTGAAGATATCGCTGATGCGGAAGATGAGGAGTCCTCTTCGGACGCGTTCTCGGATGCGGATCGCCGCGTTGAGAGCATCGAGATGGACAACGACATGATTGACAGCCTGGTGGATCAGAGCCAGGAGGTTTCGGACGAAACTGCTGACATCGCCGAGACCACGGACGACCATCACCGTGGCTAGGCCCAGGTCTAAAGCCACGGGCTACGTTATTTGCTGCTTTTTCAACGAATTCAGAGATAATAACCAACAGACGGCGATTTCCACTTCGAACGAGGCTCGTATGAACAGCTAAGCGGCTTGGGGATGGAAGAGCAGGGTTGGACAAAAAGGGACGGATGAGCAAAGTTAGAATCAACGATTTGGCACGCGAACTGGAAGTAAAGAGCAGGCCCATTCTCGATGCGCTTGAGGCGATCGGGGTGAGCGGCAAGACACACTCCAGTTCCATAGAAGCCGACCAGGCGGAACGTGTCCGCGAGTATTTGAAGAACGGAATCCGCGGCGGTTCGTCACGCCCGTCTGTGCAACGCACTGAATCCGCGTTGAACCTGGGTAATATTTCAAAACCAGGCGACGCGATGCGCGCTATTCTCGAGCGGAAGAACGCCGAGGCAGCAGCTCGTGCCAATCCCCAGCAGCGTCCCGCGGCGGGCACTGTCGCCGTTGCCGCGGCACCGCCGGTGGTTCGTCCCGGAGCCGGTCCGGCAGTGGCTGTCGCTCCGCCTCAGATCCGCCCTGCGGGAACACCCGTGACGGTTGCCCCTCCAGGTGCACGTCCCGCGGGCTACATGGTGAACGGTCCGTCTGCACCGCGCCCGTCGACACCGGTCGTGGCTGTCGCGCCTCCTCCAACGCGTCCCCAGGTCACGGTAGCTCCACCGGCGCAGCCTTCCGCCCCTGTCCAGGCTCCGGCTCAACAGGCTCCGGCACCTGTCCAAACCGCGGCACCTGCTGCCGCTCCCGTTGCTGCGACTCCCGTAGCGCCATCCCCGGCTGCACCTCAGCCGACGGCTGCCGCTGCTCCTGTCGAGGCTCCGGCTCCGGCTGCTCCTGCAGTACGCCGGGTTGTGCCGCTTCCGAACCAGGGAGCGCGCATCATCGCTCCTCCGCCGTCGGCAAACCGGCCGGCAGTCTCCGGCGCACGGGCTCCGCTTGGCGGAGCTGTGATCAGCCGCCCGGGTCAGCCCGCGCCTCCGCAGCAGGGTGTGTTGAGCCGTCCAACCAGTACCGCTCCGGTCGTGGTAGCGGCACCGCCCCGGCCCGTTGTCGCGCCGCCTCCGGCAGCCCCCGTGGCTCCGCCTGCGCCTGCCGCGGCGGCCTCGCCGGTTGCACCTCCGCCGGCCCCACCTGCGCCAGTTCCCGAAGCGCCTGTGGCAGCCGCACCGGAAGCAGCAGCACCTCCGGCTCCGCCCGCTCCTCCGGCACGTCGCGTCATCATGCCGCAGACCGGTCCGCGGCCTATTTACACGGCACCGCCGCCTGTGCCTGGCGCGATCAACCGCCGTCCCATCTTTGAGCGTCCACGTCCCGGCTTCCCGGGATCGGGTCCTGGTGGCCCCGGCTCGCGTCCGCCGATGGGTGGAGGTCCCGGCGGTCCAGGTGGACCGGGCGCACGCCGTCCGATGCACCCAACCCGCACCTTCCCCGGTGGTCCTGGCGGCCCCGGAGGTCCCGGTGGACCGGGCGCACGTCCTGGCTTTACGCCGGGCGCACGACCTGGCTTCCCTGCCCGTCCCGGCTTTCCGCCGCGTCCGGGTGGAGCGCCTGGTGCCGCGCCTGAGGGTGGAGCGCCGCCAACCGGTCTTCGTCCCGCACGTCCTGGCCAGCGCCGTGGCGGTCAGCGCTACGAGAAGGTGAAGGAAGGCCCGATGAAGGGCTTCCAGCCGCCACCGCGTTACGGCGGCATGCAGATGTCGCGCGAGCCGGTGCCGATCACCAAGACCATCACCGTAACCGAAGGAATCTCGGTCAAGGATCTTGCCGAGAAGCTCGATGTTCGCGGTAAGGACCTGATCGCTGTCCTGCTGATGAAGGGTGTGCTCGTCACCGTCAACCAGTCGCTTGAGGGCGAGCTCGTGAAGGATGTCGCGGCCAAGTTCGGCGCCGACGCGACCATCATCTCGGTTGAAGAACAGCTTGAGAACGAGGCGATCGAAGGCCTGCTTGAAGACACGACCGGCATGGTCGAGGTCGTCCGCTCGCCGGTCGTCACGGTCATGGGTCACGTCGATCACGGTAAGACTTCGCTGCTCGACGCCATCCGCTCAACCGACGTCGCAGGTGGCGAAGCCGGCGGCATCACGCAGCACATCGGTGCCTACAAGGTGAAGATCACCAAGCCCGATTCGCCTGCGTTTGGCCGCGAGATCGTCTTCCTCGATACCCCGGGTCACGAGGCCTTTACCCGCATGCGTGCACGCGGAGCCAAGGTCACCGACATCGTCGTCATCGTGGTTGCGGCAGACGACGGGGTCATGCCGCAGACGCTCGAAGCCATCGACCACGCACGCGCGGCGAAGGTGCCGATCATCGTTGCGATCAACAAGATCGACAAGCCGGATGCGGACCCGAACAAGGTCACCATGCAGCTTGCCGCACGTGGCGTCCAGGCAGTTTCCCTGGGCGGAGACACCGAGTTCGTCGAAGTTTCGGCGAAGAAGCGGCTCAATCTGGACGGCCTTGAAGAGATGATCTGCTACATCGCCGACACCAACGAGCAGAAGGCTCAGCCGGAGCGTCCTGCGGTCGGAACGGTCATTGAAGCCAAGCTCGATCGTGGCCGCGGTGCGGTCGCCTCGATCCTGATTCAGAACGGAACGCTCAAGACGGGCGACAGCTACATTGTCGGCAACACGTTCGGCAAGATCCGCGCCATGTTCGACGATCGTGGCCGCGCCATCACCGAAGCCGGTCCGTCGACCCCGGTCGAGATCCTCGGTCTTGAAGGAATGCCGGATGCCGGCGACACCTTCCTGGTCATGGCGGATCGCGACAAGGCCAAGGGCATTGCGCAGTACCGCAAGATGAAGGAGCGCGAGGCGCAGCTTGCCAAGAGCTCCCGCGTCTCGCTCGAGGGCCTGGCCGAACAGATCAAGCAGGCTGGCGTCAAGGATCTCAACATCATCGTCAAGGGAGACGTGCAGGGTTCGGTCGAGGTTATTGCCGAGGACCTGGCTCACATGTCGACCGAGAAGGTTCGGATCCGCGTGCTGCACTCTGGCGTCGGCGCCATCACCGAGTCGGATGTGCTGCTCGCCTCCGCCTCGAATGCGCTCATCATCGGGTTCAACGTGCGGCCTGACCGCAACTCGGCCGAGGTGGCCGCACGCGAGAACGTCGAGATCCGTCTGCACTCGATCATCTACGAACTTCGCGATGAGATCGAAAAAGCGATGTACGGTCTGCTCGACCCTGTCTTCAAGGAGAACTACGCGGGCCGCGCAGAGATCCTGCAGGTCTTCAAGATCACCAAGGTGGGCCAGATCGCCGGCTGCCGCGTCACCGATGGCATCATCAAGCGCAATGCGCAGGCTCGCCTGCTGCGCGATGGCGTGGAAATCTGGAAGGGCAAGATCAGCTCGCTCAAGCGCGTCAAGGACGATGTGTCCGAAGTTCGCGACGGTGTCGAGTGCGGTATCGATCTGGCCGGCTGGAAGGATATGCGCGCGGGCGACGTCATCGAGACGTTCACCACCGAGCAGCTTGACGCCAACCTGGGTGCAAACTCGGCTGACATGAAGAAGGCTCAACTCGCGGAACTGGCAGCGGCCAAGGAACGTGACAAGGAGATTGCGGCGGCTGAAGCTTCAGTCTCGGCATAGTCGAAACGCTGGAAACAAGGACCGGAAGCATGTCTGCGCAGTGCAGGCCTGCTTCCGGTTTTGCTTTGGCTGGTTCCCTGTTCGCCTGAGGGGAAAGACGTCAGCGAGTCTGCCTAGGAGGACTGTTCCACGGCATGCGTTCCAGCAGCGAACCCATCATGCAGATGTCGCTGACCCCGGCGAAGACCAGGCCTGCACCGACGAAGGCGGTGCCGAGCAGGAAGTAACGCGAGAGGAGAAAGCCGAGCGTGAGGGTGATGAGGATCAGCATCCCGGCCACGACTCTGACCTGGCGCTCCATCGCCCACGGTCGCATAGCCGTGGCGGAGGCGGACTGGTTTGCAGCACGCCACGCGACCATGCCGCCGGGCAGTACGTCAACCGAAATGAAGCCGGCGGCGACCAGCATCTCGCGGCCTTGCTGTGCCCGCCGGCCAGCCTCACACACCAGCGTTAGAGGCTCCTGCGGGTCCCATGAACCCGCGACGTCCCGCAATGTGCCGAGCGGTACCAGGGTCGCCCCGGGAATGTGGCCCGAGGCGAACTCCGCATTTTCCCTTACGTCGATCAGCTTCCCCTGCATGCTTCACCGCCTGTTCCTACTATAGGCGGGCGGCGAGTGTCAGTTCCCCATCAGCTGGCGCGACAGGTAGACATAGGTTTCAGCGTCGGTGCGTGCCTTCTGCTTCAAGTTCGCGCCGGAGCCGTGGCCGCCTTCGATAATCTCGTCGAAGTAGAAGGGCTCGTGGAACTCCTCCATCTTTGCCGCGAACTTGCGTGCGTGCTGCGGGCCTACGCGGTCATCCTTGGTCGTGGTCCAGATGAGCGGCGTCGGGTACTTCACCCCGGGCTTGAGCTGGTTGTAGGGGCTGATCCCGGCGAGAAACGCACGCTGTTCGGGGATCGAAACCGACCCGTATTCGCCGACCCAGGAGGCGCCGGCCGCGATCTGCTCGAACCGCAGCATGTCGAGCAGCGGGACCTCGATGACGACGGCGCCCCAGAGATTGGGGTGCTGGGTCATCTCGACGCCCATGAGCAGGCCGCCGTTCGATCCGCCGATGATGCCGAGGTGCGGCGTGGAGGTAATTTTGCGCGTGATCAGGTCCTGCCCGACGGCTGCGAAGTCGTCGTAGATACGCTGCCGGTGGGTCTTGAGGCCGGCCTCGTGCCAGGCCGGGCCAAACTCGCCGCCGCCGCGGATATTTGCCAGCACGTAGACGCCGCCATGCTCCAGCCATAGCTTGCCCTTGATGCCGGAGTACTCGGGCGTCATGGGCACCTCAAAGCCGCCGTAGGCTTCAAGCAGGGTCGGGTTCGAGCCGTCATACTGGATCGCCTTCGAATGGACGACGAAATAGGGGACCTTGGTGCCGTCCTTCGAGGTGGCTTCCAGCTGCTCGACGACGTCGTTGGCGGCATCGAACAGCGCCGGACGGGCATGCGCCAGCTTCAGCTCACCGCTCGCCGCGTCGCCCGCGTAGAGGGCGCTGGGCGTGAGGAAGCCGCTCAGGGCGAGGAAGAAGTGGTCGTCGGTGGCGCTGGTGTCCGAGATGTCGACCGAGACGTTTTCACCCACCGGCAGCGGCTTGCGGGTCCAGCTTTCGCCGGCCAGCGTGTAGATATACGCCCTTCCCTGCACGTGGTTGAGGGTGGTGACGACGAGGTGGCCGCGCGTGGTCTGCGCCTGCGAGAGGAATTCGGTCGCCGTGGGCTCGAAGACGACTGCCGGCTTCAGGTGGGCGGGGTCTGCCATGACGTCCTTCAGGTTCAGCGCCAGCAGCGAGCCCTGCTTGAACTCGTGCTGGCCTTCAGGCTTCCAGTCCTCCTGGATGGTGAGCAGCAGGCGCCCGTCGAGCATGCCGGTGAGATAGCACTTGCCGGGCAGGCCGAGGCGCTTGGGACCTGCGGGGGTCATCACGTTGAACTGGCGGGAGAAGAAGTCGACGCCGCGCTCGAAGACGGTGATCTGGTGGCCCTGCGCGTCGTGCAGCACGTTTGCGCCGGCCGAGATGTCCGCTTCGGTGCCGCGGAAGACCTCTTTGGCGGAGTCGAGCGGGGTGCCGCGCTTCCACTCCTTGACTACGAACGGATAGCCCGACTTGGTCATCGTACCCGGACCCCAGTCGCGCGCGACGTAGAGCGTGTCGGCATCGCTCCAGGCTGTGCTTTGCTTCGAGCGCGGCAGGACGAAGCCGTTCGCCACGAACTGGTTCTTCTTGAGGTCGAACTCGCGCATCGTCTCCGCGTCTTCGCCCCCGGCCGAGAGCGACACCATGCAGAGCCCGTCGCCGGGATACTGGCAGGTCAGGCCGTGGCCCACCCAGCTGGCCTTCTCCTGCCGGCTGAGCGCGTCGAAGTCGATTACGGTCTGCCAGTGCGGGTCGGCGGTCATGTAGTCGGCACGTGTGGTCTTGCGCAGGATGCCCTGCACGTGGTCGGCGTCCTGCCAGGAGTTATAGATGTCGGTGCCGCGCTCCTCGGGCGAAGCCAGGCGGTGCGGGTCCTCTTCCACCTTCAGGGCGTCGGCGGCGTAGGGTGCGAAGCGGGGGTCGGCTTCGAGGACCTTCGCGGTGCGTGCGTTTTCCTCGCGAACCCAGGCCATGGCGCGTGGGCTGGAGGGCTCCTCGAGGTAGAGGTACTTGTCATCGCCAGTCGCAGCAGGTGCCTGCTGCGCGTGCAGGTTGAGGCTGGAAAGAGCAGCAAAGACGCCGGGAAGAAGGGTTAATGCAAGCTTGCTGCACTTCATGAGGCCTCGTTCTATCAAGAGATTGGGCTGGAGCTTCGCCCAGTCTCTCTACATTCGCAACGCATGTCAACGCGAGGTTAAAACCGGAGCAGGTAGCTGGCCTTGATGAAGATCTGCTTGCCGTCGTTGAGGTAATTCGATGAACGCGGCAGAACCGGCAGGCTTGGATCGCAGCTTTGTGACGAGCCTGTCCGGCTGCAGAGCGTACGGTTGAGATTCTGCAGATCGTTGTCGTAGCCGATGTAGATGGCGGTGCCGGGATGCGGCAGCCAGGTCAGCAGGGCTTCGGTGCTGACCTGCTTGGTGCGCACCAGCGAGGTCTCGGCGGTGTTGGCGAGGACTGAATCGTACTCGACGATGACGCGGGCCGAGAGCGCGCGCGTGAACTGGTAGTTGAGCTTGGTGCGCAGCGTCTGGTTCTCGAAGACGAAAGACTGGTCAACGCGCGAGAAGTTGCGATCGAGCAGATAGGTCTCGTCGGCCGTAAGCGAACGGAAGGGCTGCGCGGTCACCAGCGCCTGCAGGTACCACTCATTCATCAGGAAAGGCGTCTTGCCCGCGGGCGGGTTGTAGTTCGGATTGCCGCCACGCGTGCCGACGAGGTTGAAGCTCAACTGCCGCAACGGCGCGCCCTTGAAGACCAGGCCGGCGAAGTTCTCCGTGAAGTTCACGTTGTGGTCCAGGGGATAGCCGTTCTGCGGTCCGACGGTGTCCGAGTTCTCTCCAAAGAGCGGCGCGAGGACGGTGCTGCCGGCGAGCGCGATGAACGGGTCGACCGTCGTGTAGTGGTAGACGCGATTGCCCTGGTGATCCCAGGCGACCTGGTTGCTTGCCTCGACGCCTACGCTCTGGAGCTTGCTGTTCTTCGGGTACCACTGATAGGTCGGGTGGAGATTGTCCTGGTAAATGTCGGCTGTCTGGATAAAGCCCACATTGCTCCGGAAGCCAGTGCTGTAGTCGCGAGTCGTGTTGTCGAGGCTGAAGGAGTGGCCCTGCCGGGTGAACTCAAGCTTGCTCGCGGGCCCGGCCGAATAGCTGCCATCGAGCGACTTGGTCGAGCTCTCGACTGCCTGCCCCTGCGCCGTCCACTTCTCGTTCAGCCGGGCGGTGAAGTCGATGCCGCCGAGGCGGTTCCAGCTTCCGGCAAACTCCTCGTCGGTGTAGATGGCGCCCAGGTTCGATCCCTTGCCGAAGTCCTGCGAGACACGTGCGACACCGAAAAATGCGTGCTTTTTGTAGTTGGGATCGCCCGGAGCGTAGACCTCTCCGGGCGAGCGGTCGTCGATAGCCAGGATGCCGACATTGGTCTGCCCCACTTTGCCCGTGGCTCGCGCGCCAAACTCGGGATGCACGATGTTGCGCGTGTAGAGCAGGTCGATCGGCGTCGAGAAGTAGTTGGCGTTCTCAAGAAAAAACGGACGCAACTCCGGAAAAAAGACAGCGTAGCGCTGATTCACGGTGAACTGCGGCTGGTCCGATTCGACCTGGCTGAAGTCCGGGTTGATCGTCGCATCAAGCACGATGCTGTCGTGCAGAATGGCCTTCACATCGCCGCCGACCGTGCCCTCCAGCTTTCGATTGCTGAAATATGGCGCGCTCGGGTCCAGGCTGTTGAGCGTCTTTTCATTCTGCGCCAGTCCGTAGGGATTGACCTGCACATTGTGCGAGCCGGTCACGCCCTCGATGCCGCGGAAGGTCGCCTCCTGCGGCAGCGTCCCCGTCACGTTGGTGGAGATGTGCGGCCAGTTGTCGGTCTCGCTGTTGCGTGGCAGGTTGCGCGTCAGCACGACACCCCAACCCAGGCCACCCGGCCGAAACCTCAGGCTGCGGAACGGAATCGCAAACAACGCCATCCAGCCCTTGCGAGTGACCTGGCCCTCCGAGTCCCAGACCTGGTCATAGCTGTAGTCGGGCTGCGAGTTTCCCTCCGTCCACGCCGCATCCGCCTGCACGCCCACGGGATTCAGCTGAAAGAGCACGCCTCGCCGGCGGTCCTGGAAGGTATCGAGCAGGACCGAGACGTTGTCGTCATTCTGTACATTCTCGCGGCGCGCCAGGTGGGCTCTTACCTCGCGCGGCGAAGTATCGAAGCACAGAAATACGACATACAACGTGGACGTGGTATGACCGACGTAGGCCACCGTCTTCTGCGTCGCCGCGTGCCCGTCAGTCGGTGAGCTCTCGACAAAGCCGTCGATCTCCGCCATCTGGCTCTTCACATCGGGCCGTGGAGTCATTCCCTCAAAGTCAGCCAGCCGGACAGGGCGCGAGAGCCTGGGGATACCGACGTCGGTGGGAAGCTCGTTTCGCTGCGGCACAGCAGAGACGACAGTAGGTTTATTCACCTGGGCTCGGGCCAGTACCGCCGGAGCAAAACAGATTTCACTCGTAATAACAAGCCGCATCAACACGGCCCTACCTGACAACCTGGGGAACATCCTGGGGAAACCCTTCTTCGTGCTCGAACTATCGCCCAGCTAATTACGCGAGGAAGTGGCATGGTGTTCCCACAATCCGGCCACTGGCGATGATTCGAGACGCGTCCCTAGAATACAGCGACGCTTCCCCTCTTCCGCGAACGCCTCCGCCCGGCCCAAGAGCATAAAATATCCGGATGGATCTCGCAGCGATTCAATACTCCCTACGCGACGCCAAGCTCGACGGCTGGCTCTTTTACGACCATCACCATCGCGATCCCCTCGCCTACCGCATCCTGGGGCTTGACCCCGAGGCGCACGTCACGCGGCGCTGGTTCTACTTCATCCCAGCCCAGGGCGAGCCGCGCAAACTGCTCCACCGCATCGAAACCTTTCGCCTCGACGCCCTGCCCGGGTCGAAGACGGAGTACTCCTCCTGGCAGGAGCTTGAGGCAGAACTCGCCACGCTGCTCACCGGCGCAACCACTATCGCCATGCAGTACAGCCCACGCAACGCGATCATGTACGTTGGGCTGGTGGACGCCGGCACCATCGAGGTCATGCACGAGCTGGGCAAGACCATCGTCTCGTCGGCGGATCTCGTCTCGCGCTTCGAGGCCGTGCTCGACGACGATCAGATCGCCTCGCACTTTGAGGCACAGCGGCACCTGGACGCGATCCTGGCTGAAGGCTTCGAATCCATCGGCAACGCGGCGCGAACCGGCATCGGCACCGATGAATTCACCATGGTGACGCGCCTGAAGGAAGCCATCGAGCGCGCCGGCATGATCACCGAGCATGGCCCCAACGTCTCCGTCGGCCCCAACTCCGCCGACTCGCACTACGAGCCGACCCTGACCTCGTCGCGGCCTATCCGCTCGGGCGACTTCCTGCTGATCGACATCTGGGCCAAGCTCGCCAACGACCCCCTCGCCATCTGGTACGACATTACCTGGACAGCCACCGTCGACCGTCCGCCGACCGAGCACGAGCAGCACATCTTCAACACCGTCCGCGACGCCCGCGACGCCGCCATCCGCACCGTGCGGGAGGCCTTCCAGGCCGGAACGCCGCTCGCCGGCTGGCAGCCCGATGAGGCCGCACGCAACGTGATCCGCGACGCGGGTTTTGCTGCCAGCTTCACCCACCGCACCGGCCACAACATCGCGACCGAGTTGCACGGCGCCGGCGCGCATCTGGATAACCTGGAGACCCATGACGTGCGCTTGATCCTGCCCCAGACCTGCTTCTCAGTCGAGCCCGGCCTTTACTTCCCTGGCCAGTTCGGCATCCGGTCCGAGATCAACATGATCACCCATCACGGACACGCCGGAGTCACTGGCCGCGTGCAGAACGAACTGCTGCAGATCTGAAGCCACGCGCCCGCTGAACCGGGGTAGCTGAAACTGCTATCATCACCAGTGATGGCTACCCCTGCAACCGCCAACCTACGCTCCGGAACCCAGGCCCAGCCCGCGACCAATGCCATGCTCTGCCTGCTTGCGGGCTGGCTGATTCCCGGCGCCGGCCACTTCATCCTGCGCAAGCCCATCCGCGGCGCGCTCCTGTTCCTCTCGATCGTGGCCATGTTTAGCATTGGCCTCGGCCTGCAGGGCAAGATCTATCAGCCCAACACGGGCGACCTGCTCGACATCCTGAACTTTGTCGGCCAGCTTGGCACCGGGCTCCTCTACGTGCTGGCCAGAGGGCTTGACTGGGGCCACCCCAGCGTCCAGGTCGCGCTCGCCGACTACGGGACCAAGTTCATCGTGGTGGCGGGGCTGCTGAACATCGTCTCCGCCGTCGATGCCCACTCGCTCGCCAATGGAAGGAAGGCATCGTGACCCTCTCCCACTTCAGCGCGGTCATCCTCTTCGCATTCTTCACGTCGATCGTCTTCGGCATCACCCAGCGCTCGGACCCACGCCAGATGATCCGCTTCGGCGGCTTCTCCTTCGCGCTCTTCGTCTTCGGCACCATCGCCGCGAGCTGGCTGATGTTCTTTATCAAGCATTGAAAGTTGCAGGACAAAGAAAACGGGCCAGCATCCGCGAGGATGATGGCCCCTTGATTTGCTGCTTTTTCGGCCTAGACTTCGGCGTTCGGGTCGCCTTCCTGGCCGACACCCTGCTCTTCCAGCTGCTTTTGCATCTCTTCGCGCTTCTTCTCGCGAATCTCCGCGCGCTTCTGTGCCTTCTCGGTCAGCTCCTGCTCGGCTCCGAGCAGTTCGATGACTGCCATCTCGGCAGCGTCACCCTTGCGGGCGTAGGTGCGGACGATCCGCAGATAGCCACCCGGGCGGGTCGAGTAGCGCGGTGCCACGGTCGTGAACAGGCGAGCCACAGCCTGGTCCGTCATCAGGTATGCCAGCGCCTGGCGACGCGAGTGCACATCACCCTTCTTGCCGAGCGTGATCATCTTCTCGACGATGGGGCGGGACGCCTTGCACTTCGTAATGGTGGTCTCAACACGGTCATTGAGAATGATGGAGGTGACAAGGTTGCGCAGCATGGCGCGACGATGAGAGGTATTGCGGCCAAGTTTGAAGCCGCCATTACGATGACGCATTCTGGATCTCCTTCGACTCCCGCTTCTGCGGGGATCGGAACTACAAATTAGGCTCCGGAGAGCGGGTGAAAAGGGGGCCGACAGGAGGTTCCCCGGCGGCCCGTCAGACGGTTAGAAGTTTTCCGGCTCGTTGACAAGATCCAGATCGTCTTCCTCGTCCTCATCCTCATCCTCGTCGTCATCGAAGCCGCCATAGCTGGCAGCGAGCGTTGCGGCGGGGAGTACGGAGGTCGGACCAGGCTGCGGGTTGCCGTTCTCGTCGATCTTCATGCCAAGCGAGAGACCCATCTGAGCAAGGATTTCCTTGATCTCATTCAGGCTCTTGCGGCCGAAGTTCTTGGTCTTCAGCATCTCGGCTTCAGTCTTCTGGATCAGCTCGCCGATGGTCGCGATATTCGCGTTCTTCAGGCAGTTGTAGCTGCGCACGGAGAGCTCAAGCTCCTCAACGGACCGGTTGAGATTCTCGTTACGGATCGCCGGACCATCCAGGCCGCCGTCGTGACCAGCCTCCATCTCCTCTTCGAAGTTGATGAAGATCGTCATGTGATCCTTCAGCAGCTTTGCCGAGAGACCAAGCGCATCGGCCGGAAGCACGGTGCCATTCGTCCAGATCTCGATGGAGAGCTTGTCATAGTCGGTGATCTGTCCGAGGCGTGCAGCCTCGACAACGTAGTTCACCTTGCGAACAGGCGAGTGAACGGAATCGACCGGGATGAAGCCCAGGCCCAGATCGCCGTCGAAGTTCTTGTCGGCAGAGATGTAGCCACGGCCGCGCTTCAGCCGCATCTCCATGTCGATCTTGCCGCCTTCAGAGACGGTGCAGACATACACGTTCGGGTCCAGAATCTCAACGTCGCCATCGGCCTCGATCATGCCGGAGGTGATCACGCCGGCCGAGTCGGAACGCAGGTAAAGCGCCTTCGGGCCGTCGCCACTCAACTTGAACGGGATCTGCTTGAGGTTCAGGATGATGTCGGTGGCATCTTCAACCACGCCGGTGATCGACTGAAACTCGTGCAGAACACCTTCAATGCGCACCGCGGTCACAGCCGCACCCTCGATGGACGAGAGCAGCGTACGGCGCAGGGCATTTCCGATGGTGGTACCAAATCCACGCTCGAACGGCTGAGCGCTGAACTTGCCGTACTTGGGGGTCAGGGTTTCGTTCTCGACGGCGAGACGTTTGGGCTTCTGAAAACCTCTCCAAAGCATGGATACTTCTCCTTTTCCAGCTCCTCTGCGATGCATTTTGCAGAAGACGGACAATACGGTTAGAAAAACAGCTATCAGCCACCAGCTTCCAGCTCCTGGCTAACGGCCAGAAGCTAAAAGCTGGTAGCTGCTTTGACTACTTCGAGTAAAGTTCGACGATCAGCTGCTCGTTGACTGGCAGCTGGATGTCCTCGCGCTTCGGCAGGGCAACAATCTTGCCTGACAGCTCATCGCGGTTGATGTCGATCCAGGTCACGGCCTGCAGGCCGCCCGCGAACTGCTTGGCGGTCTCAAGAATGCCGAGCGCCTTCGAGTTCTCGCGAACCGAGACCACATCGCCAACCTTGCACTGGAACGAAGGAATGTTCACCTTGCGGCCGTTGACTGAAACGTGTCCGTGACGAACCACCTGGCGAGCCTGGCGGCGGCTGGTCGCAAGACCCATCCGGTAGGCGACGTTGTCCAGACGCGTCTCAAGCTGCTGCAGGAGCAGGTCGCCGGTGACGCCGGTCTTGTTCGAAGCCTTCTGGTAGTAGGCGCGGAACTGTGTCTCGAGCGTGAAGTAGATGCGCTTGGCCTTCTGCTTCTCACGCAGCTGCAGACCATAGCCCACAACCTTCTTCACCTTGCGCGACTGGCCATGCTGGCCTGGGGGAAAGTTCCGCTTTTCAACGGGGCACTTCTCGGTGAAGCACTTGGGGCCTTTGAGGAAGAGCTTGACGCCGTCGCGGCGGCACATGCGGCAGACGGGTCCTGTGTAACGTGCCATTTCTTATCTCCTGGTTCGGGTGACGATCGCTTTACACGCGCGCGGCGCTTCATCGCGATCCATAAATCTGTTGTACGTCGACCGTTGACCGTTCTCCGGAGAGTCCAGCACGGACAATCGGGAACGGTCAACGAAGAACGTCTGAATCAGACGCGGCGGCGCTTCGGCGGACGGCAGCCGTTATGCGGCATCGGCGTCACGTCGCGGATCGAGCGAACATCAATGCCGGCGGTTGCGAGTGCACGGATCGCGGACTCACGGCCCGAACCCGGACCCGAGACGCGGACGTCTACCGAGCGCAGACCATGCTCCCGTGCTCCGTTGGCGGCGCCCACTGCAGCCTGCTGCGCTGCAAATGGTGTGCCCTTACGCGAACCGCGGAAGCCGAGCGAACCCGACGACTTCCAGCTGAGCGTGTTGCCCGTCTGGTCGGTGATGGTGACGATGGTGTTATTGAACGAAGCCTGGATGAACACGAGGCCGTACGGAACGTTCTTCCGTTCGCGCTTCTTGAACTTCTTATTCTTGCCCGCGCCCGACTTATTGCCGCCCTTTTGCTGATTCTGTGTCTTTGCCATTTATTTCGTCGCTTTCTTCTTGCCGGCAACGGTGCCCTTGCGCGGACCCTTGCGTGTGCGAGCGTTGGTGTGTGTGCGCTGGCCGCGGACAGGAAGCGAACGGCGGTGGCGCAGGCCACGGTAGGACTGGATCTCGATCAGGCGCTTGATGTTGAGCGAAATCTCCTTGCGAAGATCGCCCTCAATCTGCCCCTGCTTCTCGATGATCTGACGGATCGTATTCAGCTGATCCTCGTCCAGCGTGCCAACCTTGGCGACGGGATCAATGTCGGCTTCGGTAAGGATCTTCGCTGCGCGCGAGTCCCCGATGCCATAGATATAGGTGAGTCCGATGCGTACCTGCTTGTTGTTCGGTACGTCGACTCCGGCAATACGTGCCATTGGAAACTTCCTTTTCTGGTTCGGCCACCGGACTGAGTCGGCGGGCAGTGTGGTTTGTTGGCGGTGACTTCCGGCAGGTTCAACGCAAGCCTTGACTTCGGCTAACTAGCCTGGCGGTTCCGGTCTTTCACTTCGATCTGACCCTTGCCTGGACTACTTCGAACTAGCCCTGGCGCTGCTTGTGCTTGGCGTTCTCGCAGATGACGCGAACCACGCCACGGCGATGAATGACCTTGCACTTGTCACAGATCTTCTTTACTGAGGCACGAACCTTCATGTGTAAATCCCTTCTGAATCAACGAGGAGACGCATAGTGCGCGGATCTTCGCTGCTTTTTGCATGAGCCTTTACCGCGGGGGTAGAGACAGCTTACAAACCTTCGAACCCGGGAAGGAGCCCTCCCGAGTCGGGCATCGTCAGACGCTATTTATAGCGATAAACGATGCGGCCACGATTGAGGTCATACGGGCTGAGCTCAATCGCTACACGGTCGCCGGGGAGAATGCGAATGAAGTTCTTGCGCATGCGTCCAGAGACGTGAGCGAGAGCCTGGTGCTTGTTCTCAAGCTCCACCTTGAACATGGCATTCGGCAGCGTCTCGACGACGACCGCCATCACTTCAATTGCATCTTCCTTCGACAAACGGATCTCCTTGTGTGTTCTGAACGGAGCCATCTCGCCCTGAACAGGCGGCGTTATGCACCATCATCAATAGTATCCCAGAATGGGCGATTTAGCGAACAGAGAAATTCAACGGGTGAGAACCAGGGGGCCGTCCTTGGTGATCGCCACAGTGTGCTCGAAATGCGCACTATAGCTGCCGTCTACGGTCACCGCGGTCCAGCCATCCTTCAGCACCTTCACTTCGGGTCCACCGGCGTTGATCATGGGCTCGATCGCGAGCACCATTCCCACCTTCAACCGCGGTCCCTTGCCCCGTGTGCCAAAATTCGGCACCTGCGGATCCTCGTGCATGGCCTTGCCGATCCCGTGCCCGACAAACTCACGCACCACGCCAAAGCCCTCCGCCTCGCACATCTCCTGCACCGTCGCCGAGATATCGAAGAGTCTGCCACCCGGGACAGCCTGCCGGATCGCCGCCTCAAGCGAAGCCTCGGTCGTCGCGAGCAGATGCTTCGTCTTCGCGCTGGGCGTCCCGATGGCATAGGTGACAGCCGCGTCCGAGTAATAGCCTTCGAGAATCACGCCGCAATCGATCGAAAGGATGTCGCCATCCTTCAGGATGGTCTTCACGTTCGGCATGCCATGCACAACCTGCTCATTGAGCGACGTGCAAAGCGCGGCGGGAAAGCCGTGGTACCCCTTGAAAGCCGCCTTGGCGCCAAATCCGTCGATCTTCTCATTCGCCACGCGCTCGAGATCGGCCGTCGTTGCGCCCGCAACCACATACGGCCGGATCGCCTCGTGCACCTGGCGCAGAATCTGCCCGGACCGGCGCATCTTCTCGATCTCCTGCGGGGTCTTGACCATGATCGCCATCGTTAGCTCCCGCCTTCCGCGCGCATGGAACGCAACGCAGCTTCAACTGCACGGGTCACACCGACGACATCCTGTAGACCGTCGACCTCGGTGAATCGTCCCTGCTTCCTGTAGTGCGGAATCACCGGCGCGGTCTCTGACTCAAAGACCTGCATTCGGCTCTCGAAGACCGGCTCGGTATCGTCCTTGCGTTGTTCCAGCTTTTCGCCGTCAACGTCGCACACGCCCGCAACCACCGGCGGCTGGGAGTAGACGTTGTAGATGTGTCCCTGCGGGCAGATTCGCCGGCCCGTAATCCGCTGCAGCAGGTCCTGCCGATCCACAAGCAAAGAGACCACAACTACCGGCAACGCCGCGTTCGAACTCGTCAGGTGCTGATCAAGCCACTCGGCCTGCGCCAGGGTGCGCGGAAAGCCATCGAGAATGTAGCCGCGAGCGCAATCCTGCTGGGCCAGGCGCCCGGCAACCATTGCGTTCACAAGGTCGTCCGGCACCAGCTGCCCCTTCGCCATCAACTCGTCGGCCATCAGGCCGAGCGGGGTGTGGTCCTTGCGGTGCTGCCGCAGCAAATCTCCTGTCGAGATCTGCGGGATACCGAAGCTGGCCATCAGGATCTTCGCCTGCGTACCCTTGCCTACGCCTGGAGGCCCAATCAATAAAACAGGGCCCGGCGTAAAGGATGAAGTCGACTCCGTGGCCTCAGCCGCCGGGCCTGTCTTGTGCTCTAGTGCTGTATCTGTCAACGTCCTGCGGTCCTCTTACCAGCTCCGCTTACCGCGGATACGCCCCGACTTTGGTGAGAAGCCGTCATAGTGCCGCATGATCAGTTGCGACTCGATCTGCTGCACGGTGTCCATCGCCACGCCGACAACAATCAGCAGCGACGTTCCACCGAAGTAGAAGTTCAGGTTCAGACCGTGCGTCACGAACGCCGGCAGCTTGTCGAAGACCGGCCCGATCAGCGGAATGTGATTGAAGTGAATTCCGCTGATCAGCATGGTCGGGATCAGCATGATGATGACCAGGTAGATCGCACCCACCAGCGTGATGCGCGTCAACACATCGTTGATGAAATCAGACGTCCGCCGGCCGGGACGAATGCCAGGAATGAAGCCGCCGTACTTCCGCATGTTGTCGGCAATATCATCCGGACGGAAGACGATCGAAATGTAAAAGTAAGCGAAAAAGATGATCGCCACGATCACCAGCAGCTCGTACAGCGGCTCTCCCGGCGCAATTGCACGCAGGATCGGCCCAAAGAAGGTCGTATCCGAGAGCTTCGGCGAACCGAAGAAGCTCAGTCCCGAAAGCAGCAGCGGGGCCGACAGGATCGAGGTCGCGAAGATGACCGGCATCACGCCGCCGGAGTTTACCTTCAGCGGCAGGTGAGTCGACTGCCCGCCCATCATCTTGCGGCCCACGATGCGCTTGGCATACTGAACCGGGATGCGGCGCTCCGAGCGCTCCACAAAGATAATGAACGCGACCACCGCCACCATCATCGCAAGCAGAAGCAGGATTCCGATGGGTGTGAATCCGCCCCACGCATTGGTCGTGGCCTTGTCGTAGAGGTCCTGCACACCCTTTGGCAGACCCACCACGATACCCGTGAAGATCAGCAGCGACATACCGTTGCCGATACCGCGCTCGGTGATCTGCTCACCCAGCCACATGATGAAGGCGGTACCTGCGGTCAGCGTCAGCACACACAGCGGGATAAATCCAAACTTGGGAATCGTCACCATCGACGAGCCTGTGCTGGTGTTCGTCAGGGTCAGCGCAATCGCGGTCGACTGCACGATGCCCAGTAGCACGGTCACGTAGCGGGTCCACTGCGTGATCTTGCGGCGACCCATCTCGCCTTCCTTCTGCAGCTTTGCGAGCGGCTCATAAATAACCGTCAGCAGCTGAAAGATGATCGACGCGGTGATGTACGGCATGATGCCGAGCGCAAATACGGTAAGACGCCGCAGGTTTCCGCCGGAGAAGAGGTCGACCAGGCCAAGCGCAGAGCCGGAGTTCTGCGCGAAGAACTCGGCAAGCATCTTTGCGTTGATTCCGGGCGTCGGAATGTGTGCACCCAACCGGTACACGGCAAGCATGCCAAGCGTAAACAGCACACGCTTTCTCAGGTCTTCAATCTTGAAGATGTTGGCGAATTTCTCTAACATCGGGGGTCCTTCTCTGGCTCAAAGGCTTCGTGCGGGAGTGCGTCCATTCTAGAGCGAAACACCCGTAAAAGTCGAAAGCCGCAGTTCGCCGGGTTCGCACCCAGCCAAACTGCGGCTCTTAATTCCTAGGCTGCAGCTTCTTCGCCGCCAACCACAATCGCCTTGCCGCCGGCCTTTACGATCGCTTCCTTCGCGGTCTTCGAGAACTTGTGCGCGTGGACCGTAATCGCGGCCTTGATCTCGCCGTTGTTCAGCACCTTCACCAGCGAGCTCTTGCGACGGTGCAAGCCCAGTTCGGAGATCTTCTCGAGCGTGAACTCGGTCTCATTCAGCGCAGCGTGCAGCTCAGCCAGGCGATCCAGACCCACCACCGTGTACTCGACGCGGAAGATGTTGGTGAAACCGCGCTTGGGAAGACGACGGTGCAGCGGCATCTGCCCGCCCTCGAAACCGCGCATCAGGCTCGAACCCGAACGCGATCCCTGGCCCTTGTGACCACGGGTCGAGGTCTTACCCATGCCCGAACCCATACCGCGACCAACACGCTTCTTGTTCTCGTTCGCCTTCTTGGGCGCGCGCAGATTGGAAAGATTACGAATTGCCATTTGTTTCCTCGCTCAACGCCAGGTCAGCCTCGCCGACCCGACTCGCATGTGGATACTACGTGATTGGTCTTAGTCGACGATGCGGACAAGGTGAGGAACCTTCTTCACCATGCCGTGGATCGACGGCGTATCTTCGCGTTCAACGATCTGGTTCAGGCGCGTGAAGCCGAGACCCTTGATGGTCAGCTTCTGCTTCTCCGGAGCGCAGATCATGGAGCGGAAATACTGCAGCTTGATCTTGTTTGCGGTTGCCATTTCTCTTCTCCTGAATTCCCGCCAGCCCCGAAGGACCGGCTAAAGCTTAGAGCTCGTCGACACTCTTGCCACGGCCGGCGGCAACCTCGGCACGGTCACGCAACTGGATCAGCGCGTCGAACGTGGCCTTGATAACGTTGTGCGGGTTTGCCGTGCCGAGCGACTTTGTCAGAACGTTCTGGATGCCGCACGAGGTCATCACGGCGCGAACCGTCTTGCCTGCGATGACCCCGGTACCTTCAGGAGCCGGCTTCAACATCACTTCGCCGGCGCCGAAGTGGCCCAGCACCTGGTGAGGAATCGTCGTCTCGGTCAGGTTGATCTTGAACAGGTTCTTCTTGGCCGCTTCGATGCCCTTGCGGATCGCCTGCGGAACTTCCTTCGCCTTGCCGGAACCATATCCGACCACGCCCTCGGCCGGGTCGCCAATCACGACCAGCGCCGCGAACGACATGTTCTTGCCGCCCTTGACCACCTTTGTCACGCGGTTGATCGAGACGACCTCATCCTTCAGATTGAGGCGGTTGGCGTCGATTTTCTTGCGGGTTGCCATAGTGTTTTCCTTGTCTGAATACGGTTGCTCGGAAGATCGCCGAGATATGCCTAGAAGTCGAGCCCGGCCTCACGTGCAGCCTCAGCCAATGCCTTGACGCGGCCGTGATACAGGTAACCGCCGCGGTCAAAGACCACCTTCTTGATGCCCTTCTCGAGCGCCTTCTCGGCAAGCTGCTTGCCGACGAGCTTCGCCGCTTCCACATTGCCGCCGTAGACCGACTCCTCGCCCTTCTTGCCCTTGGACGACGCCGAAACGATCGTGAGACCCTTCGAATCGTCGATCAGCTGGGTGTAGATGTGATTGAGCGAGCGGTAGACGTTGAGGCGAGGACGCTCGGTGGTACCCGAGATCTTCTCGCGGATGCGGGTGTGTACCCGCTGGCGGATTACGTTGCGCTGACCTTTGTTAATCATGGTTCTTCCTTCCTAAAGGCGTGTCCAGAGACTGAACACGTTCGGCTAAATGCTGGAGGTCAGGGTGAAGGGCACAGGGGTCAGTTTGCTTCTGCATCGACTGAACCCTGAACCCCTAATCCTGAGCCTGGTTACTTGGCTCCGGTCTTTCCGACCTTCTTCTTGAGCTTCTCACCCGTGTAGCGCACGCCCTTGTTCTTGTAAGGGTCGGGCTTGCGGAGCGAACGCATATCGGCGGCGACCTGGCCCACCTTCTGCCGGTCGATGCCGGAGACAGTCAGGTGAAGCTGCTTCGGGTCGATGGTCACTTCAATGCCGGTCGGCAGCGGAAACTCGATGGGGTGCGAGTAGCCGAGCGTAAACACGACCATTCCCTTCCCCTTCAGCTCGGCGCGATAACCGATGCCGACGATATCAAGCTCCTTCGTCCAACCCGTCGTCACGCCGGTGACGGCGTTGAAGACCAGCGCGCGTGCAAGACCGTGGAAGCCGGCCTGCGAATCGTTCTGACGCTCCACCAGGAGCTCGTTTTCTTTCTTCACCAGCGAGATTCCCTGAGGAATCAGCGCCGTCACCTTGCCCTTGGGTCCTTCGACCAGGACGGTGTTGCCATCGACCGTGTACTTCACGTTCGCGGGCAGTGCGATCGGCTTCTTACCAATACGAGACATTTCAGATCCTTGGGTTGGCTTGCGAGTCGTGCCCGGGGGTAGTCACCCATACATTCCACTGCAGCCGGTTCAAACGCTTGGATTGCTTATCGAGAACTACCAGACTTCTGCGAGAAGCTCGCCGCCGACGCCTTCGCGCCGAGCCTGGCGGCCCGTCATCACACCCTTCGGCGTGGTCAGAATGGCGATACCCAGACCGCCCTGAACGCGACGGATCTCGTCCTTGCCCTGGTACACGCGGCAGCCTGGACGCGAGATGCGCTTGAGGTCCTTGATGACACTCTCGTTGTTCGCGCCGTACTTGAGGTACACGCGCAGAACCTTCATGCCGTTCTCTTCGGTCGGCTTGTAGTTCGCGATGTAGCCCTCTTCCTTGAGGATGCGGGCGATCTCGGCCTTGAGCTTGCTTGCGGGAACGTCGAGCTTCTGGTGACGCGAGCGCATCGCGTTGCGGATGCGGGTCAGGAAGTCTGCTACTGGATCGGTGAGGTTCATTCAATCTCCTTCATCCCCCGTTCGCCCGGAGTGTCTCTCCGGGAACCAGCGGGAATGTTTACTGCGGTACTGCAACAACAAACTCTCTTACCAGCTCGACTTCACAACACCCGGGATCTCACCCTTGAGGGCGAGCGAGCGGAAGCAGAGACGGCATACTCCGAACTTGCGGAGGAACGCCCGCGGACGGCCGCAGAGCTGGCAGCGGTTATGCTGGCGGGACTTGAACTTCGGCTTCTTTGCGTCCTTGACGCGCTTTGCAGTGGTTGCCATGTCTACTTATCCTGTCTTCTTTCGAACCTTGTAAAACCGGGAATCATCAACCGGAGCGCTACTTACGCGCCGACCCGGAACGGCATGCCGAACGCCTTGAGCAACGAACGCGCACCATTGTCATCCTTGGCGGTCGTCACAATGGTCACGTTCATACCCTTGATCTTATCGACCTTCGCGTAGTCGATCTCAGCGAAGATGAGCTGGTCGCGGAGGCCGAGCGTGTAGTTGCCACGGCCGTCGAAGCTCTTCGACGAGACGCCGCGGAAGTCACGCACACGGGGCAGAGCGATCGAGATCAGGCGGTCCAGGAACTCATACATGGTGTCGCCACGCAGGGTCACCATGGCGCCGATGGGCATGCCCTCACGCACCTTGAACTGCGCGATCGACTTCTTGGCCTTGGTCGTCACCGGCTTCTGGCCGGCAATCGCGGCGAGATCGGCAACCAGAGGATCCATGATCTTGACGTTCTGGGTCGCTTCGCCCAGACCCATGTTGATGACGATCTTCTCGATCTTCGGAATCGCCATCGCATTCGTGATGCCGAGGTCCTTCTTCAAAGACTCTTTGATCTCAGTCTCATACTTCGTACGGAAACGTGATGCCATGATGTTGACTTCGCTTTCTCTACGGCTTCGGAGTACGGTCTGACCTCGATATGCGAGACCCTTCCGCGTGTACCGTTTCGTAGGGTGAACCGTCTGTTAGTATACCGTGACTCCAGCCATCTTGTCGCGGCTAAAGTCACGGCGGGTTACTTCACTGCATTACTTCTTGCTTTTCTTCTCAGGGATCGGCTGATCGTTGGACTTCGCGACGCGTACCTTGGTGTCGCCATCGACGCGCACGCCCGAACGTGTCTTGTTGCCTTCGGAATCCAGCAGCATGACATTCGAAAGATGGATGGTCGCTTCCTGCTCCGCGATGCCGCCCTTGATGTTCTTCTGGGGATTCGGCTTCACGTGCTTCTTGACGATCATCACGCCCTCGACGAGGACGCGGTTCTTGTCGGCGATCACGCGAAGTACACGACCCTTCTTGCCGGCATCCTTGCCCGCAATGACAACAACCTGGTCGTTCCGCTTGATCTTGATCTTGTGCTTCGGCTTCTCTTGAATGCGAACTGGCATGGGAACTCTTTCCTCGGCAATCTGTCGGAGCCGGACTCCGCGAACGGCGGTTATTTGTTGTCGGTTGTTTGGTGTTTGTTCCTGTCGCTCAAGGGCTTCGCACCGCCTTCACTGAC
>CAZZZP010000027.1:0-48630 GCA_964658635.1 Lichenicola sp. | reverse complement strand
ACTGCATGGTGACCATGTCGCCGAACCACTGGTGGGCCATCTCGTGGGCGACGACGGATGCGACGCGTTTGCGGCCGTTGATGGGATCGTCGTCGTTTACCAGGAGGTCGGTCTCGCGATAGGTGATGGCGCCGAAGTTCTCCATGGCGCCGGCTTCGAAGTCGGGAATGGCGATGAGGTCGAGCTTGGGCATGGGGTACTTTATGCCGAAGTAGGTGTCGTAGTAGCTGAGAAAGTGCTCGGCGGCCTGGAGGGCGAAGTGGGTGAGCTTGACCTTGTCTGGGGTGCTGCAGACGCGGACGGGGATGCCCTCGGACTTGCCGTCGGTGCATGCGAAGTCGCCGACGAGAAAGGCGACGAGGTAGGTGGACATCTTCGGCGTGGGGGCGAAGGTGAGGGTGTGCTTGCCTGCAACGGCGGCGGGCGTGTCCGAGACCTGGTTGGTGTTCGAGATGACGGTATCGCCCTTGTCGACGGTGAGCGAGAGGTCGAAGGTGGCCTTGAGGGCGGGCTCGTCGAAGCTGGGGAAGGCACGGCGGGCGTCGGTCGATTCAAACTGGGTGACGGCGTAGTTGCGGGTGGCGGTCTTTGAGAGATAGAAGCCGCGGAGCTTGTCGTTGAGGATGCCGGTGAAGGCGGTTTTGAGGGTGACGCGGCCGGCGGGGAGCGGCTGGGCGAAGGTGAAGGTCGCCTGTTCCTTTTCGGGATCGTAGGAGACGGTGCCGGTCTGGCCGTTTGCGGAAGCGGACTGGATCTGGAGCTCGATGGCGTTGAGGGTGATGGTCTTCGAGGCGGCTGCGAGGGTGAGGTCGATGGACTCGTTGCCGGCGAAGGTGGCGGCCTGGATGTCGGGCGAGAGCGCGAGGGTGTAGTGCTCGGGCCGTGCGTTGGCGGGGAGGCGCTGCGCGTTGGCGGAGAGGCTGACCAGGACAGAGGAGGCGAGAGCGAGCGCAGCAGCGGTGAGGCGAAGAGTCATTCGGGTTCCCTGGTGGTTGGGGGAGTTAGCGGAGCCGTGCGACGCAGAGGCGCGCCGGACGGTACTCGCGGATGGTGTATTGATTGTGCGGGATGTGGGCTGCCTGTGCCAATGCGCGCCAGTCTTCGGGGCGGAAGCTACGCAGAATGCTGACGGCGCCGTCGTGCTTGACGAAGCGGTGCCAAGAGGTAAATCGGCTAAATGCGCGGAAGAAATAGTAGGGGACGGGCTGCCGGTGGAGATCGTTGATGAACCAGCCGACGCGGGCGACGGATTCCATCCATTGCATGAGGGTTACGATTTCGGAGTTTTCGAGGTGGTGCATGAGCAGCGAGTTGATGACGAGGTCGATGCCGCCGGGCGGGTCGAAGGCGAGGGCGTTGCCCTCGAGGAAGGTGGCGGTGTCGGGCGGGGTGGCTTCGCGAGCGGCGCGGACGGCGTTCGGGTTGAGATCGATGCCGGTGAGGGTGACGGGCAGGCTGCGGTCCCTGGCCCAGAGCGCGATGCGGCGGAGGGTGTCACCGTAGCCGCAGCCGACGTCGACGATGTGTAGGGGGTGGGTCTGGCGGGGCAGGCGGGGATATAGGTAGTTGAGCCAATGGAAGGTGGGGCTGTAGGCACGGGTGAGCCGGTTGACCCTGGCGATATCGCGGAGACATTGGCGCAGGTCGTCGTAGCTGCACGGCTGGTCCATGAGCTCGGGATAGACTTTGAGGTCGGCGCGATGGCTGAAGTCGAAGATGGCTGAGATTCCTGAAGTGCGCCCTGCGCGGGTACTTCGTGACTTACAAATGCTTCGCGTGGCCTTGCGGTTGGTCAGAAATGGAGTCCTTTACCGGCCAACGGGAGGAGTACGCGAAGCTTGTATGGGGCTGCGAAGTGACCTCTGCCGGCGTAGGGCGGTTCCTAGGCGCCGAGTTTCAAGGAGGCGGCGCGTTCGGAGTGGCCGCTCACCTCGGAGGCACGGGCCTCGGCGAAGGCCGCGGCGCCTAGCAAGGCGCAGGTGTCGTCGAGGATGACGCGGACCGGGATGGCTTCGAGAACGGGGGAGAGACGGCCCTTGTCGAGGAAGGCCTGGGTGAATGGGCCGGATTTCAGGGTTTTGAGGATCTTGGGGGCGATGCCTCCGCCGAGATACATGCCACCCGAGGCGAGGACCTTGAGGGCGATGTTGCCGGCCTCGGCTCCAAAGGCCGCAGAGAAGATCTGCATGGTTTCGAAACAGATTTCGCTGGAGCCGTCTTCGGCGCAGGTTCCGATGACGGAGTTGGGGTCTTCGGAGGCGAGGCGGTCGCGGAGCCACGCGGGCTCTTCCATCTTCTGGTCGTCGCGGAGGAAGGCATAGACGTTCTTGATGCCGATTCCGGAGACGACGCGCTCGAAGGAGACGCGGCCATTCAGGGTGCGGCGAAGGTACTGGAGGAGGGCGATCTCGCGGTCGTTGCGCGCGGCGAAGTCACAGTGGCCGCCTTCGGACGGGATGGGGATGTGGCGGTGCTTACCGTCCCAGATGAGGAGGGCTTCGCCGAGGCCGGTACCGGCGGAGATGAGGCCGCGGTGGCCGACGGAGGAGGAGTCTGCTTCGTGGAGGACGCAGATGGCTTCTTTGGAGAGTTCGGGGATGCCGTAGCCATTGGCTTCGAGGTCGTTGATGAGGAAGATGTGCTCGATGCCGAGCGAGCTGCGGAGGTCACGGGCGTCTAGGCTCCAGGGCAGGTTGGTGAGCTTGATGCGGCCGTCGCGGACGGGGCCGGGGCAGCCGAAGCACGCGGCCATGATCTCGGAGGCGTCCTGGGCGGAGTGTCCGTCCGCTTCGGAGAGAAAGCGCTTGACGACGTCGTCGAGTTTTTCGAAGTCGGCCGCGGGGAATTTCTGATCGCGGATGGGCTTGAGGCGGCCGTCCTCAAAGTTATAAAGCGCGAGATGAACTTTGGTGCCGCCTACGTCGCCTGCGAGAATCATTTGAGCTCCAAGGTAGAAGTGCCGGGTGCAGGTGGACCGGGGAGGTTCGCCGCCGCCGCGGTATCCAGCAGAAGCGTGAGCTTGCCGCTGGCTGGGCGGATGAGTTGGGCCGGCCAGCTTTCGGGATCATACCTGCCTGCGAAGACAGTCTGCACCATCTCGGCTTTTTCTTCTCCCTCGATGAGGAAGGCGACCTCTCGGGCCTGGGTGATGACGGGCCAGGTGAGGGTGAGACGCCAGGTGTCCTTCTGCGGGACATGGTTGGCGATGACGATGCGAGCTATTTCGTTGAGGCCTTCGGTGTGGGGGAAGAGCGAGGCGGTGTGGCCATCGGGACCGAGGCCGAGGAGGACGAGATCGAAGGTGGGAGTCTGGGCGCCTTCGAGACGGAAGGTGTTGCGGATCTCGGCCTCGTAGCGGGAGGCGGCTTCTTCGGGGTCGAGCTCGCCTTCCATGCGGTGGACGTTGGCTGCTGGAAGCGGGATGCTGTCGAGCATGGCGGCCCTGGTCATGCCGTAGTTGGAGTCGCTGTCGGTGGGTGGGACGCAGCGCTCATCCACCCAGAAGAGCTGGAGTTTCTGCCAGGGGATGGAGTGGAGGAATGGGGCTGCGGGGTTGGCCAGGAGGGCGAAGACGGCACGGGGTGTGGAGCCTCCGGAGACGGCGACGCGGGCTATGCCCCGGGAGGAGACGGCGGCGGTCACGGTGTCGGCGAACATCCTTGCGGCCTGCTGGGCGACTTCATCTGGGTTGGGTGCGACCTGGGCGGTGATGACTACGGAACGGGGCATAGCCTCTCTTTCAGAGCTGCGAGGAACGACGTTCAAACAATCTGACGGAAAGATGCGCATAATGCAAACGCGGATGCCGAGCCCATGGGGAAGGGCCCGGCATCGGGTGCATCGCGGTTAGAGGGAGCGCCACTTTCGGCCGTCTTTGGCGAGGAGCTCGTTGGACTCCTCCGGCCCCCAGGATCCTGCGGCGTAGTTAGGAAAGTCCTTGTGCTGCTGTTTCCAGGCTTCGAGGATGGGGGTGAAGAGCGCCCAGGTGGCCTCGACTCCGTCGCGGTGGGCGAAGAGGGTTGCGTCCCCGAGGATGGCGTCGAGCAGGAGACGCTCGTAGCCGTTGGCGGATGACTTGCCGAAGGCTTCGGCGTAGCTGAAGTTCATGTCCACGGGTGCGACGTTGGTGGTCGGGCCGGGAACCTTGGTGCCGAAGCGAAGAGCGATGCCTTCGTCCGGCTGGATGCGCATCGAGATGACGTTCGGCTCGATGGCGCCGGAGCTGGAGTTGGTCTTGAAGAGGTGGAGCGGCGCCTGCTTGAAGACGATGGTGACCTCGGTGACGCGCTTGCCGAGGCGCTTGCCGGCCCGGATGTAGAAGGGGACGCCGGCCCAGCGCCAGTTCTCGATCTGCAGCTTGGCGGCGGCGAAGGTCTCGGTCTGCGACTCGGTACTGACGCGGTCTTCCTGGCGGTAGCCGGCGACGTCCTTGCCGTCGACCTTGCCGGGGCCGTACTGACCGCGAGCGGTGTCCTCGACCGGGATGGGTTCGATGGAGCGCCAGACTTTGAGCTTTTCGGTGCGGACGGCGTCGGCCTCGAAGGAGTCCGGTGGTTCCATGGCGACGAAGGAGAGGACTTCCATGACGTGGTTCTGGAGGACGTCGCGTAGGGCTCCTGCCTGCTCGTAGAAGGGTCCGCGACCCTCAATACCGATGGACTCGGCAGCGGTGATCTCGACGTGGTCGACGTAGTTGCGGTTCCAGACGGGTTCGAAGATGCCGTTGGCGAAGCGGAAGACGAGGATGTTCTGGACGGTCTCCTTGCCGAGGTAGTGATCGATGCGGAAGATCTGATCTTCGGAGAGGACGGCGTTGACGTCATCGTTGAGCTTGCGGGCGCTGGCGAGATCGGTGCCAAAGGGCTTCTCGATGATGACGCGGACCCAGTGGTTTTCGCCCTGGGCGGGGGTGGCCATGCCGTGCTTGCCGAGGCGGGCGATGATGTCGGCGAAGAATTCGGGTGCGACGGCGAGATAGAAGAGGCGGTTGCCGTTGGTGTGGAACTTCTGGTCGAGCTCGGCGAGGTAGGCCTTCAGTTTCTCGAATCCGGCGTCGTCATCGAAGTTGGTGGCGAAGTACTGGACGCGGTCCATGAAGGGGGCGAGTTTGGGGTCGTTTTCCTCGACGCCGCCTCCCTTGAGGATGCCGTCTTTCATATCGGGGCCGAAGGTGGCGGAGAGATCGCGGCGGGCTACGCCTACGACGGCGAAGTCCTCGGGGAGCAGGCCATCCTGCTGGAGGTGGTAGAGGGCGGGGAGAAGTTTGCGCTTGGTGAGGTCACCGGAAGCGCCGAAGATGACCACGATGCAGGGGTCAGGCTTGCGTTGGGCCTTGGGTGCTGCGGGCGTTGCGGCGGGTGCCACCTTGACTTCGGGAGTCGCCATTTCAAGTCCTCGAGTGGTTCTATGTTGATTTCGGTTTGTCTGTTTGAGTGTAGCGGACAGGATCAGGGGACGTTTGCTAAGGGACTTCGATTCCGTGTTTTAGCAGGTCATCGCGGAGTTGGCCGGGGGATTGAAAGCAGATGGCGTGCATGCCGAGTTGCCGTGCGATTTCACAGTTCTCGGGCTTGTCGTCAATGAAGAGGGCGGTGTGTGCGGGGAAGCCTGAGATGTCGATTGCGGTCTCGTAGATTCCCGGTTTGGGCTTCATCTCGTGGACGTAGCCGGAGCAGATGAAGTAGTCGAAGAGGCTGCGGAGTTTGAAGTTGTCGAGGCGGTACTCGTTGAGCTCACGGGATTCGTTGTTGAGGGTGGCGAGGCGCCAGCGACCGGAAGATTTGAGGTCTGCAAGGATGTCGAGGCACTCTGCGTGGAGGACTTTTGACTGGGCGCAGACCTGGGGCCAGAGGATGTCGAAGGTAAGGCCGAGGCGCGGGTTGGGGCGGAGGACGGTCTGGAGGAAGAACTCTTCGGCGTCGATGAGGCCGCGCTCCCAGTAGTAGTTGGCATGATCGTGCATCTCCTCGTAGGCGACGAGGTCGACGCCCAGCCGGCCGAGGACACTGGCGCGCTGGGAACGGTCCCAGCCGTTGGTGAGGATGACGCCACCGACGTCCCAGAAGATGGTCCTGATGCTGCTTGATGCGACCGGCGCGCTGTTTCTGCTCACTTGCCCCCCGTCTTTGTGTCTGGATAGGCGGTTGCGGAGCCTGCGCCGTCGGCGTTCTGGAAGTCTGCGCCGAGTGAGAGCTGCTCCCAGGTCTGGAGCTCCTGCTTCCATTGGTCGAGTCGTGCGGTCATGCGGGTATAGGCGATCTTGCCGAGGACGAGATGCTTTGGCGGGTTGGCGGCTTCGACTGCGGTGATGATGGCTGCGGCAGCCCTGGCGGGGTCGCCGACCTGCTTGCCGGCCTGTTCGTGAAAGTACTGGCGGGTTTTGCCGGCGGTGGAGTCGTAGTCGGGGATGCGCTGGCGGGCTTCCACGCCGGAGCGGCCGAGGAAGTCGGTGCGGAAGGGGCCGGGCTCGACGATGGTGACGTGGACGCCGAGGGGAGCCATCTCGGCGGCGAGCGCTTCCGAAAAGCCTTCGACGGCGAACTTGCTGGCGTTGTAGAAGCCCCAGCCGGGGGAGCCGATGAGGCCGCCAATGGATGAGAGGTTGACGATGTGGCCGGAGCGCTGCGAGCGGAGATGGGGCAGGAGCTCGCGGGTGACGCGTATGAGGCCGAAGACGTTGGTCTCGAAGACGGGCATGAACTCATCTTCAGTGGCCTCTTCGATGGCCCCGGCGAGGCCGTAGCCGGCGTTGTTGACGAGGACGTCGACCCGGCCGAACTTCTGGATGGCGGCATCGACTGCGGCCTCGATGGCGACTTGTTCGGTGACATCGAGGGGTGTGACGAGGCAGAGGTCGGGGTACTTGTCTGCGAGGTCGGCAATCTGTTCCGGCTTGCGCGCGGTGGCTACGACCTTGCTACCGGCTGCGAGGAGTTGCTCAGCGAGCAGGCGGCCGAAGCCTGTGGAGGCGCCAGTGATGAACCAGACTTTTTGCGAGGTAGACATGAGCATGAGACGCCTTCTCGTCGTGGAGCGATTCAAACGGGGTGTCAGGGACGGAGTTCGCGCACGCCATCTTCTCCGGCTACAAGGGCAAGCTCGGCGAAATTGAGGAAGAGACCGTGTTCGACGACACCGACGATATTGCGAATTGCGGCGGCGGTTTCAACTGGACGCTCGATGATACCGCTCATGCAATCGACGATATAGTTCCCTTCGTCGGTGTGCAGAGGTTCGAAGGAGTCTTTTTTAAGGCGGAGGCGAGGCTTAAGACCGAGCGCCTCGAGGCGTGGACGGACGACCGGAAGAGCCATCTTGATGATTTCAATGGGAAGTGGGAATTTGCCAAGTTGCTGCACAACCTTGGTGTTGTCTACGACGACGAGGAAGCGGCGGGAGGCGCTGGCGACGATCTTCTCGCGGAGCAGGGCGGCTCCACCACCCTTGATGAGGTCGATGCCGTCGGGGCCAAGGCATACTTCGTCGGCGCCGTCGATGTAGAGATCGAGTTCGGGCAGTTCGTCGAGGGTGGTGACGTCCATCCCTAAGGACGCTGCGAGATTGTGGCTTGCGTCCGAGGAGGCGACGCAGCGGATCTCAAGTCCGTCGCGAGCCTTGGCGGCGAGTGCGTGGATGAACATGGTCGCGGTAGTGCCGGTGCCAAGGCCGACTCGCATGCCGTCCTCTACGAACTGGACGGCCCGGTTGGCGACTGCACGTTTGGCGTCATCCTGCGTCATTTATGTGTCCTACGTGGAGGATTTGGAGGGTGCGGCAGAGTTAGTCGTCGAGTGCCCAATCGTGCTCGGGGTCGGGCGGGATGGTGTCTTCGTAGGTGGGCTGGAGCGAGGTGAACTTTTCAGGTGCGGGCTGTTCGGCTTTTTCCTCGTAGTCGAGCTTGCGCACCATCTCGCGTTCGCTGGTTACCATGAGTGTTCTCCGTGAGTGTGATTCGAAGCGAAGACGGGCTTTGGGCCAGTCTCCGCTTCCCTGCCTTGGATGTAACTACTTCTTGAGCAGCTTCTTGGCGGCTTCGATGACGTGAGCGGCCGAGATGCCAAGCTTGTCCTGAACGAGCGGTGCGGGGGCCGAGGCGCCGAAGCGGTCGAGTCCGATAGCGACGCCGTCGCGGCCGATGTACTTCCACCAGCCCATGGTGGCGCCGGCTTCGAGCGAGATCTTCGGCACGCCGTGGGGGAAGAGCGACAGGATGTACTCCTCGCCCTGCTCCTCGAGGATCTTGAAGCTGGGCATAGAGATGACGGTCGCGTTGATGCCGGACTCCTTGAGCTCGAGCGCGGCCTTCATGATCATGGCGACTTCTGAACCGGTCGCGACGAGGATGAGGTCCTTGCCGAAGGACTCGAGGACGTAGGCACCCTTGCGCGTGCCTTCGTGGACCTTGTACTTCTCGGCGTCAAGCACAGGCAGATCCTGGCGGGAGAGCGCCATGAAGCTGGCTGAGTGACGCTCGAGCGCGAGCTGCCAGCAGGCGGCGGTCTCGTTGGCGTCGGCGGGGCGGAAGTCGGTGAGCTGGGGGATGGCGCGCAGGCTCATCAGCTGCTCGATGGGCTGGTGGGTAGGACCGTCCTCGCCGAGACCGATGGAGTCGTGGGTGAAGATATAGAGCGAGTGCGAGGACTGGAGCGCACCCATGCGGAGGGCGGAACGGCAGTAGTCGGAGAAGGTGAAGAAGGTGGAGCCGAAGGGGATGAGACCGCCGTGGGCGGCGATTCCGTTGACTGCGGCCATCATGCCGAATTCGCGGACGCCGAAGTAGACGTTGCGGCCCTTGGGATCGACGTGGAAGCTGGGCGAATCTTTGAAGATGGTCTTGGTGGAGCTGGTGAGGTCGGCGGCACCGCCGAAGAGCTCGGGGACGACCTTGGCGATGGCGTTCATGACGACCTGGCCAGCGTTGCGGGTGGCGACGGGCTTTTCGGTCGGGAAGACGGGGATCTGCTTTTCCCAGCCTTCGGCGAGCTTCATGGATGTGCAGCGGTCGTATTCGGAGCTGAGTTCGGGATAGGCCTTGCTGTACTCAGCGTACTTCGCCTGCCACTCTGCGTGGACGCGCTTGCCCTTTTCCTTGCACATGTCCCAGTTGGCCTTGGCTTCGTCGGGGACGTAGAAGGATTTATCTTCGGGCCAGCCGAGGTTCTTCTTGGTTTCCTTGAGGGCGGCTGCTCCGAGGGCCTCGCCGTGGACCTTCTGGGTGCCAGCCTTGGGGCTGCCGTAGCCGATGACGGTACGGACGCGGATGAGCGAGGGGCGGGAGGTCTCGGCCTTGGCGGACTCGATGGCCTCGGAGATGGCCTTGAGGTCATTGCCGTCGTGGACCATCTGGACGTGCCAGTGATAGCCCTCAAAGCGCTTGGTGACATCTTCGGTGAAGCTGAGGTCGGTGGGGCCGTCGAGCGAGATGAGGTTGTCGTCGTAGAGCACGATGAGTTTGCCGAGGCCGAGGGTGCCGGCGAGCGAGGCAGATTCGTGCGAGATGCCTTCCATGAGGTCACCGTCGCCGCAGAGGACATAGGTGTGGTGGTTTACCGGGAAGTGATTTTCGTGATTGTAGATAGCAGCGAGGTGCTTTTCGGCGATGGCGAGTCCAACGGCCTCGGCGAAGCCCTGGCCGAGGGGTCCGGTGGTGACTTCGACGCCGGGGGTCTCACCATATTCCGGGTGGCCTGGGGTGTGGGAGCCCCACTGACGGAACTGTTCGAGCTGCGAGATGGGCAAGTCGAAGCCGGCGAGGTGGAGCGCGCCGTAGAGCAGGGCTGAGGCGTGTCCGTTCGAGAGCACGAAGCGGTCGCGGTCCGACCACTTGGGGTCCAACGGATCGTACTTCATGTACTTGGTGTAGAGCAGGTAGGCGATGGGGGCGCAGCCGAGCGGGGCGCCGGGGTGGCCGGAGTTTGCCTTTTCGACGGCGTCGACGGCGAGAAAGCGCAGGGCGTTGATGGATAGCTGGTCAAGTTCGTGCTGCTGAGTGTCGCTCATTCTGCTCCTCGGTGCTCGATGGGTACTGGGTTGATGCTGAAAGTCTCGTGTTGCGGGCTCCGTGATGTCGTGAGCGGAGCCCCTTGCCGGCCTGCGTGGAGGGACGGCATGCAACTGGCGTCCCACCAGTGTACTAGCGTGTGGCGATTCTCATGCTGCCGTTGGAGGAGAAGTCGGAGGGCAGGAGGTGAGGGGTGTGCCCTCCGGGCGTGGGTGAACGATGGCGACTTCGATGTTGCGGCCGAGCCAGTGTTCGGCTCCCTGGGCGTTTTCCGGCCAGTGGAGGGTGAATTCCACTTTGGAGGTCCCTGCGGGAGTGTCGGCCGGGATCGGCAGGTCGATGTAAGAGCCGGGATAGCCAACGACGCGGGAGTTCAGGGAGTGATTGGTCTGCCAGCCGTCCAGGGTGTAGATGAGGTAGAAGCGCTCTGCGTCGACGATGCGCAGGGTGAAGCCGGCGGGGACTTCGGCGATGGGGCGCGCGACCGAGAAGATCTCGACCTGGCTACGGAAGGTGCGCTTGCCGGGCGGGACGGCATAGCGTTCTGCGACGACGGAGATGGTGTCGAAGACCTTTCCGTCGACGACCGATCGCAGAAGCTTGAGGTACTCGGCATGGGCCCAGACGAGGGGCTGGGCGGAACCGGCGGAACGGCCTTCGTAGAGGCCTTCGGCGGGTAGGTCTTGGTGGTCCCAGACCTGTTCGGGCAGCATGCCGCCGACGGAGGAGAATTTTTCGTAGGCGGTGATGAGCGCCTTGACGTTGTCGAGGTTGCCGGCGGCGAGTTCGTAGTGGGCGCGTTCTCCACCGAGGAGGGGCCATGCGCGGCCCTGTCCCCACCCGCTGTAGGGTCCGCCATCCTTCTTCTGGCCGTAGCCGTCGTGGTTATAGCGACGCCAGCAGGGTCCGTAGGGGGTCTCGTACTTGAGGCAGGAGTCGACGACGCGGAGGGACTCGGTGATGAGGGGATCGTCGGCGCGGCGGATGCCGTAGCGGACGAGCTCGAGGAAGCCGGCGTCGATGACTTCGCGGGCGTCGTAGTCGGCCTGCTCGCCTTCGCCGCGGTTGGCGATGTGGATGAAGCCGGGCTGGAGGGCCGGGTTATGGAAGGGCTCACCGGGTGCCGGCGGGCGGATGCGCATGTAGTGGCACTTGACGTCGGCGAGCAGGATGGCGTCGTTGGTGGTGGTCCATTCGTCGAGGTGGGATTCGATCCAGTCGGCGAAGCTTTCAAGGAAGGTGGCGAGCTCGCTGGCCTTGTAGGCGCGGGCGAGGTCGGCGGCGCAGACGAGGGCGGTGATAACGGCGGCGAGGGTGGAGGGCGAGTAGCCGGAGTTTTCTTCCCAGCGCTCCTGCTGGGTGACGGGAGCGTAGCGGACGAGGAAGGCCGCGGCGTGCTCGACGAAGGGAAAGACGTCAAAGTCGCCGAGGCCGTCGAGCTTCCAGAGGCGCCAGGCGAGGATGATGGGGAAGGCGACTTCGTCAAGCTGGATGCCGGTCCAGTAGGCGGTTCCGTCGATCCAGAAGTTCTGGGCGAAGCCACCGTCAGGGCGCTGGGTGCAGGCGAGGTAGACGAGGGCGCGGCGAGCAGTTTCGGTGCGTCCGCAGGCGAGCAGGGCGGTGGCGGACTGGACCATGTCGCGAGTCCAGACGAGGTGGTAGCCGCCGAGGTCGTCGTCGCTCTTGGAGGCACCCCAGGGGATGGAGGCGGAGGCGATGAAGGCGCCGGAGTAGGTCTTGTCTTCGTGGGTGAGGATGACGTTATGCGAGACGCGGGCAAGGCGGCCCTTGTCGGTCGAGGCGGATGCGAGTGAGGAGGGAGAGAGGGCTCGGTGCCATTGCTCGATGAAGCGCTTTTCGTGCAGCTCGAATGGGGTGGAGAGGGTCTGCATGAGGCCGCTGAGCGCAGCATGGTGGCCCTGGCCAAAGGCGATGGCGAGGGTGAACTCGCGGTTGCAGTTGACGTCGATTTCGCCCATGATGGCGATGTTGCCTTCCATGGCGGAGCCGAACTGCCACTCCATCTGCATGTTGGCTGAGAGGTCCTGGTAGCCGTCGCTGGTGCCGACGTAACCGCAGGAGGTACGGGTGAAGCCACAGCTTGCGCCGAGGGCGAGGGAGGTGCCGTTCTTCCAGGCGAGCAGGGCGCGCTGACCGGCGACGGAGAGCGAACGGGCGGAGTTTCCTGCTCCGCCACCGTCGAGGTGCGGGGCGAGCAGCGCGTAGCACTTGAGGCGGGAGAGGATGTCCTCGTCACCGGTGATTTTGACGTTCATCAGGACGACGGGATGGTGTGGGTCGCTGATGAATTCCTTGGTGATGGTGTAGCGACCGTCGAGATCGGAGGCAACGACGCGGACGGCGGGCGCGTCGGGATCGACGTAGTGAAAGTCGTACTCGAAGTCGCGCTTTTCTTCGTGGAAGAAGGTTTTCCCGTCGGTGAAGAGGAGCTCCATGTCGCGCATCTGGGGGCGGTCGATGGTTGGGAAGTAGACTTCGTTGAGGGTGCCGTGAGAGACGGTGAACCAGACTCGGCTGGAGGCGGAGTAGGCGGTGGTGACGGCGTCCTTCCGGCTTGAGGTCCAGCGGGGTGCGAGGCCGGGCGCCCCGAAGGCGGGGCCATCATCGTTCAGCCAGCGATATTCCGATTCGACGGTGCTTGCGCTCATTACGCTCGATTAGAAACCAAAAGTGGGTTTGCCGTCGCGGGGTGCGGTGTGAATCGGGTGTGAATTGGCATGGGAGAGCGGGGCCGATCGGACAGATTGCATCGCAGGCGACTAAGATGGCATCGAAAGCAGCACCAGGCTCTCGCGCTGGTTATGCTTCGCGGTGGATGAATGGCCCGCGAGGCTTGCTGTGGGCCAACGCAGTTTTGCGAGTCACCAACGTTTGTTCCATAAGGAGAATTCCCGTGCCCTTTGAAGTTCCCGCACTCCCCTATGATTACGCGGCACTCGAGCCGACGATTGACGAAGCCACCATGAAGCTGCACCACGACAAGCATCACCAGGCGTATGTGACGAACCTGAATGCGGCGATCGAGAAGCATCCGGAGTTGTCGAGCAAGAATCCCGAGGAGTTGATCAAGGACCTGGCAAGCCTGCCGGAGGATGTGCGCAAGGCAATACAGAATAACGGTGGCGGACATGTGAACCACACGATGTTCTGGGAGATTATGAAGCCGAACGGCGGCGGCGAACCGCTTGGCGACATCGCTGAACAGATTAAAACTGACTTTGGCAACTTTGAGGATTTCAAGAAGCAATTCAACGAAGCGGCGGCAAAGCAGTTTGGATCGGGCTGGGGCTGGCTGGTGTTCGACGGCTCGAAGCTGCAGATTGTGACGACGGCGAACCAGGACAATCCAATCACGCAGGGTCACTATCCGATTCTCGGCAACGATGTATGGGAGCACGCTTATTACCTCAAGTACCAGAACAAGCGCCCCGATTACCTCGCGGCCTGGTGGAGCGTCGTGAACTGGGAAGCGGTCAATAAGCGCTTCTTTACGGCGAAGAGCTACAAGAAGTAAATTGAAGGTTCGGTTCAACAAGAGCGCGGGCCTCTAAGGGGTCCGCGTTTTCGTTCCTGGATGGCCAGCGTTTCAACATGATGGAAATCGAGTTCGTGCGTTCCGATGTTGGTGGAGGCGCGTGGGAGACCTCCACAGAGATTCGAGCGTCAGAGCTTAGACAACAAAAATTATTGTTGTGGACTACCTGCCCGCGTTGACACCGGACCAACCTTCTTGAGGATTGCATGTGGATTGTTAAGCTCGCGCTTCGGCGCCCGTATACGTTTGTTGTCCTCTCGCTGTTGATCTTTCTGCTTGGCATCGGGTCCGCGATTGAGACGCCGAAGGACATCTTCCCCTACATCAACATCCCTGTTGTGACGATTGTCTGGAGTTACTCGGGACTGACGCCGACAGAGATGGAAGGGCGCATCGTGACGGTATGCGAGCGCGCCCTGACGACGACGGTGAATGACATCGAGCATTCGGAGTCGGAGTCGTACCAGGGCGTTTCGGTGATCCGCGTTTATTTCCAGCCGAATGTAAAGGTGGAGCTTGCCCTGTCGCAGATTACGGCTGTGGTGCAAACGATTCTACGTGTGCTGCCGCCGGGAACCTATCCGCCCAACATTATCAAGTTTGACGCATCATCTGTGCCGATTGTGCAGCTTTCCCTCTCGGGGCAGGGCTTGAGCGAGGCGGACCTCTATGACCTAGGGATCAGCTTTATCCGTCCGCGTTTGGCTACGGTGAAGGGAGCGTCTGTGCCGCTGCCGTATGGCGGCAAGGTACGTCAGATCATGGTCGATACCGATCCGAACCTAATGTATGCGAAGCATCTTTCGGCACAGGATGTATCGACGGCGATTGCGAATCAGAACCTGATTCTACCGGCGGGTACGGCGCGCATCGGGGACCGTGAGTACGTGGTGAAGATGAACAGTTCGCCGGGCGAGGTCTCGGCGCTGAACGACTTGCCGATTCGCTCGGCCAACGGATCAGTTGTTTTCATCAAGGATGTTGCTCAGGTTGAGGAAGGATTCGCAGAGCAGACAAACATTGTGCGGCAGGATGGTAAACGCGGCGCGCTGCTGACGGTGCTGAAGAATGGCGAGACGAGCACGATCGACATTGTCGATGGCGTGAAGAAATCAATCCCGCGGGTGACGGCTGGGTTGCCACCGAATTTGAAGGTGACGCCGCTGTTCGACCAGTCAGTGTTTGTGCGCGAGTCGATTGGTGAAGTGGTGCGCGAGGCTACGATAGCTGCCGCGCTTACCGGGTTGATGATTCTGTTGTTTCTTGGATCGTGGCGGTCGACGCTGATCGTGTGTACATCCATCCCGCTATCGATTGCGACTTCGATGATTATTCTTGCCGCGCTGGGCGAGACGATCAACGTGATGACGCTGGGCGGGCTTGCGCTTGCGGTCGGTATCCTGGTGGATGATGCGACGGTAGAGATTGAGAACACACATCGCAACATGGCAGAGAAGAAGCCGCTGGTACGGGCGATTCTGGATTCGGCACAGCAGGTTGCAGCGCCGGCGTTTGTATCCACACTATCGATCTGCATTGTGTTTATACCGGTGGTGTTGCTGACGGGTGCGGCGAAGTACCTGTTTACACCTCTAGCGATGGCGGTGGCTTTCGCGATGATGGCTTCCTATTTTCTCTCGCGTACGCTGGTGCCGACGATGATGCACTTTTTGTTGAAGGCCGAGATCGATCTCTACCAGGATGAGAGTGCAAGCGAGCGCGAAGAGAAGAACAACTGGATCTGGCGCTGGCACCACAAGTTCGACCGCCAGTTCGAGAAGTTTCGACACGGCTACAAGGGCGTGCTGGAATGGTGCCTGAGTAATGCAGCGTTGACGCTGATCATCTTCGGTGCCTTCGTGTTGCTTTCGCTGCCTGTAGCGCTTGGGATAGGCGAGGACTTCTTTCCCTATGTTGATTCGGGACAGATGCAGTTACATGTGAATCCGCCTGAGGGGATGAGGCTTGAGGACTCGGAGCAATACTTCGCTTCGATCGAGGCGGAGATCCGCAAGATTATCCCTGCGGACGAAGTGAAGCTGATGCTGGATAACATTGGCTTACCGACAGGTGGTATCAATCTTGCGTTCGGGGCGAACGCGACGATCTCGAATTCGGATGGACAGATACTGATCTCGCTGCAGCCGGGCAAGCGTGACACGACGAAGTATATGCGGCTGATTCGCGAGCAGTTGCCGAAGAAGTTCCCGGGCGCAACGTTCTTCTTTGTGCCGGCGAACATTACGAATCAGATCCTGGACTTTGGTTTGCCGGCTCCGATCGACATTGCGGTTACGGGTCGTGGCAAGGGCAATTACGAGTTGACGCAGAAGATTCTGAAGAGAGTTCAGGCGATACCCGGAGCGGTGGATGTTCACATTCACCAGCAGGTGACGTATCCGACGCTGCAGGTGAATGTAGATCGCGTCAAGGCGAGCCAGCTCGGTCTGACCCAGTCGAACGTGGCGAACTCGATGCTGATCTCGCTTACGGGTACGGGTCAGACGGCTCCGAATGAGTGGCTGAATCCTTTGAATGGGGTCAACTACCAGATCGTCACGCAGACGCCGATCGACAAGATCAGTACGCTGCCGGAGCTGGCGCGGACGCCGGTTACATCGCCTACAGGTAATACGTCACAGTTGCTTGGTAATCTTGCTACCTTCCGGCGTGATGAGTCGCCGATTATCATCGACCATTACAACATTCAGCCGACTTACGATATTTACGCCGATGTCGATCGTCGCGATCTTGGCGGTGTAGCTTCCGAGATCCGCAAGATTATTGCGGACGAGACAAAGACGTTGCCGGTTGGGACAACGATCGAGTTGCGCGGCGAAGTGGATACGATGCAAAAGTCGTTTGTGCGACTGGGTATCGGGATTATCTTCGCCATCGGACTGGTGTACCTGCTGATGGCGGTGAACTTCCAGAGCTGGCTTGACCCGGTGATTATCCTGATGGCCTTGCCGGGTGCATTCTGCGGAATCCTGTGGATGCTTTACCTGACGCAGACTACGTTCAACGTGCCTTCGCTGATGGGTACGATCATGACGATTGGCGTTGCGACGGCGAACTCGATTCTGATGGTGGTATTTGCGAACGATGAGCGTACGGCGGGCAAAGACCGTATGGAAGCGGCATTGAATGCGGGCTTTACGCGATTGCGACCGGTGATCATGACGGCGCTTGCGATGATTATCGGTATGCTGCCGATGGCGCTTGCGCTCGGTGAGGGCGGAGAACAGAATGCTCCACTGGGACGCGCCGTCATAGGTGGGCTGCTGCTGGCGACGGTCGGCACTCTGTTTATTGTGCCGGTGATTTATTCGCTGTTGAAGAAGAATCCGCCGGTGGATTGGGATAAGGAAATCGACGAAGAATATGGCCCGGTGACCGAGGCGAACAACTCGCTTGGCAAGGCACCCGGCTCGCAACCAGGAATGGAGCAGCCCGCGTAATGGCTAATGATCAGAATGAACGCAATGCGGACGAGAAGCCGTTATTGAGCGACGGACGCGAGCATCTTGGCGACGAGTTTGCAGACGGCGCGCATGAAGAAGATCGCCGGATGGGGCGTGCCTTCAGCGATCCGAACTCGCTCGATGACAAGCGGCTGGGCAAGGAGTTCGAAATGTCGAACTCAACCGCGAAGAAGCATCACCGGCCTGTGGGTGAGGTGGTCTCGGAACCATTCAGGAAGCCGAAGAATAAGCGTGTGCTGTTCCTCGTCCTCGCGTGCATTGTGCTGGTGTTTCTGCTGGTGCTGTTCTTCGGCTGGATCCCGCGGCATAACCGTGAGAAGGAAACGGAGCAGCGCGCGAAGCAAGAGCAGGAGTCGCCGACGATCGAGGTACTTCGCGTGCATCCTGCGACGACGAACGCAGGGATTGTGATCCCGGGCACGACCACTCCGCTGAACGAGTCGTCGATTTATGCGCGTGCGAGTGGATATTTGAAGAAGCGTTATGTGGACATCGGTGATCATGTGCGCAAGGGTCAACTCCTGGCGATCATCGATGCTCCGGATCTCGATGCGCAGGTTGCACAGGCGAGGCAGCAACTTGACCAGGCGAAGAGTCAACTGGCGCAACAGGAGACGCAGCTTGCCTTGACCAGGGTGACTGTCGATCGGTACAGGGCGCTGGTGATCAAGGGTGTGTTCTCGCGGCAGGATGGAGACCAGGCGGAGGCGAACTACCAGGCGCAGGTGGCAAACGTGGCTGCGGCGGAACGCAATGTCGAGGCGTTCCGCGCGAATCTTGACCGGCAGATCTCGCTGCAGAGTTATGAGCGTGTGACGTCCCCGTTCGACGGTGTGGTGACGCAGCGGAACGTCGATAATGGCGATCTGATTTCGGCGCAGGGCTCTTCGGGTGGCACGCCTTCCGTTTCGATGGGATCGGGTGCGAGTACGTCTCCGAGCGCGAATGCGGGAACCAATACCTATGGCTCCACCGGAGCCGGGCCTAACCTTGCGACCCCGAGCACGGGCACGGGGACGCAGGGCGGTGCGCTGTTTACGATTGCGCAGAATAACCGTCTTCGCATTTTGGTCTCTGTGCCTGAGGGGTATATCAGCGAAGTGCATACGGGCCAGCATGCGATGCTGCATTTTCAGAATTATCCGATGCAGACGTTTTATGGAGACGTGACCAGGACTGCGGGTTCGGTGGACCAGAATACGCGCACGATGATCACGGAGATTCAGATTGATAACTCGGCGGGCAGGCTGCTGCCAGGCATGTATGCGGTGGCGACGTTTGCAGGTGCGAAGGGACAGGGACCTCTTGTAGTGCCGGGAGATGCGATTGCCGTGCGCCACGATACGCCGAGTGTGGCGTTGGTTAGCGGCGGGAAGATCAAACTGGTGCCCGTTGTTCTTGGCCGCGACTTTGGGCCCGAGACGGAGATCATGTCCGGTTTGCATGAAGGTGATCTTATTGCGAGCACGTTTACGGACGACGTGAAAGACGGCGCCGAGGTGAAGACGCGGATGAGTCAGAAGGCGCAGCAGGATATGAAGCAGCCGCTTCCGGGCAGCAAGCCGACGCCTCCGGGAGGGTCGACGCAGTACGGCGATCCGGGCATTGAAGATCAGGATATGCAGGGCCAGATCGGCAAGCCGGGGCAGAAGCAGCAGGGGGGCGGGGCGAACAAGAGCAACAACAAGGGAGAGAGCAAGCCATGACGCGGGTTACAAGTCTCCTACCCCTGGCCGCGGGGCTTCTGCTGGCAGTGCAGGTGGAGGCTCAGCAGGCAGTGGCTCCGACGACGCGGACGAATGTACCTGTTTCTGGCACGAATCTGCCGCAGGTGCCGGATGCTCCGCCGATCTCGGGTTTTACACCGAATGTTCCGAGTGTTGCGGTGGCTACTCCAGCTGTTGAGCCTTTTCGATCTGAACCGAAGGGCCTTGACACCCCGCATTACTTCGGGCCGTTTCATGCGGCGAAGGTTCCGCAGCTGTTTGGGGGCAGCGGTTCGCGTCTGCGTTCTTTGGTTCGTGACGGAAAGCTTTACCTGAGTGCGCACGACGCGATTGCGCTTGCGATTGAGAACAACCTGGATGTTGAGGTGGAGCGCTACAACCTGGTGCTGGCGGATACGGACCGGCGCAGGGCACAAGGGGGCGGGACTCTGCGCGGGATCGATTTTACGATTCAGGAGGCTCCGAACGGGGTGGGCGGGCCGGGTTCTCCGCTTTTGAATTCCACGGCAACGACACCGAACCCGGTTACGCCGTCGGTGGTTGACCTGACTTCGCTGAACGCGACGGCGCAGACGACTACGAATTTGTCGGCGGCTTCGACGGCGACGACGCAGTACTCGGCCGGCCCGAATGTACCTCTTTTCGATCCGAATCTATTTTTGCAGGCGGGGTATCTGCGGCGGTCGAACACGGTGACTCTTACGCCTTTGACGACGACGGGGGCGGGCTCGACTTCAGGGTCAGGCGCGACGTCTGCAAGTGGAACAACAACGCAGGCTGCGCCTGTTGATTTCACGGCACTCGACCTCTCTTACCTGCAGGGTTTTCGTTATGGCACGCAACTGCAGGCGAGCGCAAATAACGATTCCGCGGTGATTTTCGGATCCAACTCGCAGCTTGACCCATTCTCGCGCCCAAGTACGTCGGTGACGCTGGCTCAGCCGCTATTGCGTGGTTTCGGGTCGAGTGTGAATCTTCGCTACCTGCATATTGCGAATGAGAACCGCAAGGTTTCGCGACTGCTGTTTGAGCAGCAGGTGCTGGAGACTGTATATGGGGCTTCGCGAATCTACTTCGACCTAGTTTCACTTGGTGAGAATGTGGCAGTGAAGCAGGAGGCGCTGAACGCGGCGCGGAAGCTGCGGTCCGATGACGCGGCACAGGTGGAAGAGGGCACGCTTGCGCCGATCGAGTTGCTGCGCGTGGATGCGCTGGTGAGCTCGAGTGAGTTCGATCTTACGCAGGCGCAAGGCTTGTATCGCACGCAGGAGGTCATTCTAAAGAACCTTCTGCTGCGTGCCGATTCACCGGAGTTTGCGACCGGCTTTACGGAGATTGTACCGACGGATCGGATCACGGTTCCCGACCGGCTGGAAGGGACGTCGGTGCAGGATCTGATCGAGCATGGACTTGCGCATCGGCCGGATCTGGCACAGTCAGAGTTACAGATCAAAACCGGTGAGATCAGCGCAGCGGCGTCGCGAAATGAAGCTCTTCCGCAGTTGAATGTGTTTGCGAACGTGCAGACTCGGGGCAGTTCAGAGACTGCGTTCGAGCAGCTTGGTACGCCGGGGACGGCGATACCGACTTTGCCTACGAACTTTGCTTTAGGTGGCCTGCGGGTGTCGACGATTGTGCAGGGTGGCGTTCAGTTGAATCTGCCGCTGCGCAATCGCGTGGCTCAGGCGGACGCGGCTCGTGATGCGGTTCAGGTGCGACAGGTGCAGGCGCGGACGGAGAAGCTGTCGAACCAGATTCGTCAGGATATCGAAGCGGCTGAGATTGCGGTCGAGACGAGCTTCGCCGCGTACAAGGCAGCCGAGAGCAGCCGTGGCTACCAGGAACAGTTGCTGCAGGCGGACCGGGATCGGCTGGAGTTTGGCCAGTCGACCAATCTGCAGGTGATCCAGGATGTGGCGTATCTGGCGCAAGCGCGGGCCAGCGAAATTGCTGCGCGATCGAACTTCCAGAAGGCGCGTATTGAGCTGGATCGCGACATGGGCGACCTGCTGGATAAGAACGGGATCTCGCTTGAAGATGCGGTGCAGGGCCAGGTCAAGCCTTAGCCCTGCACGTGCCTAATTGGTGTAGATGCGGACGTAGTCGACGAGCATCTCGGATGGGAATGGGGTGGAGGCGTCTGGAGGTCCGGGCCACCCTCCGCCCACTGCCATGTTGAGGATGATGAAGTTGGCCTGGCCTGCGTCAAATGGCCATGAGGCGCCCGGATAGGTGGTCAGGTCGGCGGGAGTGAAAGTCGCGTAGGGCCTGGTGGGATCGTCGATGTAGTAGGCGACTGAGCCGGGTTTCCAGATCATGCCATAGGTGTGCCAGCCGGCTGCTGTCTGGCTGCGGGAAAGTGATATGGCGCGCCGATGGGTGTGCCGGTGAAGCCGGGACCGTGGACCGACCCCTGGTTCCAGTCGGGGGTTTTGGCCGCATCGACACGTTCGAGGATGTCCTGTTCTCCGCACGCGGGCCAGCCTTTGGTTGTGACGTTGTTGCCGAGGGTCCAGCCCGCGGGCCAGAGTCCCTGGGACTCCGGAAGTTTGGCGCGGAACTCAAGCCTGCCGTAGCGAAAGCTGAATCGGCCTTCGGTCTTCAGGCGTGCGGAGGTGTAGGTGCTGGGTGCAGTCTGGCGCGCCACGATGTGCAGGTTGCCGTCATTTCCGACGTACGCATTTGGAGTTGCAGGAGCGCATGGTGCGGCACGGGAACCCCAAGCGCAGTAGTGTTCAAGCTCGTGATTGCCGAAGCCGCTTGCGCCTGTGTCGTATCCCCAGAGAGCCGCATCGGGCTGTGCGTTGGTGCTGGTGGAGTTGGTGAATTCATCGCTCCAGACGAGGGTTCCCGGGGCGAGTTTGAGATTGAAGATCTGCTCCGCGATTGCGCTTTCGTTCTGGTGGGCCGCGAGGGCTACGGCTTTCAGAGTAGAGTCTGACGCGACGAGAAATGGTGCGAGATATTCGGTCGAGGAGGCTCTCGGCTGGGTGCCGTCGAGCGTGTAGTAGATCTTCGATCCGGCTGTCGTGTCGAGCAGCGTGACGATGGCTGCGCCGTTCTGTGCGGGCGTCGTACTGATGGTTGGCTTCGCTATCGGCTGGTTTTGCAGGAGACTCGCAGGGGAAGGAGCGCCAATGAAGCTAAGACCGAGTAGGACAAGACATGCAGAGCTTGCTGAAGACAGGGACAAGGGCGGCCTCTTTTCACCTCAGGTCGAGGTATTGGGTTGAGGATGATCTGCTCGAAGCGTGGCTGTCAAACGTCTTGGGGACAAAGAATTGGCGGCAGAGCCGAAGCTCGATGCCGCCTTTCGGGTATTGCGGGTTGAGTTGAGTTACTCGAGGACGCTGCCGCCGCGGTTGCCCTTGGGACGGCGGTTGGCCTGGAGAACCTTCTTGCGCATGCGTAGCGACTTCGGAGTCACCTCGACGAGTTCGTCATCGGCGATGAACTCGATGGACTGCTCGAGGGTGAGTTGCTTGTAGGGCACGAGACGGAGTGCGTCGTCCGAGCCCGAGGCGCGCATGTTGGTGAGCTTCTTCTCGCGGACGCAGTTGACGTCGAGGTCGTTGTCGCGCGAGTGCTCGCCGACGATCATGCCCTCGTAGACTTCGGCGCCGTCGCCGAGGAAGAGGACGCCGCGATCCTGGATGCCGTCAAGCGCGTAGGTGGTCGTGGTGCCCTGGCGGTCGGAGATGAGGGCGCCGGTGGGACGCTGCGGGATCTCGCCCTGGTAGGGGATGTACTCGCCGGCGATGGAGTTCATGACGATGGTGCCGCGGGTCTCGGTGAGCATTTCGTTACGCAGACCGATGAGACCGCGTGAGGGCACCTTGAACTCCATGCGGACGCGACCTGAGCCGTGGTTTGCCATCTTGACCATCTCGCCCTTTCTGGGTCCGAGGCGCTCGATGACGGTTCCGACGAAGTTCTCGGGGATATCGATGGTGAGGATCTCGGAGGGCTCCATCAGGTTGCCGTCGACGCGCTTGGTGACGATGGTGGGGCGTGAGACCATGAGCTCGAAGCCTTCACGGCGCATCATTTCGATGAGGACGGAGAGCTGTAGTTCTCCGCGACCGAGCACCTTGAAGGTCTCGGGCGAGCCGGTGTCTTCGACGCGGATGGAGACGTTGGTGAGCAGCTCACGGTCGAGCCGTTCCTTGATGTTGCGCGAGGTGACGTACTTACCCTCGCGGCCGGCGAAGGGCGAGTTATTGACCGAGAAGTTGATGGCGATGGTGGGCTCGTCGATGCTAATGACGGGCAGCGGCTTGGGATCTTCAAGCGCGCAGAAGCTTTCGCCGATGGTGATGCCAGGAATGCCGGCGACGGCGACGATATCGCCTACTTCGGTCTCGGTGGTGTCCTCACGCTTGAGGCCGTTGAAGGTGAAGAGCTTGGTGACCTTGACGGGCATGAGGGTGCCGTCGAGTTTGGAGAGGTTGACTTCCTGGCCGATCTTGAGCGTGCCGTTGAAGACGCGTGCGATGGCGAGGCGGCCGAGGTAGTCCGAGTAGTCGAGGTTGGTAACGAGGACCTGCAGGTCGCCGTCCGCGGTTCCCTTGGCAGCCGGAATCGTCTGGAAGATGAGCTCGAAGAGGGGCTGCAGGTCGGTGCCGGGCTTTGCGAGGTCCATGGTGGCCGTACCGGCCTTGCCGTTGGTGTAGATGACCGGGAAGTCGAGGATGCTCTCGTCGGCGTCGAGGTCGATGAACAGGTCGTAGACCTCGTTCAGGACTTCCTGGGGACGCGCGTCGGGGCGGTCGATCTTGTTGACGACGACGATGGGCGTGAGCTTGGCCTCGAGGGCCTTCGAGAGCACGTAGCGGGTCTGGGGCAGCGGGCCTTCGGAGGCATCGACGAGGAGAACGACGCCGTCGACCATCTTGAGGGCGCGCTCTACCTCTCCGCCGAAGTCGGCGTGGCCCGGGGTGTCGACGATATTGATCTTGGAGTCGTGGTAGTGGATCGCGGTATTCTTGGCAAGGATGGTGATACCGCGCTCTTTTTCGAGATCGTTCGAATCCATGACGCGCTCGGCCACGGCTTCGTTCGAGCGGAAGGTACCGGACTGGCGCAGCATGGCGTCGACCAGCGTGGTCTTGCCGTGGTCAACGTGTGCGATGATGGCGATATTGCGGATTGCTTGAGCGGTCGTCGAGGTACTCACGGCGGGGTGTACGTCCTATTCTTTGCTTCGGATGTGTGCGCTTTGGGGTAGGGCTAAAAGTGAAAGTGCGCGCCGTCTCTTAGTTTAGCAGGCGCGCGTTGCCGCGGACCGTGAAAGGCCTGCGAACAAGTTCCCCGGGCTGGGGTTAGTTCTTTCGTTTGTAAAAGGTGTAGGTGGCGGAGTAGGGGATGGAGCGTGATTCGCCGATATGCGCCGCGTCGCAGCCGTCCCCGGGTTGCAGGCCACCGTGGGTGTCGGACCGCTGCACATAGGTGATCTCATCGAGCATGCCGGTTTTCGTCGCATCGAGACCTGCCCAGGGCTGGGTAGAGAGCAGAAGCCATGGGATGCTGGCCGAATCGGGTGAGGGACGGCGACCGATGATTGTGCCCTTGGTGGCGCTTGAGTCGTTCCAGGTCCAGGTTGGCCCTTCGCCATGTTTACCGACGGCTTGATTCTGCGCGTTGTAGAGGATTGCCGCCGGAGCCTTGAGCACCCACTGCATCGCCTGCGCAGTCTGGGCGCAGATATAAATCTGGTCGCCGCGGCCCTCGACGGTGAACGCCGCCTGCGCGTCCGTGGGTTGGATGATGTCACCGATGGGAGGCTGCTGCTGGAGCAAGAGGAAAGCGGCAAATGCGAGCGCGAGAGGCATGGTCTACTCCACCATCAGCATGATTTCGGTCGACTTTATGACTGCGTAGACGGTGCTACCGATCTGAATGTTGAGATCTTCGACGCTCTGTTTGGTGATGACGCTTTCGATGAGGTTTTCGCCGACACGAACGCCGACTTTTGCGGTGACAACGCCCAGATCGATCGTCTCGACGGTGCCCCTGAGTTGATTGCGGGCGGAGATTTTCATGTTTTGCGTCCTGTCTGAACAGTTGCAGTGATCCTACCTGACCAGTAAGAGAGCCCTGATCGGGGTCTCTTACTGGTTATCTGGCTGCTACCTATTTTGCTGAAGCTTCAATCTCGATCCACTCAGCGTCGGTGAGGGTGAGTTCCTGTGCGTTGACGTTCTCTTCCAAGTGCTCGATTGACGAAGTTCCCGGGATGGGGAGCAATACAGGCGAGTGGTGGAGCAGCCAAGCGAGGCAAAGCTGGCTTACGGATGCATTGTGGTTCTTCGCGGCCTGGTCGAGTTTGCCGCCCGGCTTGACGAGGTCTCCGCCAGCCACGGGGAACCATGGTATGAAAGCGATGTTGTGCTTGGTGCAGTATTCGAGGACGTCCTCGTGTGCGCGGTCGCCGATGTTGTACTTATTCTGGACGCTTACGATTTCGACGACTTTGCGGGCCTGTTCGATCTCCTCCACCTTGACTTCGCTGAGACCGATATGGCGGATCTTGCCCTGCTTCTGGAGTTCTTTGACCGCGCCAAGGGACTCTTCGACGGGCGTCTTCGGGTCGATGCGGTGAAGCTGCCAGAGGTCGATGTGATCGGTCTTGAGCAGACGGAGGCTCATCTCGACCTGCTGGGTGAGGTATTCGGCGCGTCCCACGGGCTGCCACTTGCCGGGGCCCTGCCGGGTGAGTCCGCCCTTGGTCGCGATGACGAGACCTGCCTTGTAGGGGGACAATGCCTCGCCGATGAGGCGTTCGCTGACGTCGGGTCCGTAGGCGTCGGCGGTGTCGATGAAGTTGACCCCGAGTTCCACTGCGCGGCGGAGAACCTTCTTGGCGTTCTCCGCGTCCTTCGGCTCTCCCCAGACGCCGTCGCCGACGATGCGCATGGCACCGAATCCGAGGCGGTTTACTTCAAGGTCGCCGCCGAGTTTGAATGTCTTTGCTACTTTTGTTGCCGTTGTCATGGTGGTTGGATGCGCAAGGGTGCGATCAGGACGCTACGCTGCTGCTGGCTGCAACGGGGGGAATGACCAGGGTTTGGCCCTCGCCCAGCACGTGGACACGTTCGGCGATACCGCGACGTTCGGCGTCTTCCATGAGGCGGACTGGCGGTTCTTCCATGGGTTCGCGGCCGAGGGGGAAGGTGCCGAAGTGCATGGGAATCATGGTTTCCGCACCGAGGTCGACGAAGGCCTGGACGGCCTCTTCGGGGCTCGTGTGGACGGCCCGATAGGTGTCGGGGAAATAAGCCCCGATGGGCAGGAGGGCGACTTGTGGACGGAGGCGCTGGCCGATCTCGCGGAAACCATCGAAGTAGGCGGTGTCGCCGGAATGGTAGACACGGTGTCCTGAGGCGTCCTCGATGACGTAGCCGCCGAAGAGGCGGTGGGTGTCGGAGATCATGCGGGCGCCCCAATGTTTGGCCGGGGTGAGGGTGATCTTCATGCCGGCGACCTCGGTTTGCTCCCACCATGAGAGGCTGCGAACCTCGCTGAAGCCGAGGTATTCGACGAGGTCGGCGCAGCCATTCGGGACGATGGCGATAGGACCTTTGCCGGTTTTGCGGCGGGTGGCACGGGCAACGAGGCGCAGGGTGGGGCGGTTGAGGTGATCCATGTGCGCGTGGGTGAGCAGGACGACGTCGACGGCGGGCAGGTCTTCTATACGGATGCCGGGCATGCGCTGACGTCGGAGGACGACGAGGCGGGTGGCGAATACGGGATCGATGAGGACGTTGGTTGTTCCCTGCTCCTCGCCGAACTGGAGAAGGAAGGAGGAGTGGCCCTGAAACATGACGCCGAGTTGGCCGCTCGAGACCGGAACCGGCATGGCGGTGTCGCCGCTGATCGGGTTCTGATGGCTTTCCCAGGCGAGTTTGGTGACCTGGCCAAGCTTGGTGAGGACGAAGGGCCTGCGCATGCGCAAAGAACTCATACTAGCTTGATGCGTGAAAGTGGATTTGGGAGCATTTCCGGCGCGTTCTGCCGGTTTACGCGTCACACGGCGCGACCTTTGCGCATCTATCGAAGCAGCTAGGGCTCGGAGGCGGGATACGCCTTCATTTGCTCGAGGAGAGCCATGCATGACCGATTCCCCTTCGCCGGACGTGGCCGCAGAACGCGCCGTTGACCGTTCTTTCGGCACGGCTACGTCTGTTCCCGAAACAAACAACTCTGCATCCGATTCTTCCATCGTCTCTCCTGATCCGACTCGTCCCCATGCACGTGCGACGCAGGCGGTAAATTCTCTGGACACCCATAGTCAGACCATCTGGGAGTCTGTGTCGCAGTCTCCCTTGCACTCTCTCTGGGATTTGCAGGGCGTTCCCGTCCATATTGTCCTTAGACGCACGGCGGCTTCCTTCATGGATGACAATCTGCTCTCCCGTTCGGCAGAACTTGGCTATTATTTTTTGTTTGCGCTGTTCCCGACGCTTGTTTCTGTCTCAGCTATCATCGGCTTGTTTGCGCGTTCGGCGGGTGATATTTACGTAAAACTGTTGAACTATCTTGCCCTGGTGGTGCCGCACGATGCCTTGGGAATCGTGCTGGACACATTTAACAAGACGACCCAGCACTCGACTGGCGGGAAAGTTACGTTCGGGCTTGCGGCTGCGTTGTGGTCAGGGTCAGTTGGATTCTCTGCGATTCAGGACACTCTCAATACGGTCTACAAGGTGAAAGAGACGCGGCCTTACTGGAAAGCAAGAGGATCAGCGATCCTGGTAACCGTACTGCTCTCTTTTGTAGTCGTTGGCACGCTTGCATCGTTGCTTGCGGGCACCCTGCTGTCACACATGGTGCGACGCCACGTCTGGCACCCGAAATTGGGTCTCGCCTACGGCATCGGCGTACACCTGCTTTTTGACTTGATCGGCCTTGCGTTGAATCTTCTGCTCTTCGCGATCATTTACTACTACGCTCCAGCAGTAAAACACAAGAAGTGGCGTTACCTGACTCCTGGAGCCGCGGTGGGCGTGGTTGGCTGGCTGCTCTCGTCGTTACTGCTCCGGATTTACCTGCATTACTCTCCGAATTATTCGGTGACCTATGGTTCGCTGGGTGCCGTGATTGTCCTGTTGACATGGTTTTACATCACGGGCCTGATGCTGCTTACCGGGGCCGAGATCAATTCAGAGATCGAAGGCGCGGCGACGGAACAGAGATTGAAGCAGCAGGGGAGGATTCCTCGCAGTATGAGGACTTCCGGATAACGATAGGAGCCGGAAGGAGATCCTTCCGGTTTTCTCTTTTCCCTGGTGCTTACCTGGTCATGGGTTTGATGATCTCGTCCAGGCGATCAGGCTGGCCGTCGATGCGTTCGAGTACCGGGAACTTCTCGCCGTCGTGATAGTCGAGCTTGAGGATCTTGTAGAACCCGGTATTGGCTACGATGAACTCGATGGGCGCGGTTGTGCTTTTGGCGTCGATGATGGCTGCGCGCATGAGGTTGGCGTCGTACTCTCGGCCATTGACGGCGACGATCTTCATGCCGGGCCCGAAGCCCGCCTTGTCGGCAATGCCCCCGTGGAGGACGTCGGCGACGGTTCCCTGCTGGCCCATGTGGAGCCCGAGCGAGTACCAGAAGTCGACGGACTCAGTTTCGGTCTGCTCGAGTGTGCTCCAGGGGCTGGGCTGATCTTTGTAGATGAGACGCCAGCCGCCGTTTTCGAGGCCGCCAAGCGGGGCCTCCGGGCGGTTGGTGTCGAGGCGGAAGCGCAGAAACTTTGCCCAGTCGTAGGGCTGGACGGCGTTCAGCGCGGAGACTACGTCATCGAAGCTATAGGGAACGACCTTGGGGCCAGTGTTTCCGCCGAGGCCGTGGAAGGCTGCGGCGAAGTCGTTCAGACTCTTCTTTCCGTTTGAGAGCTTGCGGATGGTGGTGTCCACATCGAGCCAGAGGAGTTCGCCTTCATCGTAGAAGTCAGTGCCGCGGCGCCAGTTATCGAAGGGTCCGCCGGTGTTGTAGAGGAGCTGGGCCATGCGGGCGGTGTCCTGGAGATCGCGCCAGGTGCGACCGGGGCGACTGTTGTAAGCGGCGGCGATGGTGGCGAGGCGGTCGCGGTATTGTTCCGGAGTCCAGATGCCGCAGCGCGCGGTGAGCACGTCGCCGAGATACTCGGTGAGCCCTTCATAGACCCAGAGGCCGTCGCCGATCATCGGCTCCTGATAGTTGGGCGTGGCGAGGCCGGCGGGACGGCGGTACTTGCCGTTCCAGCTGTGGGTGAACTCATGCGGGAGGAGGAGGCCATTGAGAACGAAGCGATCGTCGGAGACAAAGGTGGCGGGCTCGACACGGTCGTCGGAGGACTGGTGATGCTCGAGACCGAAGTGCAGGACCTGGTCGGAGAGAGTGACGAGGAAGTGATAGCTGGTGTAGTGGCGGCTCTTGTAGAGGGCTCCGGTCTCGCGCACAAGCTTCGAGAACTGGGCGATGTGGTCGTCGGAGATGGCGAGGTCTTCAGGGCCGTCGGCTGCCATGTCGAGGTAATGCTTCGGCGTGACGTCGGTGGCGAGCGGGATCTCGCGAAAGAAGCGGCCGGTGAGCACGGGTGAGTCTACGAGCTGTTCGAGCGAGACGGTTTTGAAGCTGGTCGTGCCGCCCGAGGTGCCGGTGCTTTCGAGCGCAGTGCCGAACTTCCAGCCGTCGGGAATTTCGACGGAGGGGGAGATCATAACGTCCGCCGCTTTGGTTCCCTGGAGGTAAAGGACTACGGTGTTCCAGCTGAGCATGGCGAGATTGGCGCTGGTGGAGCCGCCTGCCGTGAAGCTTCCGCCGTTGGGGGTGGCGAGGAAGTCGAACTTCGCCTCGATGGAGGTGGCGCCGGCGGGTACGTCGAAGTGGAAGGCGAACATGTCGAGGGGGTCGCGCTCCCACTTGATGCGCTGACCGTTGGCGGTCAGGACTAGGCCGGCCATGTCGTCGATGGGGCCGCTGGGCATGTGCTCGCCGGGGATCCACTTGGGATAGACGAGGGTGGTGGCGCCGGCGCTGACGGGAATGTCCTCGGTCGCGTGGAGGATCTTCTTCGGCGCGTCGCGGAGATCCACGCTTAGTTTGATGGGCTGCTGCCCTGCTGCAAAACCACATGCGGCGACGAGTACCGTTGCCGCGCCGCCAATCCAACCTGCTCTCAAGCCCAAGTTGCTGCCTCCAACGACGTTTCTGGATTAAGTCTAAAGGACGGCGGGAGCAAGGGGTCCGGCAGGATGACAGGCAAGAGGCAAGGTTTGAAGCAGGCGTTGGCTCAGGCGAAGTCAAGCCGCGAGAGTGCAGGGATGGGCCGGCGCTCTCCGGGGACGACGACGAGGCGGCTGAGACGAAGGAAGGGCTCTTCGATCCAGAGATAGAACAGCCAGGCGACGGCAAGGGAGGCGGTGAGGTAGAGGGCAAAGTGGGCGAGGATCGGGAGCCGGGCACCGGAGATGTGGGCGAGAGCGAAGAGAAGCCTGCCGTGGACGAAGCAGAGGCTGAAGGAGATACGTCCGAGCAGCTGGAATGCGGGTTTCTGCAGGAGTTTGCGGGGCAGGGCGGAGTTCATGGCGGAGATCCTGATGCCTGCGGCTCCGGCGGTCTCGAAGGCAACATCTCCGCCGAGGTGCCGGCCGGCTATCTGCTTGGCGGGGTGCCCGAAGAGGTAAAGTGCCGCCGAGGCGAGCGCAAGGGCGACGTGGCCGAACCGGTTGAGGCTGCGGGTAAAGGAGAGTGATCGTTTGGACGCACAAAGCCTTGTTTGGTTGCCGTTAGAGGGAGATCCGGGCGGCCAAGCTGCGCGGGCGCGAGGGCCGGGGCGTTACACTGTGCGGACAGATGAACCTCTACGCGATCGTTCTCGGCTTTATTGTTGTGATCCTTCTGACTGTTTCGCTGGCACGGGTATCCAAGGTGAAGACCAAGGCGGACTACCTGGTTGCGGGGCGCTCGCTGCCTGCGTTCGTGCTGATCTTCACGCTGTTGAGTTCGTGGATCGGGTCGGGCTCGCTGCTGGCCGGCGCCGAGAACGCTTACAGGCACGGGTTTCCCGCGCTGTGGCAGTCGGCCGGCGGGTGGGCCGGGCTGCTGCTGATTTACTTTATTGCTCCGCGTGCGCGAAAGTTCGCCCAGTTCACGATCCCCGATCTGCTGGAGGCGCGGTATAACCAGACCGCGCGTGTACTGGGCGTTATTGCCGTGCTGTTCGCCTACACGGCGATCACCAGCTATCAGTTCATCGGCGGTGGTGACATTCTTCATCTGATTTTCCCAGGCGTGACGGCGCGGCATGGGCAGGAGATCATCGCGGCGTTCGTCATCGTGTTTACGGCGATTGCGGGGATGAGTTCGGTCGCTTACATGGACGTGGCGATCGGTCTGCTGGCGACCTTCGCGCTGATTGTCGCGCTGCCGATCCTGTCGAACGCGGCGGGTGGGTGGCATACGATCGCGGCGGCGCTGCCGGCGAGCCACTTTCAGATTCTTGGCGACTTCACCCCTGTGCGCGCGCTGGAGCTTTTTCTGCCTACCTGCCTGCTGATGCTGGGGAACCAGTCGATGTACCAGAAGTTCTTCTCGGCCAAGACGGAGAAAGATGCGACGCGTGCGGTGGTGGGCTGGTTTATCGGAATTGTGATTCTGGAGACGGTGATCGTGGCGCTGGCGGTGGTGGGTTCGGCGCTGTTTGGCTCGGGGGAGGTGCATGACAATCCACGCGAGATTCTGGCCTACACGGCACTGCACGGGTTGCCGCGGATCCTGGGTGCGATCATGGTGGGGGCGATCTTTGCCAAGGTGATCTCGACTGCGAACAACTACCTGTTCTCACCCGCGACGAACCTGATCAACGATGTGTTTGTGCGCTATATCCGGCCGGAGGCTTCGAACAAGTCAATCCTGCTGGTGAGCCGGCTGCTGGTAGTGCTGCTGGGGGTGTGGTCGCTGGTGCAGTCGCTGGGGACGCGGTCGGTGCTTGAGAAGGCGCTGTATGCTTACACGATTTACTCGGCCGCGCTGACGCCGGTGATCCTGGCGGCGTTCTTCTGGAAGCGCGCGACCGGGGCTGGCGCGGTGACGAGCATCTTTGCCGGCACGTTTGTCACGGTGTTCTGGGATTCGGCTGCGGTGCACAATGTGCTGCCTGCTTATATTTCGGAGCGCGATGCGATCCTTCCAGCGCTGCTGGCTTCGCTGCTGTGCCTGGTTGTGGTCAGCCTGCTGACTCCGCGCCCAAGCGAAAAGCAGTTGGCCCCGTTTGCCGAAGCTTAGGACGAACGCGACGTAAGAGGGTTGAAGACGTCCAAGGGGCAGCATCCAGATCACGTCAGGAGTGGCGACGATGAAGCGTTGTTTGGCCCTCGGCTGTCTCGTCCTGTCGCTGCCTTTGAAGGTTTGGGCGCAGGCAGCCGCTCCCACGCCGATGCCGCTGAACGCCAGGTCGACTCTGGTGCTGGTTCCGGCGCTGGTGCGCAGCAGGTCGGGCGAGCCGGTCTTCGGACTTTCAGCTGAGGACTTTTCCCTCACGGATGACGGCGTGCCGGAGCGGCTTAGACTTGAAGAGGACGCGGGGGGCGAGCCACTTTCTCTGGTCATTGACCTAGAGGTGGGTGGGGCAGGTACGCGGGAGTTCGAGAAGCTTGGGGCGCTTACGCCGATGCTTGAGTCGCTGGTGGGGGAGGTTCCGCATCGCATCGCAGTCGTTGGCTTCGACAGCGAACCGGCGCTTGTGCAGCCGTTCACTGGGAGCATCGGGACAGCGGCGAGGCGCGTGCTTTCGCTGACCCCCGGGTGCAGCCGTCAGAATCACGATGACGACTGCAAGGGACCGAATCCGGTTCACGACCTCAGCTTGGGTGACAATGGTGCGGCGATCCTGGATAGCCTGGGTTTCTCGGTCGATTTGCTGCGTAGAGAGCCCGCGGGCTATAGGCGCGCCATTCTGCTGATATCGGAGACACTGGACCGCGGCAGCCGGATGTCACTGGAGGATGCGGCCCGCGCGATCAGCGAAAGCAATACCTCGATCTACAGCATTGGTTTTTCGACGGTTAAGTCCGAGGCGGCGCATTATGCGCATCGCGTTCTTCCTACTGGGCCGGGGACGGCTGCGCAGGCGGCGGAAGAGAGTAAGACGATGCCGGCGGGTGGATTCACGCTGTTCGACCTCGCAAATCACATTCCGAATCCACCGACGGGGTGCATGGGCAGGATTCCTAACGCTGCACTCACGGAGGACATGGATCAAAATCTCGGGCGCATGTCGCGGCTTTACGATTGTGCGGGTCAGCTTATGCCTCCGCTGCTATTCGCGAGGATGGCGACCATTGCGGCTACTGACGGTCTGAAGCGGAACGTGCCGGAGACGGTGGCGCGGGTGACGGGCGGCGAGTACTTCAGGCTGACGGATGCGAAGAGCCTGGAACGCAGCCTGGCGGCGATCTCGAATCACCTGCCGAATCGTTACATGCTGAGCTTTCAGCCAACAGCACCGCACCCGGGGATGCACACGCTGAGTCTTCGGCTCAGGGATCGCCCGGAGTTGAACGTCGCGGCCAGGAAGAGCTGGTGGTCTGATCCGGGGGATGGTTATGACAAAAACAGACGGCTCCCGTGACGATCACGCGGAGCCGTTTGCCTGCCTGCGGTTTGGTGTGTGTTAGAAGATAAACCGTCCGAGCAGCTGGAGCTGACGGGGTCCGTAGATGATGTTGGAGGTGGAGGACGGCGTGGCGAACTGAGCTGTTGAGGCAGACAGCGGTCCGAGGCAGCCTACGTTGGTCGAGTTCGCCGGGCAGCCGGTGGTTCCCGGAGCCGAGTAGGCGACCAGCGCCGTGTTCACCGCGAGGATGTTGCGGTGGTTGGCGGCGTTGAATAGCTCGGCTGCAAGCTCGAAGTGATAGCGCTCGTGCACAATGGGGAACTGGCGCGAGAGGCGTGCATCGACGTTGTGTACTCCAGGTCCTTTGAAGGAGTTGCGGCCCGCGATGTAATCGGGGACGCGAGCTCCGGGTCCGGAGGTGAAGACTGCGTTGGTCACGCCGGAGTCGCTGGTGAGATTGCCGAGCGCGGTCTTTGAGCTGGTGAGGAAGGTGTTGCTTCCGCTGATGGTTGCGGTGACGGGCTCGCCGGTCTGTGCGGTGAGCGTGCCCGAGAGTAGCCAGCCGTTAGCCGCGTAAGCAGCGAACTTGTTGGCGATCGTGAACTGCGACTTGCCAACGACGGTGCCGACGAAGCGGCCGCGGATGTCGAGGTCCGAACGTGCGTACTCCGCGCTGCGCCCCTGGCGGTGGCCGAGCGCGAACGGGATGAGCGGGGCGTCGGTTCCGTTGAAGGTTCCGTTGCCCCCGTAGGTCTGGCCGCCGTCGAGCGCCTTCGCCCAGGTGTAGTTGGCGAGGACTTCAACGCCGTGGCTCATGGGCTTATGGACCGAGACCACGAAGGAGTTGTACCAGGAGTTGACGTCGGAGAACCCGGTCGCGACCGTACCGGTGTTGGTGTAGAGCCGGTTGGTGTAGATGGGAACGCTGAAGGAGCTGACTGCCTTGGTGGCCGGGTTGGTGTACTGGTAGGTGCGGTTGTTGACGACCGAGGCAGGGTCCACGTTGGTATCGACGTAGACCGGGAGACGGAGCGCACGGTTGCCGACGTAGGAGAGGGTCAGGCTGGTGTGGAGCGGCATCTCCTGCTCGACCGCGAGATCGACCGAGTGCGACTGGGGATTCTTGAAGCTTGGGTCGAGACCACGGATGGTGATGGTTCCGGTCGGCACGGCGGCGAGGCCAGTCGAGGTAATGGCAGAGCCAGTGACGGGGTCAACCGGAGCCGGCCCGGGCGGGGTGAAGATCGGCACGCCTCCCTGCGGGGCGTAGGAGACGAAGCTGCCGGGATTGTTGTAGCAGACGTTTGCGCCGCCAGTGGGGGTGCACTTGGCACCCGTCGTGCCGGAGCCGGAGATGGCAGCACCCGCAGCCACGTACGGGACAGGAGTTACAGAGGGAGTGATGGGACCGTACTGCTTCTGGTAGACGCCGTTCTCGCGGCGCTCGGTGTAGTAGGAGGAGTTCGAGATCTGGCCGTAAAAGATGCCGTAACCGCCACGGACGACGGTGCCGGGCTGCGGGTTCCAGGCGAAGCCGAAGCGCGGCTGGATCATCTTGAGGTCGGGATTGATCTGCGAGGTTGCATTGAAGGCAACTGGGTTTGCGGTGTTTGGCTTATCCGGCGCGGGTACGAGCTGCACGTCGTAGCGCAGGCCGACGCTGAGCAGGAGCTTGGGCGTGATCTTCCAGGCGTCCTCGGCAAAGCCATCGATGTTCTGGTTCCAGAAGTCGTCCGCACCGACGCCGGTGAGCTGGTCGACGGTCTGCGAGAACGAATTGTAGTGGCGGGAGACGGGCGCGCCGCCTACCGTCAGGGTCGGGTTGACGTTGAGCGCGTCCTGTACAAAGTTGGTGAAGTTGTACTCGGCGTTCGAGTTGGTGTAGCTGAAGCTGCCGTCGCCGCCGAAGAGGTTGGCGATCTGCTCGTGGACGAAGTTGAGGTCGAAGCCGGCCTTGATGGTGTGGTGACCGAGGCTGATGGAATAGATGTCGGTTCCCTGAATGCGGTGCTCGTCGGGAAACTTGCCGCGTGGCAGCGCCGAGGTCTCGCCGAAAGAGATGAGGTTGTTGAGGCTGTTCGCGGGGCCGCCGGTGTTGGTGCTGTCGGTTTCCAGGTCGCGCGCGAACTGGAAGTGGACTACGTTTGCCGCACGGGTGGAGAGCGCCGTCTCGGCGTTGGCGATCAGGATACGCTCGTGGAAGTCAGCGGTGCCGTTCTGCGAGACGCCGCCATTGTTGACTGTGGTTGCGGGATTATAGCCGTTCGGCTGGTGGAAGTTCTCCCATAGGTACTCGGCCGAGAGATGGGTGCGGTTGTTCAACTGGTAGTCGAGGCGCGGGAAGAAGATGTCCTGCCTGGCGTTGCGGCCGAAGGCTCCGAGCTGCGCCTGGACGGCTGTTACAGCCGCGGCGCACTGGGTCGCGCTGACGTTCGGGATGGTGGTCGGATAGATGGTTGTTCCGTCCACGACGTGAACTACGCCACCGTCGCAGAGGTGAACCAGGTTGGGGATGCTTGTGGAAGTGCTGTTGTAGGTGGAGAGATAGGTAATGGGGTTCACCTTGCGGTAGCCGTCGTAGGTGAAGTGGTAGAAGAGCCGGTCCTTGATGATGGCGCCGCCGATTGACCCGCCGAACTGATGCTGCACCTTGACGGGTTGGCTGAGCAGGAAGGGATTGTGGGTCAGGATTCCCTGGTACTTGCTGTAGGGGTCAAGGGCGTTGAAGCCAGGGGTGCGGTAGTACTCCCATGCGTTGCCGTGAAGCGAGTTGGTGCCGGCCTTGGTGATGGCGTTGATGATGCCACCGGCGGCCCCGCCGAGTTCTGCCGAATAGCCAGTTGCGGACGATTCAAACTCGCTGATCGCATCGACCGGGAAGACGTAGGGCGAACCGATCGAACGGCCGCGCGCTTCCGAGAAGAACTGCTGGTTGTTGTTCGCACCGTCGACGATGTTCTGGTTATAGACGCCGGAGATGCCGCGGTAGCCAATGAGGCCGGTGTTGCCATCGGGGACAACGTTGGGGGTAAGCAGCACGAAGCTTTCAAAACGCCGGCTGTTGACGGGGACGTTCGAGACGATCTGCTGGTCGATGACCTGTGAGCCTTCCACCTTTTCGGTATCGATGAGCGGAGCTTCCGAGGTGACGCTGACATCGGTGGTGACACTTTGCGCGGGCAAGTCTGCGTCGACTGAGACGGTCGCGCCAACCGTTACCGGGATGCTCTTGCGATCGACTTTGCCGAAGGAGCCGCCTCCGAGCACAACTTCGTAGTTGCCGGGCTGGAGGAAGCCAACCGAGTAATGACCCTCGGAGTCCGTTGTCAGGGTGCGGGAGGCACCAGTCTGGAGATCGGTGATGACGACAGCAGCTCCGGAGATGACGGCCCCGGAGGAGTCACGAACGATTCCGGCAATACCGCCGAGCGCGGCACTCTGCGCACCGGAAACGGCGGCCGAGGCGCAGATCATGGAGGCTGCCAATAGTGCGGAAATCTTTTGCGATGAAAGTGCCATGAAAGCGTGGTCTCCTGAAAGAAAGCATGTTCCGCACGCCGGCGCTTTGGCCATTTGTGCGTGTTGCGGACAAACACGTCGCCGAGTCACGTACTTGCGGGAGGCTTCCCGGAGCGTGAAAGTGGAAAAAGCGATGTGGGTGGCATATTTAGGTTCAGGCAGAATGGCGGTCAAGTCAAACGAATTTACGTGAAATTCGAGACGCGAGTCTGCGACACCCAGATCGGCCGGGCGGGGGATAGGCACGACCCAGATCTATTGCAGTTGCTGCGGAATGACGGCGTACTGAATCAGAAGCTCGAATGGCACAATTCGTAAGGTATTTTCGTGGGTCGCCTCCAGCACGACCGGGCATGCGGCACCGGCCTGTTGCGCCTGCAGCCAGCGCGCGGCACAGACGCACCAGCGGTCTCCGGGTTTCAAACCGGGGAAGCCGTACTGCGGCATCGGCGTGGAGAGATCATTGCCTAGAGCCTTAGAGGCCTCGAGGAAGGCCGCATCGACGATGCAGCAGACGGTGTGAACGCCGAGATCATCCGGTCCCGTCTCGCAACAGCCGGTGCGGTAGAAGCCAGTCATGGGGTCGCACCCGCAGGTCGCAAGGGGCTGGCCCAGTACATTTTTGCCCCGCTTCTCCTGCGTCTCACTTTGCTCGAATGCCATCTCTATTCCTCTTCCCTGCCCCTTGCGGGGAGCCCAGACACGGACGCCCCAGCGTGATGCCAGGGCGTCTTGATTCTACTCGTTGAGGTGGGGTTGGACTACTTGCCGGCCATCGAGAGCTTTTGCTGATACTCCTCGTACGGGCCCTTGTGATCGGTGATGTGGAAGTCGGCAGGACCGCCTTCGAAGTGCCAGATGCGGGTGCCCGCCTCTTCGATGAGGTCCTGGTCATGGGTGACGAGGAAGACCGTGCCCTCGTACTTCTGAATCGCCTGGTTGAGGGCATTGATGCTCTCGAGATCCAGGTGATTTGTCGGTTCGTCGAGCACGAGGACATTGGGCTTCTGCAGCATGATCTTGCAGAAGAGGAGTCGGGCCGCCTCGCCTCCGCTCAAAGCATCCGTCTTCTTCATTCCTTCTTCACCGCGAAAGAGCATTTGTCCGAGGATGCCGCGGATGTCTTCCTTTGTGGCCTGAGGATCGAACTGGTGGAGCCAGTCCGCAGCCGTCATGCCTTTTTGGATGGAACCGGTATGGTCCTGGGCGAAGTACCCGATCTGTGCCTCGTGTCCCCACTTGACGGAGCCCGAGTCGATTGACACATCGGTCTCATCGACGCCAGGCCCATTGGCGAGCAACGCCTTGATGAGCGTGGTCTTTCCCTGCCCGTTCCTGCCCATCAGAATGACTTTGTCTCCGCGAAGCACGGACGCCGAGAAGTTTTTGATGACGTGCTCAACCCGGCCATCCTTCTGGGTATAGCTCTTGTTGACGCCTTCGAACTCGAGAACATTCTTACCGCTCGGACGGAGCATGTCGAAGCGGATGAAGGGGCGCGCGATATTAGAGCGGGCGAGTTCACTGGTCGCGAGACGCTCGACTTCCTTCTTGCGCGAGTTGACCTGGCTGGATCGCGTGCCGGCAGAGAAGCGGGCGATAAAGTCGTTCAACTGGGCGATCTTCTTCTCACGCTGCTCGTTCTGGCTTTCGATACGGGTGCGCACCGAGGTCTTCTGCAGCACCATGTCGTCGTATCCGCCGTTGTAGGTGATGATGGTCTCGTAATCGATGTCGGCGATGTGGGTGCAGACCGCGTTGAGGAAGTGGCGGTCGTGCGAGATGGTGATGACGGTGCCGTTATAGCGGATGAGAAAATCCTGGAGCCAGTGGATGGACTCGAGGTCGAGATAGTTGGTGGGTTCGTCGAGCAGGAGCGCCTGGGGATCGCCGAAGAGCGCCTGGGCGAGGAGGACGCGGACTTTCTGGCCGCCTTGCAGTTCGCTCATCTTGCGCTCGTGGAGCTCGTCGGGGATGTCGAGGCCCTGGAGGAGGACGGCGGCATTGGCCTCGGCCTCGTATCCATCTTCGTCGCCTACGATGCCTTCGAGTTCGCCCAGACGGCTGCCATCTTCGTCGGTCATCTCGGGCTTGTTGTAGATGATTTCGCGCTCTTCAAGCGCGGCCCAGAGGCCCTTGTTGCCCATGATGACGGTGTCGATGACACGGTACTCGTCGAAGGCGTACTGATCCTGCTTGAGGACGCCGAACTTGCGCGGGCGCACGACATTGCCCTTTTGCGGATCGATCTCGCCTGTCAGGACCTTCATGAAGGTGGATTTGCCGGCGCCGTTGGGCCCGGTCAGGCCGTACCGGCGCCCGCTGGTGAAAGTGACGGACACGTCCTCGAAGAGGAGCTTCGAGCCGTATCGCATGGTGACGTTGGATGTAGAAATCATGATATTTCTTTTATTTTACAGGGCAGATCGCACTTGCTGCTGTCACAAAAGTGCGCTTAGGAGCTGCCAATGAGAACGCCGGCGGCGAATACGAGCCCGCCGCCTACGACTACTTGGAGGGTGGAGATCCAAAGGCTGCTTTTGAAGTAGCGATGCCGCACCCAGGCGATGACCATCAGCTCGAAACCGACGACGATGTAGGCGAGGATGAGCGCCTGATGGACATTCCCGATGAGGAACGGCAAGGTGTGGAGGAAGCCGCCGAGGAAGGTCATTCCGCCCGTAACCAGGCCACGGAAGACGGGATTGCCGCGGCCGGTGAGCTCTCCATCGTCTGACAGGCCTTCGGAAAATGCCATGGAAATCCCGGCGCCTACTGCGGAAGCGAGCCCGATCAGGAAGACGGTGTGCGAGTTCTTCGTGGCGAACGCCGTGGCGAAGATGGGGGCGAGGGTAGAGACTGAGCCGTCCATGAGGCCGGCAAGCCCGGGTTGCACGACACGCAGCAGGAAGTTCTTGTCGTCGGTCGCCATCTCCGTCAGTTCGCTGAGCTTGGGAACAATCTCTGCCATGCCCCCTATGATGCAAGAGAAAAGGAGATACGGTGGGAACCGTATCTCCTTTCGATAAGCGTGAAAACCGACTACTGTCCGCGACGTGCGGGTCCGGAGCGGCTGGTTCCAGGACGGCTGCTGCCCGGGCGTCCACCTGAACGGCCGCCGGGTCCGCGTCCACCGGAGAATCCCCCGCCGCCGCCACTGCGCGACCGGAATCCGGCGTTGCTGCCGCGATAGGGGGAGGTGGGTACACCAGTCTGGCGCTCAGCCGAGACGTCACCCGTCTTCCAGGAGCGCGACTCCAGTTGCATGAGATCACCGGAGGCGGTGGCGGTATCGAGAGGCTTGTTGCGCTCTTCTTTCTCGAGGTTCTTGTCGGCTTCGCGCCACTCGAACTTGATCTTCAGCTCGCGCTCGAGCTTACGTGCGTCCGAGCGCTCTTGTGGCATGACGAACGTGGTTGCTACGCCCTTCTGGCCGGCGCGTCCGGTGCGTCCGATGCGGTGGACGAAGTCGTCCGAAGCGTTGGGCAGATCGTAGTTGACGACATGTGCGATATCACGGACGTCGATTCCGCGAGCGGCGACGTCGGTTGCGACGAGAATGCGGTGCCGGCCATTTGAGAAGCCCTTGAGAGCGGCGGTGCGCTGCGACTGCGAGCGGTCTCCGTGGATGACATCCGCCACGTGGCCGAGCTTTTCGAGCTTCTTCGCGATACGATCTGCGCCGTGCTTGGTGCGCGAGAAGACGAGGAAAGTTCCCTCTTCTTCGTTCAGCATCTGGTTCAGCAGGCCGAGCTTCTGATCCTGCATGACGGTGTAGACGCGGAGTTCAACGCGGTCACTGGGCTTTGAGGTGGTGCCGATCTCGATGCGGACGGGCTTCTGCACGTAGTCGCGAACGATTTCGGTGATGTTGGCGTCGAGCGTCGCCGAGTAGCACATCGTCTGGCGGGTTTTCGGCAGCGCGCCGACGATACGCTTGATGGCGGGGAGGAAGCCCATGTCGAGCATGCGGTCGACTTCATCGAGCACGAGCATCTCGACGAAGTTGAGGTTCACCTGGCGGCGGCGAAGGAAATCCTCAAGGCGACCGGGAGTAGCCACGACGAGACGAGGACCGCGGCCGAGCTGATCGAGCTGCGTGTTCTCGGACAGGCCTCCGCAGACGAGCACAGAGTCAGACTTCGCCTGGGGCGAGATCTTGCCGTAGGCTTCGAGTACCTGCATTGCGAGCTCGCGGGTTGGGAGGAGGATGAGCGAGCGAATGGGGCCACGCTTGCCCTTTGAGGATGGAACGGAGTTCGCGTCCATGCGCTCGATCATGGGGATGAGGAAGCTGAGGGTCTTGCCGGTGCCGGTGGAGGCAGTGGCGAGAATGTCATTGCCCTCGAGCGCGGGCGGGATGGCCTTTGCCTGTACGGGGGTGGGGGTATTGAAGCCGCCGGCGGTTAAACGCGACTTAAGCGAATCCGAGATGGCGAAGTCGGCGAAGTGGACGTCCTTCAACATGGGGAGTCCTGTTTTAGGATCGATTTCCGCATTCATCGCGGTGATGCTCGAGGAGTCGAGAGCCGGCTTTGCGGAGTAGTTTTGCAGCTTTACTTCATCGTTTTTAACTTCGATCTGGTTTTCCAGCTGGGCTTCAAGAGTTGCAGAATTCAATGGTTTTCCTTTGGTCTGCGCCGAGGCGCGCGCTCAGAGCGAGCGTTATCCCGTTGATCGGGTGTAGCGGCGCTCTCCAGAGCGCGTCATATTCGAAGGAGTCAGCAAAGCCAGGCATCTAAGCAAAGCGCTGCTGCTGCACGGCGAGGCAGGTCCGGTGACCAGTGCCTTCCAGCCAGAGCAACCAGCGCCGCATCTCCAGTTGACCGGCTTCAGGCCAACTTCTCTTCAGGAGACAGTGCGGTGGAAGGGGTCCTCACTCCAGTCTCTGGCCAGACCCGATGTTGCAGTCTTTCCCTGGAGTGCCCTACGCTTACGCGTACTTCAAAAGTAACACGTCAAGCCTTCTTCTGTATGTACCTAATTTCGCGGCAAGCGGATTAGTTCTAATCGGCTAGCTTGCCCGACCGGCCGCGAAAACCATCGCGAACGCCACGAAGGAAATAGCGGCACTTATTCCATTTATCGTCTTCGACGCCAAGGATCTTTATGAAGTCTTTTGCGCTGCTGATGAACTGCCGCATGCAGAAGCTACGGAAGATTCGGCCATAGCGTTTGAAGATGAGAACTCTGTTGCGCTCCTGGTAATAGAGGCGGACCGGGGAGGTGGGCGTTGGGGCCGAGTGGAGCAGGATGGCGTCGCGACACTCATCAATGCGCAAGCCAAGTTGGCGGACGCGGAGGCTGTACTCGTAGTCCACGCCATCGATAAATAGTGTTTCGTCAAAGAGGCCGGCAACGTCAAAGATCTCAGTTGGCATGAGACTGCCGGAGGTTTTCGCGGCCTCAAGACCGAAGTGATCCCTTGCCGGCGGCTCAAGCATGGTGCCGGTAAGCACGTCCCTGTACATGGGCATAAGGATTGCGAGTGACTTTGCATCCCGGGCATGCGTTGCGCACTGGAGCATGGTTGCCACAAAAGTCCGGGGGACGGTGCTGTCCTGGTCAAAGAGAATGACCCAGTCGAATTTTTTCTCCCGGGCATAGGTGACTCCGCGGTTGAGCGCCGCAGCCATACCGAGATTCTCCCAGTTCTGCACCAGAGTGAAGCCGAGCCGCTCGGCAGCTTCGCCCAGTAGGGCGATTTCCCACTGGGAAGAGCCATTATCTACGACGATCAGATCCGTTACCTGTGGTCGAAGTGCCGCGAGGTTGTCGGTCAGGTCTTCATCCGGATGATAGGTCACCACCACGGCGCATATAGCGTTCTGCTCCATTCAGTCATTCCCCTGCAGGTGCAGGACGAGGTTAGAGGTTTCACACCTCAACGAATCAGCGTGGGCAATGCGCACTAGATGTGGCAGCTGACCATGCCGCGTTTTTCGAGATAGCGCTGATGGTACTCCTCGGCCTTCCAGAAGGTCTGTCCGGGAACGACCTGGGTGACAATCTGGTTACGAAAGCTGCCGGACGCACTCAGTTCGTTAATTTTGGCCTTGGCTGATCGTTCCTGATCGTCAGACTGGGTGAATATGACGCTACGGTACTGCGACCCCCAGTCCGGCCCCTGGCGATTGAGTTGAGTGGGATCATGCAGAGAGAAGAAGGCGTCGAGAAGGGCATCGTAGCTGACACGGGAGGGGTCAAATGTTATTTGAACGACCTCAGCATGGCCGGTGCGATCTGTGCAGACTTCCTTGTAGGTGGGATGCTCAAGTGCCCCACCCTCGTACCCAACCGCCGTATCCAGCACACCAGGCATTTCACTGAATCGAGCTTCTACACCCCAGAAGCATCCTGCCCCGAAGACTGCTTTTTCAATCGCCACCGTCTTGCTCCTTTGCCATTCATTGGATGCTTGAGAGATGAATAGGTCCTCAACGCCGATATGAAAAGCGGGAGTATTTTGTGCTTTAAGGGATGCTGGAGTCAAACCGGGGAGAACGATTGCAATTTAGCGGGCCCAGAGACGAGTGTGGGGGTGAAGTGCGGGATCAGTGGCTGGGTTTGGCGCCGGAGGCAATTGCTCGGCGAGGCTTTGCGGCCTTGGGTTTGACCGGTGTTTTCAACCTTGCGAACTCCGGAAGGTTCTTCTTGGGTTCGACTTTTTTGCCCTTGGCGGCGCGGTCAAGCGCCATCACCTCGCCCGGCTTGAGCTCTCGGTATTCGCCTGGAGCAACGTCAAGGCGGAGCGCGCCGTAGCCAATACGTCTAATCTTTTCAACATGATGGCCGATCTCCTCGAACATCTTGCGGAGCTGGCGGTTGCGGCCTTCGGTCAGGGTGACCTCGTACCAGGGGTTGTCCCCACCGCGGACGAGGGTGACCTTTGCGGGTGCGGTGAGGATGCGGTCGCGGCGGCCGGCGCGAACTTCGTCGAGGCGGCCGCGGTCAATCATGATTCCGCGGCGGATTTGGTCGAGGGCGGATTCGGGGGGGACTCCGCTGGTTTTGACGAGGTAGGTTTTTTCTACTCCGGCGGCGGCTTTTGAGAGCGAGTTGGCGAGGTTGCCGTCGTTGGTCATGAGCAGAAGGCCTTCGCTTAAGTAGTCCAAGCGACCGACAGGATAGAGTCTCACCTGATCCCCATGTGGCCCGCTCTTCTGCTGCATGAGCTGCATGACGGTGGGGCGGTGCTGCGGATCGTCGAGCGTGGTGACGTATCCGCGCGGCTTGTTGAGCATGTAATACCGCTGTTGTTCTTTTCCTTGCAACAACTTACCGTCGACGCGGATGTGATCCTTGTCGATATCGGCGCGGGTTCCGAGCTCGGTGACGACCTGGCCGTTGACGATGACGCGGCCCTCGAGGATGATCTCCTCGGCCTTGCGCCGGCTGGCGATTCCGGCCTGCGCGAGTATTTTTTGCAGCCGTTCGCCTGCTGGGGTGTCGGCTGGTTTGTGCGCAGCGGATTTGGCTTCCGGCTTGTTTTTCATCTTTTGATTATCGCGCCTCGGGCTTGCCGGGGTGAAATGGGTGCGATTTCGACACAAAAAAGGGGTGTTTTTCGAGTGCGTTTGGGGGTGTTTTTGGTGAAAACGGAGCGCATACCGCTATGGTTTGTCGTTCTTGTACACGTCATCCGGTTCACTGCCGCGTGGGGTCTCGAGGCCGGAGGTTGGGGCATCGGGCAAGGGCTTGAGGGGCTGGTCGGGAGCGAACTCGTTGTCGCCCTCGGGGGTCGCGATGACGTTTGAGTGGGGCTCGTCGTTGGGTGAGTCGGGGACGGGACGGATCTCTGTAGCCATGGTTAGACTCCCTCGCCTTCGCCATTCTGGATGGCTGCTTCGTCGGCAGACGGGTCGTCGCTGGGTGCGTCGTAATCGGGCGGCAGGCCGGAGAGGCGTCCATCGACCGCGGGCAGCTCATCTTGCGGGCGCTGGCTTTCGCTGGGCTCTAGCGAGGAGGAGTCGCCGTCGGCTTGAGGCTCGGTGACGTGGGCCTCTTCGAGGAGGTTCTCGTGGGTGATGGCTTCTTCGCTTCCCTGTTCCGTGCTTTGGTGGTGCTCGGGCATCCGTATCTCCTCTTGCTCAGCCAGCTCTCCGGCCATCTTCTCGAACTCTTCGATGCTGGGAAGCTCGGAAACGTCTTTGAGGCCGAAGCGGACGAGGAAGTCCTTTGTCGTTTTGTAAAGGATGGGCCGACCGATGACCTGTTTGCGTCCGGCGGTGGTGATGAGCTTTCGGGCCATGAGTGAGCCGAGGACGCCGCCGGAGTCGACGCCGCGGATCTCGGCGATTTCGGGGGCCGTGACGGGCTGCTTGTAGGCGACGACGGCGAGGGTTTCGAGGGCCTGGAGGGTGAGCTTGAGGGGTGGCTTGAGGCTTTTGACGAAGCCGCGGACGGCGTCGTGGTATTCGGGCTTGGTGGCCATGCGGAAGCCGCCGGCGACTTCGCGGACTTCGAGGCCGCGGTCGGAGGTGGCGTAATCGCGGACGAGCTGGTCGACGATCTCGCGGAGGTATTCCCGGAGTTTTCGTTCGCGTTCGCGTGCGGCGCGCTTCTGAGCGGCGGTTTCGGGGGCTTCCGATGGGGCTGGGGCGGCAACTTCGCCCGGAGCTGCGGGCTGATCTTCAGCAGGAGCCGCGGCGTCTTCGAGGGGGAGTTCCGGCTCAGGTTCCGCTTCATTTTCGGGCCGGGATTCGGCGATGTGGAGGGTGGCCTGGCGGGCGGCAATGGCGTCAAGTTCGCCCTGAGCTTCCAGGCCGAGGAGGCCGACGAGTTGCAGCAGGGTGACGGGCTCTTCGGACGCGTAGATGACGGCTTCGATCTTTGCCTTGAGGCTCATAGGTTGAGCCACCAGTCTAACAACAGGGGTTAGGGGGAGGGTGAGGCAGGGGGTAGGGGTCTCATGCTTTGGCTATCTCTCCCCTACACCCTGTTTCCTGCACCCTGTCCTTTAGTTTCCTCCTACCATTTTGTTGAAGGCTACGAAGAGGCAGCCGGAGAGGAGGGCGGCTGCGGGGAGGGTGAAGACCCAGGCGAGGGCGATGTCGCGGATGGTGGACATCTGGAGGCCGCTCCTGTTGGCGGCCATGGTGCCGGCGACGCCCGAGGAGAGGACGTGGGTGGTACTGACAGGGAGGCCGAGGCCGTCGGCGAGGCCGATGGTGATCATGGCCATGATCTCGGCCGAGGCTCCCTGGGCGTAGGTGAGGTGGGTTTTACCGATCTTTTCGCCTACGGTGACGACGATGCGCTTCCAGCCGACCATGGTGCCGAGTCCGAGAGCGAGGGCCACGGCGACCTTGACCCAGGTGGGGATGAAGCGGGTGGACTTGTCGATGAACTTCTTGTAGTTGCCGAGGATGGCGGTGTCACCCGCATTCATTCTGGGTGCTGCTTTGTCCTTGGCGACGAGCTTGAGGGTTTCGCTGACGACATACATCTGGTTGCGGACGTTGGCCTGCATGTCGGCGGGAACGTTGCCGAGCGAGCCGTAGGAGGTGGCTTCGTTGCGGATGTCGAGGACTTCCTGCTTGAGAGCGGGGATGACCATGGGCTCGTATTTTTTGGTGGAGACGAACTTCTGGAGCTCGGTGCCGGCGTCCTGGAAGGGGAGGCCGGGCTCGGTGTAGTTGTCGAGTGCGCCTGCGACCTGGGTGGAGACGGCGGCGAAGGTCTGGACCTCCTGTGCGCTGACGGTGTGGTTGAGGGCGTAGGCGGTGGGCACGGTGCCGACGAGGATGAGCATGATGAGGCCCATGCCCTTTTGTCCGTCGTTTGAGCCATGGAAGTAGCTGACGCCTCCGCAGGTACCGATGAGGAGCATGCGGATGTAGAACGGCGGCGGGGCTGCGCCCTCGGGTGCCTGGTAGAGGCGTGGATCGCGGGCTACGAGCTTGAAGAGGAAGAAGAGGAGCATGGCTCCGATGAAGCCGATGACGGGCGAGAGGGCGAGGGTGGAGAAGACCTTGGTGACCTGGGCCCACTCGACGCCGGAGGTGCCGGGATTGCCCTGCATGAGCTGGTTGGCGATGCCGACGCCGATGATGGAGCCGATCATGGTGTGGGAGCTGGAGGCGGGGAGTCCGCGCCACCAGGTGGCGAGGTTCCAGATGATGGCCGCGATGAGCAGGGCGAAGACCATGGCGAAGCCGGAGCCCTTGCTGACCTTGAGGATGAGCTCAACCGGCAGAAGGGTGATGACGGAGTAGGCGACGGCGCCGTTCGAGATCATGACGCCGGTGAAGTTCATGATGCCGGAGTAGACGACGGCGATGTGGGGCTCGAGCGAGTGGGTGTAGATGCAGGTGGCGACGGCGTTGGCGGTGTCGTGGAAGCCGTTGACGAACTCGAAGCCGAGGGCGATGAGGAGGGCTACGCCGAGCAGGATGTAGGGAAAGATGGAGGCGTTGTGAACAATGGAAAGGTCTTTCGAGAGGGCCCTGGCGATGTAGATAACGCCGCCGATGAGCATGACGATGAAGACGAGGGTGCCGATCATGCCGGGGCTGGATTTTTTCAGCTTTTCATCGAGGAGGGAGGCTTGCGGTGCGATCGCGGGGCTGGCCATCTGGAGCGTTCACCTAAGGTGGGATTGTCAGTCGAGCCCACCTTATGCTGTGCGGTGCAAATAGAAGATGAACGGAAGGTGAACTCTGGCTGCGAACGACAGGATTATCGAGCTGGGAGCTGAGGCGGGCTGATCGTAGAATCTGAAAGACGAATGGCATCTTCCCGTGAAAACCCTGACCGGCGCAGAGCGCATGCTGAACGCATGCTTGCGCGCGCCGAACGCCGCAGCCGCCAGGCATTGAAGCTGGTGGAGAAATGGAAGGTGCGGCTGGCGGAGCTGGACCGTGAAGGGGTTGCGGCGAAGCAGGCGAAGCTCTGGGCTGACGATCCTCCTGGGGAGTTTGCGGAGGAGGCTGGCTGATTTTACGGGCTTCGTGGGCGTACAGGGGGACGTACCTCAGCGGGGCTGAAGCATCGTTCCATGCAGGGCGTTTACGGCACGGCTGAAGCCATGCCCTTCCGCAGGATGAGTCTGGCTGGGCGCTATTGCCAGTCGTCGCGTGCGGCCTGGGCGTCTTCGAAGATCTGGTCGAAGGATTCGGCTTTTTTGATGAGGATATCGCCCATGAGGACGGGCTGGTGGAGCAGGACGGCCTGGAGGCGGACGAGCTCGAGCATGGCGAGGAACATGCAGATGAGGGCTCGCTCGGTGTGGGTGTTGTGGAGCAGGCGCCTGAGGGAGACGGGCTTGTCTTCCATGAGCAGGCGGCGCTTGACGTAGTCGATCATCTGGGCGACGGTGACGGATTCTTCATCGACATTGAGGACGGGACGTGCGCGGAGGCGTTGGAGGATGTCGCCGAAGACGCGGACGAGGTCGACGGTATCGGCGGCGATGCCCTGGTCGAGGTCGTCGTCGCCGTGGGTGGCGAGGAACTCGCGGATGCCGGGGCGGGACCAGGTGGCCTCTTCGACCTGCTGCTTCTGCTGGAGCATCTGGGCGGCGGCCTTGAATCGCTCGTGGTCGAGGAGGCGCTCGACGAGCTCGCGGCGGGGGTCTTCGTCGATGCCGCCGGCGATGTCGGAGGGATCGCGGGGGAGGAGGAGTTTGCTTTTGATGTGGATGAGGAGCGAGGCGGTGTAGATGAACTCTCCGGCGGCGTCGACGTCGGTGTTCTTGAGGTGGTGGCAGTACTCGAGGAACTGGGCGGTGATGGTGCCCATG
>CAZZZP010000026.1:43801-48634 GCA_964658635.1 Lichenicola sp. | reverse complement strand
GGTTCGATGGGTTGGGCGGGCCGGCGCGGCTGGATGGGTTCGGGGGCAGGCGCAGCTTTGCGGACGGGGATTGCGGGGGCCTGGTCGCGGGGCAGGAAGATGGGGTCGATGGATGAGTCGTCGGCGAACTTTTCGACGATGCGGCGCTGACTGCGCTCGGGAGCGATTCTCGGTTCACGGACCCGGGGATCGAGGCTGTGGTCTGGAGCGCGGGCGGCGCCGCGGGCTCCCCGGTCCATGGCCTGGTTGGCGAGGGCGTCGGCTTCCTTGTTTTTATGGCGGAGGGCGTGTGAGATTTCGAATCTGTTGAGGCGGGCGATGCGGTTACGGGCCTCTTGCCAGAGGGGTTTGAGGTCGGGCGAGTTTACCTTGTACTTGCCCTGGATTTGCTTGACCATGAGTTCGGAGTCGGAGACGACTTTGAGGTTCGGGTGTCCGTTGTCGAGGGCCCACTGGAGGACGGCGAGGAGTCCGGAGTACTCGGCGAAGTTATTGGTGCGGATGCCGAGGAATTCGGAGAGCTCGGCGAGTGTTTTGCCGCTGGGGTCGGTGATGAGTGCGCCGAAGCCGGATGGGCCGGGGTTTCCGCGGGAGCCGCCGTCGCAGTGGGCATGGATGAAGTCTGCAGTCGATGAGGCGACCGGCGGTGTTTGCTGTGGGAAGAGAGGCATCGGCCATAGTTTACCGCTCATAGGCATGTGCAAGGCCGAGCCGAAGCGGCGGAATGGTCAAAGCGTAACGGGTGAGGTCAAGGGATGCACGAGCTAACTTTTTCCAGTGGGGATGGTCTATCCATGCAGAAGTTGATTTCTGACTCCGGAGTCGGAATAAGCATGGGCGCTGAAACATACGATTTGGTCGTAAACGGTGATTTATCGCGGGCGTTGGCAGGAGTGCGTCGGACGGGCGCCCAGGCGGGGCTTGGAGCGTCGGGATCCGTAGGTGCACTGAGCGGCTTCGCGGGCGTAGAATCAGGGCGCGTGGCAAAAGCAGCGGCACAACCCGGGGCTCGGAACCAGAAACTGACTCAGGCGCAGCTTGAAGCGCGGGCGCAGCAGCGAGTCGAGGATGACGAACTGATTCGCGAGGCGCAGCGGGGCGATCGCGGCGCGTTTGATTCGCTGGTGCGGCGCTACGACCAGAGCGTGCTTCGGCTGGCGCTGCATATGCTTTCGAATGAACAGGATGCGCAGGATGTGCACCAGGAGGCGTTCATTAAGGCGTACCGCCACCTGGGTAACTTCCGGTTCGAGTGTTCGTTTTACACGTGGCTGTATCGGATTGTGACGAACCTTTGTCTGGACCAGCTGCGGAGGCGGAAGTCACGCCGGGAGGATCCGGCGACGGTGCTTGACGCGAGCGGCGACGAGATGGACCTGATGGCGAACGTGACCGACGACCGGGCGATGGCTAACCCGGGACGCGAATTGGACCGGAAGGTGATGGGCGAGCGGATTGCGGCGGCGCTCGACAAACTGACTCCGCGGGAGCGGACGGTGTTTGAATTGAAGCACTACCAGGGATTGAAGCTGCGCACGATCGGCGAGATGTTGAGTACCACCGAAGAGACGGCGAAGAATACGCTCTTCCGGGCTACGAGGAAGCTTCGGCTGAATCTGGCGGAGATGAAAGGGCTATAAGAGCCGGCTGTATCTCGTTCGTTGTTTGTTGTTGGTAAGGGCGTCGGCACTGTGTTCTGTTTGGCTTACCGGGCAATAGACCTGGGGGCGGTTGGGTAGCAAATTTTTGAGGCTGGTATGAGGCGAGAGAGCAATGAACTGTGACGGAGCACGCGACAGTATCATCCTGGCAGCTTATGGAGAGCTGCCGGATCAGGACGCAATCGGGCTTGAGCAGCACCTGGCGATATGCCAGGAATGTCTCGAGGAGCTCGAGTCGCTGAAGCGGATGGATGATCTGACGGCGGCTTATCCGATGGCTGACCCCGATCCGAACCTGCTGACGCAGAGCCGCATGCGGCTGGACGAGGCGCTGGACGCCATTCCTCAGCATGGTTTTCTGACGCAGCTGCAGGCAAATGCTACGGCGTGGTTGATGCACCTGAAGGGTGCGCCGGCGCTGGCGACGCTGCTGGTTGGTGTGGGCTTTCTGAGTGGCAACTTCACCCATCGGTACCAGGTGAAGCATGAACCCAAGACGCCGCCTACGGTGATCATCACGGACCAGACGGGCGGGGGGATTTCGACCGTCTCGGCGATCACGCAGCTGCCTGGGGACACGGTGCAGGTGAGCTACAACCGGGTGGTCCCGGAGATGGCACAGGGATCGCTCGACGATCCGCAGATTCGTCACCTGCTGATGGTGGGGATGAACGCGGCGACGACCAACGAGGTGCGTGCGGACTCGGTGGCCTATCTGGCGGGTGAGTGCAAGATTGGACATGAGTGCAATGCCGAGGCGGATGGAACGGGGATCCGGACGGCGCTGCTGAAGAGCCTGAAGACGGACAAGAATGCCGGGGTACGACTGAAGGCGCTTGAAGGGCTGCAGCTTTATGTGAGTCAGGACGAAAAGGTTCGGGACGCGGTTATGCAGGCGCTTCTGACGGACTCGAACGCGACCGTGCGGACGCGTGCGGTATCGCTGCTGCAGCCGGTGCAGTCGGATACGAGCGTGCGCCAGGTGCTGCGTACGGTTTCGACGCGGGATGATAATCCGTACATCCGGACGGTGAGTACGCAGGAGCTTGAGGGTTCTTCTTCCATTCAGTAAGTTGGCCAGCTTGGTTGGCGGGTGTTGCAGAGGGTGTGGGCTGGGATGAAGATGCGGTTTGTTTGCGGGGTGGTGCTGCTCACGGCATTGAGCGGGGCTATAGTTCCTGCTGCGTTGGCGGAGGCTGCCGCGGAGGTTCAGCGCGGCGTGCTGCGCAATGGTCCGGGTTATCTGGGTATCGATGTGCGGGATGTGGGCGACGACCAGGTTACGGTGCTGAAGCTGAAAGATACGAAGGGCGCGGAGATCATCCGGGTCGATCATGACGGGCCGGCTGGGAAGATGGGGCTGCGCGAACATGACGTCGTGCTGCAGATGAACGGCGTCACTATCGACGACAAGGAACAGTTGCGGCGGATGCTGCATGAGTATGGCCCGGGGAAGCAGGTTTCGCTTGTGATCGAGCGTGATGGGGCCATGCTGGCTGTTTCGGCGGCGATGGCGGACCGGACGCAGTTGGAGCGGGATGCTTGGGAGCAGCATCTGGGCGGGACGAGTCTGCCGGGTCCGCAGGCTCCTGCGATGGCGTTTCCGACAGGGGACGTGAGTATAGCGGGGGCTGCACCTACGGCGCCGGCACCGGCTTCGAGATATTCAAAGAGCTTTCTGGGGACGCTGCTGACGAGCCCGACGTATACGGGGGCGATGCTGGAAGTGATGATGCCGCAGCTGGCGCAGTTTTTCGGTGTTCCGACGGGTACGGGGCTGCTGGTGCGTAGCGTGGTGGATAACAGCCCGGCGGCGATGGCAGGACTGCATGCGGGCGACGTGGTGACCCGTGCGGATGGCCGGACGCTGAAGACGATGGGCGACTGGACGAAGATGATCCGTGAGGCGAAGGGAAAGCCGGTCCAGGTGACGATGCTGCGGGATCACCAGGAGAAGACGCTGAACCTGACGCCGGACGTGAAGCACAAGTAGGTGCCGGCTGCGCTAAGGGCCTGTGGATTTATACTGAAAGCTATGGCTGAGACAAGTTCGGCGGCTCCTGGGGCCGTGAAGGCTCCTGTGGCCCGCAAGATGACGGCAAAGCGCCGGATGAAGAGTGTGACGCGGAAGGTGCGGGAACTGGCATCGATCGGGTCGGCGCTGGCTTCGACCGGTCACCCGTATATGGCGCACATTGTGCCGATGCGCCGCTGCAATCTGGCGTGTACCTACTGCAATGAGTTCGATGACAACTCCGAGCCGGTGCCGATTGCGGAGATGGAGCGCCGGATCGACGAGCTTGGCCGGCTGGGGACGTCGGTGATCACGATCTCGGGTGGCGAACCTATGCTGCATCCGGACATCGACCGGGTGATTGCGCGGATCCGGAAGACGGGCGCGATCGCCGGCATGATTACGAACGGCTACCTGCTGATGCCGGACCGGATTGAGCGGCTGAACAAGGCGGGGCTCGATCATCTGCAGATCTCGATCGATAACGTGATGCCGGATGCGGTATCCAAGAAGAGCCTGAAGGTGCTGGATGCCAAGCTGAAGATGCTGGCCGAGCATGCGGACTTTCACGTGAATATCAACTCGGTGGTGGGGGGTGGAACGCCGCCGGAGGATGCTTACAAGGTGTCGACGCGGGCCCTGGAGCTGGGATTCTCTTCGACCATCGGGATTATTCATGATGGCTCCGGGCAGTTGAAGCCTCTGGGCGAAGCGGAGCGCAGTGTGTGGGACAGGGTGCGGAAGCTGACGCGGCGGAGCTATTCGCGGTTCAACCACTTTCAGGAGGCGATCGCGAACGGCAAGCCGAATGACTGGCGGTGCCGGGCGGGTGCTCGATATATTTACGTCTGCGAGTTTGGGCTGGTGCATTATTGCTCGCAGAAGCGCGGGTACCCGGGTGTGCCGATTGCGGAGTATAAGCGCGCGGATGTGAAGCGGGAGTTCCTGACGGAGAAGAGCTGTGCGCCGAACTGCACGATCAGCTGCGTGCACCAGGTGAGTTATATCGATCACTGGCGGGCGCCGCAGATTTACAGCAATCATCCTCCGGCTACGAGCCATGGGGACTTAGAACAAATTCAATAAAAACGCCCTACGCGGGCAGCGGGCGTTCACACGCCTTTTTACAGCTTCGCGTGGCGCTCCCGATGGTCGCGA
>CAZZZP010000026.1:42882-43791 GCA_964658635.1 Lichenicola sp. | reverse complement strand
CGGCACTGACTTCTATTCCTGACCAACGGGAGGGCCACGCGAGGGAGTTTCAGGTCACGAAGCGACCGCTGTCCGCGCAGGACGGTTTTGTGTCTTTACAGGACTTTGCCGTCGCGCATCTGGATGGTGCGGTCGGCGTACGCGGCGGCCTCGGGGTTGTGGGTGATCATGAGGATCGTCTGCCCGAGCCGCTTGTTCAGGTCGCGCAGCAGGTTCAGCACGATGTCCGAGTTCTTGCTGTCGAGATTTCCCGTAGGCTCATCGGCGAGCAGGATGGCGGGTGCGTTGACGATGGCTCGGGCGATGGCCACACGCTGCTGTTCTCCGCCGGAGAGGGCGCGCGGCTTGTGCTGCATGCGCCTGGCGATGCCGAGCATGTTGAGGATCTCGGTGAACTGCGAGTCGAAGTTGGTGGGGCGGCCGGCGATGTTGCGGACGATCTGGATGTTCTGCTCGGCGGTGAGGGTGGGGAGCAGGTTGTACTTCTGGAAGACGAAGCCGACGGTGCGTTTGCGCAGGTCGTTGCGATCCTCGTCGGACATGCGGGTGAGATCGCGGCCGTTGATCTGGACGGTTCCGGAGGTCGGTGGGGTGAGGCCGCCGAGGATGTTGAAGAGGGTGGATTTGCCGGACCCGGAGGTGCCTACGATCGCAAGGAACTCACCGCGGCGGACGGAGAGCGAGACGCCGTTGAGGGCGTTTACGTCGACCTCGCCGGTGCGGTAGGTCTTGAAGAGGTTGTCGACCTCGATGATGGGGAGGGCGGCGGTATCCGAGGGCAGGGGCTCGAGTGTGGGGTGGGTCGGGTTGAGGTTACTCATAGGAGAGGGCCTCGGTGGCGTCTTGTTTGACGGCGCGGACGGCGGGGACGACGGTTCCGACGATGGCTCCGCCGATGGCGATGGCACC
>CAZZZP010000026.1:25214-42872 GCA_964658635.1 Lichenicola sp. | reverse complement strand
CGGCGATGGGCCACCACTTGTAGACGGTCTCCTGTACGAGCGAGGCGGGGACGGCGTGGCCGATGAGGAACTGGGTTCCGTAGGTGAGGGCGATGCCGAGGAAGGTGCCGAGGATGGCGAGGATGATGGTCTCGCGGAAGAGGATGTTGAGGATGTAGCCGGAGCCTGCACCGACGGCCTTCAGGATGCCGATCTCGCGTGTGCGCTCGAGGACGGCGGTGTACATGGCCATGAAGACGACGATGAAGCCGACGATGGACGCGATGCCGATGACGACGTAGATGAAGTCCTTGAGCATCGGGATGTTGTTGACGCTGAGCTGCGCGGTGAAGTCGGCGACGGAGTAGATCTGGTAGCCGGGCAGGTCCTGCTTCATCTTGGCGACGAAGGCGTCGGTGTCGGCGGGGTTGTCGAGCTTGAGGTAGATGGCCGAGATCTTGTTTTCGCTGCCGGTGACCCGCTGGAGGTCCTGCTTGCGGCAGAGGACGTGCGAGAGGATGTCGGAGTCGTAGATGCCAGAGACGTGCCAGGTGTGATTGGCAAGGACGATGTCGGTTCCTGGCTTTAGTTTTTTCTGACGGGCGTAGTATTCGTCGACGATGATGTCATCGGTATCGACGGGCGGGCCGCCGCTGAGGAATTTGAAGCCGGACATTTTGTTGAGGACGGGGTAGTCGACGCCCTGGATGGTGTCGAAGCCGCCGAGTCCCTGGACCATGGTGCCGGTGGCGATGGCGACGCCGGGCCGTGCTGCGAAGACGGGGACGACCTTCTCGGACATGGGCGCGGAGGAGAGGCCGATGGCGGAGGTGCCGGGGGGGCGGACGAAGACGTCGGCTCCGATGCCTTGGGCGCGTCGCGCACTGGCGTCGAGGGTGCCATAGGAGACGCCGACCAGGGTGAGGATCATGGTGACTTCGACACCGATAGCGAGGATGGAGAGGAAGGTCCTCAGGGGCCGGTGGGCAAGATTGGCGAGAATGAGCTTATTGACCAAGAGCTTAAGTATAGCGGAGGCGGAGGGGCGGGGCAGGGAGAATGGTTGGGGGCGGGTGCCGCTCGCCGATGGTGGGTTCTCGCCGATGAGGCTTTGCGAAAGTCGGCCTCGCTGGGCGCCCATTCATCACGATAAGACTGTGATGAATGGGGCACCCGGATGGTTTAGCAGAGGTTATTTCTGGGTGGACTTGTGCGGGTTGGCGTGGGCCGCGGGTGTGGCGGGCGACTCGGCGAGGGCGGCGTCGATGACCGAGTAGAGCTGGGTGATGTCCATGATCTGGGTCCAGCCGTGGGGGCGCAGAACGATGATGGTGGGGGTCTGCTGGACGCCGAGGCGCTCGCCCAGGGTGTAGTCGGACTGGACTTCCGCGGCGAAACGGCCGGTCGGGTCGATGACGAAGGGCATCTGCTGGTTGTGGGTGGAGAACCACTTGCGGGTGTACTGCTGGAGGTCGTCTTTGGAGGCGATGGAGTTCTGGGCTGCGAATACGTCGCCGCGGAACTTCTCGGCTACTTCGGGCGAGACCTTGTCCTGGAGGTAGCGGGCGGTGATGGCGGCGTCACGGGACCAGATGTGCATCTGGAGGGGAAAGTCGTGTCGGAGGAGGGGGATTTTGTAGTGATCGACGGCCGTATGGGTGATGGGGAAGGCGCGGGCGCAGGCTGGACACTCGAGGTCCTCGAAGTCGAAGATGGCGGCTTTGGCTCCGGCGGGGAGCTTGAGCATGGAGGTGTCCTTGAAGGTCGAGCCCTGTCCTCCGACGGCGTTCTGAGCGGTGAGGGCGGCCGGCGCCGCGAGGGTGAGGGCAGCGGCGAGGGCGAACGGGGCGAGTCGAGTCATGGAGGAGAGACGCATAGGAGTTGTTGACGTTTATTTTAGCCGGGAATGTTTATTGCCCGGGTCTGGATGCGGTAGTTTCGATGGGGTGTTGGATTTAGGCGTTTCATTTCGCAACCGGTGGCGGTGCATGGCACTCTAATGGGAGTGACGGAATCCAGGCAGATGCATAAGAAGAGCAGCGGGCGTGCGTCCCGCAGTATGGCAATAGCTGGGGTGGCGGCGTTGGTGGCTGCGAATGCCGCGGGACAGCAGACGACAGAGCAAGACTTGAAGGTGGTGCAACCGACGCAGCGGGATTTGCCGCAGGCTCCGAGTGCGATGGTTCGTCCGCTGGTGTTGACGGGCGGCGTGACGGTGGCGCGGGAGCAGCCTGGAGTGGTGCGGCTGACACTCGACGACGCGGTGAAGACGGCGCTCGAGCATAATACGGAGCTTGTCGTAAGGGCACAGCAGGAGAAGTATGTTCATGGCCAGGTGTTGACGGTGGGGAATGCTTTGGCTCCAAACATTTCGGCGAAGGGCTATCTTCAGGCGCAGGAGATTGACCTGGCGGCGATGGGTTTCAAGCCCGGGACGCTTTCGAATCTGAAATTCAACGGCGCGAGCGTGGGGCCGATTGCGCCGATTGTGAAGGTGAATACGGCGAGTGCAGAGTTGACGCTTTCGCAGGCGTTGTTCAACGTGCCTGCCTTTTATCTTTACCGGGCTGCGCGGAAGGCGGTTGAGGCTTCAAACTGGGCGACTTTGAGCGCGCGGGGTGGTGCGGTCATCGCGACCGGCGGGTTGTACCTGCGGGCGCTGGCGGATGAGGCCGAGGTGAAGAACTCGGAGCAACTGGTGAAGCAGGACGAGCTGGTCTACGAGCACGCGAAGGCCTCGAAGGATGCCGGGGTGGGGATCAATCTGGACGTCCTGCGGGCGGGGGTGCAGCTTGCGAATGAACAGCAGGCGCTGGTGCGGTCGCGCAACGCGGTGGCCAAGGACAAGATCAACCTGAATCGGGAGATGGGGCAGCCGGCGGGGCAGGAGCTGGACCTGGTTGACGCGGTTCCTTTTGCCGAGTTGGATGAGTTGTCGCTCGAGGACGCACTGCAGCTTGCTTATGAGCGCCGCAAGGATTTACGGGGATATGAGGCTCAGCTGGAGGTTGCGACCGAGGCTCAAAAGGCGGTGAAGTTCGAACGCGTTCCTACGCTGGGCGTGGGCGGGTTTTACGGCGTGATTGGCGAGATTGGCGGACTTTATCATGGGAACTTTGTAGCCGAGGGGCAACTGAGCGTGCCGGTGTTCGAAGAGGCTGCGCTGCGCGGGCAGAAGGAAGTAGCTGCGGCGCAGTCGCGCGGGCTGCGGCAGCAGATCGAGTCGACGAAGGAGTCGATCGAGGGCGAGATCAAGTCGAGCATGCTGGATGTGCAATCTTCGCGCGAGCTGGTGAAGGTGGCGCGGTCGAACGTGGAGCTGGCGCAGCAGGCATTGGATGATGCGACGATGCGGTTCACTTCGGGCGTCGATGACAATCTGCCGGTGGTCCAGGCGCAGGCGACCCTGGTCGGGGCGGAGACACAGGTGGTGGAGGCGGAATTTCAATACAACTACGCGAAGCTGACGCTTGCGCGGAATACGGGTGTGGTGGAGACGCAGTACCGGCAGTACCTGGGGAAGTAGGACAGGACTTGTCGGGCAGGTAGCTTGGTGACGGGCGAGAGCTGCTGCGTAGACCGGTGTCGCTGGTCCCGGGTTTTGCAAGAGTTTGGCGATTGCAAATGAAAATGCATGCAGATGTGAAAGCATAGGTTGGCATGGGAAGTGCCAGTGCTTTGACGAAGGTGGATGAGGTCCCGGGGCCTGTATCGCGGCGTGGGGCGTTTGAGTCGCGGGAGTTCCGGCTGTACCAGGCGGCGCGGCTGCTGGTGATCCTGGGTGCCGAGGCGCAGTCGGTGGCTGTGGCGTGGCAGGTCTATCAGATTACTCATTCAGCGCTGAGCCTGGGGTATACGGGGCTGGCGCTTTTTCTGCCTGGGCTGTTTTTTATGCTGCCTGCGGGGCATGTGGCGGATCGTTACGACAAGCGCGGCGTGATTCTGACCTGCTATGGGGTGCAGGCTGTGGCTACGGCGGTGCTGCTCTGGATCGCGCTGCATCCGGTGCACTCCATTGCGCCGATCTATTGCGTGCTGTTCCTGATCGGGACGGGGCGTTGCTTTTCGGGGCCGGCGGCGAGTGCGATGCTGCCTACGCTGGTGCCAAAGGAGCACTTCGTCAACGCGGTGACGTGGGGGGCGAGCATCTACCAGACGGCAAATTCGGTGGGGCCGATGTTCGGCGGGCTGCTGTTTACGCTGACGTTTGCGTGGCTGGGGAAGTGGCGCGGGGCTCCGCTGGTGTATGTGTTTACGCTTGCGATGCTCTGCGGGTTCATTTTGCTGGTGGGCCAGATTGGGCCTCGGCCGCAGACCGGGGACAAGAAGGCTTTCGACGTGAAGACGATGCTTGCGGGGCTGCACTACGTGGCGGAGACGAAGCTGCTGCTGGGGTCGATCTCGCTGGACCTTTTTGCGGTGCTGCTGGGTGGCGCGGTGGCGCTGATGCCGATCTTCGCGCATGACGTGCTGCATGCGGGGGCGACCGGGCTGGGACTTCTGCGCGCGATGCCGAGCCTGGGTGCGCTGGCGGTGAGTCTGACGCTGGTGTTCAAGCCGATCAGGCGTCGCGCGGGCAAGACGATGATGGTATGTGTGGGCATCTTTGGCGCCGCGACGGTGCTGTTCGGGCTGAGCCACACGATGTGGGTGAGCATGGTGGCGCTGCTGCTGGTTGGCGCGAGCGACATGGTGTCGGTGGTGATCCGGTCGAGCATTCTGCAGCTTGCGACGCCTCCCGAGATGCGCGGGAGGGTGTCGGCGGTTAACTGGCTGTTTATTGGCGCGTCCAACGAGTTTGGCGAGTTTGAAAGCGGGCTGACGGCGCACTGGTGGGGTGCGGTACGGGCGGTGGTGGTCGGCGGGGTGGCTTCGGTGATGGTGACGGGCGCGTCGGCGGTGCTGTTCCCGGCGCTGCGCAAGGCGGATCAGTTGACGACGGAGAGCTTGCGGGCGGCGGAGGAGCTGCAGGCTGAGGCGGAGCCTGTGGACTGATGGGGGCTGGGTGCAGGGAATCAGGGTGTAGGGAAAGCGGGATGGCGCATCATAGGCATTCAGGAGGAGTGAGCTATGGCTGGAAAGGGTAAGTGGATCGGGCTGGGTGTGGGTGTGATGGTGCTTGCGGTGGGCGGGGAGATGCTCTACCTGCACCACAGGAACGCGGCGGACAACGCGGCTGCTCCGGCGAAGGTGGAGACCAAGAGCGATCCGGACGACCTGGTGTTTTTGAAGCAGGAACATCCGATGTCGCTGAAGGATGAGAAGGATTTGAAGGGGCGGACGCTTTGGGTGAGCGCCGGCGGGCAGATGGACTACTACCCGTACAAGGGCAAGGTGGACTTTACCAAGAGCGAAGGCGACCTGCTGGGTGCAGAGCCCATCGTGGTGAAGGATGCGGTGGAGCAGGTGGCTCCAGCGAAGACGGCGTTCCGAATACCTGCGGGGGACAAGCAGGTTTTTCTCGTCTTTACCAAGCCTGATGCGACCGGGGCGGATGCTACGAAGGAGTATGCGACTCCGGTGGGGTTTGTGCAGGGTGGGGAGTACACGTTCCAGACCGACCAGATTTACTTCTACGACGATCCGCACAAGCTTTACAGCTACTGGGGTCCGGAGGTGTGGAAGGCGATCGACGAGCACCGGGTGCAGAATGGGATGAGCGAGCGCGAGGTGCAGATGGCGCTTGGGCAGGTGAGCACGCCGCATGGGGATACGACGGGAAGCCGGATGGTGACGTTTGACGACCAGGGCAAGCCGAAGAACGTGACGTTCGTGGGCAATAAGGTGACGAAAGTGGAGGAGGTCAGCCAGTAGTCCGAATCCAAATGGCTCGGGTTGTAGTGGGCTACGAGCTCGGTGCGGATCGAGGGTGTCCGGTTCACGACTTACAGGACTGAGGCAAAGCGCCAGGCCGTACGTGCGAACGAAGCCAAGGGTGAGCGGCCCGAAAAAGCTGCCGGCGCTGGCGGGCTGATCAGCCTGTGTTGCGGAGGCCGGCGGCTATGCCGTTGATGGTGGCGGTGATGGCTCGGTTGAGCTCGGGGGAGTCTTCGCCGGCGCGTTTGCGGCGGAGGAGTTCGACCTGCAGCAGGCTCATGGGGTCGACGTAGGGGTTGCGCAGGCGGATGGAGCGTTCGAGGACGGGGTTGCGCTCGAGCAGGGTGGACTGGCCGGTGATAGCAAGGATCATAGAGCGCGTCAGGTCGAACTCGGCTTCAAGCATGGCGTAGACGCGGGTGCGGAGGGTTTCGTCTTTGACAAGGGCGGCGTAGAGCTTCGCGATGCCGAAGTCGGCCTTGGCGAGTGCCATCTCGACGTTGCGCAGTATGTCGATGAAGAGTGGGAACGAGGTGAAGATCTGCTGCAGGTGGGAGAGTTTTGCCTGCTGGGTAGGGGTGAGGTTGGTGGGGTCCCACGACCCGGCAGCGGTATTTGGGGCACCCGGTTCTTTTCCTGCGACGAAGCTGTGGAGTGCGTGGCCTACTCCGAACCAGGCGGGGACCAGATGGCGGGACTGCATCCAGCCGAAGACCCAGGGGATGGCGCGGAGGTCTTCGATGGAACGCTTCTTCTGGGCGCTGGCGTCGGTGCGCTTGGCGGGGCGGGAGCCGATGCGGGCGTGTTCGAGCTCGGCGACCGGGGTGGCCTGTTCGAAGTAGGTGAAGGTGTCGGCGGATTCGGCGATGTGCCTGCGGTAGAAGGTGTAGGAGGTTGCGGAGAGGGTTTCGAGGGTTTGCTCCCAGCCGCCGAGCAGGACGCCGGTGAGGTGCGAGTCGGCGCTGCCTCCCTTGCGTAGCGCGGGACGGGCGAGGGCGTCGAGGGAGGCGGCGATCATGAGTTCTAGGTTGCGCTCGGCGAGGATGACGTCGGAGTACTTCCAGTTAAGGACTTCTCCCTGCTCGGTGAGGCGGAGGGCGCCGTTGAAGCTTTCGAGCGGCTGGGCGAAGATGGCGCGGTGGGTGGGCCCGCCGCCTCGGCCTACGGTGCCCCCGCGGCCGTGGAAGAGGCGTAGCTTGATGCCATTCTCGCGCGCGGCGTCGTGCAAGGCGCGATGGGCTTTGAAGATCTCCCAGGTGCTGGTGAACATGCCTCCGTCCTTGTTGGAGTCGGAGTAGCCGAGCATGACCTCCTGGGTGTGATCCCAGGATTCAAGCAGGGGTTTGTATGCGGGTGAGGACCAGAGCTGGCGGCAGATGTTGGGTGCGTGCTGGAGGTCTTCGATGGATTCGAAGAGGGGGACGGGCTGGAGACCTGGGTCATCCCCTGTCTCTGGCGACCTGCTGGCTTCGACGGTGACTCCACCAATGCGGGCGAGACGGATGACGTTGAGGACGTCTTCGGCGGAGGTGGCTCCGGAGATGACATAGCGTGGGAGGGATTCAGGGGGGAAGGTCTGCTTGAGGCGGGCGAGGGTGCTGAAGAGGTCGAGGGTCTCGGCGGATTGCGGGGTGAGCGCAGGGGCGAGACTGAGAGTTTCGGAATCGCCCGGTTCTGTGCCGGCGGCGAGTTCGGCGAGGGCGGAGGCGTGGACGCGGGCGTGCTGGCGGATGTCGAGCGTCTGGAGGTGCAGGCCGTAAGTGCGGGCTTCGATCAGGAGCGGGTCGATGAGCAGGACGGAGAGGCGGTGGCCCTTGTTCTGCTCAAGATTGGCGCGGATGAGTTGGAGGTCGGCAAGCAGCTCGGCGGCACGGGTGTAAGGCTTGAGGAGGGGGGCGGAACGCTGGGCTCCGAGCTGGACGGACTGGTGGGGGCTGCCGCCGAGCCTCATCATGATGCATGCGATGAGCAGCCGGACGACTTCTGTGGGGAAACGCTCAAAGATGCGGAGCTCGGGCGAGCCGGTTCCCTGGGTGCGAAGCTCGGCGAGGTAGAGGTCAAGCTTGGCCTGGAGTTCGGCGGAGACGGGGACCTGCTGGGTGGAGCTGCCGAGTTGGTCGAAGACGTTTTGGAGACGCTGGAGGTAGTGGCTGAAGAGGAGGTCGCGCGCCATGTTGAGGGCGTCCGTGGTTGTTTCGGCGGTGACGAAGGGATTGCCGTCGCGGTCGCCGCCGATCCAGGAGCCGAAGTTGATGAGCAGCGGCAGGTCGGCGGTGCAGGGTGTGCCGGTTTGGCCAAACTCGGCGGTGAGAGCGTGGTGGACCTCGTTGTAGAGGACGGGCAGGGTGTCGAAGAGGGAGGACTCGTAGTAGTCGAGCGCCATGCGGATCTCGTCGCGGACGGTGGGGCGTGCGGCACGGACGTCATCGGTCTGCCAGAGCGCGGTGATCTCGGCGAGGAGGGTTTCTTCGAGCGACTCGAGCTCCGCGGCGGGGATACCGATGCGGTCGAGAGCTTCGAGGAGGTCGGAGATGCGGCGGCGCTTGAACATGACGGAGCGCCTGGCGATCTCGGTGGGGTGGGCGGTGAAGACGGGGGTGATGCAGATGTGTTTGAGGAGCTCGAGGGTTTCGGGGAGCTCGGCGCCGGCCTTGCGCATGGCGCGGAGGGTTCCGCGGAGACTGCCGCGCTGGACGGGGGCTTCGGCGGTGGAAGTTTCGTCGAGCTGGTGAGCGCGGCGGCGGCGCTTGCGGTGGTTGGTCTCGGCGAGGTTGATGAGCTCGAAGTAGAAAGAGAAGGCGCGTGCGAGCTGGTAAGCGCGGACGGGGTCGGCGGCCTGCGGGGCAAGCTCCATGCTGGCGCTCGAAGTCGTTTCAGCACGGCGAGCGATGGCGGCCTGGCGGAGCGCTTCGACACCCTCATAGATGCCGGGGGCAGCCTGCTCGCGGAGGACCTGACCGAGAAGCATGCCGAGCGAACGGATGTCGCGGCGCAAGGGGGCGGTGTGCTGTTCAGGGGATGGTGAGACAAGTTCGGCGAGGCGGTCAGTCCAGGATGCAGGAAGCCAGAGCGAGGGCATACGTGATTATGGCATTGCGGGCGGAGCTCGGGAGAGAGACACAATCTTCACTTGCGAACTAAACGGTAGCTAAGGCCGTCTTGCGCTCCTTGTGCTGGCTGTGGCGCTCGGCGGTCTCCCGCTCGTCGCGAGGATGGAATGCGTCGAGGGTACGGCGTCCGCTGAGGTTGATGCCTTGTGCGTGCGATTGTGATTGTCGGTTAGAAGAGTTTGCCTATGGTGAAGATGAACTTGCGTTCGCCGTTGGTGCCTATGGCGGGGGCGAGGGTGACGACGCCGAGTGGGGTTTCGGCGACTACCCCGAAGTAGGCGTCCTGGCGGGTGATGTTGGGGGAGTTGGGTGAGCGGATCTGGCCGAACTCATAGCCGGCGCCGAGATAGAAGCTCTGGCCTAGGGGTGCGGGCAGGCTGGCGATGCGACGGAGCAGGGCGGGCTCGATGAGGAAGTAGTCGGTGCCGCGGTATTGGTTGATGGTGCTGGCGGAGAGGCGCAGCGGACCGCCGAGGGTGAAGCGGAAGGGTTCGGCCACGTTGCGGTTGAACATGGTGCCGGCTTCGGCGGCGAAGGCGAGGATTTCGTGGCCGCGATCGGTTGTGGGATCGACGTGCGAGAAGGGCGCCCGGGCGCTGAAGCGGTGATTGGCGGCGAACTGCGTGGTGAAGACGGGTGCGTTGGGCGAGGTGGAGGCGGGTGAGGCGAAAGAGCGGGTGTCCGAGAGGAAGGCGATCTCGGAGTGGAGGCGGATGCCGAACTGCGGGACGAGGGCGCGGTCCTGGGTGTCGAGGGTAAAGGCGAGGCGGGCGCGCTGGGCGTTGCCGGCGAGGTCCGGCTGGGAATCCGAGCCGTCTGAGAGGGACCAGCCGAGGTGGATGAAGTCGAGGCCGGCGCGGAGCTCACGCGAGCGCTGGTTGGTGAGGCCGAGGTCAAGGCCGGCAGTTTCGGACATGAGCTCGCGGTTGGCGACGCGGTCGTTCGAGGCGCCGGAACTGGCGAAGATGGGGAAGGGTTCGCGGTGAAAGGCGGCGTGGGGTGCGAGGAAGACGGTGCGCTCGGCATTGCGATCGGCGGCGGCGAGGAAGTTGAGCGGGCGGAAGTACTCGGTGTCGAGCTGGGTGTAATAGCCGAGGATCACGTGGGTGCGGAGTTCGGAGCCGTAGGAGCCGAGGTCCTGATCGGTGAGGATGCCCTCGACGGTGGCGCGGGTGATGCCCCCGGCCTGGGCTTCGAGATTGGCGCCGAAGAGAACAAAGGGTGGGCCGGTTTTCTTTTCGGTGACGGAGACGAGGATGATGGGTCGATTGCCGAGATCGGCGAGAGTTTCGGGTGTGGCGGGCAGGGTGCGGGCGGCACCTTTGGCGTTGGGTTCGCCGGGCTTTTCGATAGGGATGGAGTGAGCGTCCGGGCGTGGGGCGGGGATGTGCGACGCAGCTGGAATGCTGGGCACGGCTTCTTTCGCTACCTGTTGAGGGGATTCGTAGCCGACGGTGTAGTCCGCATCGTAGCGGCCGTCAGAGCGGACCTGGTCGAGGAGAGCTTCTATTTTGGCGGTGTCTACGGGCTGGTTGACGAGGGGAGCGAAGAGGCGCTGGATCTGATGCTTTGCTGAGAGATTGGGGGCGTTGACCCTGATGTTGAGGACGGGAGCCGCGGGACCACGTTTGAGGGATTCTCGATGGGCGAGGTAGGCCTGCCAGTCTTCGTCCGAGACGGCATATTTGAGCAATGCGTCATGATTGGCTTCGGCGGCCGCATAACCGCGTTTGGATAGGTTGACTGTTTCGAGAAAGTCGTTGGCGGTGAAGCCGGAGATGTCGGGTGTGATGACAACGTCGGCCTCCTTGCGGGAGAGGCGTTCGTTGGCCTCGATGGCGACCGAGGCGGTGCGTCCGACGACTCCGAGGATGGAGTCGAGGTCACCCTTGCCTACGGGCGAGAGCGGCAGGGAGACGGCGAGGATGACGTCGGGCTGCATGGCTTTGACGGTGGAGGTAGGGAGGTTTTCGAGGATGCCGCCGTCGACGTACTCGTGTCCGTTCATCTCGAAGGGCTTGAAGACGGCGGGGATGGAGACGCTGGCGCGGACTGCATCGGGGAGTGAGCCGCGCGCGAAGGTGACGGGCTTGGCGTCGGTGAGGTCGGTGGCGACGCAGCGAAGGGGAATAGGGAGAAGGTTGAAGTCGGTCTGGTCGTCATAGCGGAGGAACTCGCGGTCGAGAAAGGCGTTGAGACCCTGGTCGGTGAGCAGGGCGTTGCGAAAGGAGATGCGATGGCGCAGGCCGATGGTGAGGCCGTTGGGCAGTTCGCGGGTGTCTTCGCGCCGGCGGAAGGAGCGTGAGACGTAGGAGTTCGAGAACGAAAAGACGGAGGAGAAGACCTTGTCGTTCATGACGGTTTCGAGCTGAGCGGGGGTGCGGCCGGAGGAGTAGAGGGCGGAGACCATGCAGCCCATGGAGGTTCCGGCGATGACGTCGACGGGGATGTGATGTTCTTCGAACCACTCGAGTACGCCGACTTCAGAGAGCGCGAGAGCAGCACCTCCTCCGAGGGCGAGGCCAATGCGGGGGCGTGTGAAGAAGGCAGGAGGTGGTGCGGCCGGATCGAGCGGACCGAGTCCGGAGCGCTTGCCTGATGCGTAACTTGCAGAGGCTGGCTTGGTGTCTCCGCCGGGCAGACCAGGCTTACCCGAGTTTTCGCCGCTTGTGGCGGCGCCGGGCGTGGTGGTGTTGGCGGGCGGCATCTTCATCTGATCCGGCGTTGCGGCCGGGACAGGGGTCGGAATCTGGGTTGGATTTTGCCCGGAGACAGCAACGGTCGAGGTGAGTGCAACGAGGAGGAAGAAGGTAAACCGAAATGGTTCCCGGGCCTTTGCTCGAGGAGATGCCATGATTCAGGGTAACTCGCAGGTCGCGCAGGGGAGGCGCGAATTACCACGTGGTCTCACATGATCCAGGCGAGTTTCTCGAGTTCTTCCTGCATCCGGGGCAGGGCAAAGTTGACTTGTTCGATGCGGGACGCGGCGACCCGGGCTTCGCGGTGGGAGACGCCGTAACCATGCTGTACGAGGAATGCAGCGAGGAGTTCGGCGGACTGGAAGCAATCGATTCCGGCCTGCCTCAGCTCTTCGCGGAGGGAGATCAATTCATCGGTGGGGAACTTCTCAAAGCTGCTCATTTGCCATGTGATGCGGTCTTCTGGCAGAATGCTTGTTTTTTAATTTCACAATTTGTGTCGGATTTAAAAAGTGCCGCTTGTTCAGCTTTTGGGAGTTGAGGCGCGAGACCCGATCAGGACAGGGAGGCCGTCGATGATGGGATAGCGTCTGCGGCAGCCGGTGCAGTCGATTGCCTGTCCGTTGAGGGTGAGGCGGGAGTGGCAGACCGGGCAGACGAGAAGATCGAGGGTTTGCTGGGTGAGGTCCATCCCTCAAGTTTATAGAGGCAGGTACAAGTGCGTTCTGCGCGGACGGCGGGCGTTCCACGCCTTTTTTAGAGCTTCGCCTAAACCCCTCCCGTCGGTCGGGTGATCAGAGTGCTGTGCTGCAAAGGGTTGAACGTATATTTATGGGATGGATATGCCTATGGTTTTGGATGGGATTGCGATTGCCGGGGAGATTAAAAGCGAAGTCGCTGCGGAAGTGGAGGCCCTCGAAACACAGGGCATTATGCCGGGACTGGCCGTGATCCTGGTGGGGAATGTGGCTGCGAGCGAGATTTATGTACGGAGCAAGGTGAAAACCTGCGGCGAGCTTGGGATCTACTCCGAAATGATCACGCCGCCGGAATCGGTGACGACCGAAGATCTGCTGGAGATGGTGGCGGGCTTGAATTTGCGGGCGGAGATCGACGGGATCCTGATCCAGCTGCCGCTGCCGGCGCATGTGGATACCAAGCGACTGCTTGAGGCAGTGGCTCCCGAGAAGGATGTGGATGGATTTCATCCGGTAAATGTCGGACGGTTGCAGAGCGGGCAGCCAGGGCTTCAGCCATGTACGCCGGCGGGCGTGATGGAGATGCTGAAGCGGCGCGCGGTTCCCGTTTCGGGAAAGAATGCGGTGGTGATCGGGCGCAGCGACATTGTGGGTAAGCCGATGGCGATGTTGCTGCTGAACGCGTCGGCGACGGTGACGGTTTGCCACTCGAAGACGGCGGACCTGGCGGGGTATACGCAGAAGGCGGACATCCTTGTGGCGGCGATCGGGCGACCGGGCTTTGTGACCGAGGAGATGGTGAAGCCGGGTGCTGTGGTGATCGATGTCGGAATTAACCGGGTGACAGATGAGCGAAAGCTTGTGGAGTTTTTCGGCGACGACCCGGCACGGCGGGCGACGTTTGCCAAGCGCGGCAGCGTGGTGGTGGGGGATGTGCATCCGGAGGCGTTTCGCGTGAGCTCCGCGTATACGCCGGTCCCGGGTGGGGTGGGTGCACTGACGATTGCGATGTTGATGGCGAACACGGTGAAGGCGGCAAAGCTGCGGCGGGGGCTGTAGCCTGTTGGGCGCCCGGGCCGGAGGTTTGCGGGTCGGGCTGACTGGCGGCCTGGGCAGCGGGAAGTCGACCGTGCTGCGTATGTTTGAGGGGTTGGGTGCGTGCGGGCTGTCGGCGGACGAGATCGGGCGTGCGCTGATGGAGCCGGGGACGGCTGTTTTCGACGCGATTGTGGAGCGTTTTGGGGTGGATATTGTGACGGCGGAGGGGCGGTTGGACCGGCCGGCGCTGGCGCGGATTGCGTTTGGTGAGGGACGGGTCGAGGAGCTGAACGCGATTGTGCACCCGGCCACGATTTCGCGACAGGGCGAGTTGATGGAGGAGATCTTCAAGCAGGAGCCGGGCGCGGTGGTGATTGTGGAGTCGGCGCTGATCTTCGAGACGCTGCATGGGGACGGGTGGCGTGGAAGGTTTGACCGGATGGTGCTGGTGGCCGCGCCTGAGGAGTTGAAGGTGGCGCGGTTTGTGGCGCGTTCTGGATCGCTGCCGGGCGGCGGGGATGTGGCGGGGCTTGAGGCGGAGGCGCGGCGGCGCCTGGCGCGGATGATTCCGGACGAGGTGAAGGCTCGGGAATGCGATTTCCTGATTGAGAACGGCGGTTCGATCGAGGACCTGAGAACAAAAGTCGAGCGGGTCTGGCTCGAGTTTTTCAGATAGGATTTGAGAAGGATCAGAGGGGGATTTTGGATGAGCGATTTGACACATCACGATCACGTGGCGCATCACGAGGGCGCACATCATGAGGCCGAGCATCACGAGACGGATCACTGGCTGGAGCGGAACTGGGGTTTCCTGGTGATCGGGTTCGGGCTGATCTGCGTTTACTTTCTGGACACCTTCGCGCCCACGCTCTAATCGCGCGATTAGAAGAAGTAACAGACGCTTCGCTCTCATGGCGAAGCGTTTAGTCTTGTGGGATGGATTCCAAGGTAGCGATTGGGCTGGCCGATGTGCTGGCTGCACGGGAACGTGTACGCGGACAGGTGTATCTGAGCCCCTGTGTGCGGTCCGAGGTGCTTTCGAGGCTGACCGGACATAACGTCTTTCTGAAGCTTGAGAACCTGCAGATGACGGGTTCTTTCAAAGAACGCGGAGCGTTGAACCGGCTCTTGCTGCTGACGCCCGAAGAGGCTGCGCGCGGGGTGGTGGCGGCGAGCGCGGGAAATCATGCGCAGGGGGTGGCTTACCATGCGACGCGGCTCGGAGTGCGTTCCCTTATCGTGATGCCGCTGGCTACTCCGCTGGTGAAGGTGACGGCCACGCGGGAGTTCGGCGCAGAGGTGATCCTGCACGGGGCGAATTATGACGAGGCGTGCTCGGAGGCGATGCGGCTTTGCAAGAGCGAGGACATGGTGTTTCTACACCCATTCGACGACCCGGCGGTGATGGCGGGGCAGGGGACGATCGGGCTCGAGATGCTGGAGCAGATGCCGGAGTTGGATGCGGTGATTGTGCCGATTGGCGGCGGTGGGCTTATTGGCGGGATGGCGTGCGCGATCAAGGAGAGGCGGCCGGGTTGCCGCGTGATCGGGGTGCAGACGGCGCGGCTGCCGTCGATGCAGGCGGCGGTGCGGGCGGAGCATCCCGTGACGGTGGAGGCGGGGACAACGATTGCCGATGGTATCGCGGTGCGGCGTGCCGGCGATGTGACGTACCCGGTGGTGGCGAAGTATGTGGATGAGATTGTGACGGTGGAGGAGGACGAGATCGCTTCGGCGATCCTGCTGCTGCTGGAGCGTGAGAAGACGCTGGCCGAGGGTGCGGGTGCGGCGGCGCTGGCTGCGCTGTTGCAGGGGCGGACGTCACTTTCGCTTGAAAAGGGCAGGAATGTGGGGGTGCTGGTGTGCGGCGGGAATATCGATGTGACGCTGCTGGCGCGGATTATCGAACGGGGACTGGTGCAGGATGGGCGCATGATCCTGCTGCGGATTCACCTGCTGGATAAGCCGGGTGCGCTGGCTGATCTGACGGAATTGATCGCGGAACACCGGGTGAATATTGTGAATACGCTTTATAACCGGGCGTATTACGGGGTGAACCTGGGGGATACGGCGATCGATATCACTCTTGAGACAAGGGGCCGGGAGCAGGTGGCGGAGTTGCTGGGGGCGCTGACCTCGGCTGGGTATCGGCATAGCCGGGTGCAGTAAGGCTGGTGGACATAGGAGCGTAGACCTGTGCAGATCGGGGGTGCCGGTAGGGACCAATATCGAGATTGATGATGAATTGATGGTGCGGGCGATGCAGAGCAGGGGGTCGACGACAAAGAAGGCGGTCGTTGAGGAGGCTTTGCAGCTTCCGGTCAGCATGAAGGCGCAGGAATCGATCAGAGAACTTCGCGGCACGATTGCATGGTAGGCGATCTGTACGAGCCGCGTCGCGGCCGCTTTGTTGAGAGCCCGGCATGGTGATCCTGAACGCGACCGCGACTATGAAGCGTTCGAGGAGCATCCTGGTCTTGTTGTGGTGCATACCGGACCGAGGATCACGAATTGACTCAAGTTTTCCAGTAAAGATGAACCGAAACCTGGATGGAAGGTGGCCCCTGACTGGATGTCGATATTGACCGAGGATCTTGAATCTCACCTGGTTGAACTTGAGCTTCGTTTGCAGGCCCCGGCTACCCGGAGCGACGCTGCGACGGTTGCAGATCTGCTTTCGGATGATTTTCGTGAGTTCGGTGCTTCTGGGCGGGTGTGGGGTCGCACAGAGATGCTTGCCGCGCTTGCGGCGGAGGCTTCTTCGAAGATTGTGAGCGACGAATTCACGTGCACGCGACTGGCGAGTGATGTGGCGCTGCTTACCTATGTTGCGGCCAGCCGGGATCGCAAGTCGCTGCGGAGTTCCTTGTGGCGGCTTGAGGGAGATCGGTGGCGCCTGGTGTTCCACCAGGGGACGGTTGTACCCCTGGCTGTGGGCGAGCGTGTTCAGGCGTAGAGCGCGGATTCGAAATGCTGCAGGGCCTCGTCAGACCAGGCGTGGGAGGCTTTCTGCCAGGTGTCTCCCTGACCGGGCAGGAAGTTGGGGAAGTTGAGGCGGCAATGACCTGTGCGGTTGGCGAAGTTGAAGAGCGCCTGGGCGGTTCCGTCAAGGTAGAGGACGGCCTGCATGCCGTCGCGCGACCACTCGACTGCGGCGAGGCGCTCGGCCTCGGGGTTCTGGAGGGAGCCGACATTGTAGATGAGCATGGCGTCGAGGATGGACTCTTCCTGGGTCTGCTGGGAGCGGTCGCACGCGTAGAAGTAGCCGGCGACGCCTTCATCTTCAAAGACGACGGTCCAGGGCACGGCGGGTGAGTTGACGGAGAGGAAGGCGCGGCCTGGACGGAATGAAAGTGACTCCATATGGTCACGATACACTCGGAGGGACAAGGACAGAAAAGGTTAGGGGCAGCAGGACGCGAAGGGTTCGCGAAGATTTTCAGGAAGAGATTGGGGCAAGGGCGTGAGATTGCCGAAGGGTCTAAAGTTCAGGATGGGTGTGCCGCAGCGCTGGGCCGCGGTGTTGCTGCTGGTGTTTCTGATGGAGTGCAGCTTTGTAATCTCGCGGCAGAGCGTGACGAGTGAGGATTACAGGTACGCGCGTTGCGGGCGCGAGATGTGGGAGCGTCCGTCGCCGCTGGCGGGTTACTTCACGACGTGCGGGAATCTGAATGGCGAGCAGACCTTTGCTTACCGGCTGGCGGGGTTTCCGTTGACGGCGCAGCGGCTGGTGCTGGTGTTTTCGGACAAGTTCCGCAAGCCGGAGAATCGGCTGTACATGGAGGGCTCGCTGAACGGGTCGACGTGGGAGGCGAGACACGAGATCGGGTCGGTGAAGTGGCTGATGCACCTGCCGTTCTGCATCATGGCTGCGTGGCTGGGTGGCGGGCTCTGGTGGGTTTCGCGGCGGCTGTTTGGGAATGAGGGTGGGTTCTTCGCGTTGGCGCTGTATGTGTTTAGCCCGGCCGTGGTGCGGTACGCGGTGGTGCCGAACAACGAGGTGCTGGCGATGTGGGGGCTGTATGGGCTGGTGTATACGGCTATCGGCGTCGCGCACGCGATGCAGGGTCCGCAGCGTAAATGGCGGCCGCGGATCGCGTTGCTGACGCTTGCGCTGGGGCTAACGGCGACGGCTCACCTGCTGGCCGCGATGGTGGGCTTTGTGGTGTCGGTGGCGTTCATGTTTTATCTTGCGGAGCGGCGGCGGAGTGCGGTACTGCTGATCACGACGTATGCTGCGCTGGGTGCAGCGATGGTGGTGCTGGCGTTTTACAGCTTCAGGCTGCAGGCGTTTACCTATGTGTTTACGGGCGGGGC
>CAZZZP010000026.1:0-25204 GCA_964658635.1 Lichenicola sp. | reverse complement strand
CGTTTCTGGTTTACGACTGAAGGTGTGCGGGCGTATATGACAGAGCCTTCGAGCTGGCCGACGCTGATTGCAGCGGCGGTTGCGCTGGTGCTGTATGCCGGGGTGAAGCGGAGCCGATACTTCGGCAACACGACGCCGGTACTGCTTTATGTGATCGTGGCGTTTCTGACGGCGACACAGGTGCGGACGGCGGCGTGGTTCTGGGCTTTGCCTTTTCTGCTGACGTTTATCGGTGGGGTGTTTGCGGATGCTTTCGAGACCAGGCAGCGGAAGCTTTTTGTGGCTTTGACCGGGTTCGTTGTGGCCACGCAAGCACTGGTTTGCCTGGCGATGTTGCCTGGGATGGCGCGTGGCTGACTGCCTGTGGAGTTGGCGGGAGAATTCTGCCGGGTTGTGCATCCAAGCTTTAAACGACAGAGGGCAGGTTTCAGCGGAATGGGAACGATGACGAACGTTTGGTTGAGGCGTGCGGGTGTGGTGTGTGTGATGGGCGCCATGCTGGCGACGAGCGGATGTCATCGCAAGCGGAAGACGAAATCGGCGCCGAAGTCGGACGCTTACGCCGACGCGATCAAGCCGATCGTGGCCTCGAAGCACCTGCAGGCGATGCACTGGCCGGACTTTGCGGCTTATGGGCCTCTGGTTGAAACGTTCTACGACGATCGCAACTATGAAGTGGCGTGGGTGGATGGAAATGGCAAGCCCAGCGGACAGGCGACTGCATTTATTGCAGCGTTTCGCGATGCGGCGGAGAAGGGGCTGATTGCTGACGATTACGATGCCGGGCTGTGGGATGGCCGGATCCAGAAGCTTGCGGGCAAGGGCGATGGGGATGTGGCGACGTTCGACTCGGCGATGACGGTGAGCGTGATGCGCTACATCTCGGATTTGCGCCTGGGGCGGGTCAATCCGACGCACTTTAACTTCGATATCGACACGCAGAACAAGAAGTACGACCTGCCGGAATATGTGTCGGACAACGCAGTCGACGCGAGCGATGTTCCGGGTCTGATCGCTTCGGTTGAGCCGGATAGTGAGCAGTACAGGAAGCTTGAGGCGGCGCTTTCGCACTATATCGACCTTGCGAAGGAGCAGGCCGGCCGGCAGGATCTGCAGCAGGCGCTTCCGACGGTGGCTAAAGCGGTTGCGGCGGGTGGGCAGTATCCGGCTGCGAATGGGCTGGTGGCTCGTCTGCGGTTTGAGGGAGATCTGGCGGGTGGCGATGTGCCGGACCCGGCGGTGAAGGCAAACGGTCAGGCGCCTGCGCCTGCGTTCAGCCCGAAGCCGGCGAGCGCGGGGTCAAAGATTGCGGCTGCTTTCAACGCGGGCAAGGCTAAGCTGACGGGAGTCGGGAAGAAAACTGCCGGGGACAAGATTCCTGCGCCGGCGGCTCCTCCAGTGGTTACGCCCCCGGTGTCGACGGTGTATACGGAGGATATTGCAGAAGGGGTAAGGCACTACCAGGCTCGCCATGGATTGACCGCGGATGGCAAGTTGACGGCCTCGACCATTGTGAGTCTGAACGTGCCCATGACGAAGCGCGTGCAGCAAATGGACGATACGCTGGAGCGCTGGCGGTGGCTGCCGAACGACTATGTGAACCCGGCGCTTATGGTGAATCTGCCGGAGTTTGTACTGCGCGGGTACACCGAGGACCATACGCGGGACTTCACCATGAAAGTGGTTGTGGGCAAAGTGCTGGGCGACCACGATACTCCGGTGTTCACGCACATGATGAAGTATGTGATCTTCCGCCCGTTCTGGAATGTGCCGCAGTCGATTATCAAGAAGGAGCTTACGGGCCACATCGAGAAGAGCGGGATCGGGTATCTGGCGTCAAAAAACTTTGAGACCGTGGACGCCAAGGGAAACCCAGTTACGGCGACTGTTCAGCAGGTGGAGCACGGAGGCGTGGTGGTGCGGGAGAAACCAGGTCCGAAGAACTCACTTGGGCTGATCAAGTTCATGTTCCCGAATGCGTATGACATCTACCTGCATTCGACACCGCAGCCGGAGCTGTTCGAGCGCTCCCGGCGGGACTTTTCGCATGGCTGCGTGCGGGTTCAGAAGCCCGCGGACCTGGCGGTCTGGGTTCTTGGACGCGGCAAGGCCGATCCGGGTGACTGGGATCTGGACAAGGTGAACGATGCGATGCTGACGGGCGAAGACAATCACCAGGTCAACCTAAAGCAGAATTTACCGATCGCTATCTTTTATATGACGGCTAACATCGGGGACGAAGGCGAGACGGAGTTTTTCGACGATCTGTATGGGTACGACAAGCAGCTTGAGGATGTGCTTGCGAAGGGGCGGCCTTATCCGTCACAACAGGTAAAGGTGAATCCGAATGCGTTGGTGACGCCAGGAGATACTGACTGACACTGGCTGCGACCAATCCGCAAAGATCTTCGACACGGCTGCTGACAGATGAGCAGACGGGAGAGCTTGCGGGCTCGCGCGGCCTGCAGCTCCGCAGGAAGCTGATGCACTGGTACCGACAGCATGCACGCGAACTGCCGTGGCGCGGCGACGTGGATGCGTACCATACATGGGTTTCCGAGGTGATGCTGCAGCAGACGCGGGTGGCTGCGGTCATTGAGCATTACGAGCGGTTCATGCGTCTGTTTCCGACGATTATCGCGCTTGCGCTCGCGCCCGAGGCGGACGTGCTCGCGGCGTGGTCTGGTTTGGGGTATTACCGGCGCGCCCGGATGATGCACAAGGCGGCGCAGTTTGTGGTGCAGGAGCTGGCTGGTCGGATTCCGGAGACTTCGGCGGAGTTGAGGACGTTGCCAGGGATTGGCGAGTACACCTGCGCGGCGATTGCGAGCATCGCGTTTGGCGAGAGCATCGCCGTGGTGGATGGGAATGTAGAGCGCGTGATTCTGCGGGTGACGGGGCGGCCGGAGGACCAGTCGGCGGCCGGGAAGCGGTTTATCGCAAGCCAGGCTGGATTGCTGGTGCCGCACCGGCGACTCGGACCCGGGGTGAACGCCGCGGGCGATCATAATCAGGCGATGATGGAACTGGGTGCGACGATCTGTTTGCCGAAGGCTCCGCTTTGCCTGCACTGCCCGGTGTACGACCTTTGCAAGACAAGGGGTGCGCATTTGACCGCGCCGCGCGGCCAGCAGCAGAGCCGCTCGGTGGCATTTCTGCTGACTACGCGCAAGCAGGGCGCGGGAACGGAAGTGCTGCTGGAGCGCCGGGGCGAGAGCTCGAGCCTGATGCCAGGAATGCTGGAGCTGCCGCCGCTGCCGCTGGAAGCGGTGGCTGGACGCGAGCCGATCCTCAAGGTGCGGCACTCGATTACGAACACGAACTACTATGTTTCGGTGTTTGGGGAAAGCGAGGGTGGGGATGGGCTGGAACGGGCGATTCCTGCGTCGCGTGAGTCGCTAGAGTGGTACGGGTTGCGGCGTCTAGGCGAGTTGCCGATGACGGGTCTGGCGCGGAAGGTGCTGAAGCGGGTGAATCTGCTTGCGGTGGCGGGCCCGGAATCTCCTGAAGTGGAGAAGCGGAGAGGATAAGAACGCCTTTACCCCGGGTGGGCGGCACTTGGTGCGGTATTAGGCTTCGCGTGGGCTTCCTGTCGGTCAGGAGGAGAGTTTCGTGCCGACCAACGGGAGGAGTCTGCGATGCAGGTGTGAGTTACGAAGTGACCGCCGCCCGCGCAGGGCATGCTTATACTTCTTCTATGTCTTTTCCTTGTCGGTTGGGTACGGTTGCTGCGCTGGTGATGAGCGCAGGTGTGGCGTTTGGTCAGCAGGAGGCTGCTTTGAAAGCCGCCGAACAGACGGTGGACGCAGAGAAGATCCGCGCGCATGTGCGTTTTCTGGCCGATGACCTGCTTGAAGGACGCGGGCCCGGAATGCGGGGTGCCGAGATTGCCGCGAAGTACATTGCGACCGAGTTTGCGCTTGATGGGCTGAAGCCGGGCGGCGATAACGGGAGCTATCTGCAGCAGATCCGGATGGTGGGCGTGAAGGCGATTCCGGCCGAGACGAGCTACGAGTTTGTGCCGCTCAAGGACGGTGGCGCACCCATCAAGCTGACGTATGGCGAGGACTATACAGTGTCAAACCAGCAGCATGAGGCTCTGGCCGAGATGAACGCGCCGCTGGTGTTTGTCGGGTACGGCGTGACGGCGCCGGAGTTTGGCTGGGATGACTACGCGGGCGTGGATGTGAAGGGCAAAGTGATTGTCTGCATCGTGGGCGATCCTCCGTCGGACGATCCGAAGTTCTTCGCGGGCAAGGCGCTGACTTACTACGGGCGTTGGACGTACAAGTTTGAGCAGGCGGCGCGCAAGGGTGCGGTGGGCGCGCTGATTATCCATCGAACGGACTTGGCGAGCTATGGCTGGGGCGTGGTGAAGAACTCGAATACGAGCGAGAAGACTTACCTGGCGGACGATGAAAACCCGAAGCTGAAGGCCGCGAGCTGGATCCAACTGGAGGTGGCGCGGAAGCTGTTTGCCGCGAGCGGGATGGATCTGGACAAAGAGATGACGGCGGCGGGGCAGCGCGGCTTCAAGGCGGTGGAACTACCGGTCGCCCTGAAGGCACATGTGTCGAGCACCATCCGGCCGTTCGAGAGCGCGAACGTGGTGGGGATTATGCCGCCTGCGAGCGAGACAAAGCACCAGGCTTTGCTGTACACCGCTCATTACGATCACCTGGGTTTTGTGCCGGGGATGAAGGGCGACAACATTTATAACGGTGCGGCGGATAACGGGACCGGATGCGGGATCCTGCTCGAAATGGCGCGGGCGTGGGCGCAGAGCGGGCTGAAGCCGCCGGCCCCGGTGGTGTTTGCGGCTGTGACGGCCGAGGAGCAGGGGCTGCTGGGCTCTGAGTACCTGGGGCAGCATCCGCCGCTGCCTGCGGCAAAGATCGGGCTGGACATCAACTACGACATGGTTCTGCCGGTGGGGATTCCGGCTGAGATCAACGTGAACGGGGCGCAGCGGACGAACTTCTACCCCGAGGTGGAGGCGACGGCGAGGCGCTTCAACTTGGCGATCGTGCCGGATCCTCGCCCGGAGGCGGGCAGCTACTATCGTTCGGATCATTTTTCGCTGAGCCGCGTGGGCATTCCGGCATTCTCGGTCGATACCGGCTCGCTGTATGAGGGGCATGACCGTGCCTGGGGAGTGGCGCAGGAGAAGGACTATAACGACAATCGCTACCACAACTTCTCGGACAACTACACGGCGGATATGGACTTCCGTGGGAACGCCAAGCTCGCTCGATTCGGGATGGAAGTGGGGTGGGAGGCTCTGAACGCTCCGGAGCGGATCGAGTGGAAGGTAGGCGATGAGTTTGAGGCTGCCCGGAAGGCTTCTGGGAAGTAAGGGCAAAGGCGCGCTAGTCCCGGACGGAGCCTACTTCGTGGGGTCCGTCGGTTTGCGTGATCGCAGGGAAACGCATCTGATGGTTGGCGGCGCCTAGAGCGCCGGACGAGGAGATTTTATGGATCGTAGTGCAAATGCAGTCTGGCAAGGCAGCTTGAAAGAAGGTAAGGGTACGCTCTCGACGCAGAGCGGGACGCTGAACCAGACACAGTACAGTTTTGGCTCGCGTTTTGAGAACGGCACGGGCACGAATCCGGAAGAGTTGATCGCGGCGGCGCATGCAGGCTGCTTTACGATGGCGCTGAGCATGCAGTTGACGTCGGCCAACATGGTTCCCGATCAGTTGGAGACGGTGGCTGTGGTGACGATGGAGCATACGGATGATGGTCCTACGGTGACGAAAATTCACCTGACGACGAAGGCGCGTGTGCCGAATGCGGATAAGGACAAGTTCGAGGAGTTGGCGAACAAGGCAAAGGAAGGCTGCCCGATCTCGCGGCTGTTGAAAGCGGCCGAGATCACGCTGGACGCACAGCTTGTCTAGAGCAGATTAGCTGTTGCTGTGGAGTGGAGGGATCGTGCAGAGCCGTTTTCCTTGGAAGAAAACGGCGTCGATATCTGAACCTCCCTGTACACCCACAGCTAATCTGCTCTAGCTAGGCCGCCCTGCACGGGCGGCGGTCACTTCGTGGCATGTAAGTGCTTCGCGTGGCCTCCCGTTGGTCAAGAAGAATTGCTGTGCCGACCAAGGGGAGGGCCATGCGAAGGCTGATGGTTCTCAGTAAGTGGCCAGTGTGACGCGGAGGACCTCGTTAGCCGAGGTGAAGTTGAGGCCGTAGTCGGTCTGGTCACCGTTCCAAACGCGCGTCATGTGCCATGAGCCTCCAGCATCGTAGGTACCCTCCTCCACCCGAACGAACTGACGTTGTTCTGTGGCGTTCGTGGGCTTGAAATCCAGGCGTGCGTGAACGCCGGTGACGAGGAACTCGTTAGGGCCGAGTTGGGCGACCATGATTCCGCCCGAGGCGGGAGAGTTGCCGGGCGCATTGTGCTTGTAGTCACCGCCAAACTGCGGAAGACCGTAGGAGACGTCAGCGGTCCAGCCGGAGAAGGTCAGGGTCTGGTAGTGCTTCGCGGGATCCTCGGAGACGGCCTGGAGCTTGCCTTCGAAGTTGAGTTTCGCGACCTCACGGTCGATTGGGGCGAAGATTTTGTAGTTGAGGGCGAAGGGTGCTACGGCTTCCTCGTCCATCTTCGCGGCGCCGAGCGGAAAATTATTCGAGCCGGTCTGGTCGATGCCAAAGGGAGAGAAGCCGATGGCTCCATGGCCGAGCGCGGTGAAGAAGTAGTGGGCGTAGGCTGGAGCGTTGCCAGTTTCGGGGACAAACAGGGCGTTGTCAGGACGTTTGTAGAGGTCGAGAACCCGGTTATAAAAGGTCGCCGACGGGTTGTAGATATCGGGGCCGATGACGTCGATATTGGGTGCGGCTGCCTTCCAGAGGTCTAGGACGTTGTCGGTAGGGCCTCCCGAGGCGTAGCTGCCCGGTTTGCCTGGGTGGTCGGGGTCGCGCAGGGCGACGTTGACGTACATGGGGAGCGGGTTGACTGCCTTGCCTGCGGCGGCGACCTGGTCGACGAAGTGGGCTATGGAGTAGGCGTGGAAGAACTCGTCGGCATCGTCGCCAAAGACCTGGGACCAGGTGCCGGGCAGCTTGTGGAGGGCCTGGGTGATGGTGGCGGGGACCGGCTGGGCGAAGAGCCTGTTGGCCGATGGCGAGAAGTCACGCACGCTGCCGTAGGTGCCGGTCTCGTTTTCTACCTGGACCATGATGACGGTGTGCTGCGGGTCGTAGGACTTGAGCTCCCGCATCAAGGCGGTGAAGGCGGTGCGATCGGCGTCGAGTGCGACCTGGGAGTGGGGCGAAAGGGAGTCCACCTTGCGGCCTTCGTGGTCGGTGACGTGTGGCACGTGGGCTTCGTCGAGCTTGATGAAGGGCGGCGTGTAGTGGCCGCTGGCGTTCTTCCAGGTACCAAACCAGAGGAGAACAAGGTGAACGTGGTGTTCGCGGGCCTGATCGATGAGGGTGTGGAGGACGGAGGGGTCGAAGTGGCCCTGGGTGGGTTCGAACTGCTCCCAGTAGATGGGCGCCTCGACGGTGTTGGCGTGGAGTTTGTCGATGATGGGCCAGACTTTGGGAAGCTCCATGGGCCAGGCGGAAGAGTTGTTGATCTGCGCGCCGAGCATGAGGTAGGGTGCGCCGTCTACGAAGAGGGCGTAGCGGTTGTCCTGACGGACGATGCGCGGGAGCGGGGTCTGGGCGGTGGCGGCGGTTGCAGCGAGGAGAAGGGGGAGGAGGGTGGTTCGGGTGGTCATTGGGCTCGTGTTCTGCGGGTGAGGTGGGGCCGCGAAGTTCGGCTTCGCCGGATGCCCCACTCACCACGATGAGGCTGTGATGAATGGGGCACCCGGGGGTGGGTCATGACTGTAGCCCTGCTTCGTTGGGGTGGGATTGGTCAGGGCTTGAGCGTGAGCAGGACGATGCCGTGGGGCGGCACGGTGGCGGTGTAGCTGCCGTGGAGTTGGCCCAGGTCCTTGTGCGCCCATAGATCGCGGCCGCTTGCGGGGAGGGTGTCGGGATAGCCGATGTCAGAGAACTTGAAGCTGATGGGGGCCGCCTGCTTGCTGCGGTTGACGAGGGCTACAGCGCGGTCTCCGCCAGCGAGTTGCCGGGTCCAGAGCTCGGATGTTCCTTCCTTGCGGACTCGCCGGCCGGGGACGCCCATGGGGTCCTGATCGATCGCGATGACTTCTTTGTTGAGCAGGATGGATTTGGTGTCGGGGGTCATGGCAGTGAGATCGTTGCCAGCGATGAGGGGGGCGGCCATGAGGGACCAGAGGGAGAAGTGGGTGCGGTACTCGTCGGTGGTCATGCCGCCGTTGCCGACTTCGAGCATGTCGGGGTCGTTCCAGTGGCCGGGGCCGGCGTAGCTGTAGAGCGGTTCGTTGAGGTCGACGATGTCGATCATGCCGAGGGAATAGCCTTTCTTGCTCTCGTAGCCGTCGTAGATGTCGCCGGTGGTGCGCCAGAGGTTACCGGTACCCGCGGCCCAGAGCCAGGGCTTGGCAGTGCCCCACTCGCACATGGAGAAGACGATTGGGCGGCCGGAGGCGTCGAGTGCCTTGCGCATGAGGGTATAGGCATCCTGGGCGTTGCGCGGGCCGGTGTTGCACCAATCGTATTTGAGGTAATCGACACCCCAGGCGGCGTACTGGTGTGCGTCCTGGTACTCGAATCCGCGAGAGGCGGGCCGGCCGGCGCAGGTTTTGTCCCCGGCGTCGGAGTAGATGCCGAACTTCAGGCCTTTGGAGTGGACGTAGTCGGCGAGAGTCTTGATGCCAGAGGGGAAGCGTTGCGGGTCGGGCTGTATGTCGCCGTGAGCGTCGCGTTGGCCGTGCCAGCAGTCGTCGATGACGAGGTACTGATAGCCTGCGTCCTTCATGCCGGAGGAGGCCATGGCGTCGGCTGCAGAGCGGATGGTCTGCTCGGAGATGTTGCATGCGAACTTGTTCCAGGTATTCCAACCCATGGGTGGTGTCATGGCTAGACCGGCGGAGACGGAAGGCGTGGAATCGGTTACATTTCTGGGCGCGGGGTCCTGGCATGAGGCTGAGACGAGCGAGCCAAGAAAGGATGCGATGACGAGGAAGGCGAGCTTTAGACGCATGACAACGGGTATATGCCGCTGGAGTTTGCTTGTCAAAAGGTTTGAACGGATGGTGAGGGGAGGTATCGGATCCAAGAGGCGGAAACTTTGTCGTACAAGGAGACAATCTGCGGCGATCTGCTTTGCCGATGCCCACGCATCACGGTGAGACCCTAGGAACGGGGCACCCGGATTAGTGGGAGTGGCCGTGATGGTGATGGTGGCCGTGGGCGCCTACGGGCTCGAGCTCCGGTGGAGCGGAGCAGCCATGGGTGGTTTCGCAGCCCCTGGTTTCGAACTGGATGGTCGAGTGTGAGATGTGGAACTTGTCCCATAGGGCGTTCTGGATGCCTTCGAGGATCCCTCCGCAGTCGGTCATGCTGAGGTCACCCTCCTCGGAGAGCTGCACTGTGACGTGGCTTGCGAGGGCGTGGGAATTCGATCCAAGGCTCCAGACGTGAAGGTCGTGGACGTTGGCGACACCAGGGACCGCGGCCATGGCGGCGCGGATGTCTTTGAGGGAAAGGGAACGCGGAGTGCCTTCGAGGAGAATGTTGAGGGTTTCGCGAACGATGCCCCAGGAGGACCAGAGGATCATTCCAGCGATGATGAAGGAGAGGACAGGGTCGATCCACTGCAGGCCGGTGAAGAGAATGGCTGCGCCGCCGGCGATGACAGCCGCGGTCGAGAGCGTATCTCCAAGCATGTGAATGAAGACGGAGCGAATGTTGACGTCGCCCGAGAACTTCCAGAGCAGGGTGGCGATTGCGCCGTTCATCAGGACGCCGGCTATGGCTACGTACATCATAAGCCGAGGTTCAACCGCTACGGGCGCGTACAGGCGATGGATTGCGGAGATTGCGATCCATGCGGCGAGCACCATGAGGGTGAGCGCGTTGACGAAGGCGGCGAGGACGCCGGCACGCTGGTAGCCGAAGGTTTTCTGATCGTTGGCCGGGCGCGACTGGAAGTAGACGGCGACGAAGGAAAGGATGATGGCGAGGGAGTCGGAGGCATTGTGGCCGGCTTCCGAGATAAGAGCGAGAGAGTGTGCACGGATGCCGAAGAAAAGAGTGGCGGCAACGTAGAGGAGTGTGGCGGCCAGCGAGATCTTCAGGATTCGCTGCATGGTGCGGTTGTTGGAGGCGACCATGTGCATGGTTCCAGTGTAGACCTATGGGGGCGGACTGGTATCCGTCCGCCGTGGACCGCATGACGACTTCTTATTTTCAGTGATGGGGGTCAGAGTGGGTTTCGTCCCCATTCCAGAGGCCGTTCCAGGTTTCGGCGACGATGATGGAGTCGGCGGGATTGTCGCGGTCGTAGCGAACCTGTATGGCTGAGCCGAGCAGGTCGGTGCCGGGACTGAGGTCTGGCAGGTGCGAGGCGAGGTGGGTGACGTCCTGACCGCGTTCGTAAGTGACTCCGCCGATGCGGTAACGGTAGATGAGGGCGTGGGGTGGGGAGTCAATGGGGGCGGTGACGTCGAAGGCGGTCTCGACAAGGGTGCCGTCGATGATCCGGCCGGTAGCGGCGAGGCGGGCCCGGCGCAGGACTTCAAGTTCGTCAGGCGTCGGGCGTTTACGGAATTTGTAGTACAAACCGACGCCGATGAGGGCTGCCGTGCCGGTTGCGGCGGCGGCGAGGGCCTGAGGGTGACGGAGGAGATGAACGGTCGGTACCATGCTGGGCTGCTCCGTGCAGGATAGCCGATGTTGGTTGCCGTTGGGGAGACTATCGGGGCAATTGGGCGGCTGGGAACTTCATTCTGAGTGTCGGCGGTATACTGAGGAGTGCAAAAAAACAGAGAATCTCGAATCGTATTAGGGCCCTCTAAGGCGCTCGCGCAGCCGTTGGACCTGGGTGAGGGACGACGTATTCGCTCGACGACGGTGATCTGTGTGCGTCGGGGCGACCGCGTGGTTATGGCGGCGGATGGCCAGGTGTCGCTTGGGGCGACGGTGATGAAGGGCTCTGCGCGGAAGATTCGCCGGCTCTATAACGAGAAGGTGCTGGCGGGGTTTGCGGGATCTACTGCGGACGCGTTTTCCCTTTTTGGGCGATTCGAGTCCAAATTGGAACAATATGCTGGAAATCTTGGGCGTGCGGCCGTTGAATTGGCCAAGGACTGGCGGACGGACAAGATGCTGCGCCAGCTAGAGGCTCTGTTGATCGTGGCTGACCCGCACCAAACGCTGATGCTTTCCGGGACGGGCGATGTGATCGAGCCTGATCCGTTTCCGGGCGGAGGCGGCATCATGACGATCGGTTCCGGTGGCAGCTATGCGCAGGCCGCAGCCAAGGCACTGATGGAGAATACCGACTTCAGCGCACGCGAGATTGCGGAGAAGGCAATGAAGATTGCAGGCGAGATCTGTATCTATACGAATGATCAGGTAACGATCGAAGAGCTGGAAGCACAACCGTAGGCACTTCGTGCGGTATTGGGCTTCGTGTGGTCCGTCCGCTGGTCGGCACTCAACTTTCTTCCTGACCGGAAGGAAGGCCACGCGAAGCATATGTAAGTCACGAAGTGACCGCTGCCCGCGCAGGGCGTTTTGAAGAATCTGGAGAGTCTTAGATATGGCGATTTTTCTACCGGGTGCGGCTGAAGATCAGGCGCTGGCGCTGGACGAGTTGACGCCGCGCGAGATTGTCGCGGAACTGGACAAGTACGTCGTTGGGCAGCATGCCGCCAAGCGCGCTGTAGCGATAGCGCTGCGCAACCGTATGCGTCGGCAGAAGCTGGCTCCGGATCTTGCGGACGACATCATGCCGAAGAACATCATCATGATCGGACCGACCGGCGTTGGAAAGACGGAGATTGCGCGTCGGCTGGCAAAGCTGACGAGTTCGCCGTTCCTGAAGGTGGAGGCTTCAAAGTTCACCGAAGTCGGGTATGTGGGACGCGATGTGGAGTCGATCGTGCGCGACTTGGTGGAGATTGCGATTGACCTGGTGCGGGAGGAGAAGCTCGAGGATGTGGAGGATAAGGCGGAGTTGAACGCGGAGGATCGCCTGCTCGACCTGCTGCTGCCGCCATCTCCTGCGGCGACGACGGCGGCCAATGCGGCGGCGGCGACGGAGGTTCCGGGGACAAACGTGATTCAGTTGCCGGCTTCGATGGATACGGCGGCAGCAGATGAGGAAAGTGCCCAAAAACAGGATCAGAGCTCACATGAGCGAACGCGGGAGAAGCTGCGGCAGCAGTTCCGTGAGGGCAAGCTGGACGAGCGGACGGTCGAACTGGATGTACGGGATCGCAACCAGCCCAGCTTCGAGTTTGTGGCGGCTCCGGGGCAGGACGAGAGCGATGTGTCGCTGAAGGACGTGCTTCCGGGACTCTTCGGTCAGCGCACCAAGAAGCGCAAGATGAAGGTTGCCGAGGCCTTCGAGTATCTGGTATCCGAGGAAGAAGGCCGTCTGATCGATATGGACCAGGTGACGAAGCTTGCGGTGGAACGAGTGGAAGACTCGGGAATCGTGTTTCTGGATGAGATCGACAAGATTGCCGGGCGCGAAGGCGGACATGGACCGGATGTGAGCCGGGAGGGCGTACAGCGGGACATTTTGCCGATCGTCGAGGGGACGACGGTCAACACCAAGTACGGCATGGTTTCGACCGATCACATCCTTTTTATTGCGGCCGGCGCGTTTCATGTGTCGAAGCCGAGCGATTTGATTCCTGAGCTGCAGGGCCGTTTTCCGATCCGGGTGGAACTGCAGTCGCTCACAGTAGGCGATTTTGTGCGAATTCTGACCGAGCCGAAGTCTTCGCTGGTAAAGCAGTCGACGGCGCTGCTCGAGACCGAGGGGCTGCGGCTGGAGTTTACGCCCGAGGCGCTGTCGGAGATGGCGGAGTTTGCCTTCCGGGTGAATGAGACGACGGAGAATATCGGCGCACGTCGGCTGCATACGATTATGGAGCGGGTGCTGGACGAGATCAGCTTCCAGGCTCCTGACGTGGTGAAAGCTGGACGGACGGAAGCTTCGCGGGGTGGAGTGGTTGGCGAGATTGCAGTGTCAGCTTCACTCACAGGGCCGGATGCGCCCGGTGGTCCATCGGCTCCGCTGCCGGTGATTGAGCGGCGTAAAGAGGGTCTGGCAGATGCTGAGCCTGAATACGAGAAGGTGATCGTGGTGGACGCGGAGTATGTTCGGCAGCAGGTTGCGGGGATTGTAAAGAGCCAGGATCTGAGCCGCTACATTCTGTAGTTGGGGAGCAGGCGAGCGCAGGGCGATTCCCACCACTGGCTGCGGTTTTCTGCGCATCCTGTGGAGAACCTTGTGAGTTACCGGGCAGAACGGCAGTTTTGTCGTGGCCGAGCGGCCTCTTTTACGCGATTTTCTTACTGGATAATTGACAAGGCACTATATACGCAGGCGTTATTGATTGGAACGTCACGCGCATGCAACTTTCGTGGGACTCTTTGTCCGCGGATATCTTGTAACAGACTCCACGGGTTTTTAGAACCAGATCGGACACCAAAATGCATCTTTGGAGCGATTACGAAGGCAAGACGATTGAGAGCTACCCCCTTGGTCAGTTGATTCGTCCCGAGGGCCGCAGCGCCTTCTTTTTCACACGAACGGAGACGGGTACGCCGGATGTGATCCGATTGACGGAATCGTTGAACGACGAGGCTGAGATGATTGAGCGCTGGCGCCAGGTCTCCGAACTCGAGCAGGAACACCTGGTAAAAATCAAGCGCTTCGGGCAGACGAGTTTTGAGAGTACGCCCCTCGCATTTGCGCTGATGGAGCCGTCGGATGGGAGCCTGGCGGAGATCCTGCGGGAGCGTCCGCTGACGCCAGCGGAGACGCGGGAGGTTGCTGTGAGCCTGGTCTCTGCACTGCGCTCGCTGCACGAAAACGGCTTGGTGCACGAACATGTGGAGCCGGCTAACGTCTTGGCCGTTGGCGAAGTGGTCAAACTGCGCAGTGATTGTGTGCGCGAGTGCAGACTTGACTCGGAATTTCTGACGCAAGAGCAGTGCGAGGATCTGAAGCGCAACGATGTTGTTGGGATGGCAACGATCCTGCTGGAGGCGCTGACTTTGGAGAAGCCGGTAGAGGGGAGTGTGCGGCCGGGCGTCAGGCTGCCTTCGCCATTCGACCGGATTATCAAGCAGGGGCTGAACGGGACGATGAATCTGCGGGAGATGGAGGCGATACTGACTCCGCCGGTTGCTAAGCCACTGGTTCCTCCTGTAGCTGCGCCGGCAAAGCCCGTGGTGGCTGCAAGTGTCCCCCCGGTTCCGGCTAAACAGGAAGCGGCAGGGACAGTGGACGAAGGTGCTCCTGGGAAGCAGATGGAACTGCCGGTGGTTGGTTCGGCTGCTGCTGGGGCGGCTTCGGCCGAAGCTCCGACCTATGTGCCGACGAAGGCTTCGAACTCGGATTGGGCTCCGCGGCTGACGCCATCGGGGTCGCACGCGGTTGCTTCCTCAGCCACGCGGGAGACGATGCCGTCTGCGCCTGCGCTGCATGTGCGACGGGATAGCCTGGGGATCGAACCGCAGGGCCGTTCGCCGAAGTTCCTGGCGATTTGTGCAGCTGCCCTGGTGATTCTGGCGCTCCTGGGATGGCTGTTGCTGCGTGACAAGCCGGATGCCGCGCCCTTGGCACAGGCTCCAGTGGTGCAGCCGGCTCCGGTCAAGACAGTGGTGCGGAATGCGCCAGATGCGGCTGCGGCGCCGGCGGGGAGTGGCTATTCGTCGATTGCAGACGCTCCGCAATCCAAGACGGCTCGCGGGCCTCTTGCTACGTCGGAGGATCAGCCGGGGTGGCATGTGGTGGCGTTTACTTATAATCATGAGGATCAGGCGCGGGCGAAGGTGGCTTCGATTCGGGAGCGGCACTCGAGTCTGAGCCCGGAGGTTTTTGCGCCGACCGGGCATGCCCCTTATTATGTTGGACTTGGCGGCGCGATGTCGGAGCGGGAAGCGATCAACCTGCGGGTTACGGCGAAGCGGGACGGCATGCCGAGGGACGTTTTCGTGCGGCATTTCGGCAAAAAATAGGGCAAAAACAGAGTGCGTTTGCGTGCGTTTTCGTGAGAAAACGCACGCGTTTGCATCTGCGCCGCGCTATTGCCGAAGGTGTTCGAAGTTCATGATGGCGTTGAAGACGAGCGGGTAGGTCCCGACCGTCTCTCCGCGGTAGATGGGCAGGTTGCCGAAGAGCAGGACGTTGCCCTGGCCGAGGTGGGCGTCGACGACGATGGCGTGTTCTGCGATGGCGGCTCCCTTGTCGAGGAGGCCAGAGAGCAGGAGACCCTTGGCGTCGGCGAAGCGGAGGATGACCTGGGGCCGGTCCGCTGCGGGGATGACGGAGGGATTGTTGCGCACCTGTTCCTCGTTGAGGGGCTTGGGTTCCCAGGCTTTCTGCTTGACGAGGGGTTCGGGGTCGGTGGGTTTGCGGCCCTGAACGGTGTCTGAATCGTCTACGGTGCCTCGGCCGGTGGGGCGTTCGGCGTAGGGATCCATGAGGAGGCGTCCGCCGGAGCGGCCGACGGTGTTCGAGATGTTGAAGGCCAACCCGTCGGGGCTCATGACGGGGAGGGTTTTTCCGTAGCCATAGGCTATGGGGGACTGTTCGGCTACGAAGACGGAGTCGAGGACCGAGCCGACGACCCTCGTGTCGGCGTGCGGGGCGACGGAGACTCCGGGGGCGAGGCCCATGTCGATGGCGAACTGGGAGGTGTCCTGCGAGGTGATGAGCAGGCCTCCACGCTCAACGAAGTCCTTGAGGTGAGCGAGACCGTCGAGGCCGAGGCCGGGGCGGGTGTCCGGGGTGGAATCGAGCAGGCCGAGGTTGGGGGTGAGGGCGGTCTTCTGCCAGGGAAGCGGGTTGCCGTAGCCGGGGATGCCGTTGAGGATATCGAGCGAGCTGGCGCGGCCGACCGGGGCGAAGACGATGACGTCATATTTTGCGCGCAGGTCTTTCTCGGACGCGGCGGTCTGGGTGCTGATGTAGGTGAAGGGGATGCCTGCGGCGTCGAAGGCGTAGCGCCACCAGCCCTCGGTCTGGGTGCCGAGCCAGGTGTGCATGAAGGCGATGCGCGGGGCGGCCGCGGAGTGGGTGGGGACGGTGGGCGCGGCGCTGAGCCGGGTGGCATCGAGCGAGAGCCTGGTCAGGGCGGCGGTGAGGTCTTTTTCCTGGGCGTTGGTGATGAGGAGCGAGCCGGCGGGGAAGTGCTTTGAATCTACGTCGAAGGGCTTCTCGGCGATAGCGACCTGCGCTTTTTTGAGTGAATAGAGGAGCGGGAGCAGGGTGGTCTGGCCGGTGTTGGCGATGGCGACAGTTGAGCCGGTGCCTGTGACCTTGCCGGAGAGGGTTTCGGGTTTGGGCAGGGGTTTCATCTGGGCGGAGAGGATGGCGGGGTCGGTGACGCGGAGGACTTTGAGGTTGAAGAGTTCCGAAAAGCTCCAGCCGGTGTCGTCGTAGGGGTGCTTCTGGGGGTCGTCGGGGGCCCAGTACTGACGGTCGAGGAGGGCGTCGGCGATGCGCGAGTAGGGCTGGTCTAAACGAACTACGAAGCTCCCTGCGGGGAGTTTCTCTTCTACGGGCTTATCGCCGCGTTTGGCCGCGGGGACCTGCTGGGTGCGGGGCTCGGTGAGTTGCGAGATTTCGACGTGCTGGAGCTTGAGGATGCGGAGGAGTTCAAGCTGGCGGTTGAGTTCGGCGTCGTTCGCGGGCAGGACGTAGGCGGCGGGGCCGTCGAGCCCGGGCTTGGCGATGGAGCGCTTTGATTTCAGGTAGAAGTTGTCGAGGAAGTGCTCGGTGTGGTGCGAGAAGTAGCTGAGGGTGGAGAGGAGGGCGGACTGCTCGTAGTTGTTGTTGTCGCGCTGGGACCAGGTGACGACGGGCAGGGGCGGATTCTGGCGGTACCAGGTGCGGGAGTAGTCCTCGGGCTGGAGGATGCGTTTTTCGGTGTCTGCGCCACCGTTGCCGAAGGTCTCATAGAGACGCGAGATGCCGTTGTGCATGCCGGCGAGGAACATGAGGTAGCCGGGGGACCAGGTGTCGAAGTCGCCGTGGGTGAAGACGCCGGGCATGTTGAAGGACTGCATCTGGGCGACGTTGTTCCAGCCGAGTTCGGCCCACTCGTCGGCGAGGGTGGGGTCGATCCAGGCGTTGTAGGGGCCGTCGCCCACGGTGTTGTCGTAGAGGAAGGGGACGGACTCGTGGAGGTCGTGGAGGACCTGGGCGTGCCAGCCGAGGTAGGTGTCGAGGACGTTGCGGGTGAGGGCGAGGGTCATGCCCATGGCGTCGCGGTTGTTGTCGTGGGCGACGTAGTGTCCCCAGTAGGTGAGGCGCGGGTATTGCTGGCCGGGATGGGCCTTGTGCCATTTGTAGATGTCGGCCATGCGGTCGCGCCCGTCGACCTCGACGACGGGGGTGATGAGGGTGATCATGTGCGAACGGATGTACTGGATGTAGGGGGAGTCGTCGACGGCGAGGCGGTAGGCGAGCTCCATGAGCGCGGTGGGGGCGCCGGTCTCGGGGGAGTGGATGGTGCCGGTGATGTAGTAGATGGGGAAGGATTGCTGGATGAGACTTTTGGCTTTTGCGTCGTCGAGATTGATGGTGCGTGGATCGGCTAGCTGGGCGAGGCGCTGGTCATTTTCCTGCTGGTGGGCGAGGAGGCTCTCGTCGGCTACGGCTACGGCGATCATCTCGCGGCCTTCTTCTGTCTTGCCGATGGTGACGACCTTGACGCGCGGGCTGGAGGCGGCGAGCAGACGGAAGTACTTGTAGGTGTCCTCGGCGTAGGGCAGGACGTCGGGTGCTCCGGCGATGACGCCGAGCGACTTCATGGGGGTGGGGACGGTGTCGGATTTGGGCAGGTAGTCGACGAGCGGGGAGGAGAACTGGGGGTCGGTGGTGTACTTGCGGATGAGCGCGGTGTAGGGCTCATCGATGGGCTGGGCGGGGTCGCGGTCGAAGGTGTTGCTGAGGGTGGTGGAGAGGGGTTGGGCATTGGTCTGGGGGTTGTTTTGGGCGCAGAGGGGGAGCGTGGCGGCCGCGAGGAGGAGGCTGGCTAGGGGGGTCCGGACGATCGGCATAGTGAAATATAGCAGCCGGGGGAGGGCGGGGAGCGTTGAACGAGGGACGACGGCGAGGCCGTCCTGCGCGGACGGCGGTCACTTCGTGACTTATAAGTGCTTCGCGTGGTCCCTCCCGTTGGTCGGTGTGGGGATGGCAACGGTCAAGGAGCGACGGACAACTGACAACGGACAACGGACGCGGGCAACGGTCAACGGTCAACTTCGGATCGGGGTCTGGTCCCAGTGGCGGGTCCAGCGGGCGGACTGGCACCAGCTGGTCTCGATCTCGGGAATGCTGAGCAGGCCGTGGCCGCGGGTGCAGAAGAGCTCGGTGCCGTTCCACTCGAGAAGGTTGTGGGAGGGGCGGCCTACGCGGGCGGGTGCGGAGAGGGTGCGGAGGCACTGCTTGCAGCGCTGCTCCTGGTCGGTGAAGGCCCAGCGGAGACCCGCGAGGGCGAAGAGGGTGAAGGCCAAGAGCTGGAGGACGTCGGCGGTGTTGGGGAAGGCGGCGTGAAGAGGCTGGCAGAGATCGATCGAGAACAGGAAGGCGAAAAGCAGGAGCAGGACAGCCTTGGCGGTGAAGAAGAGGCGGCGTCGGAGGCGGTTAGAGGCGGATGCCGCGGGCTCCGATGGGCGGCGCGAGGCGGTGGCGAAGGCGACGAAGAGGACGAGCGGGCTGGCGACCAGGAAGCGCAGGGTGGGTTCGGCGAGATCGAGTGCGAGGGTTGGCAGGCTGCCGCTGAGGGCGAGGGCGAAGAGCGATGCGCCGAGAACGAGGGCGGAGAGCGCGGCGAGGCAGAGGGCAGCGGTGCCCTGGGCGATGAGTCGCCAGTGTTCGGTGCGGAGCCAGAGGGCGTCGCGGATGAGGCCGAGGGCGAGGGCGCGGGTGCTGCCGGGGGTGCGGTTGAGGCCGCGGCGGTGATGGTTGTGCCAGAGCTCGGCGTGCCAGGTGCGGAGCCAGTCCGGGTGCGCGTCGGGCGGGACGAGGTGGCCGGCGAGGCGCAGGAGGGTGGTATCGAAGCGTGGGAGCGGGGTGGGGAGGGTTGGGCTCATGAGCGCTTTTCCTGGACGAGATGGGCGAGCAGCGGGTAGCGGAGGGTGGCGGCGAGGGCGGCGGCCTTGCCGGCGTCTGTGACCTGATAGTACCTGCGTGCGGGGCGCTGTGCGGCGGTGGCCTCGGCTTCGGGCTCCCAGTTGGATTCGACGAGGAGGTCGCGTTCGAGGCGGCGGAGGGCGGGGTAGACGGTTCCGCTGGGGAGGCCTGTGATCTCCATGACTTCGAGCCCGAAGCAGTATCCGAGGCTGAGTGCCTTGAGGATGAGGGCGGCGGAGTGGGAGAGGCGGGGGTTGAGCAGCATGGGCTTTGTAGTATGCTAGCACTCAGCCGAAAGTAGTTTGCTATATAGGGGGGGTTGGGATGCTGGAGTTGCGGGATTGTGCGAAGAGCTACCGGAGTATTCCGGCGGTGGAGGGGGTGAGCTTCACGCTGCGGGCGGGCGAGGTGCTGGGGTACCTGGGGCCGAACGGGTCGGGCAAGTCGACGACGGTGAAGATGGTGATCGGAATGATCCAGCCGACGGGGGGCAAGGTGTTCTTCGAAGGGCGGAACATCCATGAGGACCTGGCCGGGTACCGGGCCCGGCTGGGGTATGTGCCGGAGGAGGCACAGGTTTATACGCATCTTTCGGGACTCGAATACTTGCAGCTGGTGGGGCGGCTGAGGGGGATGGGGGAGCGGCTGATCGAGGAGAAGGCACGGGCGCTGCTGCAGCTGCTGTCACTGGAGGGGGCGCAGTATTCGGCGCTGTCGGATTACTCGAAGGGGATGAAGCAGCGGGTGCTGATTGCGGCGGCGCTGCTGCATGATCCGAAGCTGCTGGTGTTCGACGAGCCGCTGTCGGGTCTGGATGCGGTTTCGGCGCGGCTGTTCAAGGACCTGCTGGTGCTGCTGGCGGCCGAGGGGAAGGCGATTTTGTATATCTCGCACGTGATGGAGGTGGTGGAGCGGGTGTGCGACCGGGTGATTGTGCTTTCGAAGGGCCGGGTGGTGGCGGATGCGGCGCCGGGCGAACTGACGCGGCTGATGGAGCTGGAATCGCTTGAGAGCGTGTTTGCGCAGCTTGTGCAGCAGACGGATACGGCGGTGGTGGCGCGGCAGATGGTCGAGGTCATGGGAGTGCAGCATGCGTGAGACAGGGATATTGCTCCAGCATTTCTTTCGGCGGTTTTTCGATAACGACACGCTGCAGGCGGATGGGGATACGACGACGAGCGTGGTGCGCGGGATTGCGCTGACGGCGGTTCCGGGGCTGATTGTGGCGTTTTTTCTGCAGACGGCGTATGCGTCGGTGGCGGGGCGGCCGATGTGGGCGGCGATCGGGGATCAGTATTTTTTTGTGCTGTTTTCGTTTGTGGTGCTGGGGGCGGGGGCGGTGTTTGAGTGGGAGATGCTGTTTCCGGACCGGCTGGATTTTCTGATCCTGACGCCGCTTTCGGTGGCGCCGTGGCGGATGCTGGCGGCGAAGGCGGGTGCGCTGGCGGGGTTCCTGGGGTTGTTCCTGGTGAGTGCGAATGTGCTGGGGACGGTGATGCTGCCGGCGGTGAGCAAGGGGGCGTACTTTCGGCACCTGTTTGCGCATGCGGTGGCGGTGGGGTTGGCGGGAGTGTTTGCGGCGCTGCTGTTTGTGGCGGTGGGCGGGGTGATGCTGTGTGTGCTGACGCCGCGGCTGGTTCGGCTGGTGTCGCCGGTGGTGCAGATGGTGGCGGTGATGGGGCTGGTGCTGTTGATGATCGAGTCGGTGCGTTTTGGCGATGAGCTCAAGGCGGTGCTGACGGGGCCGCTGGGGGCTGCGCGGTGGGTGCCTCCGTTCTGGTTTCTGGGTGTGTATGAGCGGCTGCTGCTGGGGGAGCGCGCGCCGGGGTTTGCGTGGGAGCTTGCGCCGTATGCGTACAGGGCGACGGCGGCGGTGATCGGCGTGGTGGCGGTGACGTATCCGCTGGCTTGGGCGCGGATGCGGCGGATGGCGATCGAAGGCGCGGCGGGACGGGGGCGGCCGGCAAGGAGGATGCTGGGGGCGTTGGTGGATGGGGTGATCCGGCGGCCGGCGGAGCGGGCGGTCTTCTACTTTGTGGGGCAGACGATGGCGCGGAACAACCGGTACCAGGTCTATCTGGCGATGTACGGCGGGACGGGGCTGGCGCTGGCGGTGGCCTGCGGGATGACGCTTGAGGTGAGTGCGGGGAGGGTGGTGGCGGGGTTGTCGGGTGCGGGGCTGCATGCTGTTCTGCCGCTGCTGCTGTTCTGGGTGGTGGCGGGGCTGCGGACGGCGTTTGCGTTTCCGCTGAACCTGGGGGCGCGTTGGGTTTTCCGGGTGAGTGGTGCGGATCTGAACGAGTGTGCGGCGGCGGCACGGAAGTGGGTGCTGGTGTTTGCGCTGGGCGTGGCGGGGGTGATTGTGTGCGGGCTGGCGGCTGCGGGGTGGGATCGGCGGCGGCTGCTGGTGCAGGTGGTGTTTGGCGGGTGCCTGGCAATGCTGCTGACGGATGGGTTCTTTGCGCTTCTGAAGAGTGTGCCGTTCAACAGCCCGCGGATGCCGGGGCGGAGGAGCTTTCCCCTGATGCTGACGCTGTATATCGGGGTGCTGCCGCTATTTTTGACGGGGGTAGTGGGGATGGAGCGGGAGGCGGAGCTGCACGTGGCGCGGCTTCTGCTGCTGGGGTGCGGGACGGGGTTGATCCACGCGGGGCTTGGGCTGCTGAATGGGCGGCCGGCCGAGGTGGAGGAGGAGATGGAGGGGTATGAGGGAGAGTTTCAGCTGCTTGGCCTGAGCTGAGGGCGGTGCCTATACTTGTCGGCTATGGGATTTTTTTCACGTGGGTTGGCGGCCGGGGCCGTATTGGGTGCGGTCTGTGGCTGGGGGCAGGCGATGCAGGCTGCGCCGGAGGAGAGCTACTCGGCTGTGGCGGATGCGAAGGCCGTGGTGGTGGCGGGGCATGCGCGGTTTACGGTGCTGACGCCGGAGATGGTGCGGATGGAGTGGGCGGCGGATGGGAAGTTTGAGGATCGGCCTTCGTTTGTGTTTTTGAATCGGCGGCTGACGGTGCCGGCGTTTAGGGTGGGGCACAAGGGGAAGGGGGTTTCGATCGAGACGAGCGCGCTGAAGCTGGAGTATGTGCCGGCGGGAGATGGGAGGTTTTCTGCGACGGATCTGACGGTGACGCTGAAGGCCGGGGCGAAGGTGTGGCATCCGGGGATGGAGGACAAGGGGAACCTGGAGGGGACGACGCGGACGCTCGATGGGGCGCTGGGGGGCAAGACGCAGGAGCCGATGGATCCGGGGCTGGTGTCGCGGGATGGGTGGACGGTGGTGGATGACTCGGCGCGGCCGCTGTTCGATTCGGATGATTTTACGTTCAAGGGTGGGGAGAAGAGTGAGTGGCCGTGGGTGGTGAAGCGTGCGGCGGGGGATCGGCAGGACTGGTACTTTTTCGGGTATGGGCATGAGTATCGCAGGGCGCTGGCGGATTATGTGAAGGTGGCGGGGCGGATTCCACTGCCGCCGCGGTTTGCGTTTGGGGCGTGGTGGTCGCGGTACTGGGCTTATAGCGACCAGGAGCTGGACGGGCTGGTGGATGGGTTCCGGGAGAACCATACGCCGCTCGATGTGCTGGTGATCGACATGGACTGGCATGACAACAAGGCGCAGCTTGAGGCGCGCGGGTTGAAGGATGAGTCGGGCAAGGGCCATGACCTGGGGTGGACGGGGTACAGCTGGAACAGGGAGCTGTTTCCCGATCCGGCGGATTTTCTGGCGAAGATGCATCGGGAGGGGTTGAAGGCTACGTTGAACCTGCATCCGGCTTCGGGGGTGCAGCCCTGGGAGACGGCTTATCCGGCGATGGCGAAGGCGATGGGGCAGGATCCGGCGGAGAAGAAGTATGTGCCGTTCGATATCGCTTCGAAGAAGTATGCCGGGAACTACATGGACCTGCTGCATCATCCGCTGGAGAAGCAGGGGATCGATTTCTGGTGGCTGGACTGGCAGCAGGAGAAGACGACTTCGGTGGCCGGGGTGAATCCTACGTGGTGGCTGAATTATGTCCACTTTACGGACCAGGAGCGCGAGGGAAAGAGGCCGCTGCTGTTCCATAGGTGGGGCGGGATGGGGAATCACCGGTACCAGATCGGGTTTTCCGGCGACACGGTTTCGAAGTGGGAATCGCTTGCTTTTCAGCCTTGGTTTACCGCTACCGCGGCGAACGTTGGCTATGCGTATTGGAGTCACGACATAGGTGGGCACATGCCGGGGGCGGTCGATCCGGAGCTGTATACGCGGTGGGTGCAGTTTGGCGCGTTCAGTCCGATATTGCGGACGCATACGACGAAGAATCCGGAGTCGGAGCGGCGGATATGGGCTTATCCCGAGCCTTACGCGGGGATTCTGCGGTCGACGTTCAAGCTTCGTTATGCGCTGGAGCCTTACGTGTATACGGAGGCTCGGCGGACGTACGACACGGGGACTGCGTTTTTGCACCCTCTCTACTACGACTACCCGGAGGCGAACGAGGCTTACAGCAGCCGGGACGAGTATGCGTTTGGCGAGCAGATGCTGGTGGCGCCGGTGACGAAGCCGGTGGATGCGGTGACGGGGCTTGCGGCGGAGAGAGTATGGCTGCCCGAGGGTGAGTGGGTGGAGTGGGCTACGGGGAAGCGGCTGACGGGACCGAAGACGGTGGAGCGGAAGCTCTCGATCAGCGATGTTCCGGTGTATCTGAAGGCGGGGGCGATTGTGCCGATGCAGCCGCCGATGGAGTACACGGGGGAGAAGCCGGTCGATCCGCTGATTCTGAACGTGTGGCCGGTGGCGGATGGCAAGAGCACGGCGTACACGCTGTACGAGGATGGCAGCCAAGGCGAGGCCTACAAGCACGGGGTGTACGCGGAGACGCCGGTCTCTGCCGCGCAGCATGGGGATGTGCTGACGGTCGAAATTGCTCCGGTGAAGGGGAGTTATCCGGGAATGCTGACGACGCGCGGGTACGAGCTTCGGCTGCCGGGGGACCTGCCGCCGGTGAAGGTGACGGCAAATGGGCAGGAGCTGACGCTGGGTGCGCCGGGGGATGCGGGTGCGGGCTGGAGCTTCGATGGGAACATGCTTTCGACGATTGTCCGGGTGCCTTCGCATGCGGTGACGGCGGGGATGCGGATCGAGGTGACGCGCGCGCCGGGGTCGCTGGCGAAGCGGGGGGAGATGGATGGGTTTGCCGGGGCTACGGCGCGGCTGCACACGGCGTATGACACGTTGAATACGGAGTGGCCGCTGGTGCAGTGGTCGCCGGATGCGCTGATTCATGCGTGGCAGACGGGAGACCGGATGAGCTATTACCCGGAGACCGCGGCGGCGGAGTTGGATAAGTTTGCGGCGAGCTACGCGGCTGCGATGGCTTCCATCCAGACGCTGGCGGATGCGGTGGCGAACGTGCCGGATAGCCAGGTGATGGACCTTCTGGCGAAGCAGCATGGTGCGGATACGACGGATGCGCGTGGGCTGGCTTACAAGACGGCGTTGAAGAAGGCGCTGGCGCAGTTGGAGGATGGAAAGCCGGGGGTCGAGGTGGTTTCATGCCATTAGGCCGGAAGGACGCGAGGACGAACACGGAGGGCGCGGAGGTTGCACGGAGGGGCACAGAGAAAGACAAAGGCGTGGCGGAGACAGCAGAGGCGATGCGCGGAGGACGCCGAGGACGAACACGGAGGGCGCGGAGGTTGCACGGAGGGGCACAGAGAAAGACAAAGGGCGTGGGGGTGCCGTGGCGATCGGTGACGGTGACGTCCTCGATGATGAGGCGAGTGCCGAGGTCGAGGGTGTAGCCGGGCTGCTGCGGGGGATTGCTATTGGTGGACTGGGCGTTCAGGGTGGCCAGGAGGGACGACGCTAGAAGGATGCGGGAAGCTTCGCGGAAGGTAAGCGTCATGGGCCGGTGCTCCTCTGCTGCTCGGTGATGCAACCTACAGAGAGACGAGAGGGGTTCAGGGAAAGTTCCTTGAGGCAACGGGAGGGACTGGAATTGGCACGGCAAGGAACAGGGC
>CAZZZP010000025.1:29027-48661 GCA_964658635.1 Lichenicola sp. | reverse complement strand
AGGCCTACCGCACCCGCGATCTCTCCATCTGCGAGCAGGTCTTCCACGCCGAGCCCGCCATCAACCGCCTCGAGCGTGAGATCGACCAGATGGCCCTCGACCTCCTCGCCATGGAGCAGCCCATGGCCACCGACCTCCGCTTCATCCTCTCCATCATCCGCATCAACGCCGACCTCGAGCGCGTAGGCGACCAGGCCGTCAACATCGCCGTCCGCGTCCGCGAGATGGGCGCCTTCGACACCTACGACCTCCCCGTAGACATCCCCCGCCTCGCCTCACTCGCCTCCGCCATGGTCCGCCAGGCCCTCCAGGCCTTCATCGAGGCCGACGCCGACATGGCCGAAGCCGTCCTACAGATGGACAATCAGGTCGACGACCTCAACGACGGCAACTTCACCTCGCTCACCACCCTCATCAAGGAGCGCCCCGAACTCACCCCACAGTCCCTCAACGCCCTCATCATCTCCCGCAACCTCGAGCGCGTAGGCGACCACGCCACCAACATCGCCGAAGACGTCATCTTCTGGGTTCGCGGAGCCGACGTCCGCCACAACCTCACCAAGGTCTAGCCCACCCTAGCTCCGTTCGTAATGAAACCGCAGCTCCTGCTCGCTCGGCACCGCCACCCCATTGCGCATCGCAGGCGTATAGGACCACTGCTTCACCGTAGCAATCACGCTCTCGTCGATCGGGCTCCCCAGCCCCTGCAGCAGCGTCAGACCCGTAATCTTCCCGTGCTCATCGATCACCGCGTTCAAAATCACATCCCCCTTCGCACCATGCGCCAGCGACGCCAGACTCGGCTTCGGATAAGGAAAGAACGTCTGCAGCGCGATGCTGATATCCCCCTGGCCCAACCCGCTCGCCACCGTTGACCCCGTCCCCGCATCCGCCGTCGGAGCAGCATCCGCAGCTGGCCTCTCCGCCGCAACCTCCGCCGGCGTAACCACCCGCGGCTTCTCCTTCACCCGCCTTACCGCGGCTTCACTCACCGCCGCCGGCGCAGCACTCCCCGGGCTGTAGTAAGTCAGGAACCGTACCCCTTCAGCCGTCCCCGGAAGCCGGTAAGGCACCACCCGTGCCCTCTGCGCAAACACCCCCAGCACAGCCGCCAGCGCCAGCGCATGCAGCACCCCCGCCGACACCACACCCCACCGTCGTGTAGCCGCATCTTCCCGCCGGGCGTCACCAAACAGAATCGACGTGCTCATCTCGGAATCATACGCCGTCTTCGTGCCTCCACCAGATCAGCTCCCCAAGCATCGGGTAGTAAAGCGCCAGCCGGATCGGCAGCCCCCGCACCGCCAGATGCCCGGCATACGTCTCCAGCTGCGGCCCATACTTCTCGCGTTCCTGCGCCCGAAACGCCTCCACACTCCCGCCCCCAGGCGCACTCGTCTTGAAGTCCACAATCCACAGATGAGTCTCACCCGTCGCCCCCGGCTCTTCCCCCGCAACAAACGTCCGGTCCAGCCGGATACTCGCCGCATCAGCCGAAGTAAATCCAGCCTCCGAAGCCCCACCCGCATGTGCCGCCAGCACCCAGCGCCCGTTCCCATCCCCAAGCGTCCGCACCAGCCCACGCTGCACATTCGCCGCAGCCTTCGCCACCGCACCCGGCCCCAACCCACTCGACCGCAACACAGCCGAAATCCGCGGACCCCATCCCTCGACCTCCTCCGTCAGCGCCGAAACCGCCGCCCCGCCCGCAATCCGCCCCGTCAGCAGCTCCAGAAATGCATGCATCGCCGTCCCAAACGCCCTCGCCTCAAACGCTCCCTCCGGCCGCTCGAACGCACGCAGCCCCGTCACCGGAGCCGCACTCGTCCGCCCGCTCACCGGCAGCGCCTCCAGCGGAACCCGCTTGATCGTCCGCGTCGTCCCCAGTGGCACAACCCTCAAGCTCGCAGCAGCCGCAAGATCCAGCGTCACCGGCTTCGGCTCGGCCAGGGCGAACGCCCGCTCCGCCGCTGGCCACGCCGCCGCCAGCAGCGTACTCGGCCCGCGCGTGATCTCGCCCTTCGCGCTCAGCGCCGGAGCGGCAAACAGATGCAGCTCTTCCCGCGCCCGCGTGCAAGCCACATAAAACAGCCGCTTCCGCTCCGCCGCTTCCCGGGCCGACTCAATGCTCCGCATCCACGCATTCAGCGCGTAGCCCTCCTTGCCCTTCGGCTGCACCGGCGCAATAATCCCATGCGCCACCTCCGCGTCATCCTCGTTGCCGCCTTCCACCTCCAGCCACGAAAGCAGCCGCCCCCGCGAACTCTGCCCCGGCCGTTCCAGCGCCGGAATCAGCACCAGGTCCCACTCCAGCCCCTTCGACCCATGAATCGTCATCAGGTCCACAGCATCCTCAGCCGTCGAAGGAGCCGCATAAAGCTCCTTCAGCGCCGCCTCCAGCCGCCCCGCCGTCACCGCCTCCGGACGCCCCTCCAACTCGTCCAGCAACTCAAAATATCGCCCGGCATTCGCAAGCTCTTCCTCACTCGCAAACGAAGGCGCCGCGAACGCCCGCCACGTCCGCTCGACAATCTGCGCCAGTGGCATCCTCCCGCGCTGCGCCAGCGCCGCCGAAAGCACAGTCCAGAACGGCTGCAACCGCGCCACCCCGTCTTCTGAAAGCAGCTCTCCCCGTTCCGCCACCAGCTCCAGAATCGTATGCTTCGCCAGCGAACGGTCATCCGCCCCGGCAAGCAGGTGAACATCCCGCAGCGTCAGTCCGCACCACGGCGTCCGCAGCAGTGCAAGCATCGCCGTCCGGTCCGCGGGATGCAGCACCGCCCGCGTCAGCGCCAGCAGGTCCAGAATCTCCTGCCGCTCAGCCAGCGGCACCACCTTCACCGCCCGATACGGGATCGGCTCGCCCGCGTCGAAAGCCTGCACGACCTCCCGCAGATGCGAACGCGCCGCGACCAGCACCGCAATCTTCCACGGCTTCGTTCGTCCCTCCGGCAAAGGCCGCGCCCGCCATCCCTCCACAATCGCCCGGATCTCGCCAGCATGCGCCCGCGACTGCGCCCGCTTCAGCTCAGCCCTCCGTTTCGCGTCCGCCTCGTACGGCAGCGCATAAGCATGCCACACAATGCTCTTACCCGCCGATCCCAGCCGGCTCGCCGTCGCAGGCCGATACACCACCATCTCCGCCCCGGCCGTTCCCTCAGCCGCGGGAAAGATCGGCAGAAACGTCCGGTTGAACCCAGCCACCAGCTCTGCCTGTGACCGGAAGTTCGCCGTCAGGTACAGCGGCTCAAGCGCCAGCGGCCCCAGCCGTCCAGCTCGCAGCGTATCGATAAAGCGCTCCACCCGAGCCTCGCGAAAAAGGTAGATCGACTGTTTCGGATCGCCAACCAGGAACACCGTCTGTTCGCGCCCATCCCACCCCGCCGTCAGCAGCCGGATCAGCTCATACTGCGAGTTCGACGTGTCCTGCATCTCGTCCACCAGCAGGTGCTCGAGCCTCATCCCGGCCGAAGCCGCCAGATCCTCGCTCGCCCCCGCCCCGCCCAGCGCTCTCCGCGCAAGCACCGAGAACTCCGTAAAGTCGCATTCCGACCGCAGCGAAAACACCGCCTGCAGCTCCGTCAGCGCGCGGCTCAGCACCCGGAACAGGGCCTTCGCCACGTGCCACTGCTCCGGCGGATAAGTGAGCGGAGGCAAGGTCGTCAGCGCACACAGCGCGTCGAAGATATCCTGCCGCCCCTCAAGGTCGGCGATAATCTGCTTCAGCTCGGCCTGGTGCTGCTTCACAATCTCCACCCGCAGCACATGCCCGTGCAGCGCCTTGCGCCAATCCCGCGGAGCCGAAGGCTTCACCAGCAGGTGCGCCAGCGCGGCCCAGTACTCCAGGTCGTCCGCCTTCTCCTCCGGCGGCTGGTTTCTTCCACGGCAGATCGCAATCGGCGACGGCGCGCCCTTGTACCCATCCGCCCGCGCCATCTCGGACGCCAGGTCGCAAAGCTGCTGCAGCAGCACCGGCGGCATCAGCCGGTTCAGCCGCGTCAGCGCCCGGCAGATCGCGCTGTCCAGAGCCTTCTCCAGCTTCGGCAGCGTCACCCTCTCCAGGTATTCATCCGTCAAATCGGCTGGCGAGTGCGGAATCAGCTCCGTCCACTGGTCGCGCCACTGCAGCATCTCGGCAATCAGCTGCTCACAGTCCGCCAGGTTCCCATCCCGGTGCAGCAGCACCGTCTCAAGCGCACGCGTCAGCGCCTCGTCTTCGCCGCCCAGCAGGTTCAGCGTCCGCCGCGCCGCCTGCGCGTACAACTCGGCCGCACGGTCGACCGGCGTCTGTCCCCCCGCACCCGAAAGCACCGGCAGCGACCCCGCAATCTCGATCGAGAGCGCATCGATCGTCTTGATGTTCAGCCGGTCCGGATGCTCCAGCAGCCTCCATCCCAGCGCCGCATCATGTTCCAGCACCGCCTCGGCCAGCCGCCGGCTCTCCACCTCGAAACCTTCATATACGGGAGTCCCGGCCTGGGCCGCCGCCAACTGGCCCAGCACCCGGTCGCGCATCTCGTGCGTCGCCTTCCGCGTAAACGTCACCGCCAGAATCTGCGCCGGATCCGTCACCGCCGCGCTCGCCAGCAACTTCAGCAGGCGCTGGATCAGCAGCCCCGTCTTGCCCGACCCCGCAGGCGCCTCCACAATGTACGACTGTGAGATCTCGAGAGCCAACGCCCGCTCGACCGCGTCGTTCCCCTCGGGCACAGGAACAAGGGAAGGGAACTCAAGTATCTCAGCCATGCGCGGGCTCTCCTTCCAGCTCGTGGTCTTCATCCACGCCGTCTTCAAGCGCTGCCGGGTCCAGCCGGCACAGAATCCGCTGGTGGCAGTGTTCGCAAGTCTTCGGATAAACCTTCGGCAGAACCCGCGTGTCGCCCTGGGCAAACGCGATGGCAAGCCCGGTCAGAATCTCCCGCCACTGCCCAATCTGCTCCTCAAGCGAAGGAGCCTCCATCGCCGTGGGCTTCGGCAGGATCGACCCATCGTCGGTATATCCCTTCAGCCCCATATCGTTCCCGGCCCGCAGCAGCGCAAATGCCACCGCATCCACCTGTGCCTGCTCCGCCTGCGCAAGCACAGCGTACAGCGGAAGCTGCGGCGCATCCGGCCGCTCACCCTTCCAGTGCGATGGGTTCGCCGCCCCCGTCTTGTAGTCCAGGATCACCAGCCCGCCACCCGGCGTCTCGTCAATCCGGTCGATCCGCAGCTTGAACCGCAGCGGCCCCAGCTCGAAACTCTTCTCCTGCTCGGGCGGTTGAACCCTGAACGGCGCGCGCTTCACCTCAAAGTCGATCCACGGCTCCAGCACATCGCGAAGCCGTTGCCGCTGCACCTGCAGGTAAGCGCTCTCCCACGAACTCTGCGGGTGCGGGTGTGCCCCGCTCACAGCCGCGTCGATCGCCTCGTCCAGCAACTCGAACCGTTCCTCCCTCGGCAGCGCAAGCAGACCGGCCTGCTCCTTCAGACCCGCCCAGAAGCTCTGCATCACGTTGTGCACCAGGTTCCCGCGTTCAAGCGCATCGAACCCCGGCTCCAGTGTCTCGAGCTCTGTCGAAAACAGCCGCTTCTCCGCAAACGCTCGAAACCCGCAAGCCGCCTGCAGCTGCAGCACCTGCGCCCCACCCGAAACCGGCCGGTCAGGCAGTGGAGGCAGCAGGATATGGTCCACCACCTCGTCCAGCGGAAAAGCAGACCGCGGAACTTCAACCTCCACTTCAAGCAAACGCAGTGAAAGCCCTTCAAGCAGGGGAGATACGCGCCGCTCCCCTTCATCGGTGCGTCGCGCATAGCTGAAGACAACCTCCCCACCCGCCCGCGCGATCCGGCCTGTCAAAGCCTGTGCCGCCCGATCGTCTCGCTCGCGGTCCGCTCCCGGCATCCCCAGTGCACGCTGCATCTGCCACGGCAACAACGGATTCGTGGCAGTAGGCGGAGGCCACGCAAGATCGTCCGCACCCATGAACCAGAGCGCGTCGAACGCCACGCCGCCCACCTCGAGCGGCCCCAGGATCTGCACCGGCGCGTCGTGCGACTCGGGCGCGAAGATCGTCTGCCCGAGAATGCGCTCAAGCGCATCCACTGCACCCACCCCCGAAATCTGACGCCCATCGAAGTCAAGCGTAGCCAACTCGTCGAGCGCACTCCCAAACCGCCGGTGCTGCTGGAACGCAAGCGAATCGAACCCCGCATGCGCGTCCCACCCGGCAGAACCCAGAAGCTCGCCAAACGTCTCCGCCCACTCCGTATGCGAAAGCTCCCGCGCGTCCTCCGGCGCAAAGCCCGCCTCGCGCGCCGTCTTCCGCAGACTTCGCAGGCGAAGCAGCAAATCCCCGAGCGCCGAACGCGAGCGCGCCCCCTCCACCAGCCCGATCGCACCCTCCAGTGAGATCTCCGGCTGCAATAAACCAGCCTGCCGCAGCTCAAACGCGTCGAACGAAGCCGCCGCCTGTATACCACCCGTAAACCACGGCGAGAGCAGCAGCGCGCTCACCCGCTCCACCGGCAGCGGCCCCAGCGGCCAGCGCAGCAGGTCCATCGCCGTGGCCGCCACCGGAAGCTCCCCAAGCGCCTGCCCCAGCGAGAACTCGTAAACCCTCGACCCCGACCCTGACCCAGCCAAACCAGCCGACGTGATCAGCGTCTCGACCGGGTCAAGCGCCGGCGCAAACACCCGCTCCATCTGAGCCCGGCGCTCCTCCAGGTTCGGCACCACGATCCCGACCCGGACTCCCGGATCGCCCGCCCGCTTCCGCTTCACCCAGCTCGCTACCGCCTCCAGCTCCGCCCGGTCGTCTTCCGCGGTGAACAGGTACCCCTCGGTCTCCGCCGCGCCCGTCGTGATCTCCTCCACCTGCCAACCCGCGTGCAAAACGCACTCTAAAAAGCCCTTGAACGCGTGCGTATGCGCATCGAAATCGACCAGAACGAGCGCTCGTTCGACGCCATTTCCGGCCTTCTGAAGCTCGGAAGGCAGCTCTGCCGGAGTCACCAACCGGTCCCGCACAAGCCTCCGTTCGAACGCCCGCAACCATCGCTCGAACGCCCGGCCGTCCGTCGAAAGCTGCAAATCCCGCAGCCGATCCCGCCCCCCGTACAGGCAAAGCAGCGACCAGGCCCGCGCCGCCATGTCGGCCAGCGCCCCCACCAGTCCTGAACCAACACCTTCACGTTCCCCTGCAACAACCTCATTCCAGATGGCTTGAATCTGCATCGTACTCAGCAGAACCCGGCCCTCGGCCCCGCTCAAAATTCGCTCCTGCCAGAGCCCCGCAAGCCACTGCCCAAGCGGCAGCACCTTCGCTTGCGTCCACAGCTCCCGCCCGGCCGCCCGCTGCATCTCATCCCACGCACCCGAAATCGCACGCGCCGAACGCTGACTGGGTGTAACCACAGTCGCTCCGCCGCCGATCGCACGCGCCAGCGAACCATCCAGCCGAAAAACCATACCTTCTTATAACCCCGCAAAGAAAAAAACCACACTCCATCCCATCTTTATCCACGAATTGACAGGACAAACCTGGCCGTCCACGGACCAAGTATCATCATCTCTATGCGCATTTCCCCACGATTCGCGGCTTTTTGCATGGCCGTAGGCCTGCTTCCGCTCGCCGGCTGCCACAGCGGAGCCTCGCCCGCACCCTCATCCCAGTCCGAAGTCAAGACCTTCCACATGCGCGGCAAGATCATCTCCACTGACCCCGCCAACGGCAGTATCACCGTCCAGCACGGAGCCATCGTCGGCTACATGGACGCCATGACCATGTCCTACAAGCTCCTCCAGCCCGAAACCATCAGCGAACTTCACCCCGGCGACATGATCACCGCCGACGTCATCGTCCACTACGACGCAGCCGGCCCCTTGAGCCCCAAGCTCAACCACATCGTCGTCGTCGGTCAGGCCCGCCCCGACACTAGGCCCACCGTCCAGTACCACGTCCCCCAGGCCGGAGACGCCGTCCCCAACTTCGCCCTCCTCAACCAGAGCGGCAAGACCATCCACCTCTCGCAATTCAAGGGCAAGGTCGTCCTCATGACCTTCATCTACACCCGCTGCCCCATCGCCGACTTCTGCCCCCGCATGAGCGCCAACTTCGCCGAAATCGACAAAGGTCTAGCCGCCGATAAACCCGCCTACGACCACACCCATCTCCTCAGCGTCAGCTTCGACCCCAAATACGACACCCCCACCGTCCTCCGCAGCTACGGCGGCTCCCACACCGGCCGCTTCACCGATGAGGACTTCAAACACTGGGACTTCGCCGCCCCACCCCTCGTCGAGCTCCCGCAAGTCGAGCAATACTTCGACGTCGGCGTCACCGGCGAATCCGCCGATCCCTCTTCCATCCAGCACTCGCTCTCCACCCTCGTCATCGGCAAGGACGGAAAGGTCCTCGCCTGGTACCCCACCAACGACTGGAAGCCCGCCGACGTCCTCGCCCAGGTCAAAGCCGCGGCAACCACCTAGAACCCGCTATGCTGTCCAAAGAGAAGAAAGAGGAAGAAATCGTGGCTAAACTCACCATCGCCTTTGGCGCAGCTCTCATCCTGTTGGGCACCGGTGCCTTCGTCGTCCTCGGACACCACCCCCACACCCTCATCCCCGCCGCCTTCGGCCTCCTGCTCTGCATCTTCGGAGCCCTCGCCAACACCGAGGTCGCCAAACGCCGCATGCTCTTCATGCACATCGCCGTCACTGTCGGTCTGCTCGGCTTCCTGGGCACCATCCCCGGCATCATCGGCGTCATCAGGATGGCCGCAGGCCAGGCGACCGCACGTCCCGACGCAGCCAGGGTTCAGGCCCTCATGGGAACCATCTGTCTCATCTATGTGTTCCTCTGCGTCCGCTCCTTCATCGCCGCCCGCCGCACGCGTCTCGCTTAGACCTTCAGGCCGAACAGGAAAGAAGAGCCACACCATGGCGTCATCGATGAGTCCCTCAAGATTCCGCTCGGGCATGCCCTCAGGCGATCGCCCCGCGCGCGGCACCGGCAAGGCCACCACCGCAGCCCTCACCGCCTCGCGTCCCAAGCCAAAGCTCAGCAAGGTCATGCCGGAGGTCTGGAAGCTCGTCAAACCCCGCCGCGCCCTGCTCTCCATCAGCTTCCTGCTCATGGTCGTCAACCGAGCCAGCGGCCTCGTCCTCCCCGGATCCATGCGCTACCTCATCGACAACGTCATGACCAAGGGCCAGATCGGTATGCTGCCCAAAATCGTCGCCGCCGTCGTCGCTGCGACCATCCTCCAGGGCATCAGCTCCTACACCCTCACCCAGCTCCTCTCCAAAGAAGGCCAACGCCTCATCACCGACCTCCGCATGCAGGTGCAATCGCACATCGGCCGGCTCTCCGTCTCCTTCTTCGACGAGAACCGCACCGGCACCCTCGTCGCCCGCATCATGACCGACGTCGAAGGCGTCCGGAACCTCATCGGCACCGGCGTCCTCGACTTCTTCGGCGGCCTTATGACCGCAGTCTTCGCCTTCGTCTATCTCATGCGCCTCAGCGTCTCCATGACGCTGCTCACCTTCGGCATCATGATCCTCTTCGCGCTCATCCTGCAGAAGGCCTTCAAAACCATCCGCCCCATCTTCCGCGAGCGCTCCAAGATCAACGCCGAAGTTACCGGCCGCCTCACCGAATCGCTCGGCGGCATACGCGTCGTCAAGGGCTACCACGCCGAAGACAGCGAAGCAGCCGTCTTCGCCACCGGCGCCCAGCGACTCCTCGCCAACGTCATCTCCTCGCTGACCGCGCAATCCCTCATGTCGCTCGCCTCCACCAGCGTCCTCGGCATCGTCGGCGCGCTCATCATGTATCTCGGCGCCCACCAGGTCGTCGCTCACCGCCTCACCACCGGCGGATACGTCACCTACGTCGCCTTCCTCGCCTTCATGGTCGCGCCCATCGCCCAGCTCGTCTCCATCGGCACCCAGCTCACCGAAGCCCTCGCCGGTCTCGATCGCACCAGCGAGATCCTCAACGAACGCGAAGAAGACAAGGACCCCAAGCGCACCATCGCTCTTCCCGTTCTCCAGGGCGACGTCAGGTTCGATGACGTCAAGTTCGAGTACGATCCCGGCAAGCCCGTCCTCCACGGCATCTCCTTCGAGTCCCACCCCGGCTCCGTCACCGCGCTCGTCGGCTCCAGCGGCTCCGGCAAATCCACCATCATCTCGCTCATCTGCGGCTTCCACACCGCCACCGGCGGCGAAATCGACGTCGACGGCACCGACCTCGCCACCGTCAAGCTCTCCAGCTTCCGCCAGCAGCTCGGCGTCGTCCTCCAGGAGACCTTCCTCTTCGACGGCACCATCCGCGAGAACGTCCGCTTCTCCCGCCCCGAGGCCACCGAGGAGCAGCTTATGACCGCATGCAAAATCGCGCGCGTCGACGAGTTCGCCGAGCGTTTCCCCGAGGCATACGACACCATCGTCGGCGAGCGCGGCGTCAAGCTCTCCGGCGGCCAGCGCCAGCGCATCTCCATCGCACGCGCTATCCTCGCCGACCCCCGCATCCTCATCCTCGACGAAGCCACCAGCTCGCTCGACTCCGAATCCGAAGCCATGATCCAGGGCGGCCTCAACCATCTCATGCAGGGCCGCACCACCTTCGTCATCGCCCACCGCCTCTCGACCATCCGCCGCGCCGACCAGATCCTCGTCGTCGAGCAGGGCAACATCGTCGAGCGAGGCACCCATGAGCAGCTTTACAGCCTCGGCGGCCGTTACTTTGACCTCTACACCCGCCAGCACGGCCTCGAATCCAACATGTTCCTCGCACCCGGCGAAGGCGACGCCCTGGTCGCCGCCGAATCATAAAAACGCCCTGCGCGGGCAGCGTTCACTCGTGACTTACAAAAGCTTCGCGTGGCCTTCCCCTTGGTCAGGAAGAAAGTTTGTCCCCGACCAACGGGAGGGCCACGCGAAGCTCTAAAAAGGCGTGTAAACGCCCGCCGCCCGCGCAGGGCGCACTGTTCTTATCTTCTAATCGCCTGACGCAGCAACTCCCCCGCCAGCCCAACCTCCTCCTGCGAAACCGTATGCGGTCTCCCCGGATACCGCCTCGTCGTCACCTCGGCCCCCATCCCCCGCAGCACCGCAGCCGACTCCTCCACCCGCGCCCACGGAACGTGTGGATCCGGATCGCCGCTCAACAGCAGCGCCGGCATCCCCTTCAGCTCCGTCCCGGAAAACGCCTCCGGCGACACAATCGACCCCGCGGGCCCGATCAGTCCGCCCGTAAACGCAATCAGTCCGGCATAAGGTGCGGGTTGGCTCTTCACAAACTCCGTCGAAAGACACGCACCCTGCGAGAACCCGCCAATCACGATCCGCTCCGTTGGCACCCCCGCCGCCTCAATCGAGGCAACGACAGCCGCAATCTTCCCAAGCGCCGAGCTCAGATAAGGCTCATTCTGCTCTCGCGGTGCCAGAAACGACTGCGGATACCAGGTATGTCCAGCTGCCTGCGGAGCCAGGAAGGCCACATCCGCTACACCGAACGCCCGCCCCAGCCCCAGGATGTCCTCGGCCGAAGCACCCCGTCCATGAATCAGCACCATCGCCAGCTTCGCCTGCCCCAGCGCCGCACCGGAATGCAGCACCGTGCCATTTGCATGAGGATTCATCGCGCCGCTCCTTCCATGACCGCCTTGTGCAGGACGACCGGAATGATCCGCTGCTCGATCGCCGCACGCTGCGGAGCAAGCCACTCCGGGAGGCAGAGCGCGTCACCCAGCGTCTCGCGAGTCTCATCCGTCGCAAACCCCGGCGTATCGGTCGCAAGCTCGAACAGCACCCCGCCTGGCTCGCGGAAGTAGATCGACCGGAAGTAGTCGCGCTCCATCACCGCCGAGGTCTGAATGTGCCGGTTGATCTCCTTGCGCCAAAGCTCCTGCGCCGCGTCGTCCGGTGCACGAAACGCAATGTGGTGGACTGAACCCCTCCCCAGCCGCCCCCGTCCAGCAGCAGGATCGACCAGGATATCGATGAACCGCGCCACAGAGCCTGAGCTGGAGGCAAAGCGCACCCGGTCTCCCTCCTCCGACATCTTGCTGTAACCCATCCTCTCGAGCGCCTCGGTCGTCCGCGACGCATCCCGCTGCAGCATCGTAACGCCATGGAACGCACGTAGCGAGTGCTCCGCCGGCACGTCGGCAAACCGGGGCGCACGCGCAGCCGGCCCGGCCTCGGTTCCCACCAGCTCAAACATCATCCCGTCCGGGTCCGCGAACGTCAGGACTGCATTCCCAAAACGGGACTCCGTCCGCTCGAACGCCACCTGGTGCCCAGTCAGCCGTGCCTCCCAGTAAGGAAGAGAAGCTCTCGGAATCGCGTAAGCCGTATGCGTTACCTCGCCCGCACCCACCACGCCGCGCGCCGCCCCGGCCCACGGAAAGAAGGTGATAATGGTTCCGGGCGTCCCCGCATCGTCACCGAAATAAAAATGATAGGTTCCCGGATCGTCAAAGTTCACCGTCTTCTTGACGAACCGCAGCCCAAGTACAGTCGTGTAGAAGTCCAGATTCCGCTGCGGGTCGCCGCAGATCGCCGTCACGTGATGAAGCCCAACAATTGCTGGTAGCATCTCTCTTACTCCTTCGTTAGCATATGATTCGATATCGAAGTAAAAGTTTCACCGGGGATTGCAAGTGATAGAAGAAAAAGTCGAAGCGAGCCACGGACCAAAGCTTTGGGTGGTCCTCGCCCGGGCCTACGGCGCCATGGCCAGCTTCGTCGAGACCTCCATCGCCGCCGAAGGTTTGGGCCTCAGCGACTTCATGGTACTCGAGGTGCTCCTGCACAAAGGGCCCATGACGATCTCCGCCATCGGCGAAAAAGTTCTGCTCGCCAACGCGTCCATGACCTCGGCCGTCGACCGCCTCGAAGCGCGGCACTGTGTCACCCGCACCAGCAGCCCCTGCGACCGCCGCGTCCGCATGGTCGAACTCACCCCGACGGGCCGAACCTTCATCGAGCAGATCTACGCGCGACACGCCTGCGACATCGAGCGGGTGGTCGAGGTCCTCACACCGGAAGAGCAGACCGGCTTACGCACCTCGCTCAAAAAACTGGGTCTCGCCGCCAAAGCCGCCGTCGAACATCGCAAAAAAACCTAGTCCGCCACTCCAGGCGGTTCACCCCACGAAGTGGCGCCCGCCCGGCGCAAGGGCAGACTTGCCGTTGTCTCGCCGCAAAAGCGATACTCTCCTCCTAAGCAGAGGAGAACGAATGCGCAGAGCAGCAGTCCTGGCTTTATTACTCGCAGTAGCGGGCGCAGCAGCCCAGCAGGGTCCTGTCATAATCCACATAGACGCGGCCGGGTCCCTCGGCGAGTACAAGCCAGACTGGAACTTTTTCGGGGCCGACGAGCCAAACTACACCTACGCCCCAAACGGCACGAAGCTCCTCAAGGAACTCGCCGCGATCGATAAGGCGACACCCGTCTACTTCCGCCCCCACAACCTGCTCACGACCGGCGACGGCAGCGCCTCCCTCAAATGGGGTTCGACCAACGTTTATACCGAGACCTCCGACGGCAAACCAGTCTACGACTGGGCTATTACCGATAAAATCTTCGACAACTTCGCCGCAACCGGCGTCCGGCCCATGGTCGAGATCGGCTTCATGCCGGAAGCTCTCTCGCCTCACCCGGAACCCTACCGGCATAACTTCCCCAAAGGCGACATCGCCACCGGTTGGAGCTACCCGCCGAAGGACTATGGGAAGTGGCGCGCGTTGATCGTCGCCTGGGTAACCCATCTTCAACAGCGCTACGGGGCCGCCACCGATACCTGGCTCTGGGAAGTCTGGAACGAGCCGGACATCAGTTACTTTCATGGAACCCTCGAAGACTACGAGAAACTCTACGACATCACCACGGGCGCCGTCCGCCAGGTCCTTCCCCATGCCAAAGTCGGAGGACCTGGAGCTACCGGACCCTATCCGCAGGATGACCCGGCCAAAAACAACCCCTTCTTTCACGACTTCCTAGAGCACACCGCCCACGGCATCAACGCGGACACGGGTAAACCGGGAGTTCCACTCGACTTCATCTCTTTCCACCCCAAAGGCCGTCCGAAGTTCATGGATGGCCACGTCCGCATGAACCTCGCTCCCCAGATGGGCGCCACCGATCTTGGAATGAAGATCGTCAGCGGCTTCCCCGAGTACCGCCGGACGCCCATCATCCTCTCCGAGACCGACCCCGAAGGCTGCGCTGCCTGCAAGGGTCCCCAGAACGGCTACCGCAACGGCCCCCTCTACGGCGTCAGCATCGCCGAGATGCTCGCACGGTCCGCCGAACTCGCCCGCCTCCACCGCGTCAACCTCGAAGGCGGGGTCACCTGGGCCTTTGAATTCATGGACCAGCCCTGGTTCGCCGGCTTCCGTGAACTCGCCACCAACGGCATCGACAAACCCGTCCTGTCCGTATTCCGCATGTTCGGCATGCTGCACGGAACCCTGCTCCCGCTCTCGAGCTCAGGCGAAATCCCGATCGCCGAAATAATCCAGCACTCCGTCACCGGCTCGCCCGATGTCACCGGCATCGCAACCCGAAGCGGCAACAGCCTCGACATCCTCCTCTGGAACTATCAGGACGAGGACGTCGACGCGCCCGCCGCGGCCATCGCACTCACCCTCAGCGGCCTTCCCACCCAGGAAGTCAAAACCACCGAGTACCGCATGGACCACAACCACTCGAACGCCTACGCCCAGTGGCTGAAGATGGGCAGCCCGCAACACCCCTCCCTGGACCAGGTCGCACTGCTCGAAAAAGCTTCCAAGCTGGAGATCCTCAGCCAGGGCTCGGTCGCCGTGGTGCGGGGTAGCGGCGAGATGAGCCTTTCTCTCCCCCGCCAGGCAGTCTCGCTCCTGCACGTGGAGTGGAAGTAAAACGCACACGGAAAACACCCGAAACAGGCCCAAACGCACTCGTTTTTTGCGGTTTTTTGAGCCTGTTTTTGATGTGATTTAAGCGTTTTTCCCGCCATTGCGGCTCATTTTTCGATTTCGAGCTCCATCAAAAAAAACGCCTGATCCAAAGCAATTTCCCTCAGGTAGTCGTAGCGTCCAGAGGCTCCGCCGTGGCCCGCGTCCATGTTGATGTGCAGCAGGAGCGGTGCGTCGTTCTGTTTAAGCGTGCGAAGCCGCGCCACGTACTTGGCCGGCTCCCAGTACATGACCTGGGAGTCGTTGAGGCTGGTCTTGACGAGCATGGAAGGGTAGGCGCCGGGCTTGAGATTGTCGTAGGGCGAGTAGCTGACCATGTACTCGAAATCATCGTGTTTATTGGGGTTTCCCCACTCTTCGTACTCCGCGACGGTGAGCGGAAGCGAGGCATCGAGCATCGTGTTCATGACGTCGACAAAGGGAACATGCGAGAGGACGACACGGAAGAGGTCGGGCCTCATGTTTACGACTGCGCCCATGAGCAGGCCGCCGGCGCTGCCGCCTTCGATGGCGACACGTGCGGGGTCGCCGTACCCGTTGGCGGTGAGGTACTCGGTGACGGCGATGAAGTCGGTGAAGGTGTTGCGCTTGACGCGCATCTTGCCCGCGTCGTGCCAGGCGTCGCCCAGTTCGCCGCCGCCGCGGATGTGGGCATAAGCCATAACCAGCCCGCGATCAAGCAGTGAGAGGCGTGTGGCGCCGAAGCCAACCGGGAGCGCGTAGCCATAGCTGCCGTAGCCGTAGACGTACAACGGGCTCATCGTTGACCGTCGTCCGTTGACCGTTGTGGAATTGAATTTGTCGCGGCGGTAGACAAGGGAGACGGGGATTTTTGTTCCGTCCTCGGCTGGCACCCAGAGGCGTTCGGAGGCGTAGTTGGCCGGGTCGAAGCCGCCCGGAACGTTCTGCTGCTTGAGCAGCGTGGAGGCTCCGGACTGGATGTCGTACTCGTACACCGAGGCGGGTGAGACGAGCGAGGTGTAGCTGTAGCGGAACTTCGTGGTATTGAACTCGCGGTTGACGTGGGCCGCGGCGGTGTAGGTGGGTTCGGGGAAGGTAATCTCGCGCGGGTTGCCGAGGGCGCCTTCAGGCGTGAGGTCATGCACGGTAAGGGTCGGCAGACCGGCCTTGCGTTCGGTGAGGACGAGGAAATCCTGGAAAAGGTCGAAGTCTTCGAGCGGCACTTCGGGTGCGCCGGTGAAGAACTCGTGCCAGTGCTCGCGGCCGGGTGCGGCGACGGGTGCGTGGACGAGCCGGAAGTTTTTCGAGGTGTCGTTGGTCCGGATGTAGAAGAGGCCGTCGCGGTGGTCGGGGTAGTACTCCTGCTCGTCGATGCGAGGCGCGATGAGGGTGAAGTCGGCGAGCGGGCTTGCGGTGGGGAGGAAGCGGCACTCGTTGGTGGTGTGCGAGCCGGATTCGAGCAGGATGTACTTGCGATCGCGGGTGCGGCCCACGCCGACGTTGAAGCGCTCGTCCTTCTCTTCAAAGATCAGGATGCTGGCTTCACCCAAAGCAGAGCGGAAGACCTTGTCCTGGCGCTTGGTCTGCTCGTCTTCGGTTGTGTAAAAGAGGGTGTTGGAGTCGCTGGCCCAGGTAAAGGAGCCAACACGTTGAGCGGTGTCGGGCAGGTCCTGGCCGGATCGCAGGTTTCGCACGCGGAGGGTGTACTGACGGAAGCCCGTGTTATCGGTCGAGTAGGCGAGCAGGTTGCCGCTGGGGCTGATGGACATACCGCCGACAGCCATGTAGGCCTCGCCCTGGGCGAGAGCGTTGACGTCGAGGAGGATCTCTTCGGGTGCATCCGGTTCGCCAGCGGAGCGCAGCTCGCGGCGGCAGTGGATGGGGTATTGCGAGCCTTCGATGGTGCGGCTGAAGTAGACGAAGCCGTGGTCGGGGTAGGGAACGGACTCGTCGGTCTCCTGGATGTGCGAGAGCATTTCCTTGTAGAGCTCGGCCTGGAGGGATTCGGTTCCGCGCATCGCTTCGGCGGTGTAGGCATTTTCTGCGGTGAGGTAGTCGATGACCTCGGGCTGATCTTTATTGGTGAGCCAGGCGTAGTCGTCGGAGAGGGTGTGGCCATGGTGGTGCGAGGCAGCGGGCTCGCGGCGTGCGACGGGCATTATGAGGGAGGGACGCTTGACGCGGGCTGACGGCGAATTCTCGGACATCTTTTGAGGATATCAAGCGCGCTACGCGGGCAGCGGTCACTTCATGACTTACAACTGCCTCGCGTGGCGTTCCCGTGTGTCGGGAGGGGAATTCTGTGCCGACCGACGGGAGGAGCACGCGAAGCTCTAAAAGGCGTGTGAACGCCCGCGGCCCGCGCAGGGTGCAAGCAACCAACGCTTGACGGCTTACACCATACTGTTGTGTTGCGGGTGCAAATGCTCGCCAGGTTTGATAAGGAGATTCGCATGACGTTTACAAGAATCCAGATGCTTGCAGCTGTTTGTTTTTTTAGCTTTCCGTTGGGCTTAGTCGCACAGGCTGCACCGAACGACCCGACCGCTCCGACGAGTGCAAATCCGGGGATGAACAATTCGAATTCGCCAATGGGCGCGCCGAGTACGACGAGCGGCCAGACCACGCCGGGTGTGACACGCCAGAATCCGAACGGTCCCGGCAACTACAACTCCGAGGCCGCGGGGCCGATGGGTACGGTGCCGGACACCTCAATTGCGGACAAACGGTTTCTGACAGAGGCAACCGAGGGCGGTATGGCGGAGATCCAGCTTGGACAACTGGCTTCGTCGAAGGCGGACAACGCACAGGTGAAGGCTTACGGACAGCGGATGGTGACCGAGCACACGATTCTGAACAACAATCTGAAGCCGTTTGCTGATAAAGATGGAGTTACTCCTCCGACATCTTTGAATGCGGCCGATCAGGCGGAGTACGACAAGCTGAATGGTTTGAGCGGGGCTGATTTCGATAAAGAATACGTCGCCTTCATGATGAAGGATCACAAGAAGGATGAGTTGGACTTCCGGCATGAGGCTTCGATGACGAGCAATCCTCAGCTGAAGATTGCGGTGTCGAAGGGCGAGAAGGTGGTCTCGGAGCATAAGCAGATGATCGATAAGATTGGTGCTTCGATGAATGTTTCGCCGAGTATGTAGGTGGGTTGGGTTGAGAGACGGGGGCGCGCGGGTGGCGTCCCCGTTTTGCTGCGGGGAACTTTGGGACTTGGCAACGCGTAGACTTGGAAACGGAATGAAGCACATATCTGGACGACTCATCACGTTGTTGCTTCTGCTGCTTCCGGTCGCCTGGATGCGGGCTGAGAAGCCTGGCGATCTGCCGGTTCCTACGGCGTATGTGAACGACTACGCACATGTGCTGACGGCGGAGGGCGCGCAGAAGATCGAGACGCTTTGTCTGGAGGTGCAGAACAAGGCGGATGCGCAGTTGTTTGTGGTGACGATCAAGACGCTCGATGACGGGATGAGCAAAGAGGAGTTCACGTCCGAGCTGGAGGAGAAGTGGAAGGCGGGCAAGAAGGGTGTGGATCGCGAGGCGATCTTTCTTTATGTGCAGAGCCCGCGTGGGACTCGGATTGAGACGGGGTATGGGCTTGAGGGGATCCTGAATGACGCGAAGGTGGGCGCGATTCTGGACCAGGCGGACCCGATCATCAAGACTTTCGATTATGACAACGGGATGTACATGGGGATCGCGGACCTTGCGCAGGTGATTGCGGCGGACAAGGGCGTGACGCTGGATGCGCCGGCCCATACGTATCACTATGCTCCGCCACCGCAGCAGCAGAGGCAGGCGCAGCGCGGTGGCGGGCTGGGGCAGATTCTGCTTGCGGTCGGGTTTGTGGTTGTGATCGTGATCCTGGCGAAGACGGGGAATCTTGGGTGGGCGATCTACCTGGTGATGAGCCTGCTGGGTGGGGGAGGCGGTGGCCGTGGCGGCTGGGGTGGAGGCGGCGGTGATGGAGAAGGTGGCGGCGGATTTGGCGGCACAGGTGGCGGATCTTCCGGTGGTGGTGGAGCTTCGCGGGACTTTTAGGGGCGGCTTGCGGGAGTGATAAAGTACAGCCGGGCAGTTTTTGCAACAAGTTTACGGAGGAACGAATGAAGGGTTTGTGGGTTGGACTGGGAATCGTTGGCGTGATTGTGCTGGTGCTGCTCTTTGCCGGCGGAAGCTATGTGAGCACGAAGAACACGCTGGTCACGAAGAATGAGGATGTAAAGAACGCCTACGCGCAGGTGGATGTGGAGCAGCAGCGCCGTATGGACCTGATCCCGAATCTTGTGGCGTCGGTGAAGGGCTACGTGGGTGAGGAGTCGACGGTGCTGACGAACATTGCCAATGCGCGCGCGGCGGTAATGGGCGCGTCCGACCGGGCTACGGCGATCAAGGCGCAGTCTCAGCTGGACGTGGCGGTGAGCCCGCTGCTGCGCTTGCAGGAGAGCTATCCGAACCTGAAGTCGAGCGAGCAGTTTACACGGCTGAACGATGAGCTGGCGGGGGCGGAGAACCGGATTGCGGTGGCTCGCCGGCGCTATAACTTGACGCTGCAGGACTACAACACGTTTGTGCAGCAGTTTCCGAACAGCATCTGGGCGGGGATGGCGGGTTTCCATTATCGTGACGAGTACTTCAAGGGCAATGCGGAGAACGGGACGGCGCCGAAGGTGGACTTCGGCAAGTAGCCCGGTACTGAGTG
>CAZZZP010000025.1:501-28927 GCA_964658635.1 Lichenicola sp. | reverse complement strand
GCTCCGCTGACGGATGCGACGCGGGTGGAGGGGCTTCTGATCCGGAAGCTGGGGACGGGGCGCCGGGTGCGTTCGTTTCTGCCGGTTTCGGCGATCCAGATGACGGCCGAGGGTCGGTTGCAGATCGAGGCGGGCTTCAAGGTGGCCGAGATGGCGGGGCACGACGACTTCCTGCTGCTGGAGCGGGACCTGTTGGATCAGCAGATTATCGACGTGCACGGACACAAGGTGGTGCGGGTAAACGACGTCGACCTGGTGTGGGAGTCAGATCTTGCGGCGGATAGGGGCCCGGTTCGGCAGCTTACGCTGCGGATCGCCGAGGTGGAGGTCGGGACGCGGGGAGCGGTGCGGCGCCTGCTGAAGGGGCTGCCAGAGAAGATGGTAGAGCGGATTGCGTGTTCGCTGCGGCCGGTGGTGATTCCTTGGGAGTTTGTGGATCTGATCGATCGCGATCCTTCGCGCCGGGTGCGGCTGAAGATCGAGCAGGACAGGTTGTCGAAGATGCATCCGTCGGACCTCGCGGACATCCTCGAGGAGCTCGCGCCGGCGGAGCGGGAGGCGCTGTTTTCAAGCCTGGATGAAGAGGTGGCGGCCGAGGCGCTTGAGGAAGTAGAGCCGAAGACTCAGAAGACGTTGATCGAGTCGCTGGATTCGGAGCGTGTGGCCGGGATCCTTGACGAGATGGATCCGGGGGCGGCGGCAGATCTGTTGTCGGAGCTTTCGGAGGAGCGCTCGGACGCGATTCTCGAGGAGATGGAGGACGAGCAGCGGCAGGAGGTGGAGGATCTGCTGGAGTACGACGCGGACTCGGCTGCAGGGCTGATGTCGACGGAGTTTGTGGCGGTTCTTGAAAGCGCGCGGGTGGAAGTGGCGCGGGCTGCTCTGACTGAGTTCGAGGGGGATCTGGATTCGCTGACGGAGATCTTTCTTGTAGATGGGGAGGGCCGGCTGCGGGCGATGGTGCCGCTTTCGAAGCTTGTGCTTGCGCCGGCTGACGGGACGCTGGCGGATATCGAGCATGGCCACCTGGTGAGCACGGGATTGTCGGCCAGCGGGCGCAAGGTGGCGGAGCTGTTCGACAAGTACAACCTGCGCGCACTGGCGGTGCTGGATGGGCAGGGGCGGCTGGAGGGCGTGATTCGGCCTGAGCATGTGATTGCGTGGCTGAGGTCGAGTAAATGAAGATTCTGTATGCCGGGGAGCTGAGCCCAGGGAGCTCGTGCCTGTTTCGGAAGTGGGCGCTGGAGCGGCTGGGGCACGAGGTGGTGGGCTTTGACCCAAGCGAATATGTGCTGAAAAACCGGCTCCTGAACCCGATTGCGTTCCGGCTGGCGATCGGGCCGCATGCGGACCGGCTGAACCGCGATCTGCTGAGTGCGGCCGAGCGGGAGCGTCCGAATGTGTTGTGGGCGGACAAGCTGCTTCTGCTGACGCCGCGGACGCTCGAGAAGATGAGCGCGCTTGGAATTACGACGGTCAGCTACATGATCGATAACGCGTTTGGCCCGCGGCGGGACCCGGGCTGGCGGATGTATGTGAAGGACATACCGTATTTCGATCTGCATGTGACGCAGCGCGAGGTGAGCATCGGGCATTATCTTGAGCGCGGCGCGAAGAACGTGATGAAGGTGCAGACGGCTTACGAGCCGACAATTCACTATCCGTCGCCTGTGCAGGTGGCAGATGCGGAGCGGGACCGCGAGGTTTCGTTTATCGGGACTCCTTATGACGACCGGGCGGCGATCCTGACGCGGGTGTCGGAGGCGGGGCTGCCGGTGGTGATCTCGGGCAATACGCGGTCTTGGAAGCGGGCGCTGACGGAGCCGGCGTTCGAGCGCATGTACCGGTTCGGCGAGCTGTATGAGCAGCAGTATCGGGAGGCGATCTGGAAGTCGAAGATCAATTTGAGCTTTCTGACGAAGTCGAACCAGGACGAGTACACGCACAAGAGTTTTGAGATTGCCGGCTGTGGCGGGTTCCTGCTGGCGGAGCGTTGCCCGGGGCATAGCGCGAAGTTTGTGGAGGACGAGGAAGCGGTTTTTTTTGCCGATGAGGCGGAGCTGATCGCGAAGGTTCGTCGATACCTACCGGATGAGGCCGCGCGGACGCGCATCGCGGCGGCCGGTCATGCGCGTGCGGTGCGGGACGGCTACTACAACGATATGCAAGTGGGCCGGATTGTGGAACGTGCAGCCGGGATAGCGCGAGAGAGTGGGCGGCATGTCGGCTGAGGTGATGCGTACAGGCAAGGTTCCGTTCTGGAAGTCGTGGCGGATGCGTTTCCTGCTGCTGCTTGCGGTGCTTGGGCCGGGGTTTATTACTGCGAACGTAGATAACGATGCGGGTGGGATTTTCACTTACTCGGCGGCGGGTGCGGGCTACGGGTACACGCTGCTTTGGACGATGATCCCGATCACGCTTGCGTTGATCGTGGTGCAGGAGATGTGCGCGCGGATGGGCGCGGTGACGGGCAAGGGGCTGAGCGACCTGATCCGCGAGGAGTTTGGCTTGCGCATGACGTTCGTGGTCATGATCCTCTTGGTGTTTGTGAACTTTACGAACGTGATTACGGAGTTTACCGGCATTGCGGGGTCGCTTGGGTTGTTCCATATCAGCAAGTACATCAGCGTGCCGGCGTGCGCGGCGCTGGTGTGGGCGCTGGTGGTGAAGGGCGATTACAAGAAGGTCGAGAAGGTATTCCTGCTCGCGAGCGTGTTCTACATTGCATACATTATCGCGGGCGTGCTGAGCGGGCCGAACTGGCATACGGCGCTGATCGAAACGGTCAAGCTGCCGCCGCGCGAGGTGTGGGGTAATAAGCCGTATGTGTATATGACGGTGGCGGTGATCGGGACGACGATTGCGCCGTGGATGCAGTTCTACCTGCAGGCTTCGGTGGTCGACAAGGGAATCACGGCGCGGCAGTACAAGGCTTCGCGACTGGATGTGATTATTGGGTCGATCTTTACCGACGTGGTGGCGTGGTTCATCATCGTGGCGTGCGCGGCGACGCTGTTTGCACACGGGATCAAGGACATTCCGGACGCTTCGGTGGCGGCGATCGCGATGAAGCCGCTGGCCGGGGATTATGCATTCATCCTGTTTGCCGCGGGGCTGTTCAACGCGTCGCTGTTCGCGGCTTCGATTCTGCCACTATCGACGGCTTACACGGTGTGCGAGGGGCTGGGTTTCGAGAGTGGGCTGGACAAGAACTTCAAGGAGGCGCCGTTCTTCTACTGGTTCTACACGCTGCTGATCGTGCTTGGGGCGGGGATGGTGCTGATTCCGAACTTCCCGATGCTGAAGGTGGCGATTCTTTCTCAGGTGCTGAACGGGCTCCTGCTGCCGGTAGTGCTGGTCTTCATGCTGCTGCTGGTCAACAAGCATGAGCTGATGGGCAAGTATACGAACAAGCGCTGGTTCGATATTGCGGCCTGGAGCACGGTGGTGATTGTGACGGGTCTCTCGCTGGCGCTGGTGTGGAATGCAATTACCGGTGGCTAGAGGAGCTTGCCTTCGGAGAGGTCGCGGATGAGGCCGAGATCGGCGGCGAGGAAGTCGTAGCCGGGGAGTTCGGAGAGGGCGGACCAGCGCATGTCGTTGAAGATGCGGTTTTCAAGCGCGCCCTGAAACTCATCAACGAGGAAGAACTGGAGGTCGATGGCGCCTCCGTTGCGGTACTTGTGGCGGACGCGCGCTACCTGGCGGCCTATGCGCGCGGTGATGCCGAGCTCTTCGTCGAGTTCGCGTGCGAGTGCCTGTTCAGAGGTCTCGCCATCTTCGACCTTGCCGCCGGGGAACTCCCACTTAAGGCTCATGGGCTGGTTGGGCTTGCGCTGGCAGATGAGAATTTCGTGGGCGTTGTCGTTTCCGTTCTGGGCGTGGCGCAAAATCAGAGCGGCGACCACGAGGCGGGCCGGCCGGTCCAAAGCAGCTTCTACGCGACGATCTAACTTCCGGATCGGTTCCTTCATCTGCTCTCCCCGTTAGATGGCCTGTTTGCTTCTAAAGTCACTTTTAGTGAACAGGGTTGCCGGATGGGTAACGTGAGCGGAATCGATTCAGATGGAACGGACGAGCTCGGGGAAGTAGATGTGCCATGACTCCAGCGCGCTGCGTTCGACGAGGGCGGGCGAGGGATTGATGGGGAAGGCGCGGCGTGCGATGGCGAGCATCGCGGCGTCGTGGACGGAGTTGCCGAAGACGGCGTCGGGCCTGGTGATGCCGGCGCGGTTGAGCGCGGTCACTTTGCCCTGGTCGGTTGGAACGTCTAGGATGCGGTCGGTGACGATGCCGTTTTCGACGGCGACGCGGGCGGAGAGGACGCGGCTGGCGGGGACGTTGAAGCGGCTGACACCCTCTTCAACGACCCAGTCGTTGGTGGAGCTGACGGCCCATATGTCGACGCCGCGGGCCTGGAGGTCGGCGACCAGCTTTTCCATCTCGGGGAAGATGGAGGGCGCGATGTGCTCGGCGAAGTAGGTGGTGGCAGCCTGGCGGAGTGCGCCTTCGCGAAGGCCGGCGTAGACCTGGACCATCTCGCCGCAGATGGCGAGCTCGTTGACCTCTCCGCGCTTGTAGCGGTCGTAGCGCTGGTTGAGCCAGGCGATGGCTTCGGGGGAGATGAGGCCGGTTTCGATGGTCCAGCGCATGAAGCCGGAGCCGGAGTCGGGCGCCCAGAGGGTGCCATCACAGTCGAAGACAGCGGTTTTGGGGTCGAGGGCGTAGACGGCGGCGTGGAGATCGGCGGCCGAGGCGTACTGCAGGAGATTTGATGGAACGGCTGTGGTCACGTGTTGGCTTCTCGCTTGATCGATCTAAGCCAAGTTTACCCGACCGGAGCAGGGGGACCTGGGCGCAGGAGCCGGCATCCAACGCACCCAGGAGGAAGACAATGAGTGAGCAGAAGGTCCTGAGCGGACCCGAAGGTAAGAAGAAGATCGGTGAGCTGATCAAGGATGTACGCATCTGCATGTTGACTACAGCGGCGAAGGACGGATCGTTCGACAGCCGTCCGATGGCGACCCAGGAGACTACGTTCGATGGGACGGTGTGGTTTCTGACGCGGCAGGAGTCAGGCAAGGTGGCGGAGATCAACAACGATGCGCATGTGAGTTTGCTGTACTCGGACCCGTCGAACCACAGCTATGTGGCGGCGAAGGGCCGGGCGCAGGTGAGCCAGGACAAGGCAAAGATCAAGGAGCTCTGGAACCCGATGTTCAAAGCCTGGTTCCCCGCGGGCGAGGACGATCCGAGCATTGCGGTGCTCAAGGTAGAGATTGACGAGGCGGACTACTGGGATTCTTCGTCGAGCAAGATCGTGTTCGGCCTGAAGTATCTTGCGCGAGCGGTGACCGGCGGCAAGGTGGATGTTGGCGAGCAGGGGAAAGTATTGGTTTAGCCCGGGATCGAAAACAAGTAACGGATTACACGGATAAGAGCGAGGAAAGGCGATACGAGCGGATGTGTCCTTATCGCCTTTCCTCATTCTTGTCTCTGTTATGAAGTTCCTTGTTTTTTTAGATTGGGGGCGTGCCGTTGACGATGGTGATGCCGGAGGGCGGTGTGAAGAGGAAGTCGGAGTTGAGAACGAGAATGTTTTCCTGCATTCCTGTGAAGGCAAAGCTGGTGGTGGCGCCATCGACTTCTTCGAGCTTCATGGCGGAGATCTCGCCGGATGAGGAGACGTCCAGGCTGAGCAGCTTGACTCGGGTTTGCACGCCCTTGGGAATGCCGGCGATGTGAAAGCCTGTGGGGGTGGGGGTGACGGCGATACCGTCGAGTTCCTTCTTGAGCTCGGTGTGACCGAGGAGGAAGCGAAGCGGGGTGCGCAGGTCGTCCATCTGTTTGGCGGGAATGCGCTGAGCCTGCGCGTCGCCAGGGGTGTAGAACCAGGCATACTTGCTGTCGAGAACGAAGACCTTGCCTGCCGGCTGGTCATACTGCCAGAGCATGCGGCCGGGTTTTTTGAGGGTCAGGGTGCCGGATTCCGAGCGAGTGAGGCCCATGCCGGAGTAGCGCTCTGTGTAGCGCGTGCGGAGCGAGGCGAGGTGGTTGTAGTGATCGTCTACTTTCTTGAGCAGGGCGTCGTTTTGCTGCGCGGCGACGAGGTGCGGGAGCAGGGCGGACAGGATAAAGCCGCACGCCACGCGAGTGAGGGCGGGGCGTGCGGGGCAGGGCAGGGAGCGGGCGATCACTATTGGTTGGCGGTGCAGTTGGTTCCGCCTGCAGGGTCGTACTTGATGACGCCGTTCTCGTCCATGCAGTAGCCGCGGTCACCGCTGCGGCCGACGGAGGCGGGGACGGCGGTGATCTCGTAGCCGGTGATCATGTCCTGGTTGTTGACGGTCACCTTGGTGCAGTTGGTGATGGCGAAGAGGTAGCCATCCTTGGCTCCGGTGGCGAGGTTGGCCTGGAGGACCTGGGCGGCGGCCGGAGAAGGCGGCGTGCCGGTGTTTCCGCCGAGCGAACCGAGGCCGCAGGAAAAGCCATTGGCCGGGTACTGCGAGTTGTACTGCATCTCAGCCTGGTTGATGGCGCGGAGCGAGGCGACGGCTGAGGTCTCGTTGCCCTGCTTGCGGAGCTTGAGCAGCTGCGGCACGGCGAGCATCATGAGGATGAGCATGATGGACATGACGATGAGCAGTTCGATCAGGGTGAAACCTTCGTCGTTCGAGCGAAGCTCTTCGAGTTTCTTCGAGGTGTTCATGACTTGCTTCTTCTCCACGGAAACTGGGGTACGAGGAAAACTGTAGCAGAAGGGCGGCGTTGACCGTTCTCCGTTCGAAACACGTACAACGAGCAACGTAGAACGGGGCACGTTAGCAGTCGAGCCTGGAGCGTTCGATCTTCATGGCGCCGAGGTTGCCGAGCAGGGTGAGCGCGAGCAGGTCGGGCTGGAAGAGTTGGTTGGCGAGACGCTGGATGTCGCCGGGCGTGACCGCATCGATGAGACTGACAATCTCCTCCACTGTTATGAAGCGTCCGAAGTACATCTGCTGGCGGGCCAGGTTCGACATCCGGCTGGACGAGCTTTCGAGGCCGAGGACGATGTTGGACTTCATCTGATCCTTGGCGCGTTTGAGTTCGGCGTCCGAGACTGCCTGCTGCTTGAGACGCTTGAACTCGGCAAGCGTAAGCTCAAGGACGCGCTCGGATTTGTCGAGCGACATGCCAGCGTAGATGGAGAGGGAACCGGCGTCGCGGAAGGGGCTGAGCTCGGAGTAAATGGAGTAGGCGAGGCCCTCGTTTTCGCGGATGGACTCGAAGAGGCGTGAGCTCATGCCGCCGCCGAGCATGGAGTTAAGCAGATAGATGGTGAAGCGGTCGGCGGAATCGACCGGCGGGGCCGGCATGCCGAGGCACATCTGGACCTGCTCGAGGGACTTCTTCTTTTTGAGGGTGATGTGCGGGGTAGTGACCGGATGGGTTTCGGTGTCGACGGCGCGGACGCCGAACGGCTTGAGGCCGCCGAACTTTTCTTCGACTTGGGCGACGAACTCGTCGTGTTGGAGGTGGCCGGCGGCGGAGAAGACGAGGTTTTCGGGGGTGAAGCGCCGATTGTGGTGGCCGAAGACAGTCTCCTGGGTGAAGCTGGAGACGGTTTTGGCCGTGCCGAGAATGGGGCGGCCGAGCGGGTGATTCTTCCAGAAGTTCTGGGTGAAGACCTCGTGGACGAGGTAGTCGGGATTGTCCTCATCCATCTTGATCTCTTCGAGGATGACGCCCTGCTCGCGCTCTAAATCCTGCTCCGAGAACTGCGGGTGAAGGACGAGGTCGGAGAGGACGTCGAGCGCCGGCGCCATGTTTTCGTCAAGCACCTTGATGTTGAAGCAGACGGATTCCTTGCCGGTAAAGGCGTCGAGATTTCCGCCGATCGAGTCGACCTCACGTGCAATGTCCTGTGCGGAGCGCGTTCTGGTGCCCTTGAAGACCATGTGCTCGACGAAGTGCGAGAGCCCGTTCTCCTCCACCGGTTCGTCGCGCGAGCCGGAGTTGATCCAGGCACCCATCGAGACCGAACGCATGTGGGGCATGGACTCGGTGAGGACGAGCAGGCCGTTGGGCAGGACAGTGCGTCGGATGTTGCGGGCCGGATGGGTCGTTTTGGGGGTCTCGAGCAGGGTTTCTGGCATGGATCTCCTTACCCAACATTGTTTCATAGCAAAACTTTGAACGCTGTGGCTGAAGTGCCGGTTTGGAACGTGGCGCGTAAACTAGAGTGGATGGCTTCAACGGAACAAAACGGCAAGGCGCTGTTCGGGTTGTCGGTGGCGCAATTGCGCTTGATGCTCGAGTCGCTGGGCGAACGCGGGTATCGCGCGGTGCAGATGGGGCAGGCGCTCTATAAGCAGCGGGTGGAAAAGATCGAGGAGATTTTGACGCTTCCGCTGGCGATTCGCGAACACCTCGCCGCCGAAGGCTTTGTCGTGGGGCTGCCGGAGCTTGCGCAGACGGCGAAGTCGGTGGATGGCACCGAGCGGTACCTGGTCCGTCTGGCGGATGGCGAGACGGTCGAGACGGTGTGGATGCCGGGCGGCGACGGCGCGGAGATGCAGGAGGCGGGCGAAGACACGTATAAACGCGCGACGATCTGTGTTTCGAGCCAGGTAGGCTGCGCGGTGAACTGCCAGTTTTGCCTGACGGCGAAGCTGGGAATGCGGCGGAACCTGACGACGGGTGAGATTGCGGGGCAGGTGGCTGCGGTGCTGAACCGGCACGGTGTGCAGGTAGGCAGCGCGCGCGGACGGAATACGCCGGATCGCATCAACCTGGTGTTCATGGGGATGGGCGAGCCGTTTCTGAACTACGACTCGTTTATGGATGCGGTTCGAATCCTGGTGAACGAGATGGGGATTCCGGCGTCGCGGATGACGGTTTCGACGAGCGGGATCGAGCCGGCGATCCGGCGGTTTGCGCTCGAGGAGGTTCGCCCGAACCTGGCGTTGAGCCTGAATGGATCGAACGATACGGTGCGCGGCGAAATTATGCCGATTACGCGCAAATGGAACATCCAGGCGCTGCTGGACGCGGTGAAGACCCTTCCGCTGGGCAAGCGGGATTTCGTCTTCTTTGAGTATGTGCTGCTGGGTGGGGTAAACGACCAGCCGGAGAATGCTCGGGAGGTGCTGGCGCTGCTGAAGGGGATGCGTGCGAAGGTGAACCTGATCGTGTGGAATCCGGGGCCGGGTGTGCCCTACACGCAGCCAAAGCCGGAGGATGTAGCTGTGTTCCACCGGATGCTGATCGATGGGGGGATCCCGACATTTACACGGCGTCCTCGTGGACGGGATATCTACGCGGCATGCGGGCAGTTGAAGCGAACGGTGGAAGACTCGCTGGTAACCATTTCGTAAGGACGTCTTTCGCGGATGGCGGTCACTTCGTGATTCATTCAGGCTTCGCGTGGTCCTTCCGCTCGTCGGCACGGAATCCTGTTCCTGACCAACGGGAAGGCCACGCGAAGCAGTTACATGAGTCGCGAAGTGACCGCCGCCCGCGTAGGGCGCTTCTTATCTTCTTGCAAGTCCAAGTTGCAGCAGCCGTTCGGCGACTTTGTCGTAGTCGTGGCGCAGCAGATCGCCTTCATGGACGAAGTTGCCGGTGATCGGTTCCACTCCCAGCGCGCGCACGTGGTCCAGGTCCGCTTCGATCGGCTGCTGGCCTTCGGCAGCGTACTTTTCAAGCAGCACCGGGCTGATTGGGCCGGTGTTGATGAGGGCGTAGTCGAAGATTCGGCGTTGAGTGCGGCCGGCGTGCTGCAGGATCTTCTCGATGTGCTGCGAGGCGGTGAGGCCGAGCGATTCGTTGGCCTGCGTCATGAGGTTGCAGACGTAAACGCGGGTGGCGCGGGAGGCGGCCAGGGCCTCGGGGATGCCTTTGACGAGCAGGTTGGTGACGAGCGAGGTGTAGAGCGAGCCCGGCCCAAGGGTGATGAGGTCGGCTGCGGCGATGGCTTCGAGGGTGCCGGGGAGGGGCTCGGCCTCGCGTGGCTCGAGCATCAGTTCGGCGATGCGGCGTTTGCTGCGGGTGATGTTGGTCTCGCCCCGGACGACGGAGCCGTCGTCCATGCATGCGGCGAGGGTGACGTTGGTATTGGTGGCCGGGTAGATGCGTCCGCGGGTGGCGAGGATCTGGGACGACATCTGGACGGCCTGGGCGAAGTCGCCGGTGATGTGCGAGAGTGCGGCAAGGAAGAGATTGCCGAAGCTGTGGCCTTCGAGCTCGCCGTGATCGAAGCGAACCTGGAAGAGACGGGCGAGGAGGTGTTCATCTTCCGACAGCGCGACCATGCAATTGCGGATGTCGCCCGGCGGGAGCATCTTGAGGTCTTCGCGGAGCCGTCCTGAAGATCCACCGTCATCTGTGACGGTGACGATGGCTGCGAGGTCGCGGATCGTGCAGGGCGCGCCGCCGCAGGAGGAGTCTGCAGGCAAGAGCGGAGCGGAGGGTGCGGCGACGAAGCGTTTGAGGCCTCGCAGCAGGGTGGAGAGGCCGGTGCCTCCGCCGATGGCGACGACGCGCAGAGACCTTTGGGTGGGCTCGGCCTTGGGCTGGAACTCTACTTGCTCTGCATGCAGCAGGGATGCTGCGAGGGGGTCACCCGCCATCGGTCGAGCCTCTTTCGAGCCGGGTGGAAAGTGTGGGCGTGAGCCGTCCCGGGCTAAGGCCTAGGATAAAACACCACCGGGCCCAGGGACCGTCAGGCCCAGTGCGAGTCTAAACATCGGAACGCTAGACCTCGGGATACAGCAGCTCCGTGAAACGCGGGTCGTCGGCCATGTCCTGGAAGTCGGAGTCGGCGCGTGCCTGGATGCGGTTGCGCGGGTTGTGCTTGATGGCTTCAGTGAGGTGTTCGAGACAATCGTGCGAGTCGCCGGTCATGCTGGCGAGTACGGCGAGACCGTAGAAAGCGTAGTCCGCCTCGGGATTGGCTGCGAGTATCTGCTTGAAGTGGTCGCGTGCGTCTTCGTAGTTGCCGTCGTTGAGCAGGGAGATGGCGTAGTCATACTGCTCCTCGTGGCTCGTGAAGGATGTCGAACCCTTGGCCACCTGGAGGAGGCATGCGTTGATGTACATGCGGATGCGGTCAGCGAGCTCAACCGGGCTGGATTGGAGCATCTGGTTGAAGGCTGCGTGGGCGAGATCGTACTTACCATTCTGCATCAGCTGCAGAGCGGCTTCGTAACTGGCGAGTGCCGCAGCCCGGCTGGTGTCGTGCTGAGCGGGAACGAAACCTTGGATGGTGCGAGCCGCTTTCTTGGCGGGTGCAGTCTGCGGGGGAGGCGTCGGAGCGGGGGGCGGGACGACGGTTTTGTGTGCCATGGGTTTTTCCTGGTGCCGCTTCTGTCCTGCAAGCTCGGGGCACAGCGAGGCATTCGTGCGAGGGATTGACTCTCCCCGGATTTATACGCAGAAGGGAGGTGCGGGTCAATCCCCCGGGGAATTGTGATCCGGGTCGGGATGCCGGCCGTAGAGAACCGGGTTGAGTTCCGGATCGTTGTACATCTTCATCTGCCGGTAGAGGCGGAAACGGCGTTCTCCTTGGAGGATCTGGGTCCAGAGCTGATCGAGACAGGTTGCGAGGTCGGAGCGTTGCTGCTGAAGCACTGCCAGACGGTTCATGTTTCGCTGATGATGCTGCTGGGAGGCATCCGGACGGTGGGCCTCCTCGCCCGTGTGATAAATCTTGAGGGCCAGGATGGAGAGACGATCGATAATGAGGCCCGGGGTCTCGGAGTGAAGTGGAGCCTCGGGATTCTGTTCGCCGGCGAGCTGCAGGAGACGCTCGTCAATCTGTTCGACTAAATCATTCCGAAGCTGGTTCAGGCGGTCGATGGCGTGTTTGACCTCGGCGATGGCCCCGTCTGAAGCGTCCGGGCTGCGGGCGGCGTCTTCCTGGTGCCAGAGATCGTAGTTGGCGCGGTGCTGCGCCATGATGAGGCTGGCAACTTCGCCTGATGATGGGGAGCCGGCCTCCAGGTGGTGCCACTGCTCGTTTGCAAGATCCTGCGACTCCACTATAGAGCTGGCTCCAGGCAACGAAAGAGCGGGCGAGATGGAGATGATTGGGGGCACGTTGCTAAGGCTAACAAAAAGTGAAGCGGCTGTGGTGCTTGCTGCGTGAACGATCAGCGCTGACAATAGGACGTATGGCGCAGAACCAGACGCAAGCAAAGGCCGGTGCGGTTACACCGGAGGCCGGGATCAGACGCGTGCTGATCTATCGCATGGGCAGCCTCGGGGATACGGTGGTGGCTTTGCCTTCGCTGCACCTGGTAGAGCGCGTGTTTCCGAATGCCGAACGGCGCATACTGACGAACTTTCCTGTAAGCGTGAAAGCCCCGGCTGCAGCGGCTATAATCGCCGCGAGCGGACTGGTGCACGGCTATTTCCGCTATGCGGTCGGGACGAGAAATCCAGTGGAACTGCTGCGTCTCTGGTGGACGCTATGGCGCTGGAAGCCGGAGGTGCTGGTCTACCTGGGGCCGGTGCGTGGTGTGGCTGCGGCGGAACGCGATGCACGCTTCTTTCGTCTGTGCGGGATGAAGCGGCAGATTGGGGTGCCACTGACAGAAGCCATGCAGAAGCATGCGTTTCAGCCCAAGTACAACGCGCTTGAGCCGGAGAGCGAAAGACTGGCGCGCAATATCGCTGAGCTTGGCGATGCCGAAATCGACACGCCGGCTGCGTGGGATATGAGGTTGACCGAAGCCGAGGAGGCGTGTGCGCTTGCTGCGCTCGAAGGTTCAAGCGGACGTCCGCTGCTTGCGGTCAGCGTGGGCACGAAGGTGCAGTCCAAAGACTGGGGCCGGGAAAACTGGCAGGCGCTGCTGCGGAGGCTGGGAGCGGAGTTTCCTGGCTACGGGCTGGTGCTGACGGGCGTGAAGGAAGAGGACGAGGCCAGCGAGTTTGCAGCACAAGGCTGGCGCGAGGGCGCGGGTGAGGCGAGCCCGGTGATCAATCTTTGTGGCAGGCTTTCGCCGCGCGAGAGCGCTGCGTGCTTTCGCCATGCGCAGGTGTTTCTTGGGCACGACTCGGGTCCCATGCATCTGGCGGCCACGGTGGGAACGCCTTGTGTTGCGATCTTTGCAGCGCGCAACATTCCACGGATGTGGTTTCCGCATGGCCGGCACCATCGCGTCATTTATCACGAGGTGGACTGCATGGGATGCGGGCTTGAAACGTGCATTGTCGAGAAGAAGAAGTGCATTACGAGCATCACGGTCGATGAGGTAGCGCGTGAGGCGGTGGCTGCGCTGCGTGCCCGGGCTGCAGGAACATCTTCAGAGGATGCGCCCCGGGTCAACGAGCTGCACATCGTTCGGCCGGCCAGGCAAATGCCGCCCGGCTGACCCCATCTGGTATCTTCGAGGAAGATTATGCTCCCCGAACTTCATTCCGTCCTCGGCTTGCTGGAAAGTGGATTCAACCGGATCAGGGTTCTGGTCGTCGGGGATCTGATGCTGGATCGCTACATCCTGGGCGAAGTGGATCGCATCTCGCCCGAGGCGCCGGTGCCGGTGCTGCGTCATGCGCAGCGCTATGAGCGGCCGGGTGGCGCAGCCAACGTGGCGATGAACCTGGCTGGACTGGGCTGCGAGACGTTTCTGGCGGGCTTCTGGGGATCGGATGGTGAGCAGGCCGAGCTTGCGGCGCTGCTCGGGCCTGCGAAGGTCGATACCGCAGGCGTGGTTTCGAGCTCGCTGCCAACAATTTCAAAGACGCGCATCGTGGCGCGCACGCAGCAGATGCTGCGACTGGACATTGAGAGCAGGGAAGAGCATCCGGCGGAGGAGATGGCACGGCTGGAGGCGCGCGTCGTCGAACTGACGAAGAAAGTTCACGCCGTGATCCTGTCCGACTATGCGAAGGGTGCGCTGACCGCCAGTCTGTGCGAGGCGGTGATCCGTGCGGCACGCGGGGCGGACGTTCCGGTGCTGGTGGACCCAAAAACACGCGACCTGAGCAAATACAGCGGCGCAACCACCGTCTGTCCTAATTTGAGTGAGCTTTCGCTTGCGACCGGCGTTGCGGCGCACCGGACCGACGCGCTGCTGGCGGCGGCTCACGAGCAGATGATCGAGCACGACTTCCGATTCCTCACGGTCACGATGAGTGAGAAGGGGATTCGCATCCTCGGGCGCAGTCCCGAGGAAGACTTCTATTCTCCGGCGCGGGCACGCGAAGTGTTTGATGTCTCGGGCGCTGGCGACACGGTGATCGCGACGCTTGCGGCGTCGCTTGCGGGCGGTCTGCACATCCATACGGCGGTCGAGCTCGCGAACCTGGCTGCAGGCATTGTGGTCGGCAAGATCGGGACGGTGCCGATCGAGAAGCACGAGCTCATTTCGGCGTTGACGCCAAGCTCGGGCATCACATCGGCAGAGAAGATTCTGGACTTTGACCGGGTGCAGCGGCGGGTGGCTGAGTGGCGGGCGTCGGGCGAGACGGTGGTCTTCACCAACGGCTGCTTCGACCTGCTGCACGTGGGACACATCACCTTGCTTGAAGATTGCCGCCGCTTCGGATCGAAGCTGGTGCTGGGGCTGAATACGGATGCATCGGTGAGCCGCCTGAAGGGGCCGAGCCGGCCAATTGTGGGTGAGAACGAGCGCGCACGCGTGATGTCGGCGCTGGCGGCGGTGGATGCCGTCGTGCTGTTTGACCAGGAGACGCCGCTCGAGTTGATTCGCGCGCTGAAGCCGAACGTGCTGGTGAAAGGTGGGGATTACACGATCGAGACCGTGGTGGGGCATGAAGATGTGCTCACAAACGGCGGACGGGTGGAGATCGTGCCCACGGTCGAAGGCTTCTCGACGACGAATATCGTCAAGAAGCTAACCAGCCCCGTTGCGCCGGTCGAGGAGGCAGTACGTTGATCATCGTGACTGGTGGTGCAGGTTTTATCGGCAGCAATCTTGTACACGAGCTGAACCGGATTGGCGAGCGCGACATCCTGATCGTCGACAACCTGGCGCCGGCGCCAAACCTTTCCGGGCCGAAGTTCATCAATCTGTGGGGCGCGGAGTACAGCGACTATATGGACAAGGCGGAATTTCGCTTGGCGCTGGCGGCGGGTGACTTCGACCATGTACCGATCAGGGCGATCCTGCACCAGGGCGCGTGCTCGAACACGCTTGAAGATAACGGCCGCTACATGATGGACAACAACTTTACCTACTCGAAGGAATTGCTCGCGTTTGCCGTGCGCCGCCAGATTCCCTTCGTGTATGCCTCGACCGCGGCAGTGTACGGGCTTAGCGAGGAGTTTGCGCCGGTAATCAGCAATGAGCGTCCGCTGAATGTCTACGGCTATTCAAAGCTGGTGTTCGACAATTTTGTGCGGCGCGGGTTTGCGGATGCGGAGAAATCGATTCCGAGCACGGTGGTGGGTCTTCGCTACTTCAACGTGTATGGGCCGCGGGAGCAGCACAAGGGGCGCATGGCGTCAGTCATGCACCACTTCACCAAGCAGTTGCACGACTTGGGCGTGATCCGGATGTTTCAGGGGTCCGGCGGGTACGCGGACGGCGAACAGCGTCGGGACTTCGTGTTTGTGAAGGATCTTTGCCGGATCAATCTATTCTTTGCCGGGCTGTTGCCGGAGAGTCCGAACGCGCCCGTGCAAGCGATCGTAAACGCTGGAACGGGCAAGGCTCGGACGTTCAAGGCAGTAGCCGAGGCGTTGATGATGGTGCATGGGCCGGGCGGGATCGAATTTGTGCCATTTCCTGGCGATCTCAAGAACCGCTACCAGCATTTCACCGAGGCGGATGTGGCCGGGCTTCGCAAGGCGGGGTACACGGCGCCGTTTACTTCGCTCGAAGATGGTATCCGGCAGACCTTCGCGGATCCTTCCATGAAGCACTGAATCTGCCGGGCGGCAAAACCAAACCTGAAATCGCGGGAGTTATATGTCTGAATCGAAGCGTCCATCGATCTTCTGCATTAGCACGTACGAAAAGGGACAGGATTTTCTGCGCGAGGCCGCACGCCTGGGCTGCGAGGTGCGCCTGCTGACGGTAGATGAGCTGCGCGATGCCGACTGGCCGCGCGATGTGTTGACAGAGCTGCTGACGATGCCGTCGAACCTGACCTGCGAGCAGATGCTGAACACGGTGACATACCTGGCGCGGACCCGCCGGATCGACCGTATCGTGGCGCTCGACGAGTTTGACCTGGCGGGGGCGGCGCTGCTGCGTGAGCACATGCGGGTTCCCGGGATGGGCGAGACGGCGACGCGCTTCTTCCGCGACAAGCTGGCGATGCGCGAGCAGGCTCGGCGCAGCGGGATCCGGGTTCCGGACTTCAGCCGGGTGGTGCAGCATGAGGATGTGGCTGCCTTCCTGCGCGACAGCCGGGGTCCCTGGCTGCTGAAGCCGCGGCTGAACGCGTCGGCTATCGGGATTAGACGGATCGAGCACCCGAATGAGATCTGGCCAGTGCTCGAACAACTGGGCGATCTACAAAGTCACTACGTTCTGGAACGCTTCGTGGCCGGCGAGGTGTTTCACAGCGAGGGGATTACCTGGAACGGGAAATTAATCTTTGCGGCTCCGTTCCAATATGGGAAGCCTCCGATTCAGACGATGCACCAGGGTGGAGTGTTCACGACTCGCTCGCTGGCGCTCGATTCGGCGGACGCAGAAAGCATTCTCGAGATGCAGACGAGGCTGCTGCCAGCGCTCGGTCTGGAGAGCGGCGTGACTCATTCGGAGTTCATCAAGTCGGCTGCGGACGGGGAGTTTTATTTTCTGGAAACGGCGGCCCGGGTGGGTGGCGCGTACATCGCCGAGGCGTGCGAGTTTGCGACCGGGCTGAATCCCTGGAAGGAATGGGCGGTCATTGAGGCTGCCCTGGCGAGCGGCACGGAGTACACGCTGCCGAAGGTGAAACGCGCATTTGTGGGAAGCGTGATCTCGCTCGCGAAACAGGAGGCTCCGGACCTTAGCGCCTATAAAGACGGGGAGATTGTGATGCGGCTGCATAAAACGCATCACGCCGGAATCCTGCTGCGCTCCTCGTCCGAGGAGCGCCTTCGCGGCCTGTTGGATAGCTATGCGCAGCGTTTCCTTGAGGACTTCTGCGCGGTACTGCCGGCTCCGGACAAGCCGACTTCCTAGCAGTTGCCGTCACGGTGGATGAGGGGGGATGGTGAGCCCGCTGGGGCTCGAACCCAGGACCAACGCCTTAAAAGGGCGATGCTCTACCGACTGAGCTACAGGCTCAAACCACTCCCTAAAAATAACACAATCTGTGCGGATTTCGCGCCCAAAGGGGGAGTGTGTTCGTGGTGCGGAACTGTTGAGATGAGAGTCATGACGACACCAACCTGCGTTGTGCGGGGCAGCGGAAAGGCGGGGTGGAGGGCATCGGCGGTGACACTCCAGTTCCGTTTCGGTGCTTTGATGCCGCGAAACCTGCTCCGTGCACTAAAGTTGCAACCAGAGAAGATTGACTGACCTCCTGTCGCACTTTAGCCTCACAACATTGCATAAAAAAGGGTGCACTTTGACGGGTCTCCTGTGCACTGAAAATTTCCACCAGAGAAGCATGCCGGGCCCTTGGTGCGCAGATCTTCTCGCAAGTCCGCTGCTGAACAGGAAAGCCAATTATGGACACACGCCGCAATGAGCCGTCGGAAGAGCCGATCGCGGAAACTCCCGAAGATGTCGCCATCCTGTACTCCTGGGCGAATCTTCACGGTGCGAAGTATCGCGACTTTTCAGCTTCGCGCCGGGAATATCGTGCTCAGGTCCGACACCGCGCGGCAGAGGAGACGCGCCAGGCGGAGTTGAATGCGCAGGCCGAGGCGGAGCGGGCCGCCGCGGAGGCGGAACGGGCGGCGCGCGAGGCGGAGCGGGCGGCAAGGATCTCCGAACGGTACGACAGCCAGGCCGATCGTGAGCGCGCCCTGCGTGAGGCCGATGAAGCGGCTCGGCGCGCAGCTGCGGAGCGCGTGGAGGCGGCTCGGCGCGCGGAAGCGGCTGCGGTGGCCGAGGCTGCTGCAAGGCAGGAAGAACGGGAGATGGCAGAGGCGCATGTTTCGGCGCAGCGCCAGGCGGCTCGCTGGTACGACTCCGAGATTCGCCGGCGGACGCTGGCTGGGCCCCAGCCGACGCGGGTTCCGGCGTTGGGGGGAGATCCTTACGAGCTGGCGCAGGGCGCAACCGTGGACGGCGATCTGTATACACCGAACCGTGCTCTTGAGTACACGCAGCCACAGCGTTATCGCGACGAAGCGGCGCGGGTTTCGATCCGGCAGGAGAGGTCAGGCGAGCGCGTTGCCGATCGCCTGACGGACCGGATTGCCGACCGCGGACTGTCGGGGATCACGGAGCGCCGTGCGCCACGCACGCAGTCGGGGGAAGCGCGCCGTCCGCGTGGATTCAAGCCGGATCAGGAGTCCGGTCTCCGTCCGGCGTTTCGTGCTTCTGCTGTAGCCGATATGTCCGGCTCGATGGCTACGATGGGCAATGAGCCCCCCCGTACGGGGGGGGCACAGCCAAGGTTGGCCACCGCGTTCGAACAGCGCGGTGGAGGGCCGGAGCCGTTTGCGGCTGATCCGGCAAGGCACGTGGAGGGGCGTCCGTGGGATGGAGGGATGGACGCGGCAACCCCGGCGTGGCTGAGCAGTGGCCACTCGAGCAGCTCCCGTCCGGTGGCCACAGCGCCCGCGCTAGCCTCGGTCGCCGACACGCTGCAGCACTCGCGTGAGCGGGTGGCATCACGCTGGTTCGCGCTGAAGGGTCTCTTTGAGGGTGAACAGCAACCCTCTCCAGAGGCTTCGCGTCCGCGTCAGATCGATGTCCGTGTCCCGGTGCTTGCGGTCTTTTCGCTGGCCGGCGGAGTGGGCAAGACGAGCCTGATCGCGACACTGGGCCGTGCGCTGTCGTCTACCGGCGAGAAGGTGCTGCTGGCGGATACCACTTCGCACGGGCTGCTGCCTTACTATTTCGGCGCGACCGAGTTGAAGCATGGGGTGGTTCGTACGTTTTCACCTCCGACAGGCAGTGCGGATGCGCCGATCCACCTGGTGAGCTATGACTGCGAAGGGCGGGGGAGCGACGGTGCGCTCGAGGACGGTCTTATTGAGGAGCTCACATCGGCCGCAACGGGCACGCAACGGCTGCTGCTGGACCTGACGGCGCAGTCGGGCTGGATTGTCCGGAGGATGATGCGCATGAATCCGATCGTGCTGGTGCCGCTTGCGCCGGATATGAACTCGGTGATCAGCCTGCAGATGGTCGAGAGGTACTTCAAGGGAGTGCTCGATGTGGAGGGCCGTCGGCTGCAGCCGTATTACGTCATCAACCAGTTCGATTCGTCTTTGCCTCTGCATCTGGATGTGCGCGAGGTGTTGCGCCGTCAGCTTGCGGACCGCCTGCTGCCCAACGTGATTCGCCGGTCGCCGTCGGTCAGTGAAGCGCTTGCGGAAGGGATGACGGTGATCGATTACGCTCCGGATGGCTCGGCATCGGAGGACTTCCGCAATACCGCCAACTGGCTCAAGGGCATCTCGGCTCCTGCAACTCAAGCGTTTCGCAATGTTCGTTGGAGTGAACGATGACAAGATCTCCCCTTTGGAGAGAGTTTGAATCAGGGGATAGCCCGCTGCTTCGTGTTGTGCGCTTTGTCGTGATCTTTGGAGGCATGGCATTCCTGGTCTTTGCCGGAGTGCTGGAACTGACTTGGCCGCAGCAAGCGGTGCTGGGCTTGTTATCGGTACTGATCGCGGTTTGGATGGACCGGAGTTCGAGCTCGTACCTGGTGACGCTGACGCTTATGCTTACGTCGTGCTTTTCGACGTTCCGCTATGGCTTCTGGCGAATCTCGACGGTGATCGCGTTCTTCCGCGATCCGGGTAGCGAATGGACCGCGCTTGATGCGTTCTTCATCCTGCTGCTGGTAATGGCGGAGAGCTACGCCTTTGCGATTCTTTTCCTCGGTTTTCTGCAAACGCTGTGGCCGCTGCGCCGCACGCCTGTGCCTCTGCCGGAGGATCCGGAGACGTGGCCCGCGGTCGACCTGGTGATTCCTACTTATAACGAACCGCTCTCCGTGGTGAAGTACACCGCGCTTGCGGCGATGAACATCGACTGGCCGGCGGACAAGCTCAACGTCTACATTCTGGATGACGGCAAGCGCGAAGAGTTCCGGCAGTTTGCCGAAGAGGCTGGCGTCGGTTACATGACGCGCGACGACAATAAGCATGCCAAGGCGGGAAATATCAATCGCGCACTCGAGCGGCTGGACGCGCCGTTTGTCGCAATCTTTGATTGCGATCACGTGCCTACGCGAAGCTTTATGCAGGTGACGCTTGGCTGGTTCCTGCGCGACAAGAAGCTGGCGATGCTGCAGACGCCACACCATTTCTATTCGCCCGATCCTTTTGAGCGCAACCTTGGTCAGTTTCGCGTGATTCCGAACGAGGGCGAGCTTTTCTACGGCATCGTGCAGGACGGCAACGACTTCTGGAACGCGACCTTCTTCTGCGGCTCATGTGCGGTACTGCGGCGGACCGCGCTCGACGAGATTGGAGGCATTGCGGTTGAGACTGTGACTGAAGACGCGCACACTTCTCTGCGCATGCAGATGAATGGCTGGAACACGGCGTACATCAATATTCCCCAGGCGGCGGGCTTGGCAACGGAGCGGCTCAGCGGTCACGTGAAGCAGCGGATTCGCTGGGCACGCGGCATGATTCAGATTCTGCGAACCGACAATCCGCTCTTCGTGCCAGGACTGAAGCCGGCACAGCGTCTCTGCTACTTCAACGCGATGACGCACTTTCTGTATGCGTTCCCGCGCCTCATCTTTCTAACGGCTCCGTTGATTTACCTGGTGCTGGGGCATACGAACGTGCCGGGCTACTGGGCTGCGATCTTTGCGTATGCCTTCCCACACCTTGTGCTTTCCTCGTTGACGAACTCCCGCATTCAGGGCCAGCACCGGCATTCTTTCTGGAATGAGGTCTACGAGACTGTCCTTGCCCCGTATATCTTCCTGCCCACGATGCTTGCGCTGATCAACCCGAAGCTCGGCAGCTTCGACGTGACGGCGAAAGGCGGTGTGGTTGCGCGCAGCTTCTTTGACCAACGCATTGCAAGGCCATTTCTAGTCATGCTGTTGTTGAACTTTCTCGGCCTGCTGATGGCGATCCCGAGAGCGATTCAGTTCAACGTCTGGCCATTGAATATTCTGTATGACGGCACCCATCCGGGTACGATCGCGATGAATGTTCTGTGGGTCTGCTTCAGCATCGTGCTTCTGGGCTGTGCGACGGCGGTGGCATATGAAAGCCAGCAGCGGCGCCAGACGGTTCGCGTAAATATGAGTGTTCCGGCCGATGTCGTGCTGGCTGATGGAACCGTAGTGCAAGGCGTTACAGCGGACCTGTCGAGCGGTGGCGTGATGCTGCACATCGACCGCAGCTTCACGGCGCTTCCGGGTGAGAATGTGCAGATCGTCTTCCCGGTTCTTGATGGCGACGCGATGCTGCCGGCTACGGTGGTCAGTGCGACGGGCGGTACGCTGCGCGCGCAGTTCGAGGCGTTGAATCTGCAGGAAGAAGAGGCTCTGACGATGGTGCTTTACTCGCGTGCCGATACCTGGCTTGGCTGGGGTGAGTCTCGCGAGACGGATCGTCCGATGAGGAGTCTGGGACGCATTTTTCTTCTTTCCATGCATGGGCTTTCGATGACGTTCCGAGGGATCTTGAAGACAGATAAAAAGAAGAAGGCACCGAAGGGGCGGCTTGCGACGACCGTTGCTCCTCTAATCCTGCTTGTACTGGGATTGGGCTCGCTGACCTGCACGGCTTCGGCTGCGCAGGCTCCTCTCGCGATGACGGCGACGGCTGCTCCGGCGGTGTATGCCCGGGATGGCGGAACCAGTGCGCGGCCGGTTGCGCCGGGCGCTTTCGACAACGTGTTCTCGTTCGCGGACTTTGGAGTATCCGACACAATCGTGCTCCGGGGTGTGGATTCCTATCACTCGGTGTACTTTTCACTGCCGCAGACGCAGGTGGTCAAGATGGCGACCATGCACGTGCGATATCACTTCTCACCAGGCCTGCTGCCGGACATCAGCCATCTAAAGGTCTCGTTGAACGGGACGTTATTTTCAACGCTGCCGGTGCGGACGCGGCCGTCTTATGTCGCACCGTCGGCTGACCTGACGCCCGATCAGAAGGTGGCTGAAGAGCAGACACTGAACGTGACGCGGAATGAGTCGGGTGCGCTGCTCGAGGCAACGCTGAACATGCCGGCCGACATGTTGGTGCACAACAACGAGCTTACGTTCGAGTTTATTGGCCATTACACGTTTCAGTGTGAGGACCCTTCGCACTCGACCTTGTGGAGTCACGTCGACAATTCTTCGACGATCGAACTTGCCGGGTCGCTGCTGCCTCTGCAGAATGATCTAAGCTTGCTGCCGCTGCCGTTTTATGATTCGGCGGTCAACCTGCATCCTTCGATCCCGATTGTTTTTCTGACGCAGCCCTCGCCGCAGACTCTGCGCGCGGCTGGGATGATCGCGTCGTACTTCGGCGTCCTGACAAACGCGAAGCCGGTTCATTTCCCGGTGATCTTCGGGACGATTCCTCCGGGGAACGCGATCGTAATTACCGAGTCTTTCTCGCAGCTTCCTGCGGGCCTGAATGTTACGTCGACTTCGGGGCCTTCTGTGGCGATGCGGACCAATCCTGTGGACCCGTATTCGAAGCTGCTGATCCTGACGGGTGACAATCCGGATGAGGTGGTAACGGCGGCGCAGGCCCTTGTGCTCGAGCATGGCGACTTTATGCAGGGTGCGGACGCGCAGATGAAGCTGCCGGGCAAGCTGCCGCAGCGGCAACCGGACGATGCGCCGCGCTGGCTGAGCACGGATCACATCACAACCGTCGGCGACATTACGCAGACCGGAGATCTGCAGGGGGATGGCAGCGGTCCGGTAAATGTTTACATGCGTCTGCCGCCGGACATCTACTCGAGCGAACCCGCGAACCTGAGCTACCACATGCACTACCGGTACAACGGTATTCCGCTGGCGAACGAGAGCTCGCTGCAGGTGTATACGAACACGGGTTATGTGAGTTCGACACCGATGCCGCACACCGAAAAGGGGTCGGCTGTGCTCGAGACCGTGGTGCCGGTGCCGAAGTACAACATGCGGCCGTTCTCGAATACGCTGTCGCACAAGTTTGTCTTTCAGATTGCGAAGAAGGGCAAGTGCCAGGACACGGCTCCGCTTAACCTGCAGGGAGCGATTCTGAAGGATTCGTATCTCGACATCCAGGGGATTCCACACTGGGTGATCCTGCCTGATCTTGAGATTTTTGCCAACGCTGGCTATCCGTTCACGCGCAAGGCCGATCTATCGGAGACAGCGGTGGTGCTTCCGGATTCCCCGACAGGTGACGAGATCGAGATGTACCTGACGTTCATGGGGCACTTCGGCGCGCAGACTGGCTACCCGGTTATCAACGTCACCGTCACCAATAATGACGGCATGAAGCAGGACAGCCTGAAGGACTACATCGTGATGGGGATGGTGGGCGATCAGCCTGCCCTGACTCGTCTGCAGAAGTCGCTGCCGGTCGAGATTGATGGCGACGGCTTGCGCGTGCAGGATACGAAGGGCTTCTTCGCACCGCTTGAGCATGCGTGGTGGAAGGTACGCAGCTCGGACCATGTGCAGACCAACCAGCTGGAGGCCTCGGGCGGGCTGCCGGATGCGATGATCGAAGGTCTGGAATGGCCTCGCAACTCGAACCGGTCGGTGGTGGTGATTGCGCTGCGAGATCACTCCGTGGTGCCGAAGTTTCTCGATGTGTTTCTGAAGACTTCGCAATCCTCTGATATGTCTTCGTCGGTCAGCGTGCTGCATGAGGACAAGTTCATCTCGTACCGGATTGGCAACGATGTTTACCACGTCGGTTCGATCCCGTGGTGGACTCAGTTCAACGTTCTGTTTTCGGAGTTTCCATGGCTTGTCGTCATCTGCTGCGTGTTTGTGTGCGTGCTGATGGCGATCCTTATCCGTGCGAATCTTCGCCGCCACGCACGCCGCCGGCTGCAGGGGACAGAGGTCTAGCCGGACCTTGAAGATGCTTCGCGAGTTTTTTTCTGAGGTTTTCGAACGCGGCGGCGGGTGGGTGAGAGGCCTGCCCGTCCTCATGCTCACGCTTTTAGCGTTTGCCTGTCCGCAGGCTCATGCACAGCGTCCGTGGCCTCTTTGGGCAGCGTACGCACAACGCTTCATCGACGATCAGGGCAGGGTCATCGATCGTTCCGCGAACGACCGCACGACGAGTGAAGGGCAGGCGTACGCGATGTTCTTCGCACTGGTGGACAACGACCGGGCGCGCTTTGACAAGCTGCTGAAGTGGACCGAGGCAAACCTAGCAGCGGGAAACCTGAGCCTGAGGCTTCCGGCCTGGAACTGGGGGCATGCTCCGGCGGGCGCCTGGGGCGTGCTTGACGACAACTCCGCTTCGGACGCGGACCTGTGGATGGCCTATGATCTGCTCGAGGCCGGTCGCCTATGGCATGAGCCCAGGTACGCAAAACTGGGGACGGCGATAGCGACGCAAATCGTGAAGCAAGAGGTTGTGACTATTCCCTCGGTTGGGACCTGGCTGGCTCCTGGGCCCCGGGGCTTTCATCTCATGGCGGATACCTATGTGGTCAACCCGAGTTACATGCCGCTGCCTCTGCTCCAACGGTTTGCGCATGCATCACCGGCAGGACCATGGAAGCTGATCGCAGCGAGTCTTCCCACGCTGCTTGCGCCTGCTGTCGGGAACGGGTTTGCCATGGACTGGGTCTCGGTGAGCAAGACTGGGGTGCAGGCGACGTTTCCTCCCGTGCAGGGCTCATCGGGCCAGCAGTCGGGCCAGCCGGCGGGCAGCTACGACGCGATCCGGGTTTACCTGTGGGCAGGGATAACGGATCCGGCAGCTCCCGGGTTGCGCTCGCTACTGCCTCTGCTGACCGGGATGAAGAATGTGGTCGATCAGTCGGGGGTTCCGCCGGAGCAGGTAAGTGCCGCGGGCAAGGTGGTTCACGCAGACTCGCCGGTGGGTTTCAGCGCGGCTGTGATTCCTTACCTGAATGCGCTGGGCGATAAGAACGCAGCGACTCAATCGACGCGACGCGTGACGGTTTCACGAGACGCCAAGACAGGGCTGGTCGGTACCGCCGTAACTTACTACGACCAGAATCTTGTCCTTTTTTCCACCGGTTATACCGAAGGTCGGTTTCGCTTCCGGCGCGATGGTCAACTCGCCGTAAGTTGGTGAGCAATGCGGATTTAGGGCCCAAACGAGGTCATCCCATGTTGAGAGAACGCCCTGTCGGAAGTGCAGAAAGAGATTACAACGCCGCAGAAAAGACGTTACTCTCTTGGGATAACTGCAATAACGAAATCCTAACGGCCGCCGATGTGCGGCGAGCGACCTTATCTATGACGAATCCATCAGTTTTCCGGTCCTTGGCTCCAGCGCTTGTGCTCGGTGCCAGTACGCTGGCCCTTAGCTGCTGGACTGCGAATGGGCAGTCTCCCCAGACTGCGAGCCAGTCCCTGCTCCAGAGTGCCCATGCACTTGAGGCGCGGGGCCGAATGGACCTTGCCTCGCAACGCTGGCAGCAGGTTCTGCTTGCCGAGCCCAACAACGTCGAGGCGCTTGCCGGGCTTGCCCGGGCGGCACGGCTGAGCGGCAACACCGCAAGTGCGAACAGTTATCTCGATCGCCTGCGCGCCATCAATTCGAACGATCCCGAGATTGCGCGGATCGAGACGATGGGTACGGCTGCGGACCACAACCAGCAGCTGCAGCAGGCAGGAAAGCTTGCCCAGCAGGGGCTGTACGGCCAGGCGATGGCTATCTATCACCAGCTCTACGGCAACACGCCGCCGCCGGGTGACATCGCGCTGGGCTATTACGAGACAGAGGCGGCGACCGAGGACGGACTTGCCCATGCCATCTCGGGCCTGCGGGAGCTGGTCGCACGCAATCCTGGCGACTCGCGTTTTCAGGTGGCGCTGGGTAGGATCCTGACCTATAACCCAAAGACGCGAGCAGAGGGCAGGCGCCTGCTTTCGGCGCATCCGAACGATCCGCAGGCCGCCGAGGCGCTGCGGCAATCGCTGGTGTGGGATGCGCAGAATCCGGCAACCGCGGCCGACATCAGGGCTTATCTGGCGAATCATCCAGACGCGCAGCTTTCTACCATTTTGAAAAATGAACCGCGCCAGGGCGGCAGGGCGCAGACCGCTTCCGAGCGGCAGAACAACGCGGTGAACGCGTCGCGAACTGCCGAAGACCGGGCAGCCTACAAAGACCTGAACGCGAAGCGCCTTGACACGGCCGAGGCCAGGTTCAAAGCGATCCTCCTCAAGAATCCCGAGGACGCGAATGCGCTTGCCGGTCTGGGGTACATTCGCATGCAACAGGCCAACTTCGGCGGTGCGATCAGTTTCCTGGTGCAGGCCAAGCAGGATGGTTCAAAAGATCCGAATCTGGATGGCGCGCTGAGCACGTCGCGCTTCTGGGACACGATGGGTGAGGGCGCCCTCGCGCTGAACGAAGGCAATCTGGCCGACGCGGAGAAAGAGTATCGCAGCGCGCTGCAGATGCGTCCGGCAAGCACCGAGGCGCTTGAAGGCCTTGGCGGCACGTTGCTCAAGGCCCAACAGGCCGAAGCTGCGGTTCCCGTGTTTGCGCAATTTGCCAAGTTGAAACCTTCGGCTCCTCACGCGTGGCGCGGATTGTTCCTGGCGGAAGTGGGTGCGGGAAGCGCTTCGCAGGCGCTTGAGACTGAGCATAGGATCCCTGCCGGACCACGTGCCGAGCTCGCGAAGGATCCTTTGTACCTGCGTGCGCTTGCATCGGCTCTTTCTTCCGTCGGTCGTGATGAGGACGCGCAGCGTGTGCTGAAGAGCGCGCTCGACCTGCCGTTCCCGGCCGACGCACGGGGTGTAGAAGCCGATACGCAGCTCCAGTATGCGAGTTTGCTGCAGCAGGCGAACCACCTCGACCAGGCCTCTGGCTTGTTTCGACAGGTGCTGACGAATGACCCGAATAACGTCGGAGCGTGGCAGGGCCTGGTGCGGGTTCAGCATGCTCAGGGCGAAGATGCTGAGGCCGAGAAGACGATCGAGAGCATGCCGCCGGACGTCTACGCGCGCGCCATGCACGACGGTGGCTTCGACGTAACGGTGGCTTCTATTTTTGAGACACGGAACCGGCTGGATGTCGCCCAGGACGTGCTCGAGAAATCGCTGCAACAGGACGTTGCGGAGGGCGGAAAGCCTTCGATCCCGACCCAGATCCAGCTTGCCGGAATCTATCTTAAGAGAGGCGATGCCTCCGCCGCCTACCCACTTTACCAGACGGTCCTGACCCAGTATCCGGATCGCCTGGAGGCCTGGAAGGGTCTCCTGACTGCGTTGCATACCACCGGGCGCGACCAGGAGGCGCTGGCCGAAATTCAGCGGATTCCCGCTCCGGTGCGTATCGAGCTTGAAAAGGATGTGGTCTACCTCCAAGCGGTGAGCTCGATCTACACCGGACTGGGTCAGTCGGCGGAGGCACAGATATTTCTCGCGCGGGTGCAGGCTCACTATGCGAGTCTGCATGCCAAACCGCCCGCCGAGGTCGAGGTCCAGACCGCGTGGCTGATGTATAACGGCGGCAACGAGGGTGGGCTCTATAAGCAGTTGATGATGCTGGGCGGCAGAACCGATCTGACTGACGGTCAGCGGCGCATCATCCAGACCATCTGGGCGAACTGGGCGGTCCGCCGCGCCAACCAGGCTGCGGCAAACGGGAACAATCGGCGCTCGCTTGCGATCCTGAATGCGACGGCACAGGCGTTTCCGGCGAATCCCGGCGTCATCAAGGCGCTTGCCAGCGGATATGCACGAGCCGGCATGACGAAGCAGGCGGTGGCGATCTGGAAGTCGATGGATATGACCTCGGTCTCAGCATCGGACTACAAGGCTGCGGTAGGGGCGGCGCTGGCTGCCGGAGATTCGAAGGATGCCGAGAACTGGCTGCGTTTCGGGCTGAATCAGTATCCGAAGGACGCGCAGATGCTTGTACTGGCGGCGAAGTTCGAGCAGGCACGCGGTGATGTGAACCGCGCTGCCGACTACTATCGCGCGTCGCTGGCGGCAATGCCGGCGCCGGATCCGGCTGAAGAACTTGCCACGGAGCTAAGCCGGCCCGGCACCGATATGGCGCTGCCAGCCTCGCGCAATGCGCAGGATCTGTCTGCGCTGCTTGCCCCCAGTCTGGCCAACAACGACCAGACGCCATCCATGCAGCGGCAAGCCGAACAGCCGGCGCAGCCAGCAGAGATCTACCTGCCTGGCGGCAGCCCGTCGAACGCGAATGTGCCGGTGCAGCTTGGAC
>CAZZZP010000025.1:0-491 GCA_964658635.1 Lichenicola sp. | reverse complement strand
GGCGCCTTCGGGTGCGGCTCCAGCGCCCGCATCCAAGCCGCGCCTGCGCGACTACACGCCGCCGCAGGCTTCAGTCCATGTGCCGCTTCCGGCCAAAGCGATCACCGCGCCCGTAATGTTGACGGAAGCGCAGATCCAGGAGGTTGAACCCGTGCTCTCCATTGCGGCCGTCCAGCACCAGCAGATCGTACGCGCAAACGCCCAGGCACTTTCGACCGCGGCCGGCGATGCCGTCTACGTGCAGGATGAAATTGCAAGGCTGGGAACCGAATTCAACCTCGCCGAGCCTGCGACGTTCCGGCGATCGGCGTTCGTTGAGGCTCAGCAGCAGGGTCCGTTGCAGAACAACAGTGGACCGCTTACGTCGACGCCTAGCGGGCAGGCAACCGGCGCGCAGCAGACGGCGCCGGTCTACGGACCTTACGTGCCTTATGTGGCCCCCAAGCAGAAGCAGCCCCAGCCGGGAAGCCAACAGTCGACAAGCCAACAGT
>CAZZZP010000024.1:0-52838 GCA_964658635.1 Lichenicola sp. | reverse complement strand
CAAGCTTCACAATATCGTCGATCCCGCCCATCTGCACCTCAGCCTGCACGAAGCCCTGGTTGTAGCACTCCGCCCCGCCGCTCTTGCCGCACAACTTGCTCGTGTTCAGGTCGATCAACTGCTGGCTCTGCGTATCCGCGTCGTTCCGATAATCCTTCGCGAACTCGTTCAACTTCTCCGGATCAATCTGCTTACCCGCGCAGTGATTCTGCACCTGGTCGTTGAAGCGTTTCATCGCGACCTCAGGAGCGACGGGGTCGGGGCGGTTCTGCTGGCATCCGTGCGACTCAAACGTCACGGCACAAAGCATCAAAGTTGCGGCAATTTTGAACATCAGACATCCTTTCTCGCTCCTTAGGACGCAGATTTCCCGCCCTGCGTCAGCGAAAAAGTAACCTAAATCCGCTAGGCCGACTTGCGCTTCGCAGCCTTCGCCGGAGACTTCCCCTTCACCAGCGCAATCCCCTTCGCAGCCGCAGCCTTCGCGGGCTTCTTCTTCGCCGCCGGAGCCTCTGCAGTATCCCCATCCTCGCCAATCGACTTCCGCAGCGCATCCATCAGCGAAACCACCTTGCCCCGCGGAGCTGCCAGAGCTTCATCATGAGGAATCGGCGCATGCTCGATCTTCGCCTGCACCAGCTCCTTCAGCGCCACCTCGTACCCGTCCACAAACTTCTCCGGATCGAACTTCGCCGCGCGCTTCTTGATCAGCGTCTTCGCCAGGTCGAGCGAGTCTTCATCCACCTCGACCTTCTTGATGTCGCGAAAATAGTCCTTCGGATCCCGCAGCTCCTCCGCATACCGCATGATGTACGCCATCATCCCGCCCATCGCGTCATCCTGCGTCGGAGCAATCGCCACCACGTGCTCGCGCCCGGCAAACGCAATCTTCGAAAGTGCAATCTTCTTCGTCTCTTTCAGCGCCTGCCGGATCACCGTGAACGCCTGCGTCTGCGAGTCATTCTCCGGCACCACAAAATATGGCTTCTCGAAATACTCCGGATCGATATCCGCCGCATCCACAAACTGCGTCACCTCCATCGAGTGCTTCGATGGCACCCGCAGGTTCGCCAGCTCCGACGGCTCAAGCGTCACATACTGACCCTTCTGATACTCGTAGCCCTTCACAATCTCGTCATTTCGCACCGTAGGCGCCGCTGTCGGCGCATCATCACCAGAGTCCTGCTGCGTCTGCTGCGCTTCTGCAACCGAAGCGGTTACCTTCTGGTAACGCACCCGCTCCCCCGTCGCGCGGTTGATCTGGTGGAAGCTGATCTGGCTCTTGGCCTCGGTGGCGACAAAGAGCTTCACCGAAAAGGAGACGAGGGAAATCGAGATCTGTCCAGACCAGTAAGGGCGCGCCATGAGGAAACCTCTGGCCGTTGGATTCTCAACAAGATACCCAAGATGTCCGCGCACTTCCAACCCGCCCCGTCGATTCCTCCCGACCATCGGGAGGGCCATTGCGAAGCTCTAAAATGGCGGCTAAACGCCCGCCGCCCGCCTACGGCGCACTTTGCCGCTAAGCAAAGATCAAAGAAACCCGTCCCAGGTGCTCGAACGTAGCATCCACCGAGTGCCCGCTCGCCGCGCGTTCCACCCCCGTCCAAGACCCCGTCGTAATCCACTGCCCAGCGCGGAGACCCTTCGTCCGGGCCGTCGCATGGTTCGCCAGCCACGGCAGAAGCCGCAACAGGTTCCCTGAAGTATTCGACCCCGTCCGCTCCACCCGCACCACGCTATCGACAGCCAGCGTCACATGCTCCTTGCTGAAGTCAATCTCGCGCCAGTTCGCATAAGCCGGCCCATACACAAACCCGCCATGCATCTGCAGATCCGCAATCTGCGACAGCCGATTCGTTTCGGGTGAAGTCGGATCGGTCAGCCCCGACTCCAGGATCTCGACCGCCGGGTGACATGACTGGATCGCTGCCAGGACCTCCTCGTCGCTGTAGGCCTGCGCGCGCGGCGGCAGATCGCTGCCCAGCAGAAACGCCACCTCTGCCTCCAATCCGCGAAACCGGAAGTGCGGCGCAGCCAGCGTCGCCCCGTTGCCCGCAATCCACGCAGCCGGCATCGGCGCACACATGGGCGTGGCGTCCGCAGCAGGAGCGCCAACCTTCCATCCGCCCACCGTGCCGAATGACTCGATCAGTTGCGTCTGCACCCAGAACGACTCGTCCATGCTCACAGGCTGCAGCGCCGCCGGCAGGTCCGCCATCGTCCGGCACGTACGCCGCGCGTCCAGCAAAAGGTTCGTAGCTTCCAACAGTTCCGCTTCACGTGGTCCGGTCATATCGTGTTAGATGCTCCGTGTCGTTTGTTGTTCGATTCTTGTTGTTCGTTGGCGGGAACGGATGAGCGTGAGCAATGTCAGTCCGGGTTGAGAGCTGCGAGCCAGAACATAAGGCCAGGAGCCAGCAGCTAAAAAAACTCCGACCCTGGACAGTCCCCAATTCCTACTCTCAAATTCCCCAAGCGTCCTACAAATAACACATAACAAATAACAAACAACAAACAACATCCTTCACCTCCCCGGATTCTTCGCATAACTCACCAGGTTCGCCATCAACCGGTAAGCTCCCGGCACACCCTCCGGCAGCTGCCGGTAAAGCGCCAGCGCGCAATAAATATAAGCTCCCTTGCCCACCCGGGCCAGTAGCAGCCCACCTTTCTGCGGGTCCTGCTCCAGGTCATGCGTCTCCAGCAGAGACGCGTACTCCCCGGCCCAGTCGGAAGCAAACCCATGCCCCCGCTCTTCGATCCAGTGGTCGAAGTCATGCGGCGTGATCCGGTTCGGCCACGTCAGCAGAGGGTTCTCCGGCTGCAGCAGCGTCACTGGCTGATCCTCATCCACCACGTTATGCGCAGAGTCGCCCGGCAGTGTATACGGAAACGGCGCCGAACCCGGGTCGAATCCCGCTGAGTTGTACTGCGCAATCACCACGCCGCCAGCCTTCGCGTAATCCAGCAGAGCCTGCGATCCCGCACCCTCAAGCTCCGGGTGCGCCGAGTAAGCACGCACCCCGAGAATCACGGCATCGTACTGGCTCAGACCGCCCAGGTCCTTCGTCGTGATCATCGTTGGCTTCACCCCAAGCCATGGCAGAAACTGCGCCACCTCGTCCCCCGTACCCGCAAGATAGGCGATACGCAAATTTGGCGCAGTCGTCACATCCACGGCGACGGCTTTGAACGTAGCAGGCGAGTAATAGTTGGTCGTGGTCAGGCCGGCATAACCAACCGGCCGATAGCCTTCACTAAACCTCTGCGAAGACTCTGTCTCAACCGCAGTGATCCGCGCCGTCTCCCCGGACCGCACGCCCTCTGGCACAACGTTCCACTCCTGCCGAGTCGTGCCGTCAAGCGGCTCAGCCGGCATCATCGCTGCCCGCCAGCGCGCCGGCAGCTGCAGCTGTGGAGGCGCAGTCAAGGCCACTTTTGAGGAACTCACGGCAGTGCCAAACTTGAGCGCCGGATTCGTCAAAGGATAGATCCCTGCAGAAGGGTGCACCGCAATCGAGACCGGTGGCACCAGGACAGCCGCCTGTTCGATCTTCCTGTCACTGGCTGGTACATGGGCAATAGACGCCACCTCAAGCACAACTCCATCCCTGATCCGTGCCCGCGCCACAAAGGGATCGGGCGTCATCGGCGCGTTCCTCAGACTTGGGTCCGACACGTCATAAAAGGGTTGCGCAAGGTCTTTGCGGGAGAAATAAGGCTCCGTGGCATGCTGGTTTCTGCCAATCTCGAATGCTCCCCGCGTCTCCACTTCCGACCCGGCTTCAAGTGGCTTCCCCACGTCTGCCAGCCCGGCATTCGCAGTTGAGTTCACCGCGAGCTGAAGGCCGGAGAGGCTTAGCTTCTCCTTCGCGCTATTCTTCACCTCGACAGACACAGGCAGACTGGCATCGCTCGTGTACACAAGCTCACGCGCGGCCTTCGCGTCGACGCTGATCCCAAGCGCCAGCACCAGCGCATTGTTAAGCTGCACCCGCTTCACCCGAAGCTCATGCAGCAAATTGAACCTCTCACCCCGCTCAAGCTTCGAACCCTCCGTCTGGTGAATCAACTCATCCAGCGCCTTCAAAGCATCCCGGAGCGGAGGCGCGGTCAGCTCCACATGAGCCGGATCGTAAAGCCGCTGCGCTTCGGCAATCTTCGCGTCGATCTCTTGAAGAGTCTCCCGGAACGACGCCGGGGCACTCGGCGCAAGACCGGCCAGCGCAGGCAGGCTCGTATCGATGCCGGTAAACAGGTCTTCGGCTTGCCCCGGGGCACCAGTCAGCTTCGCCGCGCCCCTGCTCTCAGGATCGAGGCATCCCGCACCCTTGCCCTGCGCGATGCAGCCAGTACGTGACCCCATCAACGTATAACCCACATCCGCGACGCCAGCAGGCGGAATCCGGAAATTCGCCCCAATCTGCGACTTCTGCAGCGCCAGCCCCTGCCGCGCCCACTGCACATAGCTCAAATCATGAAACGCCAGAATGCCCGGCTTGTCGCCCTCGTGAACCGTCACCGACGCCTCCGGGGCCGTGTGCATCGTCACCCCCGTAACGTAGTTATGGAAGCTCGTCGGAATCGTCCTTCCCGTCGCATAGTCGAACATTCCGTCCGGCCCCACACGCGAAAAGGGAACCCGCGCATAGACCCGCAGCGGTGCCCACGCTGGCAGTCCCATTTCGGGAAACACCTTCGGATCGGCCGCCGCAACAAACACCTCCTGCGAGATCTCGCCCGACACCTGGTGCTGCCCATGACCATCCGTGGGCCCGCCGACAAACACACTCGCAAGCACCAGCGGCCGGTACAGCCGCACTGCCCGCACCGCGTCGTACAGCACACGGTCGTGCCCCCACTGTTTCAGCGTCTCTTCCTTCGTCTTCGAAAAGCCAAAGTCGACCTCCGTCCCGAAGAACTGGTCCGTGCCCGTGTAGCGGTCCTCCGCCAGCAGCTCCTGCGTGCGGATCAGCCCCAGCGCATCGTTGAAGTCGGCTGACATCAGGTTCTGGCCGCCCTCGCCACGCGTTAATGTCAGCATCGCCGCCCGCGCGCCCATGCCCCGCGACTCATACGTCAGCAGGCCACTGTCTTCGTCGTCCGGGTGCGCCACGATCAGCATCATCGACGCACGCGTCCGCAGCTTGCGCAGCAGCTGCTCAAGCGCGGGCGCGCCATGGTTGATCGGCAGCGTGTCCGCCAGCGCAGGCGCGGAGACGCGCTCACCCATCAGGTTTGCAGGGTCGTCGATCTGCTGCGCCGCCGCAGGCAGGGCCGCGAGACAAAGGGCTAGCGTAAACGCGCGTGCTTGCATTCGTGTAAAGAACCTCTGATTCAGTCCCGATTCAGAAAAACTCTCAACTCTGGAACTCTCAACTCGTGAATTCAGCCTTTAGTTTCCGACTTACCTAAAAGACTCTCACATGCCAGGGCAAAAGCGCCCTCGTCGCGGGCGGCGAGCACTTCGTGCCGTATACCGCTTCGCGCAGCGAACGATAGACTGCGGGTATCGACGATCACCACCAACTCGGACGCACCCTGGGCCTCAAGGGCGCCGTCGCAGTCAACATGCTCGACATGATCGGAGTCGGGCCCTTCATCACCCTGCCGCTTCTGCTCAGCGCCATGGGTGGTCCCCAGGCCATGCTCGGCTGGATCGCAGGCGCTTTGCTCGCTGTCTGCGACGGCCTCGTCTGGGCCGAACTCGGCGCCATGATGCCCGAAGCCGGAGGCTCCTACCGCTTTCTCCGCGAGATCTTCCCCGGCTCGACCGGCCGCTTCCTTTCCTTCCTCTTCGTCTTCCAGCTCATGATCTCGGCGCCCCTCTCGGTCGCCAGCGGATGCATCGGGCTCTCGCAGTACGCGGGCTACCTGGCCCCTGCTCTCAGGACGCACGTCTGGCGATGGGGCCGGCTCATCGTCAGCCCCGGCACCGCCGTCGCCGTCGCCGCCGTAGCGCTCGCCGTCTTCCTGCTTTACAGAAACCTCGCCAGCCTTAAGCTCGTCTCCTACGCACTCTGGTTGACCGTCATCGGCACCCTTGGCTGGATCTTCTTCGTCGCCGCCACGCGCGGCCACCTCGCTATGGCCTTCGACTTTCCGCCCGGAGCCTTCCACCTCACGCCAGCCTTCTTCTCCGGTCTCGCAGGAGCCATGCTGGTCGCCACCTACGACTTCTGGGGCTACTACAACGTCACCTTCCTCGGCGCCGAGGTCAAGGACCCCGCGCGCACCGTCCCGCGCGCCATCCTCATCTCGATCGCCGCCGTCGGCGCCCTCTACCTGGCGCTCAACGTCGCCGTCCTGTCCGTCGTGCCATGGCGCCCGCTCGTCGACATGAAGGACCTCGGCGAACGCCAGGCCCTCATGGCCTACTTCATGAAGATCGCCTACGGCGGCGCGAGTGTCGGCGAAACCATGGCCAAACGCGCTTCGTTTTTGGTCATTCTGGCCTCGTTTGCAAGCGTTTTTTCACTTCTTTTGGGCTACTCCCGCATCCCTTTTGCCGCCGCCAGAGACGGCAACTTCTTCAAAAACCTGGGCAAACTGCACCCAAAACACCGCTTCCCCCACATTTCCCTCCTCTGGCTCGGCGCCACCGCCGCCCTCTTTTGCTTTTTCTCCCTCACCGAAGTCATCGCCGGTTTAGTTGTTCTGCGCATAATGGTCCAGTTCTTTATGCAGCATTTGGGGGTAATCTGGATGCGCCGAACCCAGCCGGATCGACCTCGTCCCTTCCGTATGTTGTTGTATCCATTACCTCCAATGCTCGCGCTCGCCGGTTTTGCCTGGATTTTGGTAGGTCGCGCCAATTTCGCCCGCGAGCTCCGCATGGCAGCCGTGGTGATCGTTCTCGGCGGATTGTCTTTCTGGTTCCGGGCCAGAAGCCATAAAATAGGGGCATGAGTGACACATTGGAAGCCACGGCGGAGCCCACCGCAACCCACGCGCCGAAATACACGCGCAACAGCCCCTACCAGTCCGCCGTGCTCGCAAATTATTTATTAACCGCTCCCGGCTCCGAAAAAGAAACACGCCACGTAGAGCTCACCATAGAAGAGGGCATGACCTATACGCCCGGTGACGCCGTTGGAATTATTCCGGAAAATCGGCGCCAGGCAGTAGACGAAGTGCTTCATTCGCTTGGGTTTACTGGCTCTGAGCGTGTCCTGGACCACTATAAAGTAGAGATTGATTTGGATGAAGCGCTGCGCACGCGGCTCGCAATCGGCAAGCTGACGCGCGGTAGTGTGACGCAATTTGCGAAGCTTGCACCGGAAAATCCGAAGCTAAAATCCATGACCGGCGCAGAAGGAAAGGCACTCGCGGAAGAATATTGTTATGGTCGCGAATTCGTCGACCTCGCGACCGATTTTCCTGGCCTGGTCGCAAAGCCACAGCAGTTATTCCAGATTCTCGCGCGCCTGACCCCGCGCATGTATTCCATTTCATCAAGCCAGTTGGCACATCCGAACGACGTGCAGACGACCGTCCGCGTAGTCCGCTACGACGCGCATGGCCGCGAACGCCAGGGCCTTTGCAGCGGACATCTGGGTGAGCGTTCGCCTGTCGGCGGCACCATACCGATTTTCTTGCACGCAAATGGAAACTTCCGCCTACCGGAGGATTCTTCAGCGCCAGTGATCATGATCGGTCCCGGCACGGGAATTGCTCCATTCCGCTCATTCCTGGAGGAACGGCAGGCGAAGGGGGAGATTGGTCAGAACTGGCTAATCTTCGGCGAACAGCGGCGCGCTCTCGACTTTCTCTACCAGGAACAGCTCGAAAGTATGCATAAGAGTGGATTCCTGACGCGTCTTGACACCGCTTTCTCACGCGACCAGGCGAAGAAGGTCTATGTCCAAGACCGCATCCAGGAGCATGCGGCTGAACTGTACGAGTGGCTGGAGCGTGGTGCGTATTTCTACGTCTGCGGCGATGCAACTCGTATGGCGAAGGATGTGGAACTTGCACTGCTTGACGCGATTGCTAAAGGCTCAGACGGCACGCTCGATCACGCGGCCGAATATCTGGCGAACATGAAGAAGCAGAAGCGCTACCAACGCGACGTTTACTAAACGACGGTCACTCATTTGCGGGAGGACGCTATCAGCGTTCTCCCGATTCGCGTTTAGCGGAAAGGGTGCCGGCTAACGGCGGTCCGCTGAAGTGAAGCAGTCGAAGAGGGTCGACGATAATCGCCGAGGTTTGCTGGCTCTGCCGCGGCCTCGGGAGCCAGCGATCCTATCTCTTCGGCGTCATTGTGGGCTGAAAGCAGCAAGAGAATGCCGGGGCGATGTCCCTGATGAGCCAGCGCATCTTGAGAAGGATTGAAACTGCACCCTAGTGGAACGGCGGCGATTGCCGCTAGCAGAAAGATCGAGGTCGAGCAGTTAGACATGGTTCGTGCGTTCCCGTTCATGGGTTCTGGGCCTCCTCGACAGGATCAGCTTAGATTTGCTGCCAAGAGAGGGGCATGACACAACGGAATCAGAGCGGCCAACGAGGGTTGTATGGCCGTCTGCGTAGAGGCAAGAAACTAAATACGGCTCAAATCGGGTCGCCAGACGGTGATAATTTGCTTGATGGCTTTTGGCTCGAGGGCCTCGTTGATGGTTCGTTGAACGAGTGTTGGAAGCTCGGAGTCTGAGGCGAAGCGGAGGGCTATCAGTTGGCGAGTGGAGAGTTGCGAGATTTCAGTCGCGGGGGCAAGAGTGGTAATGCGGATGCGTTCCTCTAGTCGAATGATCCGGTCCTGATCGGCCAGCGCATACATACGCACTTTGAAACAGAGCAATAGGATTGCGAAAGCAACGATCGTGGTCCAGACGTGCAGCACCGGATGAGGCTGCCATTCACGCACCATGCAAACTAAAGCCACAATGAGATTAATCAGAAAGATTGGTATGAGAACGAAGTGAAACAGAGGATCCCATGCGGCATGGCTCCTTGCAGTCTGAGTTCCGGGCATGGCGGCAATCATACACGGCCGAGGTCCTGCGTTGCTGGAGTATGCGCTAGCCTTGAGAGATGGCAACGGCGAAGAAGCGAATTGGTGTACATCTTGGAACAGCAGGCGGATGTTGGACGGCAGTGAACCGGGCTGTCGAGGCAGGAGCGAACACATTCCAGATCTTCAGTTCGAGCCCGCGAATGTGGAAGGCGTCGCCAGTGAAGCCAGAAGACGCTAAGAAGATGCTGGATCTGCGAAAGCAGCACGACGTTGGACCGATCTCGATCCACGCGAGCTATCTCATCAATCTTTGCAGCAAGACTGAGACGGTTCGCGAGAACTCAACTGCGGCCTTTCGGGGAGAGGTGGAGCGTGCACTTGCCTTGGGAGCCGAATACCTCGTCCTGCATCCGGGAAGCTGGAATGGGCTGACGCGCGAAGATGGGCTTCGACTGGCTGCTGAATCGATAGATAAAGCTATCAAAGGAATCGACTTTGGAGGCGCGTCGGATTTTCGGATCCTGATCGAGAACACCGCCGGTGCGGAGTTTTCGTTAGGCGGCAAATTGGAGCAGGTCGCTGAACTCGTCGCTACGCTGCAGAGATGCGGTGCCCCCGTCGCCGTATGTCTTGATACCTGCCACATGCATGTGGCAGGGTACGACCTGGTGACTGCTGAAGGCTATGCGGAAACGATGAAGCTGATCGGAAATACTGTCGGCTTCGACGCGGTCCGGGTATGGCACTGCAATGACGCAAAAGCTCCAAAAGGCTCGAAGCTGGACCGCCATCAGCATATCGGCGAAGGAACGATCGGTGCGGAGGCATTCAGCCGCCTGCTACAGGATTCCCGATTCGAGACGGCATTGTTCATCGCAGAGACTCCGGTGGATTCTCCGGGCGATGAGGCACGGAATGTAGGTCTTCTGCGAACGCTGGCGGCGACGAAGTCAGCTGTAAAAGGCTAGCGAAATGAAGGAACAAGGGGCAGGTAGATCGTGAAGAGGGTCGCAATAGAAGGGTTTACGGTTGCTGCGCACAACCACACGGCCGTGATGACGATCCAGAATCATCTCTGATGATCCATAAGCCCAGCCCGCCAGCGGATACGCGCGTTGATCTAACCGGCCGGCTAGCCGGGCAGCGACAAGCGTTCTACCTATCCCTCATTGCTCCCGCTCTAAAGTAAGTCAGGGTATACGCGGAGAGTCAGGCAGGAGCGCCTTGATGTAACCAATATTCCGGCTTTCACGGGAGAACTGGATATTCTGGAGCAGGCTGTCAAAGGCGGCGTTGATATCTTCCTGCGGCGGACGTTGCTTGAGCCGATCTTCGATATGGCCCAGATTGCGATCAATTTTGGCATAGCCGACGATCTCGGCCCAGTGGTCCGGCTGTGGGTAGGTGACAGGTGAGGATGTGGCATCCATCTTCTTGTAAGGCCAGAAGGCCCACCCGATGTTGTTCTTTTCGCATAGCCGCGCAAAATCGGTGACCCACTCGTCCTTGTTCTCGCCGGACTCGCCGAGCCAGATCGGAACGTTGTTGGCGGTTCGGAAGTCGACGTACTTCTGGATCGTGGCCTGAACCGGGGGAGTCCAGTAGGTGTGAAACTGATAGACGAGGTTGGAGTCGAAGGGCTTGCCGAAGACAGTGAAGTCCGAGTCCCACTTGGCTCCGCCGATGATGATGGCGTGATTCTTGTCCTCGGTGCGGATCTCGTCGGTGATTCGCTTGTAAATGGGCTCAAGTTTCGCGTCAAATTGCCGCATCTGGGGGTAATGCGGCAGCGGTTCGTTGAGCAGATCGTAACCGAGCACCGCGGTCTCGTTGCGGTACCGGTGGGCGATGCGTTTCCATAGTGCCAGGGTCTGCTGCTGGGCGTCCGCGTCCGTGTAGAGCCATGGCCATCCGTCTGAGTCATCGATGTTGGCACCGGTCTGGCCCCCTGGCGCGGCGTGCAGGTCGATGATCACGAGAATGCCCTCCTGCCTGCACCAGGAGATGACACGGTCGAGAAGATGAAAGCCCTCCGAATCCTCAGAAGTGAAGAGCTTCCAGTGGATCGGGATGCGGACCGAGTCGAAGCCCGCCTGCTTGATCTGGTGAATGTCCTGCTGGCTGATGTACGTGTCGCGGTAGGATTTCCAGAAGGCAGCGGCGCGGCTGGGTCCCAGCATTTCAGTGACGAACTCCTCGATCTCACGCTCGGACTGTGGACCGCCCTCAAAGTGGAACATATAACCCTCAGTGAGGAGCCAGTCACCGAGATTAATTCCATGCAGCAGCAGAGGCTTGCCCTTGCCGTCGACGATCTGCTGCCCCTTCGTATGCACGTATTGAGCATCCGCTGAGCCGGCGAGGGAAAGGAGGAGTGCAGCCGCGGCGATCGAGTGTGTGAGTTTCATGCGTTCCTTACTCTTGCGGTAGTGGCTTGATGGGGTGATTTTCCAGAAAAACATAGCGGGTGCGGTACTTATCGGGGCTGGCGGTGGAGTCGGCGTTTAGATGCATGACCGAGAAGTCCGTAGGCTTGTACATGGGCCACTCTGGCAGGCCTGGGCCGTTTGGATTGCCGGTGCGGGCGAAGTTTGTCCAGTACTGCTGCATCTGGTCTGAAAGTTTATGGTCTTCGGGGCGCCAGTTGGTCTCGCGCGCATTGAAGGCGCCGAAGACGTACTCGATATCGTCAGAATGGTAGGCGCCAGTCGAGGCGGGGTGGAATTTGTCGCCCGGGGAGCCGAGTGTGAAGAAGTAACGGTAGACGGGGGCGTGGTTGGTCTCGACCTCAGCCTCCAGCCAACGCCATGTGGAGTAGGCGATGAATTTGTCACCGGCCAAGTCCCCAGCGGACTGGAGCGCCTCCTCGTCAGTGGTGGAAGCGTAGGCAGCAAGGAATGCGGGGGCATCGTCGCCATACTGCTTTTTCGCATCTTCGGCGAAGCTGGCTGCCGTCGGCTTTGTCCCCGTCATCACGAAGCCACGACCTTCGTCGGCGTTCCATCCGGCCATCACGGGAATGTGTGCCTGCTCGCCGGCGGCATAGATCTCGGACACGGGCTTCGGCAGGAAGTACCCATCTATATCCGGTGAAAAGCGTGGATGGTGGTTAGTTGTGGACGTTGAAGCGGCAAGGAGTTCATCGACTGAAAGCTTGCGCAGAGTTGCTAGATTATCGGTCCCGAGAGCTGACTTTGTGAAACTCGCATTCGTCTGCTCGGATTCCGCAAGCGTTGGGAAGGGCAGAGTGCCGGCTGAGAACGGGGCGCCGCTTTCGCCGATTGCATGGGCAATGCTGTTTTTACTGAGCGGTGAGGCGATCTGCGAGGCGACAGAGAACGAGCCGGCGGACTCGCCAAAGAGCGTAATGTTCGAGGGATCACCGCCAAACTTGCTGATGTTCTCCTTGACCCAGGCGATAGCGGCAGCCTGGTCGAGCAGGCCGTAATTACCGGAGGCATGATGTGGTGACTCGGCTGTGAGCGCGGGGTGCGAAAAGAAGCCGAAGATCCCCATGCGGTAGTTCATCGAGACGACGATGACGTCACGATGAGCCAAAAACTCGCCATTCTGACGGGCCTCGGAGGTGCTGCCCGCAACATAGCCACCGCCGTAGATCCAGACCATTACGGGAAGCTTCTTGGCGCCGACTGGCGCCCAGACGTTCAGAGTGAGGCAATCTTCGCTGGGCCCGGGATCGTGGAAGACCATGTCTTGAAACTGGTTGGACTGGATGCAGCGATGTCCGTAGTTGGAAGCAGAGAAGGTGCCGTGGAACTTCGCCGGTTGCTGCGGCGCCTGCCATCGTAGGTTTCCGACCGGAGGTGCAGCGTAGGGGATGCCGCGGAAGGCGCGAATCTTACCGTCTGCGGTCATTGTCCCCTGCACCTTACCTTGCGCTGTTTTGACCGTGGTGGGGTCGGCGTGAGCGGCGAGCGAAAAGAGTAGGGCAGCGATGGGGGCAAAACGTAATGTGCAAGCGAGCATTGATGAAGTCTCCGACAGCCACGCTAGCACAGGAAACGATTTTCTGGGCGGCAGCGCTTTACAATCAAGTTATGTCGACGATGGAAGAGCGCCTGAACAAGCGAGTAGAGGGCATGGAAGTTTCTCCTGAGGGCGTGCGCGAGCAGCGCTACTCTCCTGCCGAGATTGAACCGAAGTGGCAGGAGCGGTGGGACGCGGATGAAACGCTCTACGCCGCAGGGGCGCACGACTCAGGTAAGCCGAAATTTTATTGCATAGAGATGTTGCCTTATCCAAGCGGGCAACTGCATATCGGGCACGTGCGAAACTATGCCATTGGTGATGCTCTGGCGCGTTTTATGTGGATGCGCGGCTACAACGTGCTGCACCCGATGGGTTGGGACGCATTTGGTCTGCCCGCCGAAAATGCTGCCTTGAAGAACGGTGTTCCACCGCGTGAGTGGACACTGTCCAACATTGCAGCCATGCGCAAGCAGTTTCTGCGTCTTGGCATGAGCTTTGACTGGTCGACCGAAGTGACGACCTGCCTGCCGGATTACTACCGGTGGAACCAGTGGTTTTTCCTCAAGATGTTCGAGGCGGGATTGGCTTACCGCAAGAAGAGCAAGGTGAACTGGTGCCCGAAGTGCGCCACTGTGCTCGCGAACGAGCAGGTGGTCGGCGGCTGCTGCTGGCGGCATGAGGATACGCTTGTCGAACAGCGGGACCTGACCCAGTGGTTCTTTCGCATCACGAAGTACTCTGACGAACTGTTGAGTGGATTGGACAAGCTCGACGGCTGGCCGGAGAAGGTTCGGACCATGCAGCGGAACTGGATCGGCCGAAGCGAAGGCACGGAGGTCGAATTTGCTGTCGAAGGTCGCGAGGACAGGGTGCGTGTCTTCACCACCCGGGTGGATACGATTCTCGGCGCGACGAGCATTCAGGTGGCTCCGGAGCACGCTCTGGCCAAGGCTTTTGCAGCAGAGGACCCGGCGCTGGCTGAGCAGATCGAAGGCATGATCGCGCAGCAGAAGGCGGCGCGGGAGGCCGGTGACATCGGCGCGATCGAAAAGCATGGTGTAGCGACGGGCCAATTTGCTGTTAATCCCTTCAGTGAAGAGAAGCTGCCGATCTGGGTTGCGAACTACATCCTCGCAGACTACGGGACGGGCGCAATCATGAGCGTGCCCGCGCACGATGAGCGGGATTTTGAATTTGCAACCAAGTATGGACTCGTGATCAAACGCGTTGTCGCTCCGGTCGATGAGAGCGAGCCAGAATTGCCATATACCGGTGAGGACGACGGTATACTGATCGACTCCGGCGCATGGACAGGTATTTCATGCCTCGCCGCACAGGAGAAGATGGCTGCTTTCGCAAAAGAACACGGCTTTGGTGCGCCAACTGTTACGTATAGGCTCAAGGATTGGGGTGTCAGCCGGCAGCGTTATTGGGGCACTCCGATTCCAATGGTATATTGCGTGGCCTGCGGCGAAGAAACCCCCATCCCCGTGCTTGAAAGCTCGCTGCCCGTGCTGCTCCCGGAGAGTATTTCGATCACGCAGGAGGGTGGGTCGCCGCTCGGTAAGGTATCTAACTTTGTAAACACGACCTGTCCGAGATGCGGTGGTCCGGCTCACCGCGAGACGGACACGATGGATACTTTCGTTGATTCGAGTTGGTATTTCTATCGCTACACGGACGCAAAAAATAGTCTTGTTCCTTTTGACTCGGAGAAGGCGAACTACTGGTTCCCCATCGATCAGTACATTGGCGGTGTGGAACACGCGATTCTCCACTTGATCTATTCACGCTTCTGGACGAAGGTGATGCGCGATCTTGGCTTGATCAAGAACGATGAACCTGCGGAGCGTCTATTTACGCAGGGAATGGTGATCAAGGATGGGGCGAAGATGTCCAAGTCAAAGGGCAACGTGGTGAGCCCGGATTTGATGATCGAGCGCTATGGGGCGGACGCAACCCGCATGTACGCCCTCTTTGGCGGGCCTCCGGACCGCGATCTGGAGTGGTCGGAGGAGGGGGTTGCAGGCATCAGTCGGTTCCTCGCGAAGGTATACCGGCTAGTCACCAGGTGCGTAGACATCGACGTTGGGGAAAGGACAGCAACCGACGAGGTGCTCTTGCGCAAGCTGCACCAGACGAATGCCAAGATCACGCACGACTTCAGCGGTCGCTGGCACTTCAATACCTCGATTGCGTCCATCATGATCCTGGTCAACGAGATCACGGCGCGCGAAGCGGCCATTGATGCGGGCCAGGTCTCGGCCGCGACGTTACGAGAACTGATGCGTGGCCTGGTGCAGATGCTTGCCCCCTTTGCGCCGTTTATCGCTGCGGAGCTCTGGGAGCGGCTGGGCGAGCCTGGCGTCGTCTTTCGCACGGCTTGGCCAGAGGCCGACGCGGACTTGGCGCGTGAGAGCGAGATTGAGATCCCGGTTCAAGTGAATGGGAAGCTCGTCAACGTGATAAAGCTGGCTGCGGAGAGCGATCAGGAAGCGATCAAGGAAGCTGCGCTGGCTGATGACAAGGTTGCAACTCGGATTGCGGGCAAAACGATGGTAAAGATCGTGACTGTGCCGGGCAAGCTCGTGAATCTTGTGGTGAAGTAGGGTGGCGCTCGAGGCAGGGCCAAATCGCGGGACACAATCATTTGTCGAGACACTTTCCTGGTGTTGGCACCGTCCGTCGCTCACCGCGCTCGAGGTGGCGTGGCGCTGGCTCTTCGGAGTTCCAGCGCTTCTGCTTTTACTCGGGCAGATGCGGCGCGTGATCGCATCCGCGACTGGCGGAACGATGAATCCAGCAGATCTTGGCCTCGACACTGTGCTGCTGAACGACCCAGTCGGTGCGCTGAGCGCGGATCCACTCGGAGCTTCCGCGAAGTTCACCCACGCTGTCGGCCTCGTGCTTCCGGGAGTCGAGCACTTCGCCTTCTGGCTTCTGCCGCTGCTGCTCGCCGGATGGGTGGTGTTGTCCTCGGTGGGGCGCACCCTGCTTCTTAAGCGTGCTGACGCGGGAATGCATACCCGCGTTGGCACGCTCATGGCCTTGCATGCGCTTCGTGTCGTGACGCTCGGATTAGTTTTTTGGTCGTGGCTGTCGATCCTTCAATGGGCCTCGCGGATTGCGGTGACGGATCCGATCGCCCAGCGTGCCGAACCGAATCTGGTGCTTTACTGCGGGATTGTCATCGTGACCACTCTGGCGATGTTTACGGGTTGGGCGGCCGTGAGTTGGGTCGTCAGCATTGCTCCGCTGGTGGCTATGCGCCGGGACTTTGGTATAGTTGGAAGTCTTCGAGTCGCCCTGGACATGGGGAAGCTAAGAGGCAAACTGGTTGAAGTTAACTTGGTCCTCGGCATCGTGAAGATTGGCTTGATTGTGCTTGGTATGGTCTTCTCAGCGACACCGCTGCCATTCAGTTCGGTTACCACGCCGGGATTTCTAGCCTGGTGGTGGGTAGGCGTCAGCGTGCTGTACATCGTCTGGTCAGACTTTTTCCACATGGCGCGCCTTATCGGTTACCTGGACCTCTGGCGTGGTTCAGAAGGCTGACAGCTGGAATAGAAAAGCATCGTCGGATCACGTGCTGGATTTATCGCTCCAGTCGGGCGTTATTCGTGTATGCACTTTGCCGTTTTCTCATCCGGTGCATCTTACCTTGAGTAAACGTATGGTTCCCGGAGGGGTAATGTCGAACGGTCTTTATGCTTTGGGGTACCTGGTATTGCTGGTTGGGGTGGCATACATTGCCCATCTCATGCGGATTCCACAGGCTTGGATCGGTGGGATTGTGATCGTTCTGCTTGGCATGGGCCTGGTAATGTTCTCGCAAAACCTGAAGACGAAAGGCTAGTCCAAGGCGTTTAGACTATTGAGGTGGACACCTCAACGATTGTCATCCTGGACTTTGGCTCGCAATACACTCAGCTCATCGCGCGACGGATTCGCGAGTTCAACGTCTTTTCGGTCGTGCTGCCATGCACGGTTCCGCTAGATCAGATAAAGGTACTTGCCCCGAAGGGGATTATTCTTTCGGGCGGACCGAACTCGGTTTACGACGCAGATGCCCCGGCAGCAGACCCTGCGATTCTGGCGATGGGGCTGCCGATTCTAGGGATTTGCTACGGGCTGCAGTTCATGACGCATCACCTTGGCGGCAGGGTTGAGGGCGCCGCGAATCGTGAGTACGGTCATGCTCAAGTCACCCTGATCAAGGAAACAGCGTTGTTTACCGGACTGCCGGCCACCATAGACGTTTGGATGTCACACGGCGATCATGCCGCGACACTCGCACCTGGATTCGAACTGATCGCCGAGACCTCAAACGCAGTTGCCGGGATATCCAACGAAGAGCAGCGAATGTGGGCAGTGCAATTTCACCCGGAAGTCGCACACACCCGGCGGGGGACGGAACTGCTCAAAAATTTCGTTCTCGGCATCTGCGGCGCGGAGGCAGACTGGACTCCCGAGCATTTTATTCAGACTACCGTGGAGCGGGTGAAGGCTCAGGTAGGTACCGGACACGCAATTTGCGGGCTAAGTGGTGGAGTTGATTCTTCAGTCGCTGCGGTGCTGGTTTCACGCGCCATCGGCGAGCGGCTTACCTGCATCTTCGTCAACAACGGTGTGCTGCGCAAGGATGAGTTTACAAAGGTGCAGAAGACCATGCGAGAACAGCTTGGGTTGAATGTCGTTGCGGTTGATTCATCCGAGCGCTTCCTCGAGAAGCTGGCCGGGGTGACCGACCCTGAGACCAAGCGCAAGGTGATCGGCGGTGAGTTCATTAGCGTATTCGACGACGAGGCGAAGAAGATCTTCGAGGAGGAGAAGAGCGCTGGTGAAGAGATTGCGTGGCTTGTGCAAGGAACTTTGTATCCGGACGTGATCGAATCCTCTAGCGTCAAAGGTCCTTCGCAGACCATCAAGAGCCATCACAACGTGGGCGGGTTGCCCGCCGACATGAAGCTAAAGCTGATAGAACCGCTTCGTGACTTGTTCAAGGACGAGGTTCGCCGGATTGGGCGAGACCTTGGTATGCCGGACGAGATCATCGATCGCCAGCCCTTTCCCGGGCCCGGGCTTGCTGTGCGGATTCTCGGCGAGGTAACGCCGGACCGCGTAGCGCTGCTGCAGGAGGCTGATGAGATCGTGGTGACGGAGATTAAGGAGGCAGGGCTTTACAAGCAGGTTTGGCAAAGCTTTGCCGTGTTGCTGCCGGTGAAGTCCGTTGGTGTGATGGGTGACCAGAGGACGTATGCCTACACGTGTGCCATTCGAGCGGTGCACTCGGAAGATGGTATGACGGCGGACTGGGCTCCGCTGCCGTACGAGGTGCTGCGTAAGATTTCGTCACGGATTGTGAGTGAGATTCGCGGGATAAATCGTGTAGTCTACGACATTACGAGCAAGCCGCCCGGAACGATTGAGTGGGAGTAGGAAGAACGCCGAAGGCCACGATCCGCCTGTCATTGGGTCGCTGAAGCTGGCTTCAACGACGCGGATCTTGTCGCCGTGGTCTGGATTATGACGCGCGTGTCTTTCGTGAATGCCACCGCTTTTCCTTTCGCGAAGATGCGCTGGTAAATAGAGAGGGCAGCACCGTAGTAGCCTATACCAGCAGCGATGTTTGGCCGCTGAGCTGCAGTGCCGATGATGAAGGCGACGAGACCAAGGGAGTTCGATGCGACCGCATCCTTGCCGAACTGGTGGTTCTCACGACCGCGGTCTTGATCCAATGGGCGGGCCGCCAAGGCGAGCAGGATGAGCGGAACCGCAAGCTTGTCCTGCGGTTTGGGCTTCACCTGGCCTTCCGAGTCCATAGCGAGCTGCGCATCAGAGGAGCTATCGGCGCCCGTCAGTGAAGCGCGAACGCTACGAGGGTCCTCCCCGGGAAGCTGAAGCTGGTTGAAGCTGAAGCGAAGTTCGCCGGACCTTGATAGTTTGCGTGCGTGCCTTGCATGGCTGACTGTGCCGGTAAGCAGGGCGCCCTCTGGAACAGCAATAGAACCGTCCGGGTTAAGGATAGGCTCGGCAACTGTCGCGCTGATCTTGTCGCCAGGCTTTGAGGTCTCTGAGCTGATGGGTGTGGTGAGATAGCCTTGCACGATCCAGGCGCCGGGTTTATCGGACGATGCGGCAGGAAGGGATACGGGTGGCGGCGGCTGCATGGATTTGGCTTCAAAGGTGATCGGATTCGAGGTTTCGGCCGTCCATGTAGTGGCTTTGACGATTCGCTCGGGGTGATAGGGAAGCTGGCTATAGACGAACTGCTTGAAGCGATCACTCTTGTCTGGAGCGGTGATTACCTGGAGGCGATCATTGATGGCGGCCTTGCCGCGCGCATAGAGGTGAGCGAAGAAACCGCCTTTGACCGGGGGCGGGGCAACGAGTCGGTAGACGGGTGCGCCGTCCGTCACCTCATTCGTTGTGATTGGGACCGAAAGACCGGAGGGCAGGACGATGGAGTTGAAGCGAACGACTGGCTTGTGAAAAGGTGTGAAGTCGCCGCCGAGCCGCGCACGAACACGCCGTGTGTGGTCTGGCTCAAGGGATACCACAGTGCCCGTGACAACCGTGTGCTCAGGCAAAATCAGTGCATTTTCGGCGTAAACAGGGTAGATCAACTGAGCGCGAAACGGCTCGCCGGCCTTCATCGGCAGGTTCTCCGGTATGCTCACGGGAAGCTGCGTGCCGGCAGGCAGCGTGAAGGACGCGTCCTGTGCGCTTGCTGTCGTTAAAAGGAAAGCAAGGGAGCAGAAAAGAGAAACACGATTCATCTATGTAGAGCTTAGACGAAACTGAGGGAACAAGGTGAAACCGGGCTGAGAGAATGCGCTTACCGGGCTTGCTGTCGCGAGATAACACTCGAAAGGAACATCGCGAAAATGGCTTTGAGCAGCGGGCGCAAGGTGAAGTTTATGGTCGTTTCGCCGGTGGCGATCATGGTGTCGATCAGCTTTTCCTGCTGTAGTAGACTGCCCGGCGGCGGTAACTGATGAGCTTTCCGCCCCGATCCACCGTGGCTTGCGTTTATCTTTTTGCATACCAAGCGTTAGAAACTTAGTTTATTCGCTTCCAGCAGATCAAGCGGGTAGTCCCCGGCGAGGTGAACAGGCGAAATGCGGTCTTATCAGCTGAAACGAGTCGGAGACTTTGGGGGCGACTCGGTGCCGCTTTGACGGCTGAGCTTCATGTCAGCACAGAGGGTATGGTGACTGCGAATGCAGTGCGGGCGTTTACAAGGAGATCGCTTCTACAGGCTTGGGACATTGCCGGAAGCACGAATACTAAGACCACCACTCGAACGTTCCACGGGCAGATTTATACCGGGCTTTAATCATCCGGTTGCCTCAGGAACAACTGGATAGCCGCTCAGTAAAACGACGCGTCGATCCATATTCGAAAAAGCCTCCCTTAGTGCAACGGGGAGGCTCTATTCATCCGCAAGGATCCTAGCCGAGCTCCTCGAGCGAGTTGGCGCCATATTTCAGGTACCAGGGGCTCGCCGCTTCGAGTGCTTTGTTCACATTTTGGATATTCTCCACGCCGGTGCTTTCGAGCCAATCCTTGAAAGCTCGAGGTCCCTGCTTCGCAAAGACCGGTATTCCCTCTTTCCATGTTGCACGGCCGCAGAGAACTCCATTGAATTTGGTTCCGGACTCGGCTGCGAGCTCCAGCGTCTCGATGAAGACCGGATTTGAGACTCCTGCGGATAGGTAAATGAATGGCTTGTGAGTCATGCTTTCCGCATCTCGGAAGTACTGCAGGGCCTCGGCACGTGTGTAGGCCGCTTCACCTTTGTACGAGTGGGTCCCTTCAACGTAGGACATCTCGACGGGTACCTCGACTTTCAGGACGTCCACGTTGTAGCGGGCCTTACCGAATTCGGCCATCGAGCCGGAGACGATCTCGGGCTTCTTCTTTGCGTAGCCGATCGATTTCTCGTCGCCGCCCTGCGCGTCGTACCCGACGAACTCGAGAAAGAAAGGGATATCGTGGGCGATGCACTCGTCGCCGATGCGTTCGATCCATGCCTGCTTCAGGTCATTGATGGAGGTCTTTTCGAAAGGGGTGTAGTAGAGCAGAACCTTGATGCAATCAGCGCCCGCCTCTTTCAGGCGGCGAACCGACCAAAGGTCGAGCAGGTCCGGCAGGCGACCCGGGGTGGCCGAGTCATAGCCGGTCTTTTCGTAGGCGAGCAGCAGCCCAGCGGAGTTGCGGTTCTTCGCAGCTTCAAGGCCGTACTCGGGATCGAGCAGGATGGCAGAGGCATGCCTTGTCAGGACGTCAGTGACAAGCGTCTTGAATTCACCGAGGTCGGCTGCCTGGATCACGCCGCCGCGCTCTTTCGCAAGCGACTTCTGGAGGGAACCGCGCTGATCCATGGCGGCCGCCGCGATGACGCCGCGATCATTTGAGACAGCTTTTAGTCCTGCAAGTTTTCCGGGTGTAATCTTCATGGCTTGTTAGATCTCCTCAGGCGTATGACGCCAGCATTGCTCTCGATGATCATTCTACAGACGCCGGATGCATAGGCGGCAGTAGCCGTCAGCGCTGCGGGGTCTGGTCGGTAAGCCAGTTCGCGGAAAATCGTTCAAGCGCGACGCGTACCAGCTGCCCGCGCGTGCGCACCCCGGCCTTGTTGAAAAGTTCCTGAATGCTGGCCTTTACCGATGTTTCGGAGGCCTCGAGGCGTGCAGCGATCTCCTTGTTCGCGAGTCCGTCGAGGATGCCTTGGAGGACCAGCTGCTGGCGTTCGGTGAGGCCGCGCGTGGCTTCGGGTGATGTTGAGCGTGTGTCGCTGCCGTCGAGCGCTGACCGCAGGACCTCAGCACTCCACCACGCGTCTCCCCGTGCAATGCGTTCGATTGCCTCCAGCAACTGTCGCGTACCTGTTTGTTTGAGGAAGACGCCGGCGATGCCTGAGTTGAGTGCAGCAAGTGTCGCGCCAGGTGCCATTCCGGCTGTCAACATGAGGATGCGAGCGGTCTTTGCGTTCTCCCTCATGAAGGGGAGCAGTTCCGTGCCCACCTGTTCGCCCAGGTCATAGTCGAGGAGAATGACATCGACAGGAGAAGCCTTCAGCAGTTCCTGTGCCTCGAATATGCTTGCACAGTGGCCCTCGACGACTAGGGTTGGTTCGCTTTCGAGAAAGCGAACCAGGCTTTCACGGAAGAGGGTATGGTCGTCGACGAGCAAAAGCCGGATGGGGAATGTCATGGCGACATCCGCTCCGCGGAGGATGAAGGGTTGGGCGGAGCTACCAGGAAGCCCGGGAGATCTACCCGGAAACATGCTCCATCCCGTGCAGGAAAATAGCTGAGGTCACCGCGAAAGGAGCGGGCAAAGGCGCGCGAGAGATAAAGGCCGAGGCCCGTTGCTTGCGCTCCTGCCTGGAATGGCCTGAAGAGCTGCTCTGGATGGGCTACACCGCCGCCGTTGTCGAGGAATTGCACACTGACACCTGTGACGCTGCGTTGAGCTGAGATGTTCAGCTTTCTTGATGTATCCGAGAGGTTGAGGACGCGAATGCTGTTGGTGGTGAGGTTCAGAAAGATCTGCAGCAAAGTTGAACTCTCAGCCCAGACGGCGGGCAGTTCGGGCTCGATGTCCCAGGCAGCTTCAATCTCGCTTTCTGCGAGCGACGGTGCGATGACGATTCGAAGGTCGTCGAGAACAGAGGTAACGTCTACCTCGCACCGGCTCTCTGGATACTGCAGCAGGTCAACGGCGGCGATCCGTTCCAGCGCCACGACCAAACTTCCAAGTGCCTCAAAGTCCTTGTTTGCGGCGAGTAGGAAGCTGCGCGAAAGATTGTCGTGGACCACGCTGATGGCTCCGCAGATGTTACGAACTTCGTGTGATACGGCGGCCACCGCGATACGGGACCCGGCTAGCACCTGCTGCATGCTGCTCTCTTCGCGATTGCGGAGCTCCTCGGAGGAATCGAGGATCATGGCTGCGACGCGGGCGCCGGAGCGGGTGCCGTATGTGGAGAAGCAGATCTCCGCCATGAACGTCTCGCCGTCATCGCGCCGGCCACGTGCGTGCATGACAGCACGAAGGACGCGGTGAGACGAGCCAAGACGCGCGATGTTCGAGAGCGCGGGAAAGAAGTGTTGCAGAGAACGGCGAGGCAGAGACCCAGCAGGCATGGAGAGCATCCGGTGCGCTGCTTCGTTTGCGGTCAGGATGCAGCCAGCTGCGTCGGCCGTGATAATGGCCGCAGGGCTGCTCTGGACGAGAATCTCGAGCTGCTCTTCCCGCCTCTTGCCGGGCGCTGCTCTGACGTTCGATCTCCTCGATGTGAGCGAGAGTGACGATGCGATTGCGGTTGGCCGTGTAGACGAAGATCCCAACGGAGGCGAACGCAGCGAAGTAAAGGGTATCCCTTGGGAGGCCGGTGAGAACGTTCCAGTTGAATGGGTCGAATGATTCGGCTAGCAAGGCGCAAATAGAAGCAAGTATGAGGATCTGCCATGGTCTTAGGACTCGGCCAAGCAGAACCATGGGAACGATGTAGAGAAAGCCGAGGGGAATATTGTCTTCGTTGCGCCAGTCTGCAAGCGCAATGACGGCCGTTAGGCTGAGCGCCAAGGCCGCGACGAGCTTCTTGGTTCCACGGACGACTGAAAGACGCATACAACGGATCCCTGCAGTCCGCTCTTCACCGAACGGAGCGCTTGCTTGTGATTTTACCCGGATCGGGCGCCCTGTTTGTCTCTTGCGAAGGGCTGTGTGCGCAAGCGATGAGGATTCAGCCGAAAGATAGCCTCTATTGACTGGAAGATAGCGTCTAAAGTCAGGCACCGCAGAATAGCCTTAGGACAGCAGTTGGAATGGCTAAATCCTAGCCGATTATCGACATTAGTGCGCTCGCATCTCTGCAACAGCTTTACGGAAGTTTAATTCGCGGTGCAGTAGGCTGCTAAGAGTCCTCGCGGTGCTTCGAGGAATCGAACACTGAACACGCGAAGTGAGAGGAAACGGTATGACCTTGAGAGTAGGGGCTTTGCGGAATTCTGACGAGAAGAGCAGCCGGAGATTGAATTTTTCGTTGGCTCCTTTGCTGTTGATGGCGGCCTGTTTTTCGCTCGGATGCAAGCACAAAGAAACCGATCCGTCTGCTGAAGCTCCTCAGAACCTCCCCGTTGTCCGCCAGAGTCCGGACGAAGTCCATGTCGACAATGCGGGGCGCTTTCCCCTGGTGTATGCCTCGCAGCGCGACATCACATCGAAGCTTGACGTGACCGGTTCAGTAAGCCCGGATATCTCGCGCGAGCTTCCCGTACTTTCGTTGGCGAATGGACGAGTGGTCGCTCTCTACGTCGGGCTAGGGGACATTGTTAAGAAGGGTCAGCCGGTTATGCAGGTGCAAAGCCCGGATGTGGCGAACGCATTCTCAACTTATATTCAGGCTGTCAGTAACGAACACCTCGCGAAGGTGACGCTGGATCGTGACACGCTTCTCTATGACAAAGGCGCGATTGCAAAGAGCCAACTGGAAGCGGCTCAGAACGGTGAGGAAATCGCTCGCGCGGCTCTTACGGCAAGTGAGCAGCAGTTGAAGATCTACGGCGTCGACAAAGATCACCCTAGCGATACGGTGAAGGTCTACTCGCCGGCAAACGGTGTAGTGGTGTCCCAGAACGTCACGGCGTCTGCCGCTGCGGGAGTCACCTACGCAGGAAACACGGGCTCGCTTACCATCGCTGACCTTTCTCACGTCTGGGTGATCGTCGATGTATATGAGAACGATCTGGCTAAGGTGCACCTTGGACAGCATGTCGACATCCACATGGCGGCTTATCCCACAAAGACCTTCGACGGCACCATCAGCGACATCGGCGCCACGCTGGACCCGAGCATACGCACCGCGAAGGTGCGTATCGTGGTCAGCAATCCGGGCAATGAACTGCGGATCGGCATGTTCGCAACGGGCACCATCTTCGGGAGCAAGCCGGCCTCGACTGTGGTCGTTCCCTCGGACTCCATTCTTTATCTGCACGACACAACCTCTGTCTTTGTGCCGAACGGCCAGCAGGGCGGGTATCGCCGAGTGCCCGTGAAGACCGGGCAGAAGCTTCCCGGCAATGTAGTTGAGGTGCTGAGCGGCATCACTTCCGGACAGCAGATTGTAGGTAATGCCTTGGATCTGCAGAACACGGCGGATAACCAATGATTCGGAAGATCGTTGATGTGGCTTTGCGCAATCGGCTGATCATCCTGCTTGTGGCCATCCTTCTGTTCGCCTGGGGTGCGATCTCTTTCCATAATCTTCCGGTGGAAGCGTATCCGGACGTCGCCAACAACTACGTCGAGGTCATTACGCAGTGGCCTGGCCGTTCCGCCGAGGAGGTGGAACAACAAGTGACAGTTCCGCTTGAGATAGGCATGGGCGGGATACCGCACATGACTCATCTTCGATCTTTCTCGCTCGCCGGTCTGTCGGATATCAAGATGATTTTTGATGACGAGAGTGTCGACGACTGGAACCGCGAGAAGGTACTGGAGCGGCTCTCCCAGGTGACCCTGCCATCCGGGCTCCAGCCGCAGATCGGCACCGACTGGAGCCCGGTCGGGCAGATCTACTGGTACACCATCACCAGCACGAACCCGGCCTACGATTCAATGGCCTTGAAGTCGATCGAAGACTGGAAGCTACCAAAGGCCTTCCGCAGTGTGCCGGGTGTGGTGGATGTTTCGAGTTTTGGCGGCCAGACACGCGAGTACCAGGTCATCCTAGACCCGAACAAGCTGATTCAATATGGCCTCAGCGTTGCGCAGGTAAAGCAGCAGCTTGCCGCGAACAATGTGAATGCGGGTGGCAGTTTTATTGAACAGGGTGCTCAGCAGATCAACGTTCAGGAGATCGGCCTGTTCACCGACACCGACAGTATCGCGCAGACCGTCCTGAAGACGCAGAGCGGCACCGCCTTGAAGGTTAGTGATGTTGCTACTGTGGTCCAGGGGCCGAAGATACGTCTCGGCCAGATTGGGAAGACGATTCGCTCAATTGACGGCAAGCGTCTGATCGACAACGACGACACAGTCGAAGGCGTGCTGCTACTTCAGAAGGGGGCGAACTCGGACGAAACGCTGGTCGGCATCCACAAGAAAGTCGAGGAACTGAACGGCATCGAAGGCAAGCCGGCGGTTCCGGCAGGCTGGCGAAATGGCTGGTACCACTTCGCGCAGCCCGGGGTGAAGGCGGTGGCGGGTACGCTGCCTGCCGGCGTCAAGGTAACGCCGTTCCTCGATCGCAGCGACCTACTCGAACTGACGACGCACACCGTTCTTCATAACCTGACGGAAGGCATCATCCTTGTCGTCATTATCCTTTTCCTCTTCCTGGGGAATATGCGTGGCGCGCTCATCGTCGCGCTTACGATTCCATTCTCACTTCTCTTTGCGTCGATATGTCTAGATCTTCGGCACATTCCGGCAAACCTCCTAAGTCTGGGCGCGCTTGATTTCGGTATGGTGGTCGACGGAGCCGTGGTCATGGTGGAGAACATCGTTCGCCATTTGAGCCACAAGAAGGATCCGAACAAGACCTCAATGGAGCAGATTCGCGAGGCTGCGCAGGAGGTGCAGCGCCCCGTCTTCTACGCGATCGCCATCATTATCACCGCTTATCTCCCAATTTTCACACTTCAGGCCGTAGAAGGGCGTTTGTTCAAGCCGATGGCCTGGACGGTGGCTTTCGCGCTGGCAGGTGCTCTGTTGTTCTCGATCGTTCTGGCGCCAGTACTCGCGAGTTTCCTCTACCCAAAGGGTACGACTGAATGGGAGAATCCGCTGCTGCGTTGGCTGACTGATCGTTATCGGGGTGCAGCTGTGTGGGCGATCGAGCATAAATGGGCGCCTTTCGGAGTCGCAGGCGGCCTGCTCCTGCTTAGCGTCTTCCTCATGGAAAGTGGCGTCATCGGATCGGAGTTCCTGCCGCACCTTGATGAAGGAGCCATTTGGGTTCGCGGTTCGCTTGCGCCAAGCGCAGGTCCGACGGAGAGCATAGCGACCGCAAATCGCACGAGGCTGCTCCTGAGCCAGTTTCCTGAGGTAAAACAGGTGGTGAGTCAGATTGGTCGTCCTGATGATGGGACCGACGCGACCGGCTTCTTCAACACGGAATACTTTGTCGACCTGAAGCCTAAAGCGCAGTGGCGCAAGGGTTTTCACTCGAGCAAAGAAGAATTGATTGCGGCAATGGATCGGCAACTCGAGAAGTCACCAGGTGTGATCTGGAACTTCTCGCAGCCGATCTCGGACAACGTGGAAGAGGCGGTCAGCGGAGTCAAAGGTGAACTGGCAGTAAAACTTTATGGCACAGATTTGAAGCAGCTCGAAACGACTGCAAACCAGATCGTAGCTGTCATGAGCGGGATTAAAGGCGTAGCCGATCTAGGACTCTTCCGTGTCATCGGGCAGCCTAACCTGAACTATGTTGTAGACCGTGCAGCGGCTGCGCGGTACAACATCAATGTTGTCGACATACAAGACGCGATTCAAAGCGCGGTCGGAGGTACAGCCGTAACTCAGGTTCTGGATGGCGAGGCGGTGTACGATACGACAGTCCGCTACGACCCGATTTACCGCAGAACTCCCGAGGCCATTAGCGACATTCGGTTGCTTTCGCCCAGCGGCGAGCGTGTGTCGCTCGCTCAGGTCACCAAGCTCCAGGTAGAAGATGGAGCCGAAGAGATCTATCGCGAAGAAGGTTCACGCTACGTCGCAATCAAGTACAGTGTGCGAGACCGCGATCTCGGCAGCACTGTGATGGAGGCGATCAGTAAGGTGAATTCACAGGTCAAACTGCCGGCCGGCTACCATCTCGACTGGGCCGGTGAGTACGAGAGCCAGAAGCGGAGTTCGCGCCGCCTGATGCTCGTGCTTCCGATCACTGTCATGCTCATCTTTTTCATCCTTTACTCTATGTTCGGGTCTTTCAAGTGGGCGACTCTGATCCTCGCAAACGTCTCGATGGCTCCCGTGGGTGGTCTTCTTGCCTTGCTCTTTACCGGGACGCACTTCAGTGTCTCATCCGGTGTAGGCTTCCTGGCGTTGTTTGGAGTATCGGTACAGACGGGGATCATCATGCTTGAATACATCAACCAGATGCGGGTCAACGGCCACTCGGTCAAGGATGCTGCGGTCGAAGGAGCCGTTCTCCGCCTGCGTCCCATCATGATGACGATGCTCGTGGCGACGCTCGGACTCTTACCCGCGGCCACTTCGCACGGCATCGGATCAGACTCCCAGCGTCCATTTGCAATCGTAATCGTGGGCGGCCTTGTTGGAGCTCTCCTGGTAAGCGTGTTCCTGCTGCCTACGCTTTATGTATGGGTCGCGCGTAGAACCGATGTGCTGCCTTCACCAGATACGGAGTTTGAGAACTAATGAGGTTATCCATCAGAAATGGTCGGGTGATTTGGATTGCTCTGGCAGTAATTTCCGCCCTCCCAGCCTCGGTACCTGCGCAGGCAGGCGGAGGTGGGGCGGGCGGAGCAGCCGGCGCAGGTTCAGGATCGGGCGCAAGTGGGCCGGGCGCCGCGGCGGCAGGTCAGGGACAGGCGGGGCAAACTGCTGGACACGGCCAGGCTGCTACGCCGGGCCAGGCTGCGGCACAGAACGGACTTACTCCCGAACAGTATGCCGCCGGCGCAAGCCGTATCGTGGATCCACGCAAGGCTCCAGATGCGAAGCCCGGGGCTCTGACATTGCAGCAAGTGGTGGAACTGGCGCGTACTAAGAATCCAACGATTCTAGCCGCGGAACAAACTCTGCGCAGTGTTAGAGCGCAGGAGACGCAGGCAGGCGTCCGAGCGAATCCTTACTTCACTTTTTACGGCACCAATGTCACGCTGCCCGGAGACGGATCCGAGGGCAATCCTTATCAGTACAGCCCGCAGGTCTCCCGTCTCTTTGAGCGTGGTCACAAACGTGAGTACCGGCTGGAAAGCGCAAGAGCCACAACCTCGCAAACTCAGTCTCAGAACGAAGATCAAGAGCGGCAGACCATTCTGCAGGTCAAAACAGCGTTTACTCATATGCTCATCGCGAAACAGGCCGCACAGCTTTCGGCCGCAAGCCTCAAAGATTATCGGCATGAGGTCGAGATTGCGAATGAACGCTATAAAGCAGGCGACCTGGGCAAACTTGATTTCGAACGTCTCGAACTGCAACTTGGCAGCTACGAAAGCGACGAAGCAAACGATATCGTCAATCTTGAGCAGGCCAGCGCCCAATTACAGACGCTAATCGGCTACAACGTCCCAAGACCGGACTTCGATATTGCCGGAGAGATTGTTCCTCCCGTGTTGTCGCAGACGAAGGATGCCCTGGAGCAAAGCGCATTGGCTGCTCGTCCCGACTATGCAGCGGCTCGTTTCGCTCAGACCGCGGCTGAGGCAAATTCCCAACTCGCCATATCGAACGGGCTCACGGATCCGACGCTCGAAGGCGAATACGACCGCAGCGGAAACTACAATTCGTTTGGTTTCTCAGTCAACGTCCCTCTGCGAATCTTTGATCGCAACCAGGGGAATAGAGCGACAGCACGCTACCTGGCTGACGCTTCCCGGTTCGCCGTCGTCGCTGCTCGAAACCAGGTTGTCAGCGACGTGGCGCAGGCGTGGGTTGGCTACGAACAATCCAAGCGTCTTTCAGATCGGTTTACGGACCATTACCTAGATGAGTCGACCGATGTGCTGAGCATCGCGCAGTTTGCGTTCGAACACGGCGGTATTGCTCTTATCGACTATCTGGATGCACTTCGCGACGCAAGAAGTGCGGTGAGCAACGCTTTGAACGCATACTCAAACACGTGGATTGCGATTCATCAACTGAGCGCGTCCTCCGCAACCGAGGTCACGCCTTGACCAGTCGCTAAAAGACTAAAGCGCTGCGGATAGGGCGGTCTGCTGAATTGTCAGCAACTGCCTGATACCATCCTCAGCAATGTCGAGCATGGAAGTCAGTTCGGCACGCGAGTAAGAATCCTTTTCAGCTGTCGCCTGTGTTTCGATCAGTCCGCCCGACGCCAGCATCACCACATTCATGTCTACTGTTGCGCGAGAGTCCTCTTCATAGCAGAGATCCAGTAAGGTCTGGCCGTCCACAATGCCCACCGACGTTGCGGCAAGCATCTGCTTCAACGGATTCTGCTTAAGTGTGCCCGCCTGAACGAGTTTCCCAAGAGCGATGGCCAGCGCAACCGACGCTCCCGTGATTGCTGCGGTGCGGGTACCGCCATCTGCCTGCAGCACGTCGCAATCAAGGATGATCGTGCGTTCGCCAAGCACGCGCATATCGACCACAGAACGCAGCGAACGGCCGATGAGCCGTTGGATTTCATGAGTTCGTCCGCCGACCTTGCCCCGCTCCGACTCACGAGGGGAACGCGTCAAGGTGGCACGCGGCAGCATGCCGTACTCGGCAGTGACCCAGCCTTTACCGGAGTTACGCAACCAGCCCGGCACACCTGCTTCCACAGTTGCGTTGCAGAGCACACGTGTGTTTCCAACCTCGATCAGGACGGATCCTTCCGGGGTTGACACATATCCGGGGGTCATGCGGGTGAGGCGAAGAGCGCCTGCTGGACGCTGGTCGGGACGGAAGAGAGCCATGCTGGGATTATAGGCCGAACGCATCTTAGAGCATCTTGTGTCGGCCACGTAACATAAGATGCCCAGTGGCGCGTATAAGTGAGCACGGATCGTCCCGTTTTGGGAATAAAGAGTCCAGAAGGGCGGATTTCAGTTACTTTAGACACCCTTTGGGAATAGATTGTTGCTACGGAAAGTAAGAAGAAGTTCTGTCCCTTCACGCTTTTCCACCTCGCCCTGATTCAGTTAGCGAAGTGGTTTTACGCAGGGTTCAGTCACAGAGGATTACACATTGAACTCATATTCGAGCTTGAACCATTCCGCCCACGCGACTGAAAAGGTCTTCGGGGTCAGAGAACTGCTTGCGGCTGACGTGATTCCGCCACAAATTGCTCACGAAGTGAGTAGAGGCGCGCGAGGCCTAGACGCGAATCCTTTACCGAGTGGGCATTCCAGGTCGGGTGAGTTCGGTCACATTCCGGAATTCCCTTATTGGCACAATAAGGAAAACGCACTATCGATCTTGTATCTGCTGGTAGTCGACGGCGATGCTTCTGTGCGAGGGGCCTGTTCTGAAATAGGTCGGCAGATGGGTTTCACAGTGCTGCAGGCCAGCGATGGAGCGATGGCGCAGTCGATTCTGAAAGAGCAGAAGGTTGACCTCGTGCTCACCGACGGTAACGAGACCGGCCGTTACACGTCGGGCGTAGGGGCAGATAAGAGTGTTCCATCGCTGCTGGAAGTGGCCCGGGAGCAGAACCCGGAAGTGACGGTCATCGTCATGTCCGCGACAGCTACGGTTGCAAGTGCAGTTGACGCGATGAGGTCTGGTGCTGTCGATCTACTGACGAAGCCATTTGCGCTTGAAGAACTGGTGCGTGTCCTGCAGCGAGCTGCGCTTCGGACGCAGGTGAATGTCGAGAGTCGGCGGACGCGGGAGCGGCTTCGCAATCAACGTGGAGGCGGACCCCTGATCGGCCAGTCGGCAGAGATGGAGAAGCTCTACCGCATCCTGTCGAAGGTGGCGCATTCAACACACCCAGTCTTGATTCTGGGCGAAAGCGGTACTGGAAAAGAACTGGTAGCCCGTTCCATTCACTTCAATGGCCCAAACGCGCAGAAGCGTTTTGTCCCGATTGACTGCAGCTCCCTCGCGCCAGCGCAGATTGAGGGCGAATTGTTCGGATACGGAGTTTCGACTGACCTCGGGGGTCCATCCGGGGCGATAGGCGGCAGAGATGGATTCCTGGTCTCGACTGACGGCGGCACAGTGTTCCTTGACGAGATCTCCGAACTCTCGCTCGACGTGCAGACAAAGCTTTCCCGCGCGCTGCAGGAGCGTGTCGTGCGTCCGCTTGGCAGCAATTACAGCGTTCCAATTGCTGCCCGGGTGCTGGCTGCATCGAATCGAGATCTTGCTGCTCTGGTGGAGCAGGGAAAGTTCCGTAAGGATCTTTACTTTCGCCTGAACGTGGTCAACCTTCGGATTCCGGCGCTGCGAGACAGAAAGGAGGACATTGCGCTGCTCGCGCAGTTTTTTCTTAGCAGAATCAGAAGAGACAAGGGTGTTGCCCATACGTTGTCTGACGACGTCTTGCGTGTGCTGGAACTCTATACTTGGCCGGGAAATGTGAGTGAGCTTGAGGCGGTGATCACGCGGGCCAGCACGTTAAGCTCTGGTCCAGTGCTACATATCCGTGACCTTCCCAGCCCCCTGCAGGGTCTTCGGATTCAGTTGGCATCTGCTCACTCGGCGGCTTATGGAGGCTCCACGATACCGCAGGGCGCCATCGTATCGATTGCTGAGTTGGAAAAGCATGCCATCGTGGGAACGATACGACAGCTGAACGGAGACAAGTTGATGGCGGCAAAGCTGCTTGGAATAGGCAAGACGACTCTCTATCGCAAGCTGAAGGAATACGGTCTTTCTGACACACTGTAGCCGATTGATTGATTGAACGACGAGCGGTAACTGCCAAGCGAGGTTGAGCGTACTGTGCCTCCCGCGTAGAGGTGCAGCATATCGAGGGAAAGTACCATGCGGAGAGAGATTCTACTGATTTCAGCGCAAGACGGCACCGACCAGTTGATTCGTATTCTCGAGAAGGAGCTGGGCTTCCACGTCGAGCTGGCTGACAGTCGCGGGGGTGCACTGCTCGCACTGCGCCGTGAGTTTGGCATCGTGATTGTCGAAGAGAGACTACTCGAAGGCGATGAAGTTTGGGCAAATCAGGTGTGGGAGGCAGCTGGTCTGGCCGTTTGCCTGCAGCTAAATTTTGCTATCTGCGGGCTTCCCCGTCTGCTACGCGAGGTGCGCGCGACGTTAGCTCGCCGCCATCAGGACGAGGCGGTGGCCCGCCGGATCGTATTAACGGAGCTCGAGAACGATCTCAAATCAACGGTGACCGGGCTCCTGCTCGAAAGCGAATTAGCCTTACGCGAACCGTCGATTCCTCCCACGCTTGAACCAAAGTTGCGCCACATGGTGGAACTGGCAGGAGAGATACGACAACGTCTTCGCGGAGTTCCCAGCCGATCCACTTAGACGGCGTAGCATTGCGGAGAGTGCCGTCATGAGTTGCGAACATATAAAAGGGTTGCCCCCAAATGTGAAGCGTTCAGGCGATGGTTGCGTAGAGTGTCTAGATCTTGGAATGGCCTGGGTTCATTTGCGTGAGTGTCTATTTTGTGGCCATATCGGATGCTGTGATTCAAGTGTTGGAAAACACGCCACCAAGCATTTCCACACCACGCAACATCCTGTAATGCGAAGCGTAGAGCCGGGTGAGCGTTGGCGTTGGTGCTATCAGGACAAGGTAATGGTTTGAGGCGTCCACTTTTCCGACAATTTGCTTAACGCAGGTTCGGCAGAAGCGAACTGCAGACAAGATAGGCGAGTCATCCACCTGGAACAAAGTCGCGTGCATAATTCGAATACCCGGTGCGCCTTATGTAAATCTTCGGCCGAAGGTTGCCGGTTTGCTATGCTGGCACTAGTTACCAGGAGAGAAACCATGGCAGATGAAGTCCTCGGAGCAGCAGCCCCGGCAGTAAAGATAACGGTCCGCGCTAATGGCCCTTTTCGAGTAGAGGGTCCTATCGAACTGATCGATGTGGAAGGAAACAAGTGGGACCTGACGGATAAGCCTGCGATCTCGCTCTGCCGCTGTGGCCTGAGCTCCAAACGCCCGTTTTGTGACGGCACGCATGGCCGCGAGGGATGGAAGTGTGACGCTTCGCCGATTCCGAAAGAGCCGGTTGCGCAAGGCTAGTTTTGAGAAGGATTTTGTTCGTTTGCGCGCGAAATCGCCTCCGCAGCGCCACTGCTGAGGCGATCCTCTCTCATCTCGATGGAGTAAGTGTGCTTTCCGCTGGAACGGCTCCCGATGCCGAGTGTGTTGTGACGGCAGACCTGTTGGAGTGGGCCGACGACATTTTCGTCATGGATGCCAAGCAGAAGAAGTTCTTGCAGGAGCGATTTGGTGCTCTACTCACTGATAAGCGCCTGATCTGTTTGAGTATCCCTGACCGGTTCGATTATATGCAGCCCGAGTTGGTCGATCTTCTCCGGCGGAAGCTGATTCCTTACCTGCCCGAAAGGGCACTGCATGACCAAGGAGGGTTCACTTGAGATTTGCCCAGGCTGCTGGCCTTTCGTTACTCCTACTGGTCAGTGTGGAATGCGTTGCGCAAGGTGTGGATTATGTTCGCACCGAGGCAATGATTCCTGTACGCGATGGAGTCAAGCTCCACGCGGTGATCCTTCGCCCGAAAGGTTCTGAGGACGGCGCGCCGCTGCCGTTCCTGATGGAGCGGACTCCGTACGGCGTTTCGTTCTACGACTCTAAAGCCGTGAACGGGAGTAAACCGGAACTTGCGAAGAGCGGGTACATCTTCGTCTTTGAAGATATTCGCGGTAGGTACGGGTCTGAGGGACAGTTTGTCATGAATCGCCCGGTCGTCACTCACACCGCAAAAAACGCTGTGGACGAGACGACGGACACGCGAGACACCATCGACTGGTTGCTCAAGAATGTGCCAAACAACGAGGGAAAAGTGGGTGTGCTCGGCATCTCCTATCCCGGCTTCTTAGCCATGATGGCGGGTGTGGATGCTCATCCCGCGGTGAAGGCGATTTCCCCCCAAGCACCGATGACGGACGTCTGGATGGCGGACGATTTTTTTCATAATGGAGCTTTTCGCGAGACCTACGGGTTTGATTATGTGCAGCAGCTGGAGGGTCAGAAGACGGACGTTCGGGCGCAGTCAAAGGAAGACACTTACGACTATTTTCTTCGGAATGTGAACTTCGCCGGTGCAGCCAAGCAGGCTGGAATGCAAAACCTCCCGACGGCAAAAATCTTCCTCTCGCAGCCGAGTTACACGAAGTTTTGGCAGGACATGGCGGTCGAGCGCGACCTGGACCATGTGGATGTCCCGACGCTGGAGGTGGGTGGCTGGTGGGATCAGGAGGACATGTGGGGCACTCAAGGCGAATATGCGGCGTTGCATCCCCACGATGCCAAGCACCAGGTTTTTATGGTGCTCGGGCCATGGAATCACGGTGGGTGGTCCCGTGGTCCAGGTTCGTCGCTAGGAGGAGACTTCGGCAAGGTCGATTTTGGGGAGCCCACAGGAGAGGAGTATCGAACGCAGTTCGAAGCGCCGTTTTTCGAGTACTACCTGAAAGGAAAGCCGGGATACGATCTCAAAGGCGTAGCGAGCTTTCGGACCGGCGTGAATAAGTGGGAGCGCTACGCGCAGTGGCCGCCGGAGAGTGGTTTCACCGGCAAAGCCCTTATCTTCATGCCTGACGGGAAATTAGCCGACGATTTAGCTGCTACAAGCAGCAGGGGAGTAGTAGCAAGCTACGTTGCCGACCCGGCTGACCCCATCCCATATCGTCATCGGCCGGTTCAGTCTACCTACGGCGATGGATCCAAGTGGAGGACGTGGCTGGTCGAGGATCAGCGATTCGTCTCCGATCGTAAGGATGTCGCTAGGTTCGAGGGACCGATTCTTCAAAAAGATGTCACCGTTACGGGTGACGTGTTGGCAGATCTGTATGCCTCAACCAGCGGCACCGATGCCGACTGGATCATAAAGCTGATTGATGTCGCGCCGGACGGGCAGCAGTTGATGGTCGTAGACGAGATCTTCCGCGGTCGGTACCGAACCAGCTTCGAAAAGCCAGAAGCAGTCCCGGCAAACCAGGTGGAGGAGTACACGTGGTCGCTGCACGGTGCAGATCACAGCTTCCTGAAGGGGCACAGGATATTGGTGACCGTGCAGTCGAGTTGGTTCCCGCTCTATGACCGGAACCCGCAGACATTTGTACCGAACATCATGGAGGCTCCGGCGAGCGCATACCAGAAGGCAACGATCAAAATTTATGGTGGCAGCCGACTTCAGTTTGAAACGCCTGTGGACTGAAGGCGCGTGCGACCAATGCCTTTGGTTCTGACATAGGCTTTCTCACGGGATTGAGCTTCGCATGGAGGTAAGGTCCGACACTTGTCAATCAAGACGATCAGCACGCGGGAGGTCTATCGCAACCCTTGGACCAGCGTCCGCGAAGACATCATTGAGCGCTCGGATGGCCAGCGTGGAATCTATGGCGTTATGGACAAGGATCCAGCGTGCATTGTGATCCCGTTGGAAACGACAGCAGAGGGTGAATTTCTACACTTGATCGAGCAGTTCCGCTACACCGTTCAGGGAACCTACAAAGAGTTCCCCCAGGGCGGTTGGGAGCAGGCCGAGGTCGATCCTTTGGAGTTGGCTCACGGAGAGTTGCGCGAGGAGACCGGGTTTAGGGCGGCAAGCATGATCAAGCTCGGCAAGCTCTGGATCGCCTATGGGGCCATGCGGCAGGAACATCATGTCTTTCTGGCGCGTGGACTTACGCCCGGCGAGACGGATCTGGACCCTGAAGAACATGACCTGACGCAGCACCGCGTCAGTGTGGCGGAGTTTGAAGAAATGCTGCTCGACGGCCGAGTCATGGATAATTGCACGGTCGCCGCCTGGGGACTCTATCGCGTCTGGAAGGACCGCCAGCCGAAAGGTTAGCGGAGTGCGGCCGGTTGTCGGCACGCAGTAACTCGGCAGGGGTTCTCGGCATCCGAAGGCGCATCGATGAGTCCGCGATGTTGCTCCTTTCGGCTGAGCGTTTGATCAGGCAACGGCGCAGAGGGAATACGGCGCGGGAGAGACCTGGGCGAACGACCTAGCAGGAAAAGAGGAGCTTTTCAGTGGCAGACGATCAGGCAAAAGAGGGACGTGGTTTGGGATTGACAGGTGCGGAGACCTTAGGCGGATACCAGGGCGGTGTGAGGGCTTCTGCAGCACGCACTGAACACGAAATCGATCACGAGATCGGCAAAGGTGGCGAATTGCACCAGGTTGCCGGCGGGACCCACCCGCAGATGTCAAATCAAAAAGGGGCTGTGGTCTCGGACGACGAGAACACGCTGAAGGCTAACGAGCGCGGACCCGATCTGACAGAAGACTGGCAGATGCAGGAAAAGACTCAACATTTTGACCATGAGCGCATACCAGAGCGGGTTGTGCACGCCCGGGGGTATGGCGCCCGCGGGGTATTCGAATTGACCACCCCACTAACAGGTGTGTCGAAAGCCGGCGTGCTCAATCGCGTCGGGGAGAAGGTTCCGGTTTTCGTGCGCTTTTCGACCGTCGCCGGAAACGCAGGATCAAGCGATCTGGCGCGGGACGTTCGCGGCTTCGCTGTGAAGATGTATACGCCAGAAGGGAATTGGGACATTGTTGGCAATAATATCCCGGTCTTCTTCATCCAGGATGCCATCAAGTTCACAGACCTGATCCACTCGGTCAAACAAGAACCGGACCGCGGCTTTCCGCAGGCGCAATCCGCGCATGACACGTTCTGGGATTTTGCTTCGCTGATGCCAGAATCAACTCATATGCTTTTCTGGGTCATGTCGGATCGAGCGATTCCGCGTTCATTTCGGTTGATGGAAGGCTTTGGGGTACACACATTCCGGCTGATCAACGAAGAGGGTAAGAGCACCTACGTGAAGTTTCATTGGAAACCGAAGCTCGGAATGGCATCTGTGATCTGGGACGAGGCTTTGAAGATCTCGGGCGCAGATCCTGATTTTCACCGTCGCGATCTTTGGAATGCGATCGATGAAGGGAACTTCCCGGAGTGGGAATTGGGAGTGCAACTCTTCGATGAGGACTTTGCCGCGAACTTTGAATTTGATGTCCTGGATGCGACGAAGCTCATTCCGGAAGAGATCATACCGGTGAAGATCATCGGCAAAATGACGCTCAATAAAAATGTCGAAAACTACTTCGCAGAGACGGAGCAGGTTGCGTTTCAGACGACCAATGTGGTCCTAGGAATCGACTTCACCAACGATCCCCTACTGCAAGGACGCAATCAGTCGTACATTGATACGCAGATCACTCGTCTGGGCGGCCCAAATTATGCTCAGATTCCTGTGAATGCGCCGAAGTGCCCAGTGATGAACATGCAGCGGGATGGCTGGCACACGCACATTCCTCAGAAGGGGAGGGTCTCTTACAGCCCCAGTTCCCTCGAGGCGGATTCACCGCGGCAGGACCCGCACGCGGGTTTCCGCAGCTTTCCGGCAACAGAGAATGGCGATAAGCTGAAGGTGCGCGCGGAGTCGTTCGGCGATCACTTTTCGCAAGCGCTCCTCTTCTTCAACTCTCAGACTGAAGCGGAGCAGAACCACATCATCGCTGCTTTCACCTTCGAGTTGAGCAAGGTGGAGACGAAGGCTGTACGTGAGCGGATGGTAGGTCAATTAGCCAATGTCGACCCGACCATTGCCAAGCGCATCGCAGACGGACTCGGAATGACGGGCGAGATCAAGAAGATCCCGGCTAAAGTGCCGGTCCGAACTGACCTGAAAGCATCGGACAAGCTTTCAATCGTCAAGACAATGAAGCCCGGACTGACCACCAAGGTGGTCGGCGTGCTCGTTGCTGACGGAACGGACGTCACCGCCGTGATGGAGTTGGAGGCGGCCGTAACGAAGGCGGGCGGTCAGGTCAAGATCGTTGCCCCAAAGGTAGGCGGTGCGAAGGGTGCGGACGGGAAGCTGCTCGAAGCTGATTTCCAACTCGCGGGTGGATCCTCGGTTCTCTTCGACGCTATTTATGTGGCTTTATCTGCTGAAGGTGCGAAGCTGCTTTCGACTGAAGCCGCTGCCGTCGCATGGGTGCACGATGCCTTTGCGCACCTGAAGGTGATTGGAGCTTCCGCGGCGGCACAGCCTCTGCTTGATGCGGCGGGCGTTGTTGCCGATATGGGGGTGCTCACCGGGGGTGCGGCTCAGGCCTATATCGAGACTGCTTCTCACGGACGCATTTACGGTCGCGAACCGAGTGTTCGTACTGTGTTCTAAAGAATCGTATACAGAAGGCCCCGGCTGCGAGCGCCGGGGCTCTTCTCTTGACGGTCGTTTGGATTAGGAGTTGTCGTCCGAGCCGAGGTCTGGATCGGAGACGTCCGAGCCCGGGTTATCGGACCCATAATCGGTATCGTCTGCTGCAGCGTTTTCGTCGAACCGGCTGTTATCCGAGGCGTCGACGAAGTTGTCGTGACGGTTATCATCCCGGCGATCCTCGACATCGGAGGAGATACCTTGCTGTCCAGGACGGTCCGCGTCGTAATAATTGTTCACGATTTCTTCCCGGGGCTGCGAACCAAAATTCCCGAATCCGGAACCGTAACCTGCATGCTCTCCAAAACCGTGCAAAAGTGATTCGATGCCTTCGAAGGCAAGTGCGCCGGCAGCAATTCCACCTGCCGTCCGCAAAGCGGATCCCAGAAAGCCGCTGCCTTGAGGAGCCACTCCATAGGCTGGCTGAGCGTATTGCGGCTGGCCATACTGTGGTTGCGGCGGATAGTTAGGGACTGGCTGGTATTGAGTTTGGTTGTACTGCTGGGGCGGCGGTGGAGGCGGCGCGGTTGGGCGTGGCTCGTCAGTTCCAAGGAGCGATCCTAAAAAGCTGGTGTGCTTGGCTGGTTGCTGTGCCTGTTGCTGAGCCTGCTGAAGTTGCTGCGTGGTGTCATCAAGCTGCTTTTTCGCCTGGTCAAGCGCATACTGCTGAACCAGTACTGTCTGGGCGAGGATGTAGACGGCATCCGGGTTGCGTGAGAGCGACTGGTTGAGAAACTGCTCAGCTTCAGCATCTTTCTCCTGGAGGACAGTCCGGTTGATACGGTCGGTAAGACCCTGCAGCATCTTCTGTTCTTGCGGCGTCATGTCTGTTTCCTCTTGATGGTGCTGGAGCTTAGGACGCTACTCATCCTTGAAGAGTCATACGTCAATTTACTCTCGGAGGTTCAGCAGCGTGGTGGCCTGTGCTCTTAGAATCAGGGCGTCTGCCACGCTCGATTCTCCGCGCTCTTAAAGAGCGCGTCGATTACCTTCATGTTGAGAATGGCCTGATCGAGCGGAACGGGCAGGGAAGTTCCGTCGAGGATAGCTCGAGCGAAAGCGTCTCCCTGCAACGTGTACTGATCGACCGGGCTGAATGATTCACTGCTTATGGATGCTCCCAATAGTTCTCCCCCGTCGTCGATGAAGATACGAGTTGGCCGATCGGGCGGGGCGTTGAAGGGAATCTCTATCTCGATGCGGCCCTTCGTACCAAATGCATTCACTCGTTGGCTTGGTACCAACTGTGTCGAGCAGGAGAAGATCGCCTGGCCTCCGGGGAATTCCAGGATGAAGGAAGTCAGGCGGTCAACGTGGGTTTCTGGATCTCGGTCAATGAGGGCCAGAACACGAGTAGGCTCGGCCGGGCAGGAGGCCGAACCAAAAAGCTGACGTGCTGCAAAGACAAGGTAGCAGCCGATATCCATCAATGCTCCGCCGCCCATTGCGGCCTGGTTGCGGATATTCGCCGGATCGTTGTTGAAATAGCTGAATGTGCCCGTAACGAGGCAAAGGGGTCCGATGCGTCCAGAATCGATCAGCTCCTGCGTGCGGACCCACTGCGGATGAACCTTTACCATAAAGGCTTCGCCAATGCGGACATCGTGCTGCTTCTCGGCGGCGAGGAGGGTCTCGGCTTCGAGGGCAGAGAGGCCTATCGGCTTCTCGCAAAGTACATGCTTGCCGGCCTGGGCAGCGCGGAGAGTCCAAGGCACATGCATGTCATTCGGCAGTGGATTGTAGATTGCGTCGATGTCAGGATCGGCTAAAAGTGCTTCGTAGGAGCCGTAGGCCTTTGCGATTCCGAGGTCGGATGCGGCGGATTGAGCCTGCTTGAGCGAACGCGAGGAGATTGCTGCGATTTCGGTAAACTGGCCCAACTGCATTGCCGGAAGGACTTTCTTCAGGCCGATCTTTGCGGTGGAGAGAACGCCGAAGCGAATCTTGGTCATGCTGGGAGCATAAAGTAAAGGGCTATTTATCGCGAACGAGATCGATGGCCGTGGTTTGTGTGGAACTCACCACGGCCGTTTTCTGGTCCCTGGGTCAGGTTGTGGCCGCTAGCACTCGCTTCTCGGCGCGTTTGGCGCGGGGCACATAATGAACCGATGGCCAGTGAGGTTCCGGCACCCATTTTCCCTTTTCGATGTGGGCGCCAACCTGCTGGCCGCACTGCACACATTCGTGCATGAGCCATTGGGCATGGTCGCGATCTGCTAGCAGAGCAGCGACAGTGTCCTCGCTGAAGTGTCCTGTACAGGGTTTTGCTATGGCTGGCATATTGATTCATTCCAATTCTCGGCTGGCGTCGGACGCTTTGCCGGTCTTGTGTGGTTTGTTTTTTGTAAGGCGATACGGAGCAAGCGGTAAAGTTAGGGCTAAGAGCTGGATAAGCCCTGCTTGTAAGCTTGAGCATTTAGATGCGAGCCTAGCGAATCGGGATCGCAGGTAAGCCCAAATTAGCAACTTTTAGTCTCATGCACGACCAGTACAACTTCATATCTCTAAAGGGCGTTTCTCAATCCCGTGCTAAGCAGTCGATTTGTTCCGCTCAGGATCCACCTGCCGGTATCTAAGGCGTCGTCTGGTGTTGCGCAGCTCTACTGGATTGTCTTCATCTTGCGGCTCATGAAGTCCATGAGCAAGTAGCTTCCCAGGGTTTCCGGTGTTGTAAAGTAGGCTTTCCCGCGGCACATGGCCGAGACCTGCTGCACGAACTGCACAAGCTGGAAATCCGAAGCGAGCATGAAGGTGTTGATCATGATGTTTGATCGCTTGCAGCGGCTCACCTCTTCAAGTGTCTCAGAGATAACCAGCGGGTCAAGACCGAACGCGTTCTTGTAGATACGTCCATCCGGCAGTGTGAGAGCGGAAGGTTTTCCATCGGTGATCATGACGATCTGCCGCATGTCCTTGTTTGAACGTTGCAGGATGCGCTGCGCAACGCGCAGGCCTTCGCGGGTGTTGGTGTAGTGCGGCCCAACCTTGACGCGGGGCAGTTGTCCGATGGGTATGTGCTCGGCCGAGTCATGGAATAGAACGAGGTCAATCGTATCACCGGGATATTGGGTGCGGATAAGGTGGGCGAGCGCCATGGCAACGCGCTTCGCAGGCGTAAAGCGATCTTCGCCGTACAGAATCATCGAGTGAGAGCAGTCGAGCAGGACGACGGTGGCGCAGGAAGACTGATAATCGGCTTGCTGGACCTGCAAATCGGAATATTCAAGATTCAGCTTGCCGTTGTGCCGGGTGAAGTCGGTGCCCTCGCGTGCGAAAACGTTAGAGAGCGTGGTGGTGATATCCAAGTTGAGTGAATCGCCAAACTCGTAGGGCTTGGAGGAGCCGTTCGTCTCGACGCCTGACGCCTCATGGCGTGTATCATGGCGTCCCAGAGAGGACTTCCCGAGCGGACCCAGAAGCTCGCGCAAAGCCTTGTAGCCCAAGAAGTCCATACCCTTATCTGTGACTTCAAAGCGCGCGTTCTCACCATCTCCGCCCTGGCCCTGACCTTCTGATGGTTCTTCGGCATTGATGAAGTTCTGTTCCTGCATTTTGTTAATGACCTGGTCGATCAAATCCTCGATCTGCTCCTCGTCGAGAGCCTCGTACCTCTCCTGTGTCTCTTCATCGAAGAGATCACCGGAGTCGAGCGCCTGCCGAATGGCTTCACGGAGGTTTTCTAGCGTCTGCTCGCCGTCAAGGGACTGGAAGCGCGAAAGAGGGTCCTGAAACCCTGAGTCGAGGAGAAAATCAGAGAGGGCCTGCATGAGATCTTCGAGGCCTAACGAAGAGGCGAGATCACCGGTGAACTTTGTGTACTTGGTTCGCTTCATATCGGGTAGCCCCTTCGGGTGATTATCTCAGGTTTACAACCAGAAGGTTGCCATTCATGTGACCGTGGAAGGGCCTCCTTTGATGCCATAACGCGGAGGTTCGGCGCGTTACATGGAGCAGACGGATTTACGGTACCCTCCTGTCCTCGAGGTCAGCCTGCCGCCCCGCCACCTTCAGCAACGCCCTTCTAGTTGCGAAGAAGCGACGCGCAGAACAGAAGGTGGGGTTGGGGACGGAGTGGCCCATGGCCCCTGGGCGAATGGACAAGTAATTATGAGTTGGGTACGCCAGTGGTAGTGCCGAAATCGGCAAGCGTCGTGTGGAGGTACTTGTGCGGATTGACGGGAATATTGTGTATCCGAACTTCGTAGTGAACATGATTGCCCGTCGTGCGGCCGGAATGCCCAATGTAGCCGATGATCTGTCCACGTGTAATCGCCTGGCCGGCCGTCACTGCGTAGCCGCTCATGTGTCCATACAGCGTCTCGACGCTATGCCCATGATCGATGGTGACCATTCGCCCATATCCATTAACGACGTTTGCGGCGGTGACGACACCGTCCGCTGTGGCATGGATGGGTGTGCCTAGCGGTCCGGAGATATCAAGGCCGGGATGGAACTCGCCTTCATCGTTGCCGCCTCCAAACGGATTGTCACGTTCGCCGAAAGATGAGGTAATCGGACCAGTAACCGGCCAGAGATTGGGGGTGCTGGCGTTCGCGAAATCCAGTGAGGAGGCAGTACCGAGGTCTGCGAGGTCATGACCTGGCAAAAGCGGATTGGCGATGTGACCAAGCTGCGGTGTGGTGTCGAGCAGGCGGGTGACGTCACCGCTCATTGCCGAGGAGCGCAGAGCGTAGAAAGCGTCAACGGACTTGTAGTAGGAGTCGTTGTTGAGATCGGCGCTAAGTGCGGGAAGATCCTTTAACGGTGCGGAGCCAGCCGCGATCACGACAGGGGACGTCTTGGCATGCCCGGCGCGGAGAGAGCTGTTCAGACTGGAGATGCGACCGGCGGTGATGCCGTATAGAGCAGAAACTTCCGTCGCAAGTGAGCCGAGCGAGGCGGCCTGTACATCCTTCTGGCGAGCTTGCTTTTCGAGCGTCGCGTAGTCGTTTTGCAATGCCTGATGGTCGGAGCGAAGCTGGTTGAAGCGCGCCGTCTTGATGAGCATGCGCGAGTAAGAACCAGCCATACCGGTAATACTAAAAATGCCGATCGCAGCCGCAGCTACGAAGACGTAGGCATAATGCAAGGGAACCGGAACTTTACGGACATTGCCGTCGTCGTCACGCGAGACGAAAAGAATGTAGAAGCGTTTTTTCGAGCTCAACTTTTTACCTGTGGAACGCTTTTCTTCGATGACTGCACTCATATCGGGCCTGATAATTAGACTGCTATTGGCCTTCCAGGACGCATTTGATCGCCGCTAAGCGATACAGGCTGCTGAGCGGATGGCCGGAATGTTGATTCCAAGATCTCATTCCGCAATGAATAAACGTGTCCGCAACTTCATAAGGGTATCAAGGCTCGCTCCGGTAAGCAACTTACTGGGTTGCCTCACTTGAGGGAGTATGCTCGGAGCCGTTCAGGCTGAGGAGCACCATGGCAGGCGAACTTGAGGTGATTCGGAGGATCAGAGCGGGTTGCAAAACCCGAAACGCGGCCGTTCGCATCGGAATCGGTGATGACTGCGCTGTTCTGCGTGTGCCCGCTCGACAGGAAATCGTCGTCACCACTGATATGTGTCTCGAGGGTCGACACTTCCGCAGGGACTGGCATTCGCCGCAGTCAGCGGGTCATCGCTGCCTCGCGCGCGGGCTCTCTGATATTGCAGCTATGGGGGCTCGCCCCATGGCTGCGTTTCTGTCGCTTGCGCTCCCGCGCGGCTTTGATGAAACCTGGTTTTCAGGTTTCATGACTGGATTCGAAGAGCTGGCCGCAAACTTCGGAGTTGAGCTCGCCGGCGGGGACACCGGCCAGGCGCCCGGAGAGAAGGTGCTGGCGGACGTCACGGTACTCGGGACTGTGTCCGATAAAAAAGCAATTCGACGCAACGGTGCCCGGGCCGGCGACGGAATCTACGTGACCGGCTCCCTTGGCGGCGCTGCGGCGGAGCTTGCGAGCTTGGCCGCCGGATATTGCTGGGAACGGGAAACATGTCCGCAGACTTTTCCCGAACCGAGAGTTGCAGTTGGACTCGCTCTTCTAAAGCGTGGTTACGCAACCGCATGCATGGATATCAGCGACGGAATCTCGACCGACCTTCGACACCTTTGCGAAGCGTCGGGAATAAGGGCGGAAGTTGACCTGGATGAGATTCCGGTGGCCGAGGGCGCCACCATGAAGCAAGCGCTCCATGGTGGTGAGGACTATGAACTCCTTTTTACGGCGATGGCGGGTGTCAAAGTTCCCAAAATGATTTCGTCCGTCCGGGTCACACGCATCGGCACGGCGCTCGAGGGACGCGGCGTCTGGACGAGCACAGGCAAGGAATTGCTCGCCGGCGGCTGGGAGCATCTAGCCGGACCGGAATAAGCTGGAGAGATGAAGGATGCGACACGCGCGGTAAGATTGGGACTCACGAAGCCGGTAGCGGGCTCGCCGGTACATGCAGGGCCCGTTTTCGTTTCAACATTCCACAGTCCCGGTGATGTGACAACGGGTTATACCTACGCTCGGTCGCATCAGCCGACTTGGACCGACCTGGAAGACGCTATCGGTCAGCTTGAAGTAGAAAGCGGCAACACTGCACCTAGAGTGCTGCTATTCGGTTCGGGACTGGCAGCAGTAACGGCCACCTTCTGGGCGGTGTTGCAGCCGGGTGACACTGTGGTGGTGCAGACGGGGATGTACTTTGGCGCACGCTCTGTGCTTTCGGAGATTTTTGAGCCCGTCGGCGTCACAATTCGGGTGCTTCCACCGGCCGCGATGAGCGATGCTAACCGGCTGAAGGGTGCGCGCCTGGTCTGGGTCGAAACGCCTGGAAATCCACGGCTCGAGATCGTGGACATTCGCGCAGTCGTTGGCGCAGCGAGGCTAGCCGGCACGCTGGTCGCCGTAGACAACACAACGGCAACTCCGTTCAGTCAGCGCCCGCTAGAGCTGGGTGCAGATCTTTCAGTGTGTTCGGACTCAAAGGGGATGACGGGTCACAGCGATCTGCTGCTGGGACACGTCGCAAGCCGCGATCTCGATTTGATGGCTAAAATCGACCGTTACCGCACACTAGGAGGCGCAATTGCCGGGCCTATGGAAGCATGGCTCGCGTTGCGTTCACTTGCCACCCTGCCGCTGCGCCTGGAACGGATGAGCGCCAATGCGCAAGCCATCGCAAGATATCTCCAAGGTCGGATGGAGGTCCGGGAGGTACTCTATCCCGGACTTCGGGACCATCCCGGACACTCGATCGCATCCGAACAGATGCGGTTCTACGGTTCGGTCCTCTCGTTTACGCTATCAAGCAAAGAGAAAGCGCAGCGCTTCCTCGCAACCATCCGCCTGGTGACAGAGACGACCAGCTTCGGTGGCATTGCCACCTCTGCCGAGCGGCGGGCGCGTTGGGGTGGCGATGCAGTCTCTGAAGGATTTATCCGCATGAGCGCTGGGTGCGAGGACGAAGAAGATCTAATTGAGGACATAGGAAGGACCCTTGATCGAATTTGAAAGAAACTGGCAGGCAGAGCTGCTGAAATCCGCGCCGATGATTGCCCCGACTCAGTCTTACGTCTGGCCGATGGCGATCGCCGGTGAAGAGGATGCGCTCGCCCGCGGGGCGGTGCACGTGGTGGTGAAGTCTGCCCGTCGTGGAGCCTACCTGCTGACCTGTGCGCTCGGCTTCAAGGATCCTTCCATGCCGCGAGGCATCTTCGGGTGTCCGGATCCGGACTGGATCTGCGTGGCCGCCGGCGGTTACGCTTACCTGGCCGATGTGAATGAGCCAGAGCGAGTGATGCTGCTGGGGATCAAGCCTGTTGTACAGATTATTTCTGCCGTAGCAGAGCGCCTTCTGCTTTTTTTGGGCTTTCAAACAGTGCTGGCATGGGGACAAGGAGGTAAAGTCTGGGAGACGGCCCGGCTTTCCTGGGAGGGCGTTCGCGTCTCGGGCATCGAAGACGGATTTCTGAAGGGCTTCGGCTGGGATTTGATGAAAGATGTCGAAGTCGAGTTCATGGTCGATCTCAAGACCGGCGAGCACATTGGTGGCGGCTGGCGCCGATGAGGGCTAGACGGGCGAATCTACCACCGAATAGAAGGACACAGAGGTGTCACCCTGTTTGTAGAGGCGGGTTCGTTCGAGGCGGCCATAACGCTCGGCTGGCTGGAAGCCTTTGCTGGCATGTTCGACCAGGACGATCGTGCCGAGCGTCACAAGTCGCGTGTTGGCCGGGCTGCCGAGAAAGCCGAGAGTCTGCAAGTAATCGTTTTCCGCCTCGTAAGGTGGGTCGACGAAGACGATATCCACTGCGCCTAGAGAGAGCAAACGTTGCAGTAGCGGAGTTGTTCCGCGCTCTTCAAGCGTGAATCCTTGTTCAATCTTAAGCGTCGCCAGATTGGTGCGAAGAGCCCTGATAGCGGGCACGGCTTTCTCGGCAAAGAAGACATGCGCCGCGCCCCGGGATAGAGCCTCAATTCCCACCGCTCCGGTACCTGCGAACAGGTCTACGAAGCGGCAACCCTCGATCCGGGATCCGAGAATGTTGAAGAGAGTCTCTCGAAGGCGGTCGCTGGTCGGACGGGTAGAAGTTCCAGGCGGTGAGGTGAGAAGCCTCGATTTATAGGTTCCGGCAATGACGCGCATACCGGCTATCTTAAACGGCTGCGACATTCGGTTGTAGCGAGGGTCGCTAATGCGACGGCCAACATACAATGGAGGAATGAGCGGGTGGTCCTTCGGTATCGGCAAGTTCTTCGGCGTAGAGATCCGGGTGCACTCGTTTTTTCTTTTTCTCCTTTTGCCGGCGTCCATCTGGGCCAGCATCGAAGGCAGGCCTGCTCTGCGCGGCTTCACCCTCTGGCTGTTGCTGTTAGCAGCCGTAGCCGTGCGGGAACTTGCCCGATCGATCGCTGCCGCCGCGTATTCTCTGGACCTAAAAAGCATCCTTTTGCTGCCAACCGGTGGACTGATGAGCTATGCAAATCCTGAGATGGAGACGCGCGCCGGTGAGGGCAGTGCACGTCGAGGCATGGCCTTGACCGGCCCGATCGCGAATCTTCTCTTCGGCCTGATGATCCTTGGCATCGTGCTGACGATCTCGCCATCGGTGGAGATGGTGAACGGTCCCTGGATCTCACCGGCACATCTGCTTCGTGCGTTTGTGTGGCTAAACCTGTTTCTTGCGGCGCTTAACCTGTTACCGGCATGGCCTCTTGATGCGGGCCGGATCGGAGGTGGATTGACGATTCGCCGGCCGGGTGCGGCAAAGGCTTCCGATGAAGCGAAGGCCTCGAATGGACAGATGGGAGCTTTGCTTCGTCTCAATGCAGTAAAGAGCACCGGCTTTCTGATTGGTTTGAGCCTGATAGTGAGCGGGATTCTGATCCGCAACTGGTGGATGCTCATGGGCGGTGTCTTCCTCCTACTCGGCGGACAGATCGAGCGCCAGGGACTCACCGCTCCGCGTCCCACCGATTCAACAACGGTTGGCGAGGTAATGCTTACTGATTATTCTGTGCTGCCTGCGAGCGCGACCCTGGAAGACGCGATGTTGCAGGCGCGACACAGTCTTCAGGACGTCTTCCCCGTAGTTCGCGCGGGAAACATGGTCGGAGCGGTTGGTCGACAGAATATTCTCGACGCCTTGGCAACAACAGGAAATGGTTATGTTCAGGGAATCATGACCCGTTCTTTCCAGACCGCCACTGTTGAGCAATCTCTGATGGAAACGCTGGACAAGGCCGTCGCCCACTCTGGCGGGTCGCTCCAGATTGTCCCCGTCATAGCGGGCGATATGGTCTTGGGTATCCTGACGCCGCAGCATTTGCAACGCTCTCTGGGCCTGATCACCCGGGTGTCCCGTCGCGCTGGACGCGCAACGGAAGACCAGAGCGTCTGATGGCTGTAAGCGCACCAGGTTCCGGTGTCCTGGCGAGAATGCGGCGTCTCCGACTCTTGCTAGCAGGGAGCGCGGTGCTACTTGTGCTGGTCGTCTTCGGCTTCCTTGCCGTCGCCCACTATAGGACCAGGAACTACCTGACGGGGCTTCCGAAACGCTTGGGCGTCGACATACAGCAGCAGTCAAACTCCTTTACCTATTCGCAAAGTTCCAAGGGCAAGACTCTGTTCACGGTGCACGCTTCAAAGGAGGTGCAGCGACGGGATGGCCGTATTGCATTGCATGACGTTGGGATTACTCTTTACGGTCCGAGCGGGCAGGCGACTGATCGCATCCACGGTGCGGATTTTGAGTACGATCAGAAGCTGCAAAAGATGAACGCAACCGGCGAGGTCTACATCGATCTTCTTCCGCCGGCGTCACAAAGGCCGGGAAGCGAATCACAGGATGCCGAGTCGAGGATGGTGCATGTGAAGACGATCGGCCTGGACTTTGACCAGAGAGCTCAGAGCGCTTCAACCAAGGGAGCAGTCCAGTTCCGGACGAACGGTTATGCGGGGAGCGCTGTTGGCGCCTCATACGATGCGAAGAGCGGCGTCGTTGTCTTGCAGTCGACGGTGCAAATGAGTGGCCTTCGGCAAGGGCAGCCCGTGCTGCTGACAGCCGCGCGGGCGGAACTGGACCGGAACGTGAATTCGATTGACTTGATCAGCGCACATTATGTCTCTCCAAGTGACAAAGAAACGCGGAGCGCCGAAGCCCAACATGCGATCGTGCACATTCAGCCGGATGGGACTCCGGAACGCGTCGACGCCGACGGAGGGGTGCGTCTCAGTGGCGGACTGCAGGGCGAAATCGTCTCAAAACGCCTGATTCTTGTTCTCGGACCAGCCGGACAGGCGAAAGACGCCCTTTTTACCGGCAATGTAAGGTATGCAAATGATGAAGGCTTGAAGCACTCCAAAGGGCACGGGGCTGAAATGCGAGTTGCCTTCGACGATGCTGGGCGCGCCCAGCACACCCTGCTCTCAGGCGGTGCAGCGTTCGGCGAACAGAGTCCGGGCTCCGAACGGGATATTGATGCGGCAACGATAGAAATCGCTTTGGGCGGCGGAGGCTCGCAGTCGCTTGTGGTGCGCGGAGCCCAGGCGTTTGGACCGGACGGTGCGCATCTTCGCTTGGTGGACGTGGACTCCAAAGGGCGAAGCTCGACTGAAGTACGTGCTGATAGACTTTTTGGCAGATTCGCGCCGGCTGGTAGTAAGACCATCCCGGCGGGGCTCGACGGCATGGGACACAGCCAGGTTGAACGCGAACAGCTAGACGCAAACGGGGTGCTCCAGTCCAGGGATCATAGTGTGGGCGACTCCCTCAGGGTCGACTTCAAACCGGACGCGGATGGACATTTGCAGCTCATGCGAGCCGAGCAGCACGGCAACGTGAGAACCATCCTGGAGGCGCAAGCGAAAGATGGGCGGCGGCAGGTGGAGCATGGTCAATCCGATGGTGTGATCTTCGATGCTCAAACCAACCTGCTGCACATGATGGGAGCGGTGCAGGTGCAGGATGCGTCCAGTGTGATCTTTGCAGACAGGCTAGATGTTAATCGTAGGACCGGAGATGCGACCGCTACCGGAGCCGTACGCGCGACCTACCTGCAGCAGCCCGCCGCAGAAACACCTGCGAAGGCCGAACAGCAGCCGGTGCATGTGCTCGCAGCTCGCGCGGTTGCGCATAAAGGCAGCGGGCTGACCGAGTTTTTTGCTGAGCCGAATGGTCGAGCCCGGCTCTGGCAGGGTGGTTCTCAAGTCGAGGCCCCGCTGCTGGACTTCTACCAGAAGGAAAAACGGGTGGTTGCCCTGGGCGCGCCGGGCAGTAACGATTCCGCTGCGGTACGTGCCTTGCTGATTGCCAGCGCCTCACGCGGTGGCATGGATCAGGCAGGTGGCCCGATGCTGGTTACCAGCCGGCAGATGAGCTACAACGACAACACACGCACCGCTGAGTTCACAGGCGGGATGCGCGTGGTAGACCATGGTGGCACGCTGACTGCGCAGCAGGCGACCGTCTGGCTTGCGAGTGCCGGAGACGCATCGCAAACGTCCAAAGAGCCACCAGGTTTGATGGGCGGCAAGGTCGACCGTCTCGTGGCGACAGGGTCCGTTGTGCTCGAACAGCCAGGGTGTAAAGGAACCGGTGAAAAGCTGGTCTATACGGCAGCCGACTCGACCTATGTTCTGACCGGCACAAGGACGTCTCCGCCGCGGATGGAGGATGCTGCGGCCGGCTCTACAACTGGCGCTGCATTGCGGTTCCAATCCGGCGATGATAGCGTTCAGGTTTTAGGCGGTGAGAATGGAAAAGCAGCCGGGCGTGTCCGTTCGGAGACAAGGGTGAAGCAGGAGTGATGCGGGTTTTGCGGACGGATGGGCTGTGCAAGTCTTACGGCGAACGTGAGGTGGTGCGCGGGGTCTCGCTGGAAATAACACAGGGTGAGGTGGTCGGCTTACTGGGACCGAATGGAGCGGGCAAGACCACCAGCTTCTATATGATCGTCGGCCTTGTCAGGCCAGATGCCGGACGGGTGCTGGCGGACGACACGGACATCACTCGGCTGCCAATGTACCTGCGCGCGCGTGAGCAGGGGATCAGCTATTTACCGCAGGAGCCAAGTGTGTTTCGCAAGCTGAGTGTGGAGGAGAATTTTCTCGCCGTACTGGAGGCACAGGATTTGACGCCCGCGCTGCGCAGGACGCGTACGGAACGTCTCATCGAGCAACTGAACCTTGGGCATGTGCGCCGGACGATGGGATATGCGCTGAGCGGTGGTGAACGGCGGCGGGTGGAGATTGGGCGGTGTCTGGCAATCGAGCCGGCCTTTATTCTCCTGGATGAGCCGTTCTCGGGAATCGATCCCAAGGCGGTAATTGATCTGCAACTCATCATCTTTCAGTTGAAGGCATCAGGTATCGGCGTCCTGATCACTGATCACAATGTGAGGGAGACGCTGAGGGTGACCGACCGCGCCTACATTATTAATGAAGGAAGGATCTTCCGCGCGGGTACGCCTAGAGACTTGGGACGTGATGAAGAGGTAAAGCGGGTTTACCTGGGAGAGAAGTTTTCGATGGACTAAATCCGCCAGATTCGGATTGAAACGGGCTTGGAGAGCCGCAGCATAACAAACAGGTGCTGGGCTGCAGGAACTATTTCGAGGATGTAGACTTAGGTCCGAACGGCGACAAAAAAGTCATCAGGTTTGCCGTGAGTGCAGCCTAGATGTGTGCCGGCTGACTTTGCAGAGTTTCTGAAATGCATTCGACGAAGAGGTTTCCCAGTGTTCCTGCAGCCCAAACTCAATCTGAAAGTCTCCCAGCGACAGGTCCTGACACCTGGTCTGGTGCAGATGGTCAGTGTGCTTGCGCTGAATAAGCTTGAGTTGAAGGACATGATCAACTCGGAGATGATCGAGAATCCAGTTCTTGAAGAGCTTGAGGAAACCGGCCCCTCACTTGAGGAACGCTCCGGGATCGAAGGCGATCGCGAGCGTACCGCCGAAGAGACCTCCGCTGAAGCCAAGCGTGAAGAGAAGGACCCGTTTGACGAAATTGACTTTGGCAGCTATTTTCAGGACTACCTCGACCCCGGATACAAGACGGCGTCTAACTTCGAGGAGTATGACAAGCCCTCGTTTGAGCATTTCCTATCCGCACCAAGTACCCTGACCGATCACCTGCTGTGGCAGCTCGGGTCGCTCACTTTGACGGATCAGGTTCGCGTGGCTGCGGAACTCGTCATAGGCAATCTGGATTCGAATGGGTACCTGAGCGCTACCGATGAAGAGATGGCGGAGGCGCTTGATCACGCTGCGATGGCGATCTCGCGTCCTGATCCCATTCCGTTTGAGCGGGCCCGCAGAAATCACGCATTG
>CAZZZP010000023.1:0-53887 GCA_964658635.1 Lichenicola sp. | reverse complement strand
CGAGGGTAAAGGGCTTGCGAATAAAGCCGCGGGCTCCGGCCATGATGGCCTGACGCACGAGGGGTTCGCTGCCTTCAGTCGTGACCATAACGATGGGGACCCCTGGGGCCAGAGACTCTTCCTTGATTTTGAGGATCAACTCGAGACCATTCATGACGGGCATGTTGATGTCGCACATGATGAGGTCAGGCTTGTTGGCGCGCAGGATTGTGACGGCCTCGCTGCCATCGGCGGCTTCGAGAACGTTTTCAAATTCAATTCCCGCCATCTTCAGTGTCCGGACGACGACCTTGCGCATCATGGCGGAGTCATCAACTACGAGCAGTGTTCCCTTCATACTTGTTACTCCTTGGGTGGGGCTGAAAAAAGTGTTAGCGTGAGTTTGCAGCGGGAAGGTGATGGCGAAGCACACCTGTTAGGACCGCTGGAATGTCGTGAAGCGATGCAACTGTATCTACCGCGCCGAGTTTTGCTGCGGCTCTTGGCATGCCATAGACAACGCAGCTCGCTTCATCCTGTGCGATCGTTGCGGCTCCTGCATGCTTGAGAGCAAGCAGTCCCTTTGCACCATCTGTCCCCATGCCCGTGAGTAGAAGACCGACGGCATGGCTGCCCGCAACTCTTGCGACCGAGGCGAACATGACGTCGACGGATGGACGCTGGAAGCAGACCTGGGGGCCTTTACCAAGTTCAACGATGTACTGCGCTCCGGAGCGCCTGACAACCAGGTGGAAATCGCCGGGTGCTACGAGAGCAAGACCTCTCTCGATGCGATCGCCATCGACTGCTTCGCGGACCTCCATAGGACACAGTTTGTTGAGGCGAGCAGCGAAGGAAAGCGAGAAGCCTGCCGGAATGTGTTGTGTAATCACGATACCTGGCATATCGGCAGGCAAGTGCAGAAGAACATCCTGTATCGCAACGGTCCCGCCGGTCGAGGCCCCAATGGCGATGATCGTCTGGGAGTGGTAATTACCGGGCAGGAGTTGTGGCGCTGAGGCTGCGGAGGGCGCAGCGACAGCGTCGGCTCCCCGGTCAATCGTACTGCGCGGGCGAGCAGAGGCTGCTCCTCGAATGCAGCTTGCAATCGAGTGGCGGAGTTCCCCGACAGAGTATGGTCCGTTCGGTTTCGCAAGAACGTCGACGGCTCCGAAGCGGAGTGCATCAAGAGCGGCGCTACAGGAGGACTGACCGAGCGAGCTTACGATGATCGTCGGGATAGGATGATGCTGCATGAGCCGGCGCAGAAAAGTGAGCCCATCCATCCGCGGCATCTCAATATCAAGCGTGATCACGTCCGGGTTAAGGGCGAGGATTTTGTCTCGGGCGACGTAAGGGTCGGGTGCGGTCCCGATCACCTCCATGTCTGGCTGTGCAGACACGGCGTCACTCAGTATTCGGCGCACGATCGCAGAGTCATCGACGATGAGGACTTTGATCTTTTGTTGGAGCTGAAGGGTCACTCGTCTCCTTTGGCAGCATCTTCTGCGGGTGATGGATCGAAGATCATCCAGGTATGAATGGGGCCGATGTCGGTGTCGAGTGTCGCACGAAGCACATCTGGTCCTTCAAGAGGAGTGGGGGTTTCGACCTCCGGCTTGGGGTGAGAAAGTGCGAAGGTGTTGCTGCAGCCGGTTCGGCTCAGGATCGACCCGCAGAGCATGTTCGCGAGCTCGCCGATGACCTCAGCGGTATCGATCGGGGCAAGTGCATCTTCTTCTTCGCCCAGGAAGTTTGCTGCGAGGGTGCGCGCTGTGTCGGGATGGCAGCTGACTCCGAATTGTCCTTTCAGGTCACCTTTGAAGTGAAGCGAAAAGGAGTAATCATTTGGGCCGGGACTCTGCAGCGGTGCGCTGGTGATATCTAGAACGGAGGTGAAGTACATCGCATCGAGAACATCCTCGCATGAGGGAGCGATGAAGGCGGTGAGATCAGAAGGTTTCATTGGGCATGGCTCCGAGAAGGCGTGACATCTGCTCGCTAAGGGCTGCAGGCATGAAGGGTTTTGAGATGTAGCCGTTGGCACCATGTGCCATCATGCCCTCGATGCGCGAGGCACTCTGATCCGTGGAGACGACAAGCACGGGAATGCTTTCGAGCACGCTATCTGCGCGCACCGCAAGCAGCAGCTGCTCCCCATCCACGTTGGGCATGTTGATGTCCGTGACGATGAGGTCGACCCACTGGGAGTGCAGTAGGTTGAGAGCTTCTTTGCCGTCCCCAGCCTCGAAGTAAGATCCTACTTCAAATCCGGAGAGATCGATGACACGCTTGACCACGCGTCGCATTGCGGGAGAATCGTCGACAATCAGAATGTTGTATGCCATGTTTCAGACTCCTGTGCTGGCTTGGTGACGGGATGCACTGCGTGGATTGATTTCGATGGTCTGCTGCGTCTCACCTGGCATACGTAACTGAACGCGTCCGGAGGCCACTTCGATCGAAACGGTACGTGAGGATGTTCCACCAACCTCTTCGCGGTGCACGATGACTCCGGCCTTCCAAAGGATTTTCCGCATGGCGCTGTGATTGCGCTTGCCGATGTTGAAGGTTCCGTTTGGGTCGAGCATCTGGGCCCCACCGGCAACGAGGACGTTCAGCCTGGGCTTACTAGCGCCGAGTTGATAGGCGCTCTGAAAGAGCTTCGGGATCCCGGTATCGGCAAATACATAGGGTCTGGCGATGGCTTTCTCGGGATCGAGTGTGGACTCCGGAAGCATGAAGTGGAGGAGACCTGCGACCTTGGCTATCGGATCATGGATAAGCACCGCGATACAGGATCCGAGGGCATGGGTGACGAGAGTGTCCTCGGAGTTTTTGCTGAGTTTACAGTCTCCGATACCGATGACGTGTGTGTTCATGCCGATCTCCCGTTGCCGCGACCACTTGTCGGTTTGCGGTAGGTTGCGGGCGCGACGTAGTCGAGCGTGTGAGTGATGGAATTGAGACTTTCGGAGTGTCCTATGAAGAGATAGCCGCCAGGTTCCAGGTGCTCCGTGAGGCGTCTCACGAGATCCTGTTGAGTAGGCCGATCGAAGTAGATCATGATGTTGCGGCAAAAGATGATGGAGCACGAGTAATCCCGTGGGAGCTCATCCATGAGGTTGAGGTGCATGAAATCGATCATTGCGCGAACCTGAGGCTTGAAGCGGAAGCTGCCCTCTGAAGCGTTACGACCTTTTAGCATGTAGCGTTGCTGAAGCTCTGGCAGGATGCCCTTACACCGGTCGGCGGGGTAGACTCCACGTATCGCTCTCTCGAGAACGCGGGTTGATATGTCCGAGGCGCGGATGCGAATCTTCGTGGTAAGATCTGGCTTCACGGCTTCTAGAAGCGTCATGGCGATGGTGTAAGGCTCCTCTCCACTCGAACAGGCGGCGCTCCAGATATGTACCTGCGATTGGTGCATGATGCTGGGGATGATGGTGTTTACCATGAAGTGAAAGTGTCGTGGCTCGCGGAAGAAGCTGGTGTGATTGGTGGTGAGCACGTCGACCATCGAGGTGAGTGCCTTGCCGGAGTGATCTGCCTTGACGTAATCGAAATACTCCTGGAATGAGCCGAGACCGAGTTCCCTAAGCTTCTTGCCGATGCGCGCTTCGACGAGTGCCTGCTTGCCATTGCGCAGGTCGACACCAAAGTGTTCGTAGGCGAGTTTGCTGATCTGCTCAAACTCACCAGCGCGCAGAACGGGAGCTGGTTCGAGGACGAAGGTTGCGCCGCTCACAGGGTTTTCCCTTTGAAGATGCCATGCATCTCCAGGATGAGGCCGACGCGGCCGTCGCCCAGAATCGCGCAGCCGGCGATTCCTATAACGTGCTGAAAGCTCGTACCCAGGCTCTTGATGACAACCTCCTGCTTACCAATGAGGTCGTCGACAAAGAGGCAGAACTGGTGTCCCTCGGCTTCAGCTACAATCAGCGTTCCTTCTGTGAGCTGGGTAGTACGTGGTTGCTTGTTGAAGCGCTGATGAAGTCGGATGATGGGCAGCAGACCACCTCGTACCATGACCATCTCTTTGACGCCCTGCACCGTGGAGAGCATATCCGGGGTCGGCCGGAACATTTCTTTAACGGAGAAGATGGGAACCACGAAGCGTTGATCGCCGACGACGACGACAAGGCCTTCGATGATAGCGAGGGTGAGGGGTAGTTTGAGAAAGAAGGTGGTCCCCTGGCCGGGCTTCGACTGGACATCGATCCGTCCGCGAAGAGCCTGGACATGGCGTCGTACCACATCCATGCCCACGCCCCGGCCGGAGATGTCGGTGACTTTCTCTGCTGTGGAGAAGCCGGCTTCGAAGATGAGCAGGAAGATCTCATTATCGGAGAGTTGAGCGCCGGGCTGAATGAGACCACGCTCTACAGCCTTATTGAAGATGCGTTCGCGATTGAGTCCGCGGCCATCATCGGAGATGGAGATGACGATCTGTCCTGACTGGTGATAGGCGGACAAGCGAATGTGCGCGACAGGATCCTTGTCGGCAGCAATACGTTCGGTGGGCGTCTCTATTCCATGGTCGATGGAGTTGCGGACCATGTGAAGGAGCGGATCAGAGAGCTCTTCGGCGATGGTCTTGTCGACCTCGGTGTCTTCGCCACTTGTTTCGAGGACGATCTGTTTGCCGGCTCGACGGGAGAGATCACGGATCACTCTCGCGGTCTTCTGAAATTGAAGACCGATCGGCACCATGCGCATACCGGTCGTGATGCGCTGAACGTCTGCGGTAATGCGCGCGAGTTGTGTGAGGTCGCTGAGCAGGCGTGCATCAGTCAGTGACGTGAGAGCGGGACTGTGACCGATGAGCGTCTGTGCGATGACCATCTCGCCGACCAGGTCCATCAGCTGGTCGAGCTTGCCTGTATCGATGCGGACTGATGCGGAGTCTGCAGGTTTGGCACCACTGGGCGGCGGCGCCTTCGCAACGACTGGCTGAGCTGGGGCTGCAGGACCTGCTGGTTCGGGTGCTGCCTTGTCGACCGGTGTCGCCTTGTCCTTGCTCTCTGCAGGGGTAGAGTGGACCGCTTTGGGCGTGGCTCCTTCCCTTTGGACTTCGACCGGGGTCGAAACCGGAGCTTCTGCAGGTGGCTCAAGGAGAGCAGGATGGGTTGGCTCCTCGAGCGGAACGTTGCCGTGCGAGATATCCCGGATGCGCTGTAACAAGGCGTCGTTGACAGCGGTGACGTCAGGCACGTTCCCGGCGAGCCGTTGTTGAATGCCTGCGAGCTCATGTCGGACGATGTCGGTGCTTTCGAGGATGACATCAACGACTGCTGGAGTGACTTCGAGCTTGCTGTTACGTGCAAGGTCGAGCAAGGTTTCGACTTCGTGGGCGAGGGATTGAATGGATGCGAATTCGAGGAAGCCGGCTAGACCCTTGATGGTGTGAAAAGCGCGAAAGACCGCGTTGAGGATCTCGGCATCCTTATTGTCTTTTTCGAGTGCGAGCATATGCCCTTCGATATTGGCAAGGTGCTCGTTGGATTCGGTGATGAACTCCTGGATGAGATCTTCGTCTTCAGCCGGTGAGGCTTGGGATGCCGGGATTGCACTGGTTGACAGGAGCTCAGGTGCTGTCGGCTCCGGTGTGCGGGCAGGGCTGGCCGGGATCTCGCCCAAGAGACCGCGCAGCTTGTTGAGACCCTGGTTGAGGAATTCGGTAAAGGTGAGCTCATCAAGCCCCTTGTTCTGTTCGAAGCTGTTGACCAGCTCTTGCGCGGCTCTACGCAAGGCCGCGTTGCCATTACCCACAGTGAGTACGAGTAAGTCCTGCGCAGTGATAGCCGATGGACCGTCGAGGATGAGACGGGTAGAGAGTTCGTCGATCTGGTCAGATGGATCGAGGGGAGCAGCAGCGGATGATGGATCGGTCAGGGCGACTGTCTCGGACATTGGGCCTCTAGCATGAAGCAAGTGGATGGGGAGCGTGGATATTCATGGTGTCTAAGGGCGATGTTCGGAGCCAAGCAGGCCTTAGAATTCCTTGAAGTCGTCGTCGAGTGGGAAGTCGGCGTTTGCATTGGCGCGACTCAAGGATGCCGGCTTTTCCGCGGGAGCAAGATTTGCCGCTGGCTTTTTCGATGTTGGAAACGAGACGGCTGACTTGAAGGTTGCAACGCGTTTAGAGCGAGAGAAGTCAGCAGCGGGAGTGAGTTTGTGAAGCGGAGCCGGGTGACCACCGTCGCCGTCGACCATGTTCTTGAGCTGGTCTACTACACCTCTAAGGGTCTGGGCCTGGGCCTTCAGCTGCTGGGCGGCTGCGGCGGATTCTTCAGCATTGGCTGCGGTTGTCTGAGTGACCTGTTCCATCTGCGTAATGGCCTGTGTGATCTGGTCCATTCCCCGCGACTGTTCGATGCTGCCGAGAGAGATCTCATCGATGAGGGTCTTGATGGTGGCTGACTCACCCGTGATGGAGCGAATGGCGACGGCCACGAGATCGACCTTGCTCTTGCCTCCAGCCGACTTCTGGATGGATTCGTCAATGAGATCGGTGGTGTCTTTAGCGGCCTGTGCGCAACGCTGTGCAAGGTTTCGTACCTCGTCTGCCACGACTGCGAAGCCCATGCCGGCTTCACCGGCGCGAGCCGCCTCGACGGCCGCGTTGAGCGCAAGGATGTTGGTCTGAAATGCGATCTCGTCGATGACCTTGATGATCTTCGAGATCTTCTGGCTGGAGCTGTTGATCTCTTCCATCGCGAGAACCATCTCGTCCAGTGACTGTTTTGTATTGAGCACGTTCTGCTGGGAGCGGGTAACGATTTCGGCTGTCTCTTTTGAACTGGCGGTCGTGCGCTGCGCCATGGAGTTGACCTCGGAACTTGCGCTTGAGGTTTCCTCGATGTTGGCGGCCTGCTGCGAAGAGCCGCTGGCGAGAGACTGGCTGGATGCGGAGACCTGGTCGGCCGCGGAGGCGATCTGTTCGGATGCGGAGGAGAGGTCTTCAATGGAGCCGTGCAGGAGATGGATGATCTGGCGGACGCTGAAGATGATGCCTATGCTGATGAGAAAAGTAAGACATAGCAGGACGGCGGTAAGCCAGCGTGCCGAACCCATTTCGTTCTCTGTTTCCTGTGCGTCCTTGGCAAAGATTTTCTGCTGCATCTGGAGGATGTCCAAGATCAGTTCTTTCCGGTGGACCTGGATGGGAAGCAGTTCCTTGTAGGCAGCGACGGCGGCGTCCATGTCTCCGGCGAGAGCCTCTTTGTAGAGTGCAGCTTCGAACTCGCTGATCTTCGGAACAGTTTCCCGGATCTCCTGCATGTCATGCCTGGTCTGCTCGGTACTGCGCAGTGGCGCGATTGCATCGAATGTGCTCTGCATATCTTCGGCGCTGGTGAGGAAGGCCGTGTGGTATTTCTCCACGGTGGCTAGGTCCTTCATGAATCCACGCAGTTCTTCACCGCGGACTGAAGCCAGCATATCTGCGTTGTCGATGGCGAGCTGCGATGCGAGCGCCTGATTTTTTGCCGTTGAGCCGGTGATGACATTTATGCGGGAGGAGACACTTGCGAGCGTCACATAGGACGAGATCCCAAGCGCAAGGGTAAGAAGCACGAGAGTTGTTATGCCGATGTAGAGTTTCTTGCCGATGGTGAATGCTGACACGTTTTTGGCTCCTGCCGGATGGCTATGGTTTTCTCGAAGGTGTCTCGGGGTGAGCTAGTTGAGCAGTGCGCCGAGGCCGTTCAGTTCGCCTGTGCTGAGTACCTGGTCGATGTCGAGAAGGATCTTGACCTTGCCCTTGATCTTGGCCATTCCTTTGAGGAAGGGGGTGACGACGCCGGTGCCGAAATCGGGGGTATCTTCTATGTCTGCTTCGGTGAGCGAGAGGACTTCGACCACTCCATCGACGATCATGCCGATCATGAGGAACTCACCCTCCTGCTCGATGCGCACGACGACAATGCAGGTGCGAGGAGTGTATTCCTCGGGCGGTAGGCCGAACTTGAGGCGAAGATCGACTACGGGGATCACCTTTCCGCGGAGATTGATCACTCCCTTGACGTAGGGAGGCACCTGCGGAACACCGGTGATGTCCTGAAGTCCCATGATTTCGCGAACTTTCAAGACCTCGGTGCCGAACTCTTCAAGGCCAAGGTGAAAGACGAGGTACTTGCCGGCGCGAGTGAGTTTATTGTGGAGGGCGGGAGGCGCTGCTGGAGTGGCGACTGCGGTCTGCATGGAGTCCTTTCGAGAACCAGAGCTTGCGTGCAGAAGTGTGGCGTTTGCACTGAGGGCTTTATCGTCGGCGACGGCGGGGACTTGAACGATTGTTATGGGTGTAGTTTTTTGACACATGGATTCAAGAGAACCTTTCCGCAGTCTGACTGGGAGATGGATCCGAATGCGGACACGGGGTAGGCGAGGTTTGGGCCCTTCCACGCAAGGCCGCAGCTGGAGCTGTGTTTGAGATCTGCCGACTGCGCTATGCAATCTGGCAATGTTTCTTGACTGATCCCTTTTAAGGCCCGAGACTTTAGCCATCTGCTTGAAGGAAAAGAGGATTTGCGTGAGGCGAGTGGTGTTTGAAGGGAGGAGAGCGGTCGAAGTTGAGACCGATGCGATTCGCCTTGTATTGACGGTGGAGGGGGGGCACATCGCGCAAATCCTGCACCTTGCTTCGGGGGTGAGCCCGCTATGGATTCCAGAATGGACCTCGGTGGAGCCATCGGAGTTTTCAGCGGAGCATCGTAGCGTTTACGGAGATGGACCGGAGTCGGGGTTGGTGGCTGGTCTGCTTGGGCATAGCCTTTGTTTGGACCTGTTCGGCGCCCCGGACGCGGAAGAGGCTGCGGCGGGAATGCCGGTCCATGGCGAGGCCGGGATGTCTCCTTACACGTTCGATGAGGCGGAGGGTGGGGTGGTGATGAAGGCCGAACTCCCAAGAGCCCAGATGAGCTTTGCAAGGGCCGTGAGATTAGCCGAGGGTGGCGTGGTTGTCATCACCGAGAGGGTGTGGAACCAATCCTGCACGGATCGTCCGATCGGCTGGACGCAGCATGTGACTTTGGGGGCGCCGTTTCTCGAGAAAGGAGTCACCCGGTGTGTGCTTTCATCACGACGGGCGAAGGTGTATGAGCTTGACTTCAATGCTGGACTGGGGATGCAGGAGCCTGGAGCGGAGTTCGAGTGGCCGCTGTGTCCGCGGAAGGATGGCGGTGCGGACGATTTGAGTGTGATGACATCGGAGGCAAAATCGGGTGGCTTCACGGCGCACCTGATGGAGGAGGGCGAGCACGCGTACTTCATCGCCTGGTCACCGGTGTTCAAGATAGCTTTTGGTTACATATGGCGGCGCAATGACTTTCCCTGGCTGGCACGCTGGGAGGAGAACCACCTACGAGCGTGGAAGCCGTGGAACGAGAAGGGATTTGCGCTGGGGATGGAGTTTGGCGTTTCGCCGATGGTGGAGTCGCGACGGAAGATGGTGGAGCGCGGAAAAATGTTCGACACCCCGACGTACCGGTGGGTGCCGGCGTTGTCGGAGGTGTCGGTGAAGTATTGCGCATTCATCCGTAGAGCCGAGACGATGCCGGTCTCCGCTACCTGGGATGGAGAAGCGAAGGTAGAGCTTACGTAGAAGCTAGCGGGTGTTGAGGACGATGACGCTCGCGATCGGGTCCGGAGCATTGGCCGGGAGGGCAATGTCGAGTGCGCCTGCCTTTCTGGTGAGCTTGAGAGGCTTGTGGGCGGGATCGGCGAGGAGATAGGCACTGGTGACCTGGCGGGGAACGCTGTCGAGGTGGAAGGTGCCCGCGGGCCAGGTGAACAGCTCAAGGTAGATCTTGTGGGGAGCGGTCGTCGAGCGCCAGTTCCATGCTGTGATGAACCTGGGCTTGCCGTCCTTGTCCTTTTCGTCGGGGCTGAGGCTGCCCGCCTCCGCGCCGAAGAGGGTAGGTTGCGTGCCGTAGATGGCTTGACCGTTGGTGGCGAGCCAGTGGCCTACCTGCTGCAGCCGTTCTATCTCCGGGGGCGGGACGTTGCCGTGCGCGTCGGGACCGATGTTGAGCAGGTAGTTGCCACCCTTGCTTGCGATGTCGATCAGGTTGCGGAGCAGGAGTTCGGTGCTCTTGAAGTTGTTGTCGTAGGACTTGTAGCCCCAGGTATCGTTCATGGTCATGCAGGCCTCCCAGTCGCGGCCGGGGAAGCCGTGTGCGGGGATGTACTGCTCGGGTGTCTCGGTGTCGCCCATGTAGCCGCCGCCGAGCCGGTTGTTCCAGATGAGATTGGGATGCTGATTCATGAGAGCGACGATCTCGCCGGCGAGCGCGGGTGTCATGTCGTCGGTGGGGGTGTCGAACCAGATAACGGCGGGGAAGTCGCCATAGTTGGTGAGGAGTTCCCTGAGTTGCGGGATGGCTTTGGTGTGGAGGTAGGTTGCGAAATCCCCGTCCTGGGCTTTATCCCAATGGTGGGTGGGCAGGTCGTGGTCGCCGGTCTTGTAGGCGGCTCCCCCGGGTGCTGTCCAGTCCTGATCCTGCGAGTAGTAGAAGCCGAGTTTGATGCCCTGTTTGCGACACTCGTCGGCGAGTTCGCGGATGGGGTCGCGATGGAAGGGCGTGGCGGCGACGATGTTGAAGGGATCGGCTTTCGAATCGAACATGGCGAAGCCGTCGTGGTGCTTCGCGGTGATGACGATGTACTTCATGCCGGCGGATTTGGCCAGCGCGACGATGTCGTGGGCGTTGAAGGCGGTGGGATTGAAGGTGGCGGCGAGCTTCTTGTAGTCGGCCACCGGAATGGAGGCGTTGTTCATGATCCACTCGCCCACGCCGGGAATCTGCTTCCCGTTCCAGGTGCCTGCGGGCTCGGAGTAGAGGCCCCAGTGGATGAACATACCGAAGCGCGCCTCTCGCCACCAGGCCATGCGCGCGTCGCGTTGAGCTTTCGATTCATGGTCCTGGATGGCAGCAACGGGGTGGGCTGTCGAGACCGCGATGCGATCTCCTTCAAGCTGCGCGAATGCGGCTGCGGCGGGGAGGGAAAAGAGAAGCGGAACGATCAGGCGGGCTGCTTTCAAGGAAACTCCTTCAGCTGTCGTGGCAGTGTTTCACGTGTGAATCGGATAACGCATGTATAAAACAGGATTTCAGATCTCGAAGGTGGACTGCATCATTCTTTCCCGTGTGTGACGCTTCATGAAGAGGGCGAAGGCAATAATCACGATAAAGCCGACGAGCGGGATGCTATAGCCCAGAGCCATGCTGTGAGTGTGCTCTGTGACGAGGCCCATGAGAGGGGTCATCACCGCTCCGCCGATGATGGACATGACAAGAATGGAACCGCCTGTATTGGTATTGGGACCAAGGTCCTTGAGTCCCATCGCGAAGATGGTCGGGAACATGATGGACATGAAGAAGCTGGTGAGCAGGATGGCCCCCACGCCGACGGTGCCTCGGGCGAAGATACCGACAAGCAGGAGAAAGACGTTGGTGGTTGCGTAGGTACTCAGCAGAGCGTGTGGCGTGAAGCGCTGCATCAGGTAAGAAGAGGAGAATCGGCCGAGACCGAAAGCACCCAGAGTACAGGTCAACAGGAGGCCCGCGGCACGCTCCCCTGTGTGCGCATTCTCCTGCGCGTACTGGATAAAGAAGCTCCAGGTGCCGACCTGTGCGCCCACGTACATGAACTCGGCGACGACGGCGAAGAGGAAGTGACGCTGATGGAGGAGGTCGCGCCAGTTGTGGCTTGCCTCCGCGCTTTGCTCGCGCGAGTGAATGAAGGCGGGGAATCGGGTGAGCAGGATGGCGACGGCCCATCCCAGGGCAAGCACACCGAGGACGAGGTAGGGGGCAACGACGCGGAGGATCTCGCGGTGAAGATATGCGTTGTAAGTTCCGGCGGCCTGCATGGCTGCGACCTGCGCGGGGGTGAGCTCGATGCCGGAGAAGATGAAGATGGTGCCGACGAGGACGCCGAGGATGGCTCCGATGGGATTGAAGGCCTGGGCGAGGTTCAGGCGACGTTCGGAGGTAGCGGATGGGCCAAGCTGCGCAATGAAGGGATTCGCGGCTGTCTCAAGGAAGGCAAGGCCGCTGGCTACGACGAAGAGCGCGGTGAGGAAGAAGCTGTACTGGCCAGAGTTGGCGGCGGGCAGGAAGAGGAAGCAGCCCGAGGCGAACAGGACGAGACCGGTGATGAAGCCGACTTTATATCCCTTGCGTTTGATGAGCATGCCGGCCGGGAAGGCGAGCAGAAAATATCCGAGATAGAAGGCGGATTGCACCAGTCCGGCCTGAAAGCGGGAGATGGCGAAGCTCTTCATGAACTGGCGGATGAGGACGTCGTTGAGGTTGTTGGGGATGCCCCAGAGGAAGAAGAGGCCGGTGATGAGGATGAAGGTGCCAAGGACTCCGGGCGGCAGGAGAGCGGTGTGGAGGTCGGCCTGTTCGTTGCTGCGCGGGGTGGACGGCGTAACGATCATCTGGGATCCTTATGCGGGTTTGGCTGGCCCGGTTCGTTTTGCATGTCGATCATAATCTTCTGGAGCTATGAGGCGTCGCTGGACCACTCCGCGAGGAGCTTGGCAGTGAGGCGTCCGCGCCGGCACGAGGTGCGAATACCGCGAAAGCCGCCGGGGATGCCGTAAGGTCGACCTGGAGAAGCCGTTCGCAGGACGCTTGAGCCGGGTGATCCGCATCCACAAGGCGGGTCCGTCCGGGTGCGATGCGAGATAGCGCTTTCATGCGAAACTCCGTGGCTAAGCCGAAATTCGATAGGCTGCGAGGGCGTTCTGGCCGAAGATGCGCGCCTGTTCGTGGGTTGTGAATGGGCGCAGGTACTCTTCGAGGGTCTGCCACCAGCGGGCGTAAGTTGAGGCGACCAGACATACCGGCCAGTCCGAGCCGGCGAGCAGGCGTGCAGGGGTGAAGGCGTCGACGCAGGTGTCGAGGTAAGGACGCAGTGTGTCGAGGCTCCAGTGAGTCCAGTCGGCTTCGGTGACCAGGCCGGAGAGTTTGCAGAAAACGTTCGGACGGCGAGAGAGTTCGTGGATTTGATCCTGCCAGGGCTGCATTTCGGCGGCTGCGATAGGCGGCTTGGCGGCGTGATCGAGGATGAAGGTCTGCTCAGGATGACGATCGACGAAGCGGGTGGTCTCGGGGAGCTGTTCGGCGCGGACGAGCAGGTCGTAGGTGAGACTGCGCCGGGTAAGCACACAAATCCCGGGGTCCAGGGTCTGCTGATCGAGGAAGTGGAGCGGTTTGCCTTGCAGGACTTCGCGCATGCCGACGAGGAGCGGGTCTGGAACGCCTTCAAGGATTGAGTTCAGATCAGCAGCCTCAAGTGGCGCCCATCCTACAACCCCGACCATGTGTGGAGAGGTGCGCGCGCATTGCAGGAGCCAGCGGGTCTCGTCGAGGTTCTCGCGGGCCTGCACTGCGATGGCCCCATCGACGTGTGCTGAATGCATGGCTTCGAGGAGATCGCCCGGGGTGAAATCGCGCTGCAGGGCGGACATGCGCTCGTCGATCCAGCCGTACTCCGCTGGGGAGTAGTTCCATAGGTGGTGGTGGGCGTCGATACGGCGAAGTTCGGACATAGCGTGGTTATGCGGACTCGAGGATGAGGTTGGAGTACTGGGCGGTGCCCCCGGTCCGAACGAGGCCGATGGCATGGGGAACGCGGCGCTTGAGTTCGATGTGGGGCTCGAAGGCGAGGGATGGGAGGAGCGCCTGGAAGCGCGTGAGAAGTGGGGCTTCGTTGTGCTCGCGGAACTCGGAGGCCATCCATGCGTGGCCGATGATGAAGTTGGGAGCTAGAGCTTCGAGGACGTCGAGCACGGTCGGCTTGTCGTCGATGAGCGCGAGGTCGATCGTCTCGATCTGCGGCCAGAAGGGGAAGCCCCGATCAGCGATGACGAGCGTGTTGGTGTGGCGTACGCGGGCGAGCAGCGAGCTGAGTTGCGGATTGAGAATGCCGGTGCGCAGCATGGTACGTGCTCCTTGCGGGTGATCTTACTCGTTCCAGGCCGATCCCTGCGGAAAGCTGTATTGCTCAATGGAATCAGGCAGCATCTCGATGCTGTAGCCGGGCTCGTGAGGGACGAGGTAGCGGCCGTTGCGGATGGTGACGGGATGGCGGAAGTGCTGGTGCAGGTGGTCGACGTACTCGATGACGCGGTCTTCGAGGGTGCAGGAGACTGCGAGGAAGTCGAAGATGGAGAGGTGCTGGACATACTCGCAGAGTCCGACGCCGCCCGCATGGGGGCAGACAGGGGTGCCGAACTTCGCGGCCATGAGGATGATCGCGAGGTTCTCATTGATGCCGGCGACGCGGCAGCTGTCGATCTGGCATACATCGATGGAGCCGGCCTGGAGAAGTTGCTTGAACATGACGGCGTTGTGGCAGTGCTCGCCGGTGGCGATGCGGGTGGGCGCGGCCTCGCGGCGGATGCGGGCGTGGCCCAGGATGTCGTCCGGGTTGGTCGGTTCTTCCATCCACCAGGGCTTTGTCTCGGCGAGTTGCAGGGTCCGGCGGATGGCTTCTTCAACGCCCCATTTCTGGTTGGCGTCGACCATCATGCGGTTGGTCCAGCCAATTTCTTCGCGGACGATGCGAGCGCGACGGAGATCGTCTTCAGGCGTTCCACCAACCTTCAGCTTGAAGTGGGTCCATCCCTTCGCGAGGTCCTGGCGACAGAGCGAGCGAATCTTCTCGTCGGAGAAGCCGAACCATCCGGCCGAGGTGGTGTAGGCGGGGTAGCCTTCGCGCTCAAGTTGCGCGAGGCGCTCGGCCTGGTTGGATTTGCCGCGGCGGAGGAGGGTGAGGGCTTCGTCACGCGAGAGCGCATCTTCGATATAACGAAAGTCGATGGCAGAGACGATCTGCTCTGGCGTCATGTCGGCGAGCAGGCGCCAGACGGGCTTGTTCTCGCTTTTCGCATAAAGGTCCCAGACTGCGTTGATAAGGGCAGCGCAAGCGAGATGGATGACACCTTTTTCCGGGCCAAGCCAACGGAACTGGGTGTCCCCGGTGACCTGAAGGTAGAAGCCGTTGAGGTCGGAGGTGATGCTCTCGAGAGTGCGTCCGCGAAGCTTTTCGGCGAGATACGTCAATGCGCTGACGCAAAGATCGGTGCCGCGGCCGAGGGTGAAGGTGAGGCCGTGGCCTTCGAGCCCTGCATCGGTACCTAGAATGCAGTAGGCGGCCGAGTAGTCGGGGTCCTTGTTGACGGCGTCCGAGCCGATGCTCTCCCGTGAGGTTGGAAACCGGATGTCGAGCACGCGAATGGTGGTGATGCGGATCTGTTGCACCGTCTACCTCTGAAATTCCGAGTAAGGTTATACCTGTGACAGGCTGAATTGTAGAGAGCGGAAGAGATTTTCGTCAATGAAACAAGCATTGCATGGAAGAATAATGTGTCGGGTTGATACTGAAAAATCGGCACGGCTAACAAACCCGTTGGGACAGCGACGGCGGTGGAGAGTAGATGAACAATTTTGATTTGCATGGCAAGCGTGGCGTGATAACGGGTGCAGCAAGTGGGATTGGCCTGGCTGTTGCGGGAATGTTCGCTGCGGCGGGCGCAGAGGTCGTGCTGGTGGATCTGAACCAGGAGCGTGCGGCCGCAGCTGCTGCCGGACTCGCACGTGAGGGGGTGCCGGCAGGCACCGGATTCGGCTGTGATGTTTCAAGCGAAGAGAGTGTAGCGGCTACGTTCGAAGCGATCGGCGGCAAGGTCGACGTGCTGGTGAACTGCGCCGGCATAGCACACATCGGCAGCCTGGAGACGACGACGGTCGCAGACCTGGACCGGCTGTTCGCGGTGAACGTGCGTGGGACGTACCTTTGTATGAAGGCGGTGCTGGCTGGCATGCTGGAGGCTGGTCAGGGAGTCATCCTGAACATGGCCTCGATTGCGGCGACCACGGGCTTATCGGACCGTTTTGCCTACTCCATGACCAAGGGTGCCGTGGTTTCGATGACGCTTTCCGTCGCGAAGGATTATCTCAAGCGTGGCATTCGCTGCAACTGTGTGTCGCCGGCGCGGGTACATACGCCGTTTGTCGATGGATTCCTGGCCAGGAACTATCCCGGTCACGAGGCGGAGAAGATGAAGGAGCTTGCAGCGGCGCAGCCGATCGGGCGTATGGGGACACCGGACGAGGTGGCACAGCTTGCCTTGTACCTGTGCTCGGATGCGGCGTCGTTTCTGACCGGCGTTGACTTTCCGCTGGACGGTGGCTTCTTGAACCTGCGGTAAGGCTGGAGGGTGTGTGGATCTGGGAATAGCGGGGCATGTGGTCGCGGTGACGGGTGGCGGCGAGGGAATCGGCGCGGCAATTACGAGGCTTTGCCTTGAGGAAGGCGCTAACGTGGTGGTCGTCAGCCGTCCGACCGCAGGTGTTGCGGCTCTGATTGCGGAGCTGCGCGATGCCGGTCGGCCTTGCGAACTGGTCGAAGCGGAGTTGAACCACATTGAGCAGTGCGAGAAAGCTGTTGAGCAGATCAAGCGCAGGTTTGGCAGGCTCGACGCGCTGGTCAACAACGCCGGCGTAAATGACAGTGTCGGGCTCGAGACCGGTAATCCCGAGAGGTTCGTCGACAGCCTGAAGCTCAATCTTTTGCACTACTACTGCATGGCGCACTACGCACTGCCCATGTTGAAAGCTTCGCGTGGTGCCATCGTCAACATCGCATCCAAGGTGGCGCTGACCGGGCAGGGTGGAACTTCAGGCTACGCGGCGGCGAAGGGTGCGCAGCTTGCGTTGACACGCGAATGGGCCGCCGAGCTTCTGCCCTGCGGGGTACGTGTTAATGCGGTGCTCCCTGCCGAGGTGATGACGCCGTTGTATGAGCGTTGGATCAGTTCGCGTCCGGACCCCGGGGCAGCATTGCGACGCATTGAAGAGAGCGTCCCGCTGGGCAGGCGAATGACCACCCCCGCCGAGATCGCCGCTGCCGTGGTGTTTTTGCTCTCCCCTACGCAATCAAGCCACACGACTGGGCAGCAGCTTGTCGTGGACGGCGGCTACACGCACCTGGATCGCGCGCTAACCCAGGCCTGATCAGGCCAGGGTGCTTCCGCCAATCGCCAGCGTGATCTGAGTCGCGGCGCTATGGATAGCTTGAGCGATCACTTCCGAGCTTTTGCTGGCCTCGGCATATTGAACATAGGGAACCGTGAGAGCCGCGATAGCCGCTCCGCGATCGTCGAGGATCGGATAGCTGATATTGACGATGCCGCGTACCAGATAGCTTGCGCGCTTTTCAAAGCCGGCCTTGTGGATGCGTTTGAGATGGCTGTCGAGGTCCTTGGGAAGGGTCTTGCCCGTCTCTGCTATCCATGAGGCCAGAACGCGGGCGCGTTGTGCTTCATCGAGACGCGAAAGGATGACGTAGCCGCTCGAAGATTCGAGCAGGTCGACGGTAGAGCCAAGCTTGACGTAGAAGCCCTGGTTGACGGGTGCATTGACCTGGGCGAGGATGACGATGCGATTGGTCTCGAGCACCCCGAGGTGGCAGGACTGGAGCGTGTCATGTGCGAGCTGGTGCATGACGGGAAGCGCGTCGGCAATGAGCCGCTCGGTGGGTGGATGCTCCTGCACGAGCTTGAAAAGCTTTAGCGTGAGCGAGTACCGCTCCTCCGTAACTTGTGCGATGTAGCCGCGGCGCTCCAGGCAGAGAAGCATGCGAAAGATCTCGGATACGGTGCGATTGAGCTCACGCGCGATCTGACTCTTGGTGAGTCCCGCCGGCTGGTGGGCCAGCAGCTCGATGACGTCGAGACCCTTTTCAAGAGCGGGCGTGGAGTAGCTGCGAGGCGCTGCTGTCTTCTTCGCGGTGGCGTTTCGCTTGGTTGCCAAGGTCAGGTCTTCTCCTGCGGATAACAGCAGACAGATTACAGGATTGCGCGGAAGGGTGACGTAAAAGCAACTCCCGGCGGTTTGAGCCGCCGCCGGGAGAGGTGAGTCGTTCGCTGGTGTTCAGTTGCCGATCTGGATCGTCACGGTGCTCGAAGCCGCGGCGTACTGGGTCGGGTTCCCAGAGTAGTTTGCCGTGATGGTGTGAGTTCCGACTGTGAAGAGCACAGCCGGGAGGTTGGCCTGGCCGCTGGCGTTCACAGAAACCTTGCCGAGCAGCTTGGCCCCGTCATAGAACGAGACGGTACCGATGGAACTCGGGACGCCTGCGCTCCATGAGGTGAGAGCCACGTTGAAGCTGATTCCGTGTCCAACCGTGGTGTACCAGGTGGACGGAGTCAGCGCCACGTTGACCGGTGCGTCGGTTACGTTGAACGTCTGGAGCGGCAAAGTGTAAGCACTGTAGTTGCCCTGGGCCGGGTAGGTGATCAGCATGGTGTGTGCTCCGACCGTCGGTCTGCTCACGGTATAGAGCGAGTGCTGACCGGCATTCATGACGACCTGGACGGGTGCTCCTCCGTCAAGGCTGAAGGTGAAGTAGCCGGAGTTGGGGCCGGAGTCAGGATTGGCGTCGCAGTAGAAGTTGGCTCCGTAGGCAAATTGACCCAGCTGCCAGCAGGAGACCTCTGCCACGGTCGTTCCACGGCTGACCGTAATGACGACAGGCTTGGAAGGAACGTTGGTGTTGACGGAGTCGGTATAGAACGCCGTGATGGTGTGGGAGCCAGCATTGAGGACTGGCGCGATGTACCAGGCGACGCATCCGTCACCGCCGAGCTTCTGGGTAGTGAGCAGGGTTCCGCCGTCAAAGAAGCTGACCGTGCCGGTTGCGAGCGCACCCTTGAGCAGGTGGACGCAGGCACGCAGGTTGGTCGAGTTTGGATACGAGAAGGAAGTGCTGTCAGCGCTGAGGACGACGGTTGCGCTGATCGTGGAGTTGAAGGTATGCGAGACAGGTGCGGCAGCCAGATAGTTGGCGTTGCCAGCCTGGTTCGCGGTGACTGTCAGCAGGCCAGAACCGGTCACGGTAAGGATGTTGCCGTTCAGTGTAGCCGGACCGGAGACAGTGTAGGTGACCGGGTTACCGGAAGCTCCGCCTGTCGCCAATAACGGGATGGTGGAGACGCCGAAAACCGGAACCGGGGTTGGGAAGTTGATGACCTGTGCGGCCTTGAGAACCACAATCGTCCTCGAGACCGGCGGTGCGGCGGAGTAGTTCGCGTTGCCAGCCTGGTTGGCAGTGACGACGACATTACCCGCGCCGGTGATGGTGAGGATGTTGCCGCTGAGGGTTGCAGGTCCGGAGACAAAGAAAGTGACCGGGTTACCCGAGGCTCCGCCGACTGCGCTGAGAAGGATGGTGCCACTGCCAAAGGTGGTTGTGGCGGGTGGGTTGAAGGTGATGGTCTGGGCAAGCGTGGAGATCGACAACGTTCCATTTACGAACGTGAATGTATAGTTTGCCGATGCCAGCGTCCCGGCCGTGACCGTGATCGGATAATTGCCTGCGGGCGAGCTGATACTTGCGGTGGTGCTGTTTGCCGCTGCGCCCGAAAGCGAAGCCGAGGTGTCGCCATTGACGAACCCTAAGAAGGAATCCGTGAAGACGGGATTCGCTGCGCCGTATGCGCGACTGGCATTGTTTGCCGTCACCGTGAGGGCGGCGGGAGCTGTTGTGAAGCTTACCGTGACCGGTGCAGCCGCGGTGTAGTTGGCATTGCCGGCCTGGTTTGCGGTGAGTGAGCACAGACCCGCACCCGTGACATGCACCGTTCCGTTGACGACGGTGCATGCGCCGGTTGCGCTGTAGGACACGGGAAGACCTGACGTTGCGGTCGCACCCAGGACGACATTCGGCAATCCGTACCCGGTGCCGGTTGGCTTGGGGAACGTGATTGTCTGGTTAGCCTGCGTGATGGTGACTGCCGTGCCGCAAGCGCTGGTCTTGCCGTCGGTGTTTGTAGCGGATGCGGATACATCGTGAACACCGAGGGTGGTGAAGGTCTCGCTGAGTGAGTCCATCGAGATCGCGTTGGATGCCGGAATGTTGTCGGTCCGCACCGGGCTACCGTCAACTGTCCAGATTACGGTCAGCGCATCTGCCTGCGGGTCGAATAACTTAAGTCCGATCGAAAGCGGAACCCCATACTGGCCGGTTAGCGTTGCGGAGCATGTCAGGGTTGGTGGTTGAATGTTCTGGACATAAATGGTGACAGACGCGATCACTTGTTCGAACGTATCGTTGGTCGCCGTGTACGTGATGACGTAGCTGCCCTCCTGGCCGGGAGCGGGAGTCCAGGAGAATACGCTTGAAACCGGCGGAATAAGAGCCGAGTTAAGGTTGGTGACGGTTGCGCCAAGCGGGAGACCGGTCGCGTTCAACGTGACGCGCGAGTTGACTGCCGCATCGTTACCGGTGGCCGTGAAGGTGATCGGAGTGCCTACCTGGGCGTTGATGGGGCCGGGATTGGAAAGGACCAGAGTTGGCGGCGCTTCGGAGCTGGTGACGAAGGTAAGAATCACATCGAGAGGAACCTTCGACTTGACGTTGTTGAGTGCGTCGTGATCCTCGATCATGAACTGCACGGTCCAGAGGTCGCCTGCCTTGGGCGCTGCAAAGCTGCAACCCGCATTGACGATCTGCGTAGTGTCCCACGTGACCTGGCCCGTAGCACTGTTGACCGACAGACCGGGCGGCTGCTGCGCGGCACAAGTGAACGGCGCCGCCGCATACATCTCGCTCGAAGTGGACAGGCGATAGCTGAGCGTGTCGTGATTCAGGTCGGAGGCGGAGATGAAGAAGCCGGTCGTATTCTGCAGGGGCAGTGTGATGATCGCCGGCATGGAGACGACCGGGGAGTTATTTGCTGGCACGGCGCGCGGACTGACCGTCGTCTCCATCTGCATGGTGACGTCATGGCCGGAGACGATGGTGCTGACGCGGCAGCAGACGTTGTAGGAAGCCGTGTAAGGGCCGGCACCGGCATACGTGTGGAGAAGAGTGCCGGTTGAGGAGAACCAGTCTTCGGCGGAGTTGATGGAGCTGATCGTGGCGGTGATGGTCCCGGTCTGTCCATCGCCAAAATTGAGTGGCACCAGCAGAGTGCTGCCGACCGCGCATGGAGTCGTATTGCATCCACCGAAGCTGGTGCGCTGTGAGTACTGGATGGTGAACTGTACCTGTCCGGCGGTGGAGGTGGGAGACCAGCTGATGCTGGTGCCGCGAAGATGGCTCGCAAACGCAGAGGTGCTGGCGAGAACCAGGGCAACGCAGACAAAGAGGGCACGCAGTGCAGGAGAATTTCGTTTGATCATGATCGTCCTCTTCTAGAAGCTGATGGTCAGCGAGCCGCTGGATGCGTTGGGAGTGTCGAGGCTATTAGCGACGAGAGAACCGCTGCCCTGCGTGGCACCGGAGACGTTGCCGGTGGTGCCGGTGACGTTCAGGTGGAGACCTGCAAAGGAGGTTGCAAGTCCGCGGTGATCGACGCTCGCGATTCCTGTTGAAACCGTGCCTTTGACAAAGCCAATATGCATCAGCACTTCGCCTGGATCGCCGTCACCGCCTGCAACCGCCGGGCTGAACTTGGTATACGTCACGTTGAGCGCCCACTCTCCGCTGGTAATCACGCCGCTGGGGCTGACGTTGAGTGCAAGGGTGAGGATACCGGGCAGGTCTCCTGCGACCTGCGCTACCAGCACGATGCGACCTTTGCTGTCGATCGTCTCCCGCGCATTGCCGATCGTGAGGATATGTGTAGCCGTTTTAGTCTGGGCTTGAAGAGAGAGACCCGACGTCGCGGTCACCGCCAGAGCGCAAAGCGCCAGCAGACCTGCCCTGCATTTTGTGAGTGCCATAAGTAGGATCCTTGTGCGTAAGTTGTCTGCTGGCGCTTACCGACAGGCAGCAGAGTGGGGCCGGGTCGCGAGACCCAGGTGGTCGGAAATGCGAGTGCCTCGGATCAGGCAGCCGCGACGCATCAGGCGGTCGTCTCCCCTGCTTCCCGCACAACGAAAGGCACGCGCAGAGGTTCGCACGCGTATGCTTCCGTTGTCGAAAGCGTGGCCCTGAAGAATTGGTTAGATCATGGGACGGGCCGAAGAAGGTGTGAGCAGGCCCTGGTCAGTCGACAGACTATGGTTCAACTGAGTTGATCTCTCGATCTGAAAACAAAGAGAAACCGGGTCAGAAGACAGGGGAACAATACCAATGTAGAACCCCTGGAACATCCTCAAGGTCCCACGCGAAAAAGAACCACGACATACAACTTTGCGGCCAGCATTCCGATGGGCAAGAGGGCGCGCCATCCTACCCCGCCCACGGTCTTCCCGTCAGTCGTTCGTGCAGAAAAGAGAACCATCGCATGAATTACTGGGCTTTATTACATGTTTCCAAGCCATTCCTCCAAGCAAAAAGAAGCTCAACCATTGTTGAGCGGAAGATGGGAGCAGGTTCCCGATACGGGAAATACAAGCAAATTCTTAGCAGCGCTTTACTCAAGCCAGCTATGCCTCAGTGTGCGAATGCTGATGAAACCTTGTGCGCTCGCCTTGTCGAAAGATTGACCAATTCTCTTTTTTGCTGCTCTAAGGGATGCTTAACTTCTTTACAAGAGCCTTGATCGCGGAAGCCTGAAAGAGCGGCTCTGTCGTCTTCCCGAGCTTTAGCGCCTTCGCGTAGTACGCGTGAGCGTCTGCCCCCCGGCCATTCGCCTCAAGAGCCTGCGCGAGGGCTTGGTTGACGGCGACAGAATCGGGTGCAAGCGACTCTGCCTCCTGGGCTTCCTCGAGAGCGGCAGGCAGATCGTTGGCCGTCAGCCGGAGACCGGATTTCTGCACGTGACTCAACGCGGAGGCGAGTGGAACTTCGAAGTGGCCCTGGTAGACGAAAACGCCAGAATCGATGACGTCTACTGGCCGCAGTCCTTTGAACTGCTCGTAGGCGTTGAGGGGACCCGGGCCAAACTCGAAACCTGAGAGGACACCCGCGCTTATCAGTACGGGACCATCGATGCTCGGGGGAACGTCGTGCGGGGAGTCAAAGTAGAGCGAGTCAGCGGTAATCAACGGCTTACAGGGGATGCCGTAGTAGCTGTAGTCAGCCACCCCCTCTCCGAAGTAAGCGAACCAGCAGTTCTTGATACCGCGGCGATCGAGGTAAGTCTTGACCGACTTGAGCTGCTGACCCCAGTCCGAGTTTGAGTCGCTGAGGTACTTGTGGACATTGCCTGGACCGCCGAACGCTTCGTTCGCATAGGAGACGTATGCGGGATAGGCGTGGACGACCGAGATCGCCTGGAAGACGAGCAGTGCCGCAACAGGGTACAGCCAGCGACGATTCAATTCGATGAGTCTGCACGATGCGCCGGCGATTGCGACGCTCAGAAAGATGTAGATCGGCAGCACATGCCGCACGCCGATGTTCATGCCGCCCGCCATGGCGAAGATCATATAAATGGCGGCCGGAACGAAGAGGTAGGTCAACTTCCGCGACTCTCGGAAGCGGCCACTCGCGATTGCCCATACCGTGATTGTGAGCAGTAGGAGAAACGTGAGCGAAGACTTGATCAGCATCGCTACCGGGAAGTAGAACCAGACCGGATGAGGGTATATGGTGCCGAGGAGATAGCTGTGGAAGGCCTTGGACTGGAAGAGTACATGGGCAAAACCATAGAGGTATGACTCGGGCAGCAGGTGCCACCTGGCGCAAGCCACCAGGACCGCCGCCATGGCTGGGCTCGGGACATGCGACATCTGGACTGCAAAGGTGGGATTGAGTTGTAAGCCGGCCTCGCGGGATGCAAAGCGGAAGCCATAAAACGCCCAGAGAACAAGGACGGAGATGGCGCTGATCGCCAGGAACGCCCTTGCAAGTTGGCTTGCCGGGCCCTGGCTGCCTGTGTCGACAGCGGAGGCTCCCCGCCTACTTAGGATCTCGAATGCGATCAGCACCAGAAGCATCGGGAAGATGAGCACCGCACTGTGTTTCGCCGCAAGCGCCAGACCGGTGACGAGGCCAGTAACTGCCAGGCAAGCCAGGCTGGGCGAATTGGCGTAGCGATAGAAGGCGTAAATGGCTCCGAAGAGGAAGCATGCCTGGCCGGCGTCCGTGGTGACCAGGGCGGAGTGCGCGAGCAGCGTTGGATCGAAAGAGATAAGAGTGAGGGCGAGAATTCCGGCTGCCGTGCCGAACATCTCCCGGGCGGCGAAGAAGACCAGCAGGGCCAGCAGGAGGGTGAGAACCGAGACAGCCATGCGCGCACGGAAGAGGATGCGGTTCGCATCGTTTCCAAAGAGAAAATCCTTGCCGCCTTTTACTTCCTGCAGCCGGTAGGGCCGATCAAGCATGGGAGGCAGAGTAATGGCCATGTCCTGCAGGGGTATGGTTGCGAGGAACTTCACAAGGGGTGGGTGTTCCGAGTTCAACCCGAAGTCGCCCTTCCACTGCATGTAGGCCGCGTAGGTATGGTCGGCCTCATCCCATGTGCAGGAGTTTGCGTTGGCAAGAAGGGCCATTTGCAGAGTGATGATGGCAAGGAAACAAGCCACGATGGTAGCGACTGCGGCACGGCTCAGATTCATAGCTGCTTATTCCTCGCGGTGTCAGCCATCCTACGTACTTTTGAGCCGTTTAGGAAAAAGCTTGGGCCGCGAGCGAAAGATTCCGTCAGAGATCAAGTCACCACGGTCCCATTTGACTTCCGCTCTGAAGTCCATCACTCAAGCGTGGTGAAGATCTTCGACCCCTGCGAGCAAGAACGGATCGTTGACTTTCTCTCCATGAGCGGAAGTACCACCAGGGCCGACGCTACAGGCTGAGCCGGATAGCGAACTGGATCACTCTCTGTTCGGTAGTCGTGCTGGTGATGCTGCCAAAGGCCGCTGCACCGAAGCTGCCATTGGGTTGAGCAAAGGCGGGAGTGTTGGTGAGGTTGAAGACTTCCGTGCGAAACTCCGCATCGATCTTCTCGGTGGGACGGGTGTGCTTGACGAGTGCAAGGTCAACGTCGCGATAGGCTGGGCCGCGGACAGGATTGCGTGAAGCGTTGCCGATAGTGAACTGGGGCGCCGTGGTGAATGCAGATGTGTTGAAGTATCGCGCTGGGGTGCGAAGGTCAGGTCTCAGTTTCGGATTGGCAACAACATTGGGTCGTTGCAGTGAGAAGCCCGCGAAGGCATTGTTGTTGGTCGCCTGCGTGACTGTCACTGGCATGCCTGACTGAAGAGACGCGATCTCGTTGATGGCCCAGCCGCCCAGCACCAGGTTGCCGATACCAGTCGAAGCCAACCGGTGCCCATGGCCGAGCGGCAGGTCGTATGTCGCGGCGATGGAAGTGACGTTCGGCATATCACCATTCGAGCTATCCCGTTCGAGATAGGGGCGGAAGGTATCGGCAGCGATCAGGCTGCTCGAATTTGGTGATGAAAGCACAGTCGAGGAGAAGACCGACGAGGCGTCATCGATGAGCTTCGAATACGTGTATCCGCCGAGCAGATAAAGACCTTCGGTGAAGCGTTTTTCTACCTTCACTTCAAGGGCGTTGAAGTTGGCCGTGCCGCTGTTGTTCCGGTAGGTTGCGATGTTCTGAAAACGGGGATAAGGCTTGAGGAGCTGAGCGGCCGCAACGGTCTTGCCACCAATGGTGCTGGAGGCGGGGACCTGACCATAGTAGGGATTTGCCACCTGTGCCGTGAGGGCTGCGGGATTCGTCAGTCCGACTGCGAGTTGGGCGGCAGTGAGCTGGTTCAGGTTGGAATCGGGAATCCCGACATGAACGATGTGAGAGCCGACATAGGCAATATCAATCGATAGATTGTTGCTGATCTGACGCTGCGCCGCAAGGTTCCATTGTTCGACATAGCCCGACCCCGCTGCACGATTTGCGGTGTAGACGGATTGGCCCAGACCGGCATTCGGTGTCCGCGCAATGGGTGTGACTGCAGGCCCGTCCGCCAGCTTGAATGCAGCGTTTACGCTGTCCTCGGTCTTCTGTTGAACGTTCTGGATGAAAGGGAACTGCGGCAGCGTGAACGGTGTGGTGATGCCGGACTGATCGATGAAAACAATGCCGAAGCCGGAGCGGACGACCGTCTTCGGACTGACCAGGTAGGTGAGACCGAGACGAGGTGCAACGTTATCCCAGTGAAGCTCGCGGGCGCTCTTTGGATTGCCGTTCACGCCGGCATAGTCAAGCTGTTGCGTGGCGAGATTGAAAACTGCTCCCTGGTTGTTCTTTTCGGTGGAGGGGGAGTGAAGCGTCCAGCGCGCTCCGATATTGAAGGTGAGGCGGTCGGTGGCGCGCCAGTCGTCCTGAAGAAAGTATTCCTGGATGTGATCGCGGGGGCGAAGAATCGAGGTCTGAAGGTCGATCGAGAACGTATCGACCTGTCCCAGCAGGAAGCTGGCGATTGCGTTGCCGCCTGAGGTGCCGCTGGCGGTGGTGGACTGAGTGTCGGTTCCAGTGGTTGTAAAGGCGAAAGATCCGGTCGGATTCGGAGGCGCGACGGCATTTAGTTGGTAGAAGCGAACGTCAGCCCCCGCCTTGAAGGCATGCTTGCCAATGCTGTAGTTGACCATCTCGGTGAATTGCCAGACGCCCGTCTGATACTGCGAGAAGGTGCTGGCAGCCGGGCCGAGTTGCTGGAAGCCGGTGAAGGTGAAGAGTGGCAGCGCATTGTTGAACGCGGCATTCGTGGGAATGCCGGGGATGCCGAGTGCGGCAGAGGCTGTGTTGGCCAGAGCGGGGCCGACGATGTTGTTGCCGCGACGCGTGTAGCCGAGATGGAAGTCGTTGAGCAGGCGTGCAGTGAATGTGTGGGTTTCCCCGAAAACAGCCTGCTGGCCTAGTACATGAGAGAGGCCAGCGACGTTACCCGTACCGATGACCGCATTGGCCGTCGGACCTGAGCCGTCCGGAAGAGCGGTGATCGGCTGTTCTACGTCAGAGAAATACGAGTAGCGCGCGAAGACCCGGTCGCGCGAGCGGAAGGCACCATCCACGCGAACGTCAAACTGATTCTGGTGATCTGCGTCGTTCGCCGTGCGCGTGTAGTTGTTTGCCGCCCCTGAGATGGTGGGAGTTGGAAAACGTGAGAGCAGGGCAAGCGCGGTCGGATCGAAGCCGGTCGTGATCGTGTCGTTGGTGAACTCCTTGCGGATGATCTTGCCGCCCACCGTGGTGCTGGTGGAAGGATCATAGATCCTGGAGACACCGGTGAAAATGCCCTTACGCTCGTTGAGCGTGGGAATAGTCGATGTGATGGGCTTGCCGATGAGGGCCCTTACGCCCTGATAGTCGGCGAAGAAGAAAAGGCGGTCGTGGAGGGCGGGGCCGCCGAGGGTTCCACCGTAAAGATTCCGCCGGTATTCGGGTTTGCGTGCGGCCGACGCGAAATAGTTGCGTGCGTTCAGGTCCTCATTGCGGAAGAACTCGAAGAGGCTGCCGTGAAACTGATTGGAACCCGCACGCGTCGCAACGTTTACGACGCCGCCGTTAAACCTGCCAAACTCAGCGGGCACGTTGTCTGCCTCGACGGTAAACTCCTGGATGCCGTCGATGATCGGAAAAAACGCAACCTGACCGGGTTCGGGCTGCAGTGCGGAGATCCCGTCGTAGAGATATTCGTTGGTGCGCGGGCGACCTCCGTTGATACGCGGCAAGAGCGTGCCAGGCGGAAGCGAGACACCTGGGGCCAGCGTCGCCAGGTTGATAAAGTTCCGGCTGTTCAGCGGGATTGCAACGACCGTCTGACCGGGTATGTGGGTCTCAATGTCGCTCTGCGCGGCCTGTAGGAGCGGGGCGTCCGCGTTGACCGTGACCATCTGCTGATCATTGCCCAGGCTGAGGACAAGATCAACGCTTGCAGTTTGACCAACGGTCGCGGTGATGCCGGTTCGTGTGAGGTGCTCGAACCCCGGAGCGATGGCTTCGACAGAGTAAACACCCGGATTAAGGTGCGAGAAGAGGAAATCGCCTCCAGAAGATGCGGTCGTCTGCTGACGGACTCCTGTCGACACTTCGACAAGCGTGATCTGCGCGTTCGCAATCGATGCGCCTGAAGAGTCGGCGAGGTGACCGCGCAGGCTGGCGGAGATTTGCGCGAGTGCAGAAGAAGATGCGACCACGATCGCGGCAAGCGCGAGAGACGAGCGAGAGAGATTCAAGCGTGCGACTCCAGGGAGATGGATCATGGGCAGCAACTGTGTTTCCGGGTCCAATTGGCCGGAGACCCAGAACTCCCTAATGATACGAATTTATACGTTTAGATGCGAGTAGTCAACGATTCGTGTGGCTTCTCGTCGGTTTCGGCACCCTCGTTCCAACAGGTATCAGAACTCGTAGTCTAGGGAAAACTGGAGACGACGCGCCGGTGCCGCACCCACCGGGCGGGCAAAGCTGACCTGCGGAGCGGTTTCCGAACCGAAGGAACTGCTGAGGAGTGTCACGTTTCTGTGGTTGAGGAGATTGAACGACTCCGCAACGATGTCCAGGTGTCCGCCGCGCACCGGCACCATCTTCAACACGCGGAGATCGACGTCGAAGACCGCCGGCGCTTCCAGGCTGTTGCGAGCCAGCCCGGACGGTCGCGCGGCGAATGGATAGATATGCTCGCGGTTGCTGTCCAGGCCTGTAAGCGGGTTTGCACGGAATCCGCTGTGAATGCTGAGGATGGGCGCAAACTCCAAGCCAGTCAGTGCTCGCATGAACGGTCCCGGATGAGCATTTGCAGCCGCATCCTGAGGATCGTTGAGGTCCGGACCGATCAACCAGAGCCCACTCAGGGTGAGCCTGTGACGTTGGTCCTGCAGTGACAGGCCTCGCTCATTTCCGAGCACGTAAGGATTCTGCGGCTGCTCGGTATCGTATGAGGCATCGTCGAAGGTCTTTGAAAAGCAGTAACCCGCGAGAATCTGAAAATCATCCGTGAACTGGCGATTCAGGGTGATGGTGGCCCCGCTGTAGGAGGAGCCAGCTGACGTAGAAAACTGGTTGATGCCATCATATGCAGGATTAAGCCGCGCTGGAGAAAAGACGAAGCTTCCAATCTGTTGTGGAGTGGGCGAGCTGACTCCCAGCCCGGCTGCATTCATCGTGGTAAGTGCAACTAGGGGTAACAGGTTGACATTGGTCGTACGCCCCAGATGAACCCCATGAACGTACTGGTACTCGCCTTTGAGAGTCGTCTGAAGCGGAAGCGCCTGTTCTACACCCAGGGACGTCACCTCGGCATAAGGGTTGTGCAGTGTGGGCTGCGCGCTCCAGATACCTGGAGGAGCCGAGAGCATAGCTGGCACGCCATTACGGTAAAGCGTCGCAGCTGCGCTGTCTTCCACAATCTGTGTGAACCCGTGCTGGCCGTCCAGCTCCAGAAGCTTATTCACGGTCGAAAGCAGGAACCGATCGTAGAAGATACCGAAACCCGACCGGACGACCAGTGAGGGGAAGGGACTCCAGGCGACCCCGAGACGTGGACTCAGGTTGAGAGGGTGCTGTGGAAGAGATGCAGGAAGGTGGTTGAAGTCGTATCGAACACCATATTCCAGCGTAAAGGATCTTGACGGACTCCAGTGATCCTGGACGTGGCCGCTGATACGTTCTTCCCTGAAGTTAACGTCTTGGTTCATGAGCACGGAACGCGTGTAGGAGTCCGCAGCGCCCGCAAGAAAGGCCGTCAGCGTTGGAAAGATGAAGAGGCCTCGCTGCCCGTCGAGGACCTGAGAACGCAACTGCACGTCGTCCAAAGATGCTCCGGCTTGCAACAGGTGTTTTCTCCATTGATAGATGAGTACGTCGGAAAACTCCAGATGCGTCTCGAAGCGCCGGCTATTGCCCGCATAGGGTGTTCCGAACTGGGCGATCCCCGGTATCAGAACGCCTGGAGCGTTTGAACTCCCGGTGCGTTCGACCGCCCTTCGCTGCGCAAGTTCGAAATTGAACCTGTTGAGAAGTGCTGAACTCAAAGCTGAAGTGAGCGTCCCATTCAGGCTATTGTCTGCAGCAAAGGAGGAACCTCGGGAAGTACGATCAGAAAGGTCGTCCGTGTTGAAGGCGTCGTTGATATTTCGTGTGTTCGTGAAAGCATAGCGAAGCATCGCGGCATGCTTGGCGGTCAAGGTTCGATCGACTCGACCGGAAACCTCGGTCTCCTGATCACCGGTCGAAAAGAAACCGCCCTGTAGAGTCAGACCTTGCAGAGGGCCGGCCTGCGCGAGGGCAGCATTGATCTGAGAAAGGATCGCGGGACGCAGATCATTGCTGTCCTGACCATGAGCGATCTCCTGTTCGGCGGCCACGTAATAAGACGTCCTGTCGCGCTCGATCGGTCCTCCCATCGAGAGACCCATGCGTACCCGGTTCTCATCCGGTTTGTAGGGCGAAAACTCGAGCGGAGGGCTGCCATTCAACGCGCCGTTCTGGACGAAGACGAAAGCGTCTCCATGAAGCCGGTTCAGCCCGGCCCTGGTCTGCACATCGATGGCTCCGCCCGAAGCACCTCCGGACTCCGCGGCAAAGCCGTGATTCACGATCTGGAAATCACTGATGGCCTCGGGGGAGAGTTGAGTCCGGCTCGTGCCGGCATACTCGTCATCGTCACCCACGCCATCAAGCCGGATGGCATTACTGCTGGGACGAAGTCCGCCGAAACCGAAACCACCACTCGATTGACTGAGGGTATTGGCCGCATAAGCCGGGTTTGCTGGCGCAGCCTGCGGGGACAAGGCAACGAAACTAAGATAATTCCGGCTTGGAATCGGAAGCTCTTCGACGCGGTCACGGTCTATGTTCACGACCGACGATGTCTGGGCCGTGTCCAGTGTCTGCGGAGTCGCCGTGACGCTCAAGCTCTCGTTTCGCGAAGCGAGAACGAAGGGCATGATGACGGATGTGGTTCTTCCTACAGCGACAGGGACGGCCGTCAGCGAAAGCGGCGCAAAGCTCCTGACGGTCGCCTGGATGGTATAGCTCCCGCTGGGTAGATCGGGGAAGTTAAAGCTGCCATCCGGGGCGGTCACCGACGTTCGAATCATGCCGTCCGGAGTGGTAAGGGTTAGGCTCGCTCCAGCAATAGGGGTGTGATCGGGGGCGAATGCTGCCCCGGTGATAGTGCCATTGCGCCCAGTCTGGGCAGACAACGGCACGAAGGCTGCCAGCAGGCACAACGTGCCAACGCAGCGAAGCGCAGAGCTATAAATCATCAGAGACTCCAACGTGCAGGGAAGCGCATACCTGTCTTCGAAAACACAGGCGGTCTGCCAGAGAGAAGACGGTTCGTCTCTCGGCCAGGCACTTTGGAGAATCAGATAAGCAGCGGCGCGGAGATGGGTGGAATGATCAGCTTGTAGGTGAAGGCTTCTTCCAGGTGAAACGTCGGCACCTCATCTGGCCAGACAAGGGGAACGGAGTCTTCGCTAAATTGATAAACAAGATGCCGAATCGACGTGCAAGCCGCCAGTAGGAGGGATAGCAGCAGAATCAGGCAGAAGACAGAAGTCTCCGTGTCATTGTTCAGACCGGGTGAGTCCCAACGATCAAAGAATTCGAATAGAGGCGCGAGGAATACAGTCAGCAACAGCAGGATGGTCCCGAGCTGAAAGATTCGTCTCACTCTGAAACTATAACGGATTGAGACAAGCCAACCCAAGGACCGTGCTTCGCCATGTCCCAGCGGCTCAGGACGAATAGCTCGATGCAGAGGAGATACCTTCGCGGAGAAGCGCCTTTGAGATCGAGACGCCTCGCTTGCCGCACCAGCCATTCTGGCTGCCTCCATCGCAGGAGCCGCCTTGCTCATACTCGGCCGCAGAGACAATGCCGGGTCCCCAAGTCCCGCAAACCAAGCAGGAATAGCAAATTCCCATGCGTGATGGAGTCACTCTCTTCACCCCACCCGTTCGCCCCTGATGCCAATGGAGTTGTGCAACGCTTCAGCAGCTTCCGGAAATCGACAAGCCAGCTATCCTCGACTGCTTCCGTTCACTCTAGACGGGGGCAACAGCTAGTCAGCAGGCGATCAACGTGGGTTCACTAAAGCATACCTCCGCATCGTCCCTTTGGGCCGTCTGGGTCCGCCTCCCTGGCGGGAGAGCCCAGAAGATTGCCGGACCAGTGGTCGAACACATTGCCGAATCCTCGACCTTGTTTTCAGAGACATCGGAGTGATTCAGCGTTTATCTTAAGCAAGCCCTCAGCTAAGAACTGAACAGGGTCGCCTCGGCGCGCGACGACAACATCACCCTCGCGCAAGACGTAATTCTGAAGTCGCACCTTGGTGGCTTCACTTACCATCATTCTTGCCGAAGGAACGATTTCGCCACCCACTATGTTCATTGGGTTAACGAGAGGGATGCCATCCTCGACATAGTCGGCTTTATGCAACATGGTTCCGAAAGGGCCTGTCGAAATCGACGAACCGGTGTCCCCGAGCCGAACAGTTGATACGACGGCTTTTAATTTATTCATTGAATATTCCTTTGCTCTCGGTCCATTCCTCTAGCTTTCGCTGCAACTCCTCTTTGCTGGGCAGATACAGTTGGTACTCGCGGGCGTGGATGTTCGCGTCTTTCGGGAGGGTGATCTCGACCAATGCGGTGTTCTTTTTCTTGCAGAGGACGATACCGATGGTGTGGTTCTCCGCTTCTGTCTTCACGAAGCGGTCGAAGTAGTTGACGTACATCTGCATCTGGCCGAGGTCCTGGTGGGTCAGCTTGCCGATCTTGAGGTCGATGAGCACATAGCAACGCAGGAGCCGGTTATAGAGCACAAGGTCTACGAAGAAGTGCTCTTCATCGAAGGTGAAGCGCTTCTGCCGCGCCTCAAAGAGGAAGCCTTTGCCGAGTTCCAGCAGGAAGTTCTCGATGTGGGTGACGATGGCTGATTCCAGCTCGGACTCTGAGTAGCTGGCTTTTTCCTGTAGGCCAAGGAACTCCAGAACGTAGGGCTCTTTGAGCAGGTCTTGCGGCTTCGCGACATGCTGGCCCTTGCGTGCAAGCTCCCGGATGGAATCCTTGTCCCGGCTCAGAGCAAGGCGCTCATAGAGTCCGGCATTGAACTGGCGCTTCAACTCCCGCAGAGTCCATCCTTGTTGAGCAGCCTCAATCTCATAAAAGCTGCGCTCGGCCTCTTTCAGTCCGATCAGGAAGACGTAGTGCGACCAACTGAGGGTGAAGGGAGGCTCTTGGGCGGTCGTTTTGGACGGTTCACCAGACAGTGTCTGGCGAATTGAGGAGGCGAACGATTTTCCAGACAGTGTCTGGAGAATTGCTTCTTGCGTCAATGCCCCGGACGCAGTTTTGGGAGCAAGGGCTTTCTTGAATTTTCCAGACACTGTCTGGAAAATTGGCGGGATGCGGTCGGCATAGGTGACATAGAACCTGCGCATGGATGCGAGATTGCTGGTGGAGAACCCACTGCCAAACTCCTCCGTCAGTTTTGCCGCCAAGTCGGCAATGATCTCTTTGCCATATTCGGCACGGTTTTCCCCATGCTGCTCCTGCTCGACGATGCGACGGCCAATCTCATAATTGAGGTGAACCTGGAGCAAGTCAACGCCACGGGCGACGGTCTGGCGGGCCGACAGAACCAAAGCCCGGATGTCCTCATAGAGCGGAACTGGCTTTTTGAGTTTGCTCATAGCAGACCTCGGATGCCCTGGAGGATTTCGGCACTTTCGAGGTCGAGGGCGGCGATCTCGTCCAGTATCTCTTGCGGGGAGCGATGGACGATCTCATCATTGCCGTTCGGGTTCTTGACGGAGAGGTCGAAGGTCTTTTTATCGATGCCGCTTACATCAATCGACCATGACTGAGCCGAGTCAGCGAATGTCGCCTGTTGCGAGTTGAAGTCGGCCAGATCGGCATCATTCAACGGATTCGTTTTGCCGAGATTGCGGCCGGGGTTCACTTGGTAGAACCAAACCTTGCGCGTTGCAGATCCTTTGGTGAAGAACAGCACGACCGTCTTCACACCCGCGCCCTGGAAGGTACCGCCGGGGCAGTCGAGGATTGTGTGCAGGTCGCACGATTCCAGGAGAAGCTTGCGAAGCGAGACGCTCGCGTTATCCGTGTTCGAGAGGAACGTGTTCTTGATGACGATGCCCGCGCGTCCACCGGCACGGAGCTTGCGGATGAAATGCTGAAGGAAGAGAAACGCAGTCTCAGATGTTTTGAGGGGGAAGTTCTGCTGAACTTCGGTGCGCTCGCGACCTCCGAAGGGCGGGTTCGCGAGGATGACATCGTGCCGATCCTTCTCGTGGATGTCGTTATTGTTCAACTCCAGCGTATTCGTATGGATGATGTTGGGAGCTTCGATGCCGTGGAGGATCATGTTCATCAACCCGATTACATAGGCAAGGGGCTTCTTCTCCTGGCCGTAAAAGGTGCTGGTCTGGAGCTTCTTGCGGTTGGCGACGTTTTTTGCCTCCCGATTGAGCCGCTCAATTGATTCGCAAAGGAAACCTGCGGAGCCGAGAGCCCCGTCGTAGATCGTCTCGCCGATTCGTGGCTTGACCACGGCGAGCATGGCGCGGATGAGCGGGCGGGGCGTGTAATACTCGCCGCCGTTCCTTCCGGCGTTGCCCATAGAGCGAATCTTGGCCTCGTAGAGGTCGGAGAGTTCATGCTTCTCAGTCTGCGAGTTGAAGCGGAGGGTATCGACCAGCTCGATGACTTCGCGGAGGTTGTAGCCGGACTGGAACTTGTTTTTGAGTTCGCCGAAGATCTCACCAATCTTGTACTCGATGGTGTCGGGACGGTCCGCCCGCTGTTTGAAACCCTTCAAATAGGGGAAGAGCCGCTGGTCAACGAAGTCGCGGAGGTCGTCTCCGATGAGGGCGCGGTTGTGGTCAAGGCCGCCGCTGGCGGTAAGCGGCGTAGCCCATGAATGCCAGCGGTATGGCTTCTCTAGCAAGAAGGTATGAGGCTGGCCGTGCAGCTCGGCGATCTGCGCCCGGTCTTGTTCGAGCGCATCGAGGTATTTGAGGAACAAAAGCCATGAGGTCTGTTCGATGTAATCAAGTTCGGACGAAACACCTGCGTCCTTGCGGAGGATGTCATCGATCTTCTTAAAAGCCTGTTCGAACATTCTGGGGATACCTTTTCTGCGGGTCTCCCTACAGGATAAGCGACTGCTGGCAAAAGATGGTGCAGTGCGGTTGTCTCAGCAGTGCCGAGACAATTCCCCTGGCCTGACATGCGTCATCAAAAGGCCCGTCGCCCTGAAAGGCTATGCCGGGAGTTGCCTCGGATGCTCTATGCCTCAAGAAGTCATCAGCGTTTATGCTGTTGGGTTCGTCAGCTTGCAGGTCAATTCCTTCGCGCCCAAACCATCAATGAACGGTCAGCCCAATCGCCCGGAAGTCTAGGACGCGGCTTCGACCGAAACAGATTTGACGAGATCGGAGGCACGGAACCGCCAGAGCTTTCCAAGCTGGTAGCCTCTGACTTCTCCTCTTCGCGCCATGCGCTGCAGGGTCTTGGGGTGAATCCTCAGAAGCGCTGCGGCTTGTTCTGTGTCGATCAGCGGCTCAAAACGTGGATCACTGGTTGCCGAGACCCGAGCTGGTGGTTTCTTTGCGAAGTCCATTGTGTATCTCCCTTGGTGGGAGGGGCCATTCGTTCAAAATCCCTCACCTTTAGCTTCTTCGAAGCCTAAGGATTTTGTCCAATGACTATTGCGACTTCCGTTATTCCTCCCAGGAATAAGAGGCCCAAGATGCTCATACCAAAGGCCGTACCGTCCGCCGCAGAGCTTTCACCCGATACGCGAAGGCTTAATAGCGAACCGCGTTATTCAAAGATAGCGCCATATCTTTAAATAGTTGCCGAAATTGGAGACGCCCAGCCCAGCGGTCAGGCCTAATGTGGAGCATCGCCCAGACAATCGACCGAGCTTGCATTGCAATTTCGAACAGCCGTAGCGTCGCCTTATGTTGACGATTCGAGCGACGACGGGCGGAGCTGGTTACGCGCAGAAGCATTTGGAGCACTAGGATTGGGATTTTAGCCCAGTTCATGCGCGGAATTTGCTCCTGCCAACCGGCACTAATACCGGCAATATAATCCGCAATGTACCGTCTAAATTGTTACAGGTGTATGCTTTGTGATGGATATGAAACCGGCAAAAAAAGCGCCTATGCCGACACCTTCCTGGATGGAGCCAATGCTTCCATCGGACGGAGGTAGAGTACTGGAAGATATTGCTTTCGACCTCATCTCCAGCTCCAATGCACTCGCAGGTCAGATTCATCCCATCGTTACTGAGTCAGTAGGCAACCTGGTTCGTTCGATGAACTGCTACTACTCAAACCTCATCGAGGGTCACGACACGCATCCGCGTGATATCGACCGCGCATTGCATAAAGACTACTCGACCGAACCTCGCAAGAGAGCCTTGCAGCTCGAAGCGGTCGCGCACATCGAAGTCCAGAAGGCAATCGACGAAGGCGACGATCCGAAAGACTTTCCGGCTTCATCTGCATACGCCATCTGGCTGCACCGCGAGTTCTGCCGTCGTCTGCCGGATGAGCTGCTATGGGTGGAAGATCCCGAGACAAAGCGCCGCATACGGCTTACGCCTGGGGCGCTACGCGACGGGGAAGTCGTTGTCGGTCTGCACCTGCCGCCACCTGCTGCCGCGCTCCCTGGGTTTCTTAAGCGTTTCGAGCAGGTCTACAGTCCACAGAGTCTATCCAAGGTGCGACAGGTGACCGCCGTAGCGGCTGCACATCATCGCTTCCTCTGGATACATCCTTTTTACGACGGCAACGGTCGCGTTGCGCGATTGATGTCGCACGCTCTGCTGCGTCGCCTCGGCGTTGGCAATAGCCTCTGGTCTGTGGCGCGGGGTCTTGCGCGAAATGTGGACGATTACAAATCCTTGCTGATGGCGGCGGATGCTTCGCGTCGTGGCGATCTGGACGGACGTGGGAATCTTTCGCAGGCGGCTCTTGATCGCTTTTGCGAATTCTTCCTGCGTGTCTCGAACGATCAGGTTTCGTACATGAGCACGATCCTTCAGCCTTCTGAGTTGCTTCGTCGCATGGAAATCTATGTCGAAGACGAGACGCGCGCGGGCCGTCTCCCCAAGGGCAGCTTTCCGTTACTGCGTGAGGCTCTGCTTGCCGGTGAGTTAGAGCGCGGGCTGGCTCCTTCGCTTACGGGATACAAGGAGCGGATGGCGCGGACGGTCGTATCGAAGCTGCTGGATGCGGGGCTGCTCGTTTCTCCAAGCCATGTTGCACGGCTGAGACTTGGATTCCCGTTGGCGGTTGTCGAACGCTGGTTCCCAGCGCTGTACCCTGTTTCCACCTACGGGAAATAGGCTAGCTTTGCAGCGCTGTCACGAGTTTCTCGAAGACACTCGCATTAACATTCCCAGGGCTGATCGAAGCGCATTGTGGATTTATGAGAGAAGGGGCATTAGTAAATCGAGTGTCCACCGCGGCCCACTCCTTTCTGGAACGCATCAGGAGCACAGGAATGTTCCTGTTCATGAAATCCTGTGCGAGTTCGAAGGAGTAACGCTGGGATTCACAAAGAACTCCCTCTGGTCCGCACAGATGGCGTGTTCTGTGGGGCGATTTCTCTGTGTGATACGGAAACCATTCGATTACGAAGAGTCTTTCAGCAAAACTTTCGTCGCTGATGCCTGCGGCGGCCTGTAGTTTATAAGTCTTTTTCCGCCACCACTCTCCAGCACCACTTTCATTGAACTTTGGATTCAATGGGTAAAACGGGAATGCCTGCGTCTCATGCTTGAGGTTGCGAAGCATTGACTGTCTGAAATCCTGCCGTTCGTGCCATATGAAGTCTTTTGGCGAATGACCGGGATTGAGACTTAGCAAGAGGATACGTGCTGAGTCAGGGTTTCCGATAAATGGCTCGGGTATCGTTCGTTCAATGATCTTTCTATTTTGGGCAGGGACGAGTTCGTTATACCGACGCACACTCGATTTGTCCTCGCCCAGAACATAAGGGGCATCCAGTTCAAAACGTAGCCAAGGGTTTTGCCTCATCTCTCCCGAAGGTAGCAGGTGTACTTTGGCCTAATCGGAATGCTCCCGAACTATTTTTTGCTAGTTGTCCACAGGAGAATCGCGTCCCTAAAATTCCTAAGAATTCCTTAAAAGACACTGTAGCGACAAGAAGGGACTTAGAGTCCGAAAGACCTCTGCCTAAAGTGCTTCGTGAGCATCTGGACAAATCTTCTGCACAGTTTGATCGTGTGTTCAGGAGGCGTACGAGCCATGTCCGATTTCAAGTTTTCAACGGAGCCGTTCCTGGATAGCGATCAAGCCGCCGCTATCCTTCGCATTCACCCTAAGACTCTTCAACGTCTGGCCCGACACGGTCGCGTCATCGGGTACCGTGTCTGCAAGCTCTGGCGATTTCATCTTTCAGACCTTGAGGGCCGGAATGATGGCTTCGTTTCCACACTCGACTCCGACACTGCCGAGCGGTACGCTTTAAGTACCACTCGTGCCCGCAACTAACAGGAGGTATTCCATGTTTGTTCGGACACGGTTTCAATATGGCAGTCTGCGGCTACGGAAGCGCGAGCGAGGTTCTGCCGTGTGGGAGTTTCGTTATTACGAGACCGACCCGGAAGGCAAGCGGATCAGACAGAGCGTGATCCTTGGGGAACAAGCTCTGTACCGAACCGAGGACGATGCACGGAAGGCAACGCAAGCACTTCTCATGCGGCTCAACGATGAAGCTCCACGCGAAGAGATGATATTTCCGACGTTCGGGGCTCTGCTCGATAGATATATCGAGCATGAGTGCCAGAGCGACACTCCACCCGGAGTTCGCATCTGTCGAACATTCGGAAAAACATTCGACCGCGCTGGGGCGATCAACCCGTAAACAAGCTGAAACCGATGGCGATGGAGCAGTGGCTGCGCGATCTGCCGCTGGCACCCAAGTCGAAGGTCCACATCCGAAGCTTGATGCACCTGGTTATGAAGTGCGCTGAACGATGGGGAGTAATCGAGATCGGCAAAAATCCCGTTGCTTTGGTGCGCGTCAAGAATGCAAGCAAGCGACTGAAACGGCCTCAAATCCTCGAAGTGGCTCAGTTCTTCGAGATGCTGAAACATCTCGCGGAGCCTTACCGCACGATGGTGATGGTGGCGCAGTGTACGGGACTTCGCATCAGCGAAATCCTGGGCCTGCGGTGGGGTGACTTCGATTTCGAAGCACACACCTTCATGGTTCAGCGCAGTTCCGTCGGTGGACGGATCGATGCGGCGAAGACGGAATACTCGAAGGACTACGTTCCGTTAGACCTGCGTCTTGAAGAACTGCTGCTTCGGTGGCGGAGCTTCAGTACCTATTCCAAGGATGGAGATTGGGTCTTCGCCAATCCGCAGACCGGAAAGCCCTTCCACTAGGAAAGCCTCAAGAAGCATCAACTCCACCGGGTTGCCGAACTCATCGGCCTGCCGGACGGCATCGGGTGGCATACGTTCCGCCACACCTACCGTTCTTGGCTGGACGAGACCGGTGCTCCCATGAACGTGCAACAGGAGTTGATGCGTCACGCCTCTATCCAGACGACGATGAATGTCTACGGAAGAGCGATGACAGACTCGAAGCGCAAAGCCAATAGCCAAGTCGTAGGGTTGGTGTTTGGCGAAACGCTGGATACGAGAAAGGGGGACTTAAACGCCACAGTCCTTCAATGAAGAAGGACTGTTCAGGAGGAGCCATTTCCGATTGGGGGATAATGGGGTCTTGTTTGGGAAATCGAAGTCTCTAAGTGATTGATTCTTTGGTTGCGGGGGTAGGATTTGAACCTACGACCTTTGGGTTATGAGTGAGAGTGTAAACGTAGTTTCAACGAGTTGCAAGGCCCGATCGGGAGCCTTATGTAGCTGTAAGTCGTTGAAAAGACATAGAGCGATTTTTTGCTCCGGGTCGAAACCGGGTTGAAAACCCAACGATCTTTGGTTTCTAACCCGGCGAGACTCACGTTGGCGATACTTTGACGATATCTCAACGGGACTCTATACTGCATGTAGAGGTGACCTACAATGTTGGCGACTTCTACGTTCGCGAGTGCCGATCCCGCTCTCTTCAATCCACAGTCAGGACGACTTGATGCGTCGCGCATCGCGAGCGAAATTCAACTGCCTGTCTCAACAATTGCCGAGGCCATCGGCAAGAAGGCCCCAAGCGTTCGCAAGCATCCCGACGCAAGCAGTCTGCAGCCAGAGCTTCGCCGCGTTTACCGCATCTGGGTAGCCCTCGTCGATCTTTATGCCGGCAACAAGAAACATGCCCGCATTTTCCTGAACGCACCGAACCGGCACTTGGAACTTCAGGCCCCCATCGAGTTCATCGAGAAGGGTAATCTCAAGCCTCTTGAAGCCTTGGTCGAAGCCATGAGCGTTCGCCAAACCGTCTAGGAACTTCTCGCTTGTATCCTCCCGACAGACTCGTTCGCGCATTGGAGCACGCCCCGATCGAGCCCTTTGTCGGTTTCGTATACCGTGTCATTGCCGAACGCTGGCTTTACTCTCCTCTCTCGACGATTGGTTCGATCCGTGCCGGTGGACGTTACAACGCCCCCAACACATTCCCGGTTCTCTACTGCGCGGACAGCCAGTTGACCGCGATGCTCGAAGTAGAGGCACTGTTCACTACTGCGGACGGGCAGTTGCGCGGCGCACCGCGCAATCCCGACTTGGTCCTCTCTCTTCGTTGCGACCTCGCTCGCGTCCTTGATCTGACCAACGACAGCTTCTATGGCGAACTTGGAACGACCTACGAAGAACTCGTGAGCCTTAACCCATCGCGGTTCATTGTGAATGCACGCGGTGACGAAACCCCGACTCAAGCCCTGGGGTCAGCATGTTCTTTCAGCGGACGCATCTCGGCATTGAAGGTTCCAAGCGCTGCTCATAAAGAGGGCTTCTGTCTCGATATCCTTCCCGATTCTTTGCTCGTTGGAGAACATTTGTCCGTCCTCGACGGTAGTGCTCGGATCAAAGAGCAGATTTACGGCGTTATTCCAGCTCCTGAGAGTGGTTGATAAGCGCAATTCCTGGGCAAGGCAAGCCTAAAATGAAAGGGAGATCACTCCTTGACCTTGACGTGACACACGACTTCCGCGTTCGATTAATGCAGCTATGGAAGTGACTAAACAAGACATGACCTCGGTACCTCCTTCTTCCATTCCGGCACACCTCCTCGCCCATCCCACGGACTTTCCGGCGGAGCTTCCTGCCATTTCCCAGTTACAGGTACTTCCGATGGGCGGCCTGACTTGGGAAAATTTTGAACGTCTTTGCTTGAGACTCGAGCGAACAAATGCGGAGTTGGAGACGTGCCGCATTTATGGGACGCGGGGACAAGAGCAAGAAGGCATCGACGTTTATTCGGTAGATCGCGTATCAGGTAAACACCGCGTGCTTCAGTGCAAGCGCGTGAAGCAGTTCGGTCCGTCGGATTTGGTTTCGGCGGTTGATCTCTTTCTCAAAGGTCAGTGGGCGGCATCCGCTACCAACTTCACACTATGCACCACATTTCGACTTGACTCCACTAAGTTCGCGGAGAAAATTGAAGCCCAACGGGAACGACTTCGAGAAATGGGCATCGGACTGGAGATTTGGGATGCTTCCGAACTGGAGCAACTTCTCAAAAACGAACCAGACATCGTAGATGACTTTTTTGGACGCAGTTGGGCAACGGCCTTTTGTCCAGCCGGACAAATGGAACGGCTAAAGAACCGGACTACCGGCCCGGATGTCGCCGATATGCGAATCAAGCTTCGCACTCTTTACACACGAGTGTTTGCTGCCCACGATCCAGGCTTTAGCATGGATCTCGGCAATAAGGTACCCGTTGCATTGCGTGATCGCTATGTTTTGCCCGACGTCTATGAGGACAGAGTCGAAAGTCTCTCAACCAAGACAGATGCTCCGCAAGAGTCGTCTCGCAAGGATTCGAATTGGAAAGTACCCCCGACACCTACAGCAAACCCAATTGTCGATATTTTGAAGCAGAGACGTAGTCTAAGGGACTGGCTCTCGGAGCAACCATGTCGCGTGCTCCTAGGTGGACCAGGACTCGGCAAGAGCACGACCTTACGATTTATCGCGCTCGACAGTTTGAGCGAAAACCCGACTCTTACTCAGCCCTCCGCATTTCACGATACCTATTTGCCAGTATGGATCTCCTTTCCATTTTGGACGGCGAAGATTGCTGATTCCACCGATGTCATTGGGATTCCGGATATTATTCGCTCCTGGTTACGGCTCTGGACAGAGGATCGCCTGTGGCCTCTATTCGAACAGGCTCTTGCTGATGAGCGCCTGCTTCTCTTAGTCGACGGGCTCGATGAGTATCGCAACGAAGACTCCGCCCGAACCGGACTCGCGCAACTGAAGGTTTTCTCGGAACTCCGGAACTGTCGTGTCATCACAACGGCACGTCCTGCGGGATACGACCGACTCGCGGTCCATCGTACCGGCTGGCCAGCATCGTCTTTGGCTGAGCTGACTAAGAGGCAGCAGGAGCAGTATGCAACCCATTGGTATACGCAACAGCGAGAGATGCTGACGGGAGACGCGCTCTCCGACGCGGAGAACCACCGGGTCGTCTCCGTGGTCGCAAGCTTCATGGCAGAAATGCGATCATCTGCCGACTTAGGTGAACTTGCGAAAACACCCCTACTTTTGGCTTTGTTGCTTTACCTGAAAAGCTCAAGCATTCCTCTCCCTAATAGTCGCTATCGCGCCTATGGTCGGCTCGTCGAGCATCTGATTTCGGTCCATCCCATCGCGCGACGGCTGGCCGCAATGACCAACGACGAGAGCTCGGATCTGACGCCGGAAGACGCGCGCGTCGTCTTTGCTCATCTGGCCTTTCACCTCCAGTCAGACCGTCCGGAAGGGTTGATCGACAGGAAGCATGCGGAGGAAACGATCGGTCACTTCCTACGTGACGAAGTGCTTGGATTTGGTCTTGGATTTGCAGAGTCTCGGAAACAAGCGCGCAGTCTGTTGACGTTCGGCGAACAGTCTCTGGGTCTTCTGGTAGAGCGCGGGCCTCAAGAGCTTGGCTTTCTGCACAAGTCCTTTCAGGAATACCTCGCAGCAGAACATCTCGCGCGGCAACCGTTCGTGTTTCAGTCGAACTTTGTGAAACAGCACTGTGCCGAACCTCTCTGGCAGGAGGTCCTGCTCTCATTGGTTCACCTCAACAAACGGCCGGAAGAAGTCACCGAATTCGTTGAAGTGATTCGTAATAACGCGCAATCTGTCTCGGATCGATTTGTTGCTTTACCGATATTGTGTGAGATCGCGGTCGGTGATTTTCAGTGCGCGGTCTCCCTCGCTCGCAAGCTCTGCACCGAAGTGATTGAGGAAATCGAACAAGGTCCTTGGAAACGTCTTCGCGAGCGATTGCTCAAATCATTGTTGGTCGGCCTATTCTCGCCTCGCGTCAAAGACATGATCCAATCACGCATTCGGGCATGGATACCCGGCAGGACATGGCGCAACCCTGCGGTGATGGCGTTGGTCCGTGGTTCGCAATCACCCGACGTCATCGACTGCTTGTTCCGACTACTGATCGACGAGGACGACTACATCAACGTTCAAGCCGGACAGGCGCTTGCCGCCCTTGTTCCGACCAACCCTCAGGTCGCCGACCGTTTGGTCGCACTGCTTCGATCGCCCTATTCGGTTCAAACCGAGATCGCCGCGCTCAATGCATTGTTGACCGGTTCGCCCGATCATCCAGAGTGGCCTCGCATCGTTGCGGAGATCGAGAAGTCCCCCAGCATGGATCTTCGAATGATAGCGATTCAGAGCAAAATCAGGGCCGGCAGCCAAACGGTCGACGATCGCGATCAAATCCTCTCTTGGGCGGAAAGGCGTGGAGGCATGCGTCTTCTGTACGGCGGATCACTTGCCGACATTCTTTTGAAGGGGTGGCCGGGCGATCCTCTGATCAAGAGAAAGGCGATCGAAGCATTTCACAATGTTTGGCCGGATGACGAACAGATGGACCAGGAGATCGCTCTCATCGCCCTCGCTCAAGGATTTATAGGCGATGAAGACGCATTGAAAGCGATTGGTTCACTCATCCGCGAAAAGAAAAAAGATTATCTTTGGATTCAATACGGCGGTTGGCTGTATGAACGTCTAAAGGGAATCCCTGAGATTATTGAAGCAGTCGATGAATGGCTTGCGGCAAACGATTCTGTAATGACCCGCGAAGTCTCCATGTTTGCTCGTATCGGCTGGACCGACGTCGGGAAGCAGAGGCTCATGGAGGGGCTTAAAAACTCTCATCCGTTCTGGTGTGCCGAAGCACTCTTGGACCATTGGGGCATGAGCGATTCCGAGGTCTCGACGGCGTTGATCGAGCTTGCGAACTCTAACCGAGGGGCTGAAATCGGCTACCTACTGCCGCGCATCATCGAGGATCTAGACCTGTGTCAAGAACGACTGATGTCTCTGTTGCGAGATCCTGGATGCCACCGGTCCGACCACGTATTGCTCGGCCTCGCCCTACTAGGCAATAGCCCCAATCGCGATGAAATCGTGGACGCAGCGATGCCGTTCACGGAGAGAGAAACCCTCTGGGATTCAAGAACCAAAGATATTCTCTTCGCTCATTTCTCTGACTGCGACCAGGTTAGGAAGCTTGCGAGGAAACAGCTCACCATGCGGGAAGGCAGTCTCGCCAGTGTTGCTGAATTCTTCGGGGGGGACCCCAGTCTAAGGTCTGGCGTAATAGCCGCTTTGACTCCGCTTCCGGCTCACCTTCGAGAGACGATAGTGGCTTTCTTGTGCGATCACCGCAATAACCTGCCTTGGGCTCAAGAACTTTTTGCGGAGTACGACCTGGAAGCCGATCCCAGCATAAAAACGCAGATGGCTATCGCCCACTACCAGCATCTCGTCGATTCCAAACAGGATCTAGCTAATGCCAAGGCGCGATTGATGCGCGAGATTGTCACCGGCGGTGCTGACCATATGGAACGTCGGCAGGCTGCGTACTGTGGTTTGTTTGTCATTGGCTCGTTGGCAGACATCCTCACTATGACAGGCATATATCATCCAGGCCCTCCTCACACCGGCCTCTACAACGGGCTCAAGATCAATTACGCGATGATCCAGTTTTTGCTCGAAAACTGGGTAGGCATTCGGAATGTGCTCGGCGAGGGATTCTGGCCGAGCATCTCCGACTTCAACAAGGATCGTATGTCGATCTGGGGCATTCTCTGCCTGCTCGCCGACAACTACCCCGGGCCGCGAGCAGAGGCTTTGGACTTCATTCGTGGAGAGCGGGCGTCTGCGCTGCAGTCCTCCATCTTGGAGTTTGTCGCGAGGGTCCAGCCTCGTTCCCCGTTGCTGCGTGAGCTTTGTCTGAACTGCCTTTTCGAGAGGTCTAGCCACTCAGAAAATGATCCTGAGAGAGCGATTGCACTGCTCAGCCGAGATTTCGCGATGGATGCAGCCGTACGGGAAGCTCTCGATGCCAAACTCGTAGTTGGGTTTTCCATGTACGGAGCCCGTGCCATGTGGGCGCTATGTGAACTTGATCCTCAGAATCCAGTTCTTCGCCAAGAGATGGATCAGTTTCGAGTTCATCTCGAAAAAGCTGGAGACTGGGTCATCCAGAGTTCTTACGATATGGCACTGATCTGCGCCGTAGGCACAACGGAAGAGGTGTTCTCCGTCTTGAGATTCATCCTGAGAGGCTGTCGCCCGAATTACCGCTATTTCGCTCAGGGTTTCGAACGCTCGATCGTTGGTCGAGTCACAACTGACACTGACCTTCAAGACAAGTTTCGCCAGCAGCTGAAGGCCACTGAAAATCCCAGCGAGCGCGGAAGCTTCCTTGCCCTACTTGTATCGGTCGCTGGCTTAACACCCGAGTTGCGCGATTTCAGCCGCGCATTGTGCGAAACCGATGCGGATTCTTTGGTCGCCCAGGTTGGAATGAGCATCCGGTCAGGTCTTCTTAGCCCTGTCGCGGAGTTTGCTGCGAACGCACTGCTGGGTATCTAAACTGCCAACGACCTCGTAGCGTTGCGTTTGCCATTCACACCCAAAAGACCGCTCAGGAACTCTGCCCCGATCACGCGGGCGAGGCCCCCCTTCTTGCACCCTTCCCTATGGCTGCCTGGGGCGCTTCATGGGGATTCGATTTCAAACCGACAATGTGTCGGGGCTGAAACCGAACGCCGCAATCGGTGCGCAGCGGCCATTGAGATCGCGACCGGATAAACCTCCGTCCCGCTCTGTTACACGACGATATGCACGAGGCGGTCCAGCGTCAGCCGCATTTCTTTTTCTTTGAGAAGGTCGGCCAACTGACCAGTCACAGTCATCGCAAGAATCTCTTCGCGGGTCAGTATCAGTATCTTGATCTTGTCGCGAATTAACGCGCTCAAGACCTCGCTGTGCGCGGATTGATCGCCATGTCCGGTAATCCCATTGAGCGCAATGAGGATTCCGTGGCTCGCGCCGCGGTCCTGGAGTTTGCGTACGAACCAACCAACCTCATGACTGCCAACCGGAGTACCAGATGCTTTGCACTCCGCAATCAAAACAGCATCCATAAAATGGAGCAATGAAACTCTTTGATCGTTCCAAAACGCCAGATCGAGCTCATGGGCCCTGCGAGCATCGAGGATGTTGCGCCGAATGAATTCGACACCGGCAACCTTGCCCAGCAGGTATTTCCCCAATTCTTCGAGCGCGTCTCCCTTGGCATCATTCGTCCCAGCGTTGTCAACCGACGCCAGGAGAGTGCGAATGCGGGTTTTGGAATAGCGTGCCATCAGAATGGCATCTCGTGCACCATGAGATTCCGACGTTCAACGAGAATCTCGGAGAGGTTGCGATACAAAAGCTCTGTGATGAACTCCTCAATATCAAACCAAAGGACTAACGGATTCCAGCCCTTGGGCTTTTCAAACCTTTGGCCTGTTCTCCGGAAGTAGAGCAGGACACCAGCCGCAGAGCTCGAATCGCTGACTAACTTCGTCAGACGCTCGTAGGCTGCTTCAAACTGTGCTCGCTCCAGATACCCCTTGACCTCAATCAGGACCGGATTGCCGAAAGAGCCGCGCAACGAGTCGCTCCACACCACAAAATCAACGCCGCGCTCCCGATTGCCTGCTTCGTCCTGCACAGACGTGACTCCCGCTGACATCAGAACCTTGTGCACCAATCGGTGCAGTTCTTGCTCGTGTGGTTGCGCTCGTAGTCTTTGGACCTCTTCCGTAAGAGTCGGTAACTCTAGCATTTGCTCCGGCGAGATCTTTTGTTTTTGTCGCGCTGGACGCTTCTTCGTTTTATGTGGGCGCAAGGTCCCTAGGAACCCTTCTACACCCAGTTTCAGAATCTCCGTCTCCAACCCCGTGTATGTCAGGTAGCGAGCGAAAGCAGCGAAGGGAGGGACCGACTCTCCAGGCTTGACTAGCAACAGGGTCGGCTTCCTCAGGCCCGTGGCGATTCCGAGTTCGAATAAGACATTGTCCGCATGAGACTCGAGAACTACGATTACCGCGTCCGCAGAATGGATCTCGGCATGAATCGACTCCATGGGATTTGCCGCCGGCGCGAGTTCGAACGATCCGCCAATGATCGCGTCCTCTTCCTGAAGCAGGCTCAGCAGCGCCGACACAGGCGTGTTCGCGGAGTGGCTTATGAAGATCTTCATGAACACCGTCCCGATATAAATCGTTTTGCCATCGAGGCTTATTTTCTCAGGTGTGGATCGTTCAGAGCAGGAAATCTGCGTTGGCTAGCGAATACGCGGGTTTGTGGCAGTTATTGGACTTAAGAATCCCTTACGCCTACGTTGACCTATATCGCGACCGAATCCCGGTTGAATGAGGTGCTCAATACAAAAAGAAGTCGGGTACGACTCGCGATTCGCCAAGCGTTGGGCGGAAGCCATCTTATACAACGTATCCAGCAGGTTACGCGATTGCTGGTATCCATCACGCACTTCTGCGTCACTTAAGAATGCGTGCCCTAACCATCTGGCTCGACCGGGCACGGGAGGGCGTTCCACCGCGCATCACACGCCGGAACCGCGTGCCTGAAGCAGACACTTATTCTCCCGGTGAATAAGCGACCGTCTTGCATTTATTGGACTCCATGGACCGAGTGATTCTACGTTGCCCATATCGCAACCGAATCCACGGTTGATTGAGGTGCCAATGCAGATCAAAGTCAGGCTCGATTCCCGGCCCATCCAGAGATGGGCAAGACTCTTCTCAAAACAGACGCTACTCCGTGCCGCGCGCGTGATGGGGCCGACTCTGGTCGCCCTTACATTCGCCGGCGTTGCTCATGCCCAGGGAACGATGGATTTCTCAGGCGCACAGACGCTGATGGGCACCTTCAAAACTTTTGCGATTTACGCAGGTGCCGTTATTTGCTTCGGCGGTCTCATCTTCGCGGGAATCCGCATGATGAGCGGTCGTTTTCAAGATGCTATACCAGGCCTCTTCGGTGCGCTATTCGGTGCCGGAGTGCTCGGCTGGGGTGCCGGTTGGATAGGCAGCCTGACCGGACAGTCGATGTAGGAGGTGCATCGACATGACCAAGCGGGGAGAACCGTTACCGATCAATCAGGCCATGAACAGGCCCAGAGCCAAGCTAGGGCTCGACCTCTCGACATGGATGGCCATTGTGTTTGTGAACGTGACGGTTTTCCTCGTTGGGTTCCGACTGCTGGCGATTTTGAGCTTCCCGACGATGGCCGTCGCGGCTTGGCTCATCATTCGCAAACACCCAAAGATGTTCCAGCTCTGGGGCCTGAGCCTCAACCAGAAGAGCTACTATGACCCGCGCAAACACTGAGCAAATCAAACATACGCCGTGGTTCGCGAAGGCCGGAGCCGCGTGCAGCATCGTTCCGATTGCACGCTTCGTTAGCCCCAACATCTTCGCGCTGAAGGGAGGTGGCTATGGATGCCTTTTCTCTCTGACCGGTATCGACGAAGAGGGTGTCACCGACCTTGAGCTTGATTCGCGTATGCGCTCCATTGAAGGCGCACTCCGTGGACTGCCCGAAGGCTCCTGTCTCTATCAGTACACGCGAGTGATGTCGGGCTTCGATCTTCCACGCCAGGCGAACTATGCGAATCCCATCACCGAGGTGTTCGCATCTGACCGGCTGGACTTTCTCAGACAAAATGCAGCCTTCCGCCGGATTGACCTTCACTGGTGTTTAACGCTGGAGCCATCAAAGGCCAAAGCGTTCGAGCGCAAGCCACAAGAGAATGCCATCGATACCTCGCGGATGTTGTCCGATCTTGAAAAGACCGCAACCATTGTTCAGTCCCATCTCGGCAGCTCGTTGGGACTGCGTTTGCTCGACAAGACCGAGACCTTCCAGTTTTTCAGCTATCTCTTCAACCTCGAAGAGTGGGCCGAGCGGGACCAGCTTCGTAGCGACACCGGAGTGGATAGACAGATCGTGAAGAGTCCGGTCGCATGGCACAGCGACCACGTCACGGTGGGCAAACGCCACGTACAGATGTTCTCTCTCAAGACGACACCCGAAGCGTCGCGGCCCTGCCTTTTCTCCGGCTTGCTCACTCTCGACTGCGATAGCGTGCTGTGCTCGACATGGCGGGTTAAGTCCACGGCGGCAGCTCGCAAGGAAATCGACTCCCAGGAGAAGTTCATCTCCTTTTTCAAAGTCGGTGTTCTGACCCGTGTGATGAGCGGACGCGATACTGCATCGCTCGAAACCGGCGCGAAAGCGAAGGCTGCCAATATCAACGTCGATGACCTCAGCGAAGTGATCCGGGGTCTCGATAAGAAGGCGCAGGGAGAATTCTCCCTCCGTCTCCTACTTGCAGCACGAAGCCCGGAGCAACTTCGCGATGTTGTTCCGGCTGTGCATCGGATCTTCGTTGATGCACGGGCGCAGGTGATGGAAGAGACGCTTGGTAACCTTTCCGGCTTCTATGCGATGTTCCCTGGCAATCACAAGTTCAACGTCTTCCCGCTGTGGTTGTCGGAGGATCATCACGCGCGGCTGTCCTCCGTCTTCGCGCCCAGTATCGGGCATCCACACTCGGACGACTTGGATTCGGAATATCTCAACATCTTCGAGACTCGCACGCGCACGCCGTTCTTTCAGGACGTCTATGTGGATGGCGTTCGCGTCATGCTCATCATCGGGCCAACTGGCTCCGGTAAGTCCGTACATGGAAACGCGGCGATTGCTCTTGAGCAGAAGTATGGCGGTTTTACGCACATTTTCGACATTGGCGGCAGCTACGAAAGCGTGGTCGAGCTGTACGGTGGCAAGGTTGATCGAGTAGGCAAAGACGGCCCGCGCATCAATCCATTCTCTCTTGAACCCACCGAAAGCAATATCAAGTTTCTATATTCCTTCATCAAGTTGCTGCTTACCAATGGCGGCGCAGAGCTGGAGCCTGAAGACGACGACGTGATCCACAAGGCCGTTCAGGACATGTACCTGCTCGATCATGAGAACCGCCGTCTCTCCAATCTCTTCCTGCCCAAGAAGCTCGACCGCTATCTGTCGAAATGGGTTGGCAAGGGCATTTACAACGCCGTCTTCGACAACGTGGAAGACAGCCTCTCGCTCTCTCGCCTCCAGTGCTTCGACTTCCAGGGAGTGAACAACGAGCAGTACGCCGATCTGATTGAGCCGCTGATGGTCTGGTTGTTGCGCCGAATCAACGACGTTCTCTACAACCCTGCCAATCTCGGAGTGCCGAAACACATCCTCATTGAAGAAATCTTCTCTTCGATGAAAAACAAGCAGCTCTTGGATGGTGCGCTCGCTTCCATCAAGACGGTTCGTAAGAACCTCGGTGGCGTGACCATGATTGGTCAGTCCGCCGATGACCTCGGCGCGAACGCCGACAGCATCGTGAATTCCTGCACGTCTTTCCTGTTTCTCAAAGATGCGACTTTCAATCGGAAGCGTTACGCCGAATTGTTCAAGATGAACGAACAGCAGCTCGCTCTCTTCGAGAGCTTGCAGGATCGCGAGGGCTTATACATCCGTCGCGACGGGCTCACCAAAGTGGTGACGCTGCGGCTCGATAAGCGCAGCTACGCCACCTTCTCTACCAAGCCGAAGGACCGTGTTCGCCGTACCAAGTTGATCGAAAAGTACGGACTCACCGAGGGCATCACGCGCTTCGCCCTGGGCGAGACTGTGTAACCAATCCCACCTCCACCGAAAGGACTACCTGTGAAACCGCCCATCATTCTCCTCATTTCCTTTGGTCTCGGCTTTGCCGCCGTCGCCCACGCAGCAACCGATCAGCCTCACCACCTGGAACCCGCCGCGCCGCGCACCGTTACGGTGTCGGAGGCAGACACGCCGCCCGCTATCCGTGCCGGCCTCCTGCAGTCGACGCTCATCATGCTGCCTGCTGAGGAGAAGGTTGCCAACGTATTCGCCGGCGACACGGTGAACTGGGTATTTGACGGCGGCCACGTCGCCAGCCGCTTTATCAGCGTCAAGCCAAAGGTGGCGAACGCTACGACGGACATTCACATCGTGTCCGACCACGGCAACGAGTACACCCTTCAGCTCCGTGAAGTGTCGAGTGACGCTGACGTTCACTTCGATTCCAAAGTCTTCATCACGCCGGGCGACAAGGTCGCGAAGGACCGGCTAACGGAGTTGCCGGTGTTCGTCCCGGCTGCTGAATTGGAGAAGGCGAAGCAGGAGGCTGTAGCCGCCAAAGCCGCCCAAATCGCCGAGCTGAAGGCCGAGGACACAAGGGCTGAAACGTATCGCAGCAAATATCCCGGCACACTCCACTTCGACTACACCTGGGACACGAAGAAAGGCAATGCGCTGGGCCTTGAACAGATATGGCATGACGACAAGTTCACCTATTTGCGCGGCCACTTCCAGGAAACACCCGCACTTTATGAGGTGAAAGAGAAGAAGCCGTCGCTCGTCAACTTCGATTTCAGTAACGGTCTCTACACCGTGCCGAAGGAGCTCGACAACGGCTATCTCTCCATCGGCAAGCAGAAGGTCGAGTTTCACCGCGTTGAAGGAAAGGAGTAGTCATGGCCGACGAAAATCTGAATCAACCCGCCACCATTCCAGAACAGCCCGAAGCGAAGCCGCCTGTGCGCAAAGGAATGCCGGTGGTCATTGCGCTTGTCGTCATCATCGCGCTGATTGGCATCGCCAACTTGTCGAGTCTGGTTAGCGGCAACAAAAAGGCGGCGTCGCAGAGCGCGTTGCCGATGCGCCCGGCCACGGCAAACCCGCAGCAGGTGTCGAGCTTCCAGACCCAGCAACAGGCGCAGGCCCGGCAAGATGCCGACCTCGCCCAGAGGCAACAGCAGCTCGCAGCCGCCATGCAGCAATTACAGTCGGCGCAAGAGACGCCCGGTCCGGAGGCCGCTGGCGCACCTCCTATGACCGCTGCGCAGCGCGACGCGATCTACGGCAACAGCGCGAATGGACCGTCCCACACTTCCAACGTCTCGGAAGCGCAGGCGGAGGCCAAGCAAAAACAGCTTGCGCGTGAGAAACAGCAACAGGATGCCATCAATAGCGATACCGTCGCCATCGACTTTCAGCACTCCGGCAGCACCGCTGTGGGTGCGCCCACAACTACCGCTGTACTCGGCGAGCGTCAGGAGGCGTCGCCCAAGGCAACCGGCGAAACCATTACTCCTGCTCTTGATGCGTCTGCCAAGAAGCTGCCCATTGCGGACGCGAGCGCCGAGCAACAAACGAGAGCGAGCGCAAAGGCCGACCCGATGGGGCCGTATGACTTCGACACCTACGATGGGCGTTTGTATCGGATCTTTGAGGGCACAGTGTTGGAGGCGGTCGTCACCAACCACATCGACGGCGGATTCAGCGGGCCGATCATGCTGGACCTGACCACCGATCTCTACTCCCATGACCACCAGCAGCTTCTCTTGCCCCAAGGAACGCGGTTGCTTGGAACTGTGCAGAGCGTTGGTAGCGAACAGCAGCGCAAGATGTTCGTTACCTTCCATCGCGCAATCTGCCCGGACGGATTCTCTCTGGAGTTCGCGAAGTTCATCGGCCTTGACCAGATCGGCACAACGGGTATGGCCACGAAGGTGAATCACGGCTATCTCGAAGCATTCGCAGCCGCGGCGGCGATCGGTGGTTTGGGCGGCCTTGCTCAGATCGGAAACAACGGAAGCGTCTTCACGCCTTCAACCGAGATTCGCAACGGCATCTCCGAGCAGTCCGCGCAAGAGGGCGAGCAGGTTCTCAATCACTTCCTGAATCGCCTGCCCGTCATCACGCTCAAGGAAGGTTCGCGCGCCCGTGTGTACATTGGCACGGATTTGCTTGTCCCGTCCTACGCGGAGCATCGCGTCAGCCCCACTTTGTAGAGAGGAGCGCTGTGATGAATGATCGCTTCGCACATTTGCTTAGCAAGTCCCGTGATGCCAAACAGGGCGGTCACGAAGCCTGGCCTGTGCAGTCTACCGGTGAGAAAGTTGCCGTCGCACTGGTTCTCAATCGCGCCGATTGGCTCGCCGAGATTGGATACACGCTTCCCGAGGCTATCGAGCGCAGCGGCGCGGAGTGGATAGCGATGATTCCGCAGACTGCCCGCCAGCTTGCAGAGGAGGAGTGAACGCTATGCAGAGGATTACTCTCGATCGCTTGTATCAGGTCTCTGGAATTGCTGCCGCTATTGTGCTCGCTCTCCTGCTCGTTGGGACAACTACCGGGCGCGAAACGCTTGCATGGATTTACCTCACAGCCACGGACGCGATTGCAAATGCAACCCACGTCCACGGTTTTCTCCTGGACAGGCTCGATCCGACCTGCCCGCAATGCATGTAGTTCAACCCAAGCACAGGAGGCTTTATGAAAGTCACACTGACCAAACGCCGCAAGTGGCTCTTAGGGGCAGGCGCGGCTCTGCTTCTCACCGCGACACCGAGCTTCGCGCTGTTCGGTATCGGAGATATCGTCTTCGACCGTGCGTCCAGCTAAGGCTGGTATGTCCAGCAGGGGAAGGACCTGCCGG
>CAZZZP010000022.1:0-55121 GCA_964658635.1 Lichenicola sp. | reverse complement strand
CGATTCCTCCCATTCTCCTTACTGGCGTAAAGTGCCCGATCAGCCTGCTGCATGAGGAGCATGGAATCAAGGCGGACTTCTTGATCCCAGGAGGTGATGCCAATGCTGACAGTGACCTTTTGAAAGGGACTGCCTTGATGTTCCCAAGCAAGAGATCGAACGTCCTCGAGGATGCCTTCGGCGACGACACCAGCACCCGCTTCGCTGGTCTCGGGGAGAAGCACGGCGAACTCTTCACCTCCCAGGCGCGCGACCACATCGCCGATACGTCCTATTGAGTCAGTAAAGACGCGTCCAAGTTCGGTTAGGCAGGCATCTCCCTGCTGATGCCCATAGGCGTCATTATAGAGTTTGAAGTAGTCGACATCGATCATCAGCAAACAGAGAATTCCCATCCGCTTAGAGGTCTGCCGAGTCAAAACTTCATCGAAGCCTCGCCGATTCAGCAATTGGGTAAGTGGGTCAATGGACGCAAGCTTGGTCAGCAGACGTTTTTCTGAATGCAGGCTCTCTCGCTCGGCGCGCCAACTCTCCTGCTCCTGCTTGTAATCGGAGATATCACGGATCGTGCCAACATACCCAGCGACTTCGTGATTTGAGGTCGTTCCATACCCGCGGACAATGGCCTCAACCCAACCCCAGCTTCCATCTTTCTTCATCATCCGATATCGGATCGAGTGTTCTCGTTTCCCCGTGGCAAGGCTTTCAAGGATCATGCTGGCGATAGCCTGGTCTTCTGGGTGGAAGGTCTCATACCGATCTTTGGCCAGAAACTCGTCCGCAGACCATCCGGTTAGCTGCTGAACGGCAGGCGAGACATAGCGCTGAGTTCCGTTGAGCGAGGAAAGGATAATTACGTCCGGAGAGTTCTGGAGAAGAGTTTTGTAGATGGACTGAGCCTCTTCCGCAGCTTGTTCGGCGCGCCGCCTCTCGTCGAGCAAAGATCCGACCGGCAGGGCGGTAGCGGCCGACATCCAGACGAAGACCTGGAGGAGCACCAACCGATCGTCAGGAGTTGCATTTCTTACGAGAAACAAAGGACCGTGCCCATGAGCCGTCGCAAACCAGCCGATGGTACAAAGAGCGAGGGAAATGAAAACGGCTCCTTCCAGACCCCAGAAAAGGAGCGCGAGGATCATCGGTGGAAAGACGAAGAACAGAAATGGACCCTGGTTCTGCCAGAAGACGAATACGGCAACGCCAAAGAAAAGTGCCAAGGAGAGAGAGCCGCTCCTCAGATGGGGTGCGAGCTTCTTAAGGCTTCTGTACTCGCCTGTGGTGATGAAGAGAATCATGGGGAGGATGAGCACGAATCCGATTGCATTCGCAAGGATGGCCATCTCTCCGGTCTGAATGGCCGGTGCATGAATAAACCTCGCAACCGGCAATGCGCCGATCAGCCCGGTGACAAGCGGAGCGATCGTAGCGGTAACTCCGAAACGATAGACATTTGCTCTCTGCTTCAGATCGTCGAATGCTCGGACGCGACCTCCCATCAACCAGCATCCGAGAAAAACATCAATGCAGGTCAAAAGTGCGAGCAAAAAAGCAAGATTCCATGGCATCTTGACGAGCAGACCTCCCGTTATTACCCCTAGCCCGATTGCGGGAAATTCGGGATGTCGCTTAGACCCCGGACGAGAGTGAGGCAAAAGGAGGGCAACCTCTACGGCAGAGACGGGCCAGAGGAGAACGTACTGATGCACGTGCCCCAAGACACGCAGAGCAACAAACAAGGCAGCGACCGCTGCTAAGAATAAGACAAGGGACCGACTGCTTCTTTTACTCATTGACACCTAGCCTACGTGATCAGGGAGCTCGCTGTTTGGTTAACCCAAAGGCGAATTCGAGTCTGATACATGGGGGGAAGACTCTGGAAAGGAGAATCCCGGGCCGTTACGCTGTTCTCTTCTGTGCAACTGGAAATAAGACCCACATCCGCAGGTGTCCCCCAGAATGGAAGTGACACGACTCTTCGATGTCCTGAAGCATCATGGTGACAGCCCTGGAGGGCTTCCCTAATTGACCGGGGCGCCTCATCCTTGGCTGCCTTCGCCACAATGAACTTCACCCGTGTCTTTGCTTTGATCTTGAACGCCTCTCCCGTTTGAGGATTGCGGCCTATACGATCGCCACGTTGTGCCTTGACCAATTTGCCAACTTGAGAGATGGAAAACTCGCCATGTTTTTTGGTCTCCTCCACAGTGGTCGAGGCAAGAAGATCGAAGAAGACTGCTGACTGGTTCGTCGTCAACCCCGTCTTCTCCGCGGCCAGGCGGACCAGATCTGCTTTGGTCATCTTCTGGAGGCAATCTTCTAGGCGGGAACGATGCTGGTCTTTGCCGCTAAGGATGGAGCGGCCAATAACTTAATTGAATGCGAAGGCAAGGGGGACGGTATCCGGGACGAGGAAGTCGCCCGTATAGCGAAAAAAATGCAGGAGCCCAAAATGAGCGGTGTCCGTCCGTGAAGCTGGAGAAACAGTGCCTCTGTACCAAAAAGAACCTGCTCCTCATGCCGCTTAGCTGCTCGGCCAGGCCGGCAAGTTTTCAGCAGAGCTTGCGAGATACTTTCGACATGCGTTTCTTTTCTTCAATTGACGGCATACACTTGAGATCGTGATGCGCCGTTTAGCCAGCTTCATTGCGATCTTCATACTGCTCACAGCGGCGGCTCCCTTGCTGGCCTGCATGACGGGGCGAACGATGAGCCATGAAGAGAGTGCCTGCTGTCATTCTATGCACGGCAACTGCGGTGGTATGGAGAAGATGGACTGCTGCACAACTGAAGTCAAAACCGACCACAGTCCTCAACTTGCAACGGCTCCTCCTGCGACGGATGTTGACCTTTTGATCGTTGCGTGGCTTGCGCCCCCGGTCCGTTCAAGCGCCGTGGGCCCTCGATCCTTGTTCCGATCGCCTGATCAGCACTCCCCTCCCGGATTTCTGATTCCGGAATGTTCCATTCTCCGCATATAAAATGCTCCTGATCGAGTGACCTGCACACGCCTGCGTGTGCCTGCGCTTCATATCGTTCAAAACAACGGAGCCATCATGAAATGTATCCCGGTTCTGGCCTGTGCGCTTGCACTGCCAGGGATCGCCTTTGCCTCTGACCACGGCCCCATCTTCAGCTATGCAACGCCAGTCAATTCGCAGGGGGAAGCGAGCTGCGATACTGGACTTTTCGCCAGAAATGGCTCGAAGGGCTCGCAGATTTCAACGGGAACGGGATGCGGCTATGGCCTCACGCCGCACTTTACCGCCAACGTTTTTCTTCCAGCGACATTTGGCAGTGGATCACTTCCTGAGAGTCGGATTTTGCCAGGGGGCGAATGGTCGGCAGGAGGATCCTGGCGCTTTCTTCATTCGGTCACACGTGTAGGCGAGCGGATTGAATCGACCGCTTCCCTCGGAGTTGTTGTGCCCGGACCTCAGCGGGAGACAGGAGTCCTCGCCGGCCTCCACCGAGCACCCGGCGTCGCAGGTTCTCTGGCCACCGGGTACGCTTCCAGAAGTCTGTACGTCTGGGTCGGAGGAGGCTATACACGGTTTGCCGAAGCAGCGCAGAGTCGGAGGCCTGATACGATCTCCTGCAGCAGCGTTTATGGTTATCGACCGGCGAAACTACGCCGCGGCTATGACCAGTGGGATTATCGAGGGTTTGCCGAGTTGACAGGTGAACACACCGGCAACGTACGCACGGTGGGAGCTATCGTGCCAGACAGCAGCACGACGACCGTCTGGCTCGGACCCTCTATCCTCGCTATCTTCAAGACCGTTTCCATCTCTGCGGGAGTGCAGGTCCCTGTGTACAGGGCTGCCTCGGACAGCCTCTACGGCCAAGAACATGTACGGGTTGCAATCAATTTCAGTTACCTGAGATTCTCCGCTCACAACAGCTCTCATTGAAAGGACTCAACCATGAAGAATCTTCTCCTTGCCTTAGCTTGCCTACTTGCTCTTTCACCCGTCGCCGCACGAGCTCAGTACGAGCAGGTGAACCTGACCGTCTTCGGAATGGATTGCGCTCCGTGCGCTCACGCTATCCACGTCTCCATGAAAGGAATCCAAGGCGTGAACACCGTGGACGTGGACCTTAACACTGGCCTGGTGACTATCAAGCTGAACCCATCCAATGGTGCTTCCATGCGGCAGTTCAACGAGGCAGTCGAGAAGAATGGTTTCACCCATAAAGACGCCGATATCGTCGCCAAGGGGAAGCTGACTGGCACGGTCGCTGCTCCTTTTCTTGAAGTGGCGGGGACGCAGGACCGCTACGCGCTCTCACCTGCTGAAGCAGGAATCGATATGACCTCCCTCCTTGGCAAGACTGTCACTATTGCGGGCGTCATTCCACAGGCGCCCAAAGGTAGGGTTTCAGACACACTCCGCTATAAGACTGTCTCGGAGAGACTATGAACGCGAACGTGCTTCCTTCCAGGCCAGAACGCAGGGCCAAACGTGCGGCCCTGCTCAACTATTTCTCTCTCTTCAGTTCGTTCAGCACGCTTATATGCTGCGCTCTTCCTTCCGTTCTGGTCTTGCTCGGGCTGGGCACTACCGTGGCTTCCCTTCTCTCGGCGGCTCCTTGGCTTGTGAGTCTTTCCCGGCACAAGATCTGGACGTTCTCAATCGCCGGTACTCTCATCGCCATGAGCTTTGTGATGACGTATGCCATTGCCCCGAGACTCCATGGAGGAGAAGTCTGTGCCGCCGACGACCCCACAACCTGCGGCGAAGTCAGCAAGTTTAGCCGAGTGATCCTCTGGGGTTCCGCGCTCATCTGGAGTGGCGGCTTCTTCATCGCCTATCTTCTCGCTCCGATCCTTGAACGAATGGACCGCTAACAGGCAAGCCGAGAAACACAACTGGTCTCGGCCCGTAATGAACAAAGGGACTGGTGGACTGAATTATCCTCATTGGTGTCCGCTTCTCCCTGGAACGGTTTTCATTGGGAATGCGGCCAGTGCACTCTCCAGGGCTGACAGCCTCACTAGAGGTTGGCTTGTTACTCCTGAAGCCGACATTTCAGGGCTGACAGATCGACCAGCAGGGTATGTTCTGGTGCAAGTCTAATGGCATTAGGAACTCCGCAACAACAGGAGCGGCTCGAAACGCTGCATGTCCGCAAAAGTACAGTATTCAGGGCCGCCGAGCTCGACGATCGGTGCGGCTGCAACGATCTTTGGGAGATGGACCTGAAGCATGGCTCGAAACTCCGTCAGTTCCGCTGGTGTAAAGTCACGCACCTGGTAGGACATGGTGATGTGGAACTGGTAGGAGTTGTGATTCTTGCCACGGTAGCCATAAACTTCGGCCAACTGGTCGCGCACCGACTGCAATTTCTCTGCTTCTGCCTGGTTTGCCGGGGACATGCGCAGAGTGGCCGCCGTCGCGAAGTTGAGCGTCGCCTGCTGATCCACCCGCACACGGATCGGCAGTTCACAGTGCAGCGATACCTTTTCCATTCTTTCGCGCACCATGTCATTACACACCGCGATGGGAGCATCCTTGGGGACGTACGGGGGCCAACCGCTTCGCTCGCGGTCCTGATCGTTGGCCCCGTTGAGGATTGTCATGTGGTAGCTGGAAACGGAGGTAAGGCCAAGAGCACCACGGAACGATGACGTTGCCAGCGCGTCATGCAGCAAGGCCATTTGATCGCGCATCAAGGATTGTGCGGGCAAGTGGGAGATGACGGTATTGCCCGCGAACGCTCTCGTGCTGCCGTCCGGATGGAACTTCAGCATCGTATCGCGCAGGGGTAAGTGGGCAGGGACCACATCCTGCGCTGTGAGGAACTGTCCGGAAATAACGGCGAGTGAAGCCGCAGCAGAGCGCGATAAGAAGTTGCGACGAGAAATATTGAGGGACTTGGACACGCTGAATCTCCTGTAAGGCTCAAATGATCATTCCGTGCAGGAAGTAGCTTGTCTAAGCTGCCCCTTCACAGGGGGGCACGGGCAGCTTAGAACCCGAGCCGCAGCGCAATCTGCACCTGGCGCGATGGGTACACGCTGGTCGCACCGGAGAAACTGCCGAAGCCCGCGTTGTAGCTCGGAGTGCCGGAAGTGCTGTTCACCGACCCGATGTTCGAGGTCGGGCTGATGTAGTTGGTCGCGTCCAGGACGTTGAAGGCTTCAATGCGAAACTCCGCGAAGTAGCGTTCGGCCGGCAGGGTAAACCGCTTGTGCACCGAGAGATCGAATTGCCCGAATGCGGGTCCGCGGAGCAGGTTGCGACTCGCCGTTCCGAAGACCTGAGTGCCTGAAGGAATGCTCAGACCGGTGGGTGGCGTTGTGCCCGAGCCGGGCGTGAAGTAGCCATTCAACGAGCTATTGGTTTTGACGAGATTGTGACCGTATACCGCGGATGCACGTCCGGTGAGATTGGGCCGCAGGGCATAGGCCTGGCTGGTCGTAGACACAACCTGATTGCTACTAGCGGTATAGTTTAGGTTGATTGGCACACCGCTGCTTACCACGTTGACTCCAGTGAGTTGCCAGCCGCCAAAGATTTGCTGCTGCCATCCCGGTGCGCTGCTGCCGAAACGCTGCCCGTGACCGAAGGGTAGATCGACGATGGCAGACGTCGTATCGTTGAGCGGCTGGTCGTACCCGCTTGGCCCACGATCCCCTTGCGGATTGGCGATGTTGATGAGCGCACTGTCGCCATTCTGGGTCTCCAGGTCGGCGGAGTTCAGATCGATACCGCGCGAGTAGGTAAAGGAGTTGATCAGAAAAATTCCATGGCTGAAGTGACGTTCCAGCTTGGTTTGTAGCGAGTTGTAAACCAAAAAACCGGCGCTGGTTTCCGTCAAGATGTCCGTGAAATTCGCGATGGGACGGCGGTTCAGCAACGAGGTTGTGCACTGTCCCTTAGCCGCGGCTGGAATCTCCGAAGCCAGGCAAGTCCGCGCCTGATTCGTGTCGGCAAGTGAGGCGACGTGCAAGGCGTGATTTCCTACGTAGGACACTTCAAGCGTCGTCTGGAACGGCAACTCCTGCTGCACCCCAAGGTGGAAGGCCTGCACGTAGGTGGGTTTGAAGTTACGCGGCGTGTACCGCGTTTGTGCTTTGATGGTCGAAAAATTGATCGGACCAGCAAAGTTGGTCTGGTAGCCATCCTGCGTGCGGCGGAAGCAGGTCGTCGGGTCCTGTAGCAAAGAGGTGCAGATGCCCTGGCCCGGTGTCTGGTTCGATGGCAGGGTCGCGGTGTAGTTGTTCGGACCGTTGTACGCGAGCAGGCCTTCTCCTCCAAAGCGGAAGAGGTAAGCGTAACTGATGCCGTAGCCGCCACGAATGACGGTGTGAGCGTTTACCTGTTCCGCAAAGCCGATGCGAGGACCGAAGTTCTTGTAGTTTGGATCGACGAGGCCGCGGTCCGCCAGCGAACTACCACCGACATAATGAAGGTTGTATACGTGGCCCGGTGTGGTGCTGTTGACATCGGTGCCGCTGCCAGCCGCGAGCAGGCGATTGTTCACAGGGTCGAAGTTGTACATCTTGTTGTCCTGCTCGTAGTTCGGCGACATGAATTCATAACGCAACCCGAGGTTGAGAGTCAGCGAGGGCAAGGGTTTCCAATCATCCTGGAGATAGCCCATGTGCCAATGACGCAGGTAGTTCACCTCATTGGGTGCGTTCAACTGGTAGTTGCTGCGTGCACCAAACAGGAAGTCCGTCAGGTTAGCAGCCTGCGCGGTCGTTGCGCTGCCGGTTGAGCTGAAGGCACCGGCATAGGTGTCGGTGCCGAATTTCGGGTGAAAATCCGAAATCGCCTGGCTCAGCCAGCCGAACTCATATCCTACTTTCAAGCTGTGTCGGCCTCTGACCCAGGTGTAATTGACCTTGGGATTTGCCTGGGTCGGATTGTTGAACTGCGGATTGGTCGCCTGCTCGCCGAAGGAGGTGAAGCCGGAGACCGCCTGGTTGTTCAGGCCACCGGTGTAGGCCGGGTCTTGCGGCACATTCGGAATGCCCGCAAGAAAGTTGGGCGCGCCCAGAAATACAGGCTGTTTGCCACTCTGCGTCCAGGTCTGGCCGAAGCGAAGCTCGAGGATGGAGGTCGGCGTCAGCGTCCAGTTGAACCCAGCGACAATCTGCCTCGTGCGGGCGTAGAGCGTGCCGTTGTTATTACCACCTGCAGTACCGGGAAACGACGCCGGCTGAACGTAAGTCACCGCGCGCTGGCTGTACCGGACGAAACCATTCTGGCGCTCGTTACGAGTGAAGTCGACGCGGGCGTCGCCCTTGTCGTCCACCGTAGGTGCGGCTGGAAGATACTGGAAGTTCGCCGCCGTCAGGCCCGCACCGGCAATGTTGGGGGCCGGCAGCTGCTTGAAGACGGCCAGCGCAACAGGATCGATGTTCGGGTCTGTCAATGGCACCTGGCCGTTGGCGTAGATCACGCCGGTGTACGGATTCTTCACGGGGACGGGTGTGCCGCCAACTTGGCCGTTCGTCGTGAACAGACCGGTGAGCTCCGCCGCAGTCGGCAAAGTCGCGGTCGTCAACGAGTGCGATATCGCGCGCAGGCCTTCGTAGTCCACAAAGAAAAACAGGCGATCTTTGAGGACTTTTCCACCGACGCGAGCACCAAATTGGTTCTGCACCAGTCGGGGCTTCACCCCCGTTCCATAGAATGGTCCGAATGCGTTCAGAACGGTGTTTCGCAGGTAGTCGTACACCACACCATGCAGATCGTTGCTGCCGCTTCGGGTGGTCGCGTTGATGATCGCTCCACCGGCGCGGCCGTATTCCGCCGAGTAATTGTCTGTCTGCACCTTGAACTCGGAGAGCGCGTCCGGCGACGGGATAACGGCTTGGTTGCTGTAACCCTGGTTCGCTTCCTGGTAGGCGTTGTTGTCGATGCCGTCCAACTCAAAGTTGTTGTCCATCGAGCTGAGACCGTTCACGTTGTACGAAGCGTCGCGCGGCGGATTCGATGCAACCGTCGCGATCAATGACCGGCGAACGCCGGGAACGAGCTGTGCCAGATCAGCGTAGGACCTACCATTCAATGGCAGCGCCACGGCTTCCTGGCCCTGGACCGTCTCTCCCCGGTCGCTGGTGTCCGCCTCCAGCCGGCTTGCTGCACCGGAGACCGTCACAGTTTCATTGGCTGTGCCAAGGTTCAACGCAAGGTCTACGCGCTGCCGAGCTCCGACGTTGACGCGAAACACATCCGTCTGCGACACCTGAAATCCCTGTGCGCTGACGGAAAGGGTATAGTCGCCGGGCTGGACGCTGTCGAACTCATAAGCGCCTCCGCTGTCCGTCTGGTGGGTCACGTGAACGCCTTTGGCAACGTCCACCAGCTCGACCGTGGCCGAGCCGATGGTCGCGCCAGATGGATCCTTGATGCTTCCCAGAACCGCGCCGGAGTCGAATTGCGCGTGCCCAATGGAGGTGACGCACAAAGCGATCGCAGATGCCGCAAGCAGCGTGGGAACCGTCCGCCGGGAAAGATATTTGAAAGAGAAACGTGGTGCCGTCATGTTGCGCTCCTGAAATTTGCCAAACTCGTATAACCCGCCTTCTTTTCAGGCTTCTCGAACCGGGAGGCCGAGACCTTGTAGAGGCTGAGTCAGTGTGGTCAGTCAGAAACTAGCAGTGTCCGCCAGAACTGAAGAACAATTCACGGAGACTTCGCCGATACACCGCACAACCGTTTTATGATCAGTAACTTACCATCCATTCATGTATCCCCGACACAGTGAACAGGAGATGAATTATTCATTTCCTGTTCACTGAACTCTGCTTAACTTTCCAAAGGGATACACATGAGGAGCAGTGTGGTCAGTGCAAAAACTTCAGCAGACTTCATTCAGGACAGTCAGCAATCCGTTCGACGAGACCTTTTGCACCGCGTCATTGCCTCGCCGACGTTTGCAAAGAGCGAACGCCTGTCCGCCTTCCTCACCTATATCTGCGAGATGACGCTACAGGGTAGAGCTGCGGAGTTGAATGAGCAGCAGATCGGCCATGCAGTTTTTGGTCGTCAGCGGGATTACGACTCCTCCATCGACGGCATCGTTCGGACGCAGGCAAGCCGCCTGCGTAAGCGGCTGGAGACACACTACCAAAAAGAGGGGTCGGCCGAAACGGTCCGCATCATCATCCCGCGCGGCACCTACGTTCCGCAATTCGTTGAAGAGGAATTTACAACCTCGATTGCCGATTCCCCTGCAGAGCCGGTTTTGATGAAGATGCCACACTCCGTCGTAGAACAGACGACTGTGCCGCGACATGCATTTTCCATGACAGCGTTGCTGGGAGGCCTATCTGCGTTTTTTCTGGTGTTGCTTGTACTGCTGCTTGCACATGAACGATCGGAGCATGCTTTACTTGAGGCAAACTCCAAGCCACCGGTGCTTCCGTTATGGCAAGAATTGTTCGTGCCCGGCCAGACGACGCTCTACATTCCCGGCGACTCAGGGCTGGTCTTATTTCATGCGTTTCAGGGCCGCACCGTAACGCTCAATGAATATATGATTGGAGCTTATCGCCATCCTGATTCCACAGAGGTTTATGAAGCACCAACCGTGAATCCCAATCAGCCTGCGGAGTTCGCGAACCGGCGCTACACGAGCATCGTCGATCTTCAAGCGGCCGTTAACCTGGCCCGCATTGCCCAAAGTGCACACGGCGCTCTCGACATCCGCTACGCCCGGGATGTAAGGCCGAACGATTTGAAAAGTGGAAATGTCATCCTATTTGGAGCGGCAGAGGCCAATCCCTGGGTCGAACTCTTTGAGCGCAACATGAACTTCTCGCTGCACAACGACTACGGGACCCATGTGTTCACTGTCCGAAATCGGGTGCCTGAAAAGGGAGAACCCGCATCCTGGCAATCAAGGACCAATGACCCCGAACATCGCGTCTACGGCATTGTCGCTTACCTGCCAAACCTTTCCGGAAGCGGCCGGGCCCTGGTCATCGAAGGCACCTCGATGGCAGGAGCAGAAGCGGCTTACGATTATCTATTGAACGATGCAGAGATGCTTCCCTTGTTGAAGCGGCTTCGAGGGGATAAGCCGCGCATCCCTTCGTTCGAGATACTTGTGACGACACAGAACACGAGTGCAAGCGCGATTCACAGCAGCTTGGTTGCGCTCCGAAGGTCCGAGTAATCACTCATTCGGCTGTTCTTTATTCATACCCACCGCCGATGGCTCTCGGTTTGTGGAAGACGAGGCACTTTGAGCGTTCCAAGCGATTGGTTGGCAAATCCATAGTCCTGCCCCGGTGCTCGATGGCGTCCCGACAGAAACAGACGATAAAGCGCGTCAGGGATTTGCAGACTCCGCTGTGCTCTTTCACCAGCTGGCAATGTTCTCAGAAGTCATCCTCTTCCTGGCGTCAGTACACCAGCAAATAAAGTTGGCTGCTCAGCGTGCGAAGCATGAGAGGAGCCGTGACGGTAACCTTGCTTGATGGAGGTGGCGAAACGAAAGATCTCGTTCCAATGCGTGCGAGTCCCTTTGACATTGACGGTCCCTCCCCTCATGAGCGCGAGCGTCTGGTACTTGGTTTTGCTGTTCGGCAGCTAGAGCTTCGTATCGCTCAAGTCGCGGATACGCGGGGCAAAAAAAACCCGAGCCGTTGCCGGAGGGCGAAGACACGGTCGGTGAAGCCGGCTATATCGGTGAAATGCTCCTCACTTCGCAAGCGGAATTCATGATGAGGCAATCCATCGAGTACGCAGGTGGAGTTTCACACGCAATGCATGTGCAGAAGAATGACAAAGGCGCCGTGATAACCCTCAACCAAAGAACCACCCGGGCGCACGCTATACAACTAGCCTCAGCCGACGCTGGCTGATTGAAAGGATCTCTGGCTGGCTGAGCCAGACCGCCCACTCGCTGAGGTACAGCTGCGAAGGCTGGCCAAGGTGAACTGGCCCTTCGTCTTCTTTCGGAAAGTGCAAGGTTCCTTGGGGCTCCGTTGAAGCAATGCATCTTGCAATAGTCATAACGGAGCTCTGAGGATGATCTACGTGACATCATGGGATTCGCGGTGATGGGCGCAACGAGCGAAGATCAGCAACGATCCTTACCTCATCCCAGCGTGCGCGGCGGGACGCAGATTGTCAAACGTGCTTCGAATCGGTGCCGGTGCACGCGTAATGTTCTGTGACATAAAGCTGCTGGAAATGAGTTCTTCGCGGCGAGCCGGTCCCGGTTAGCCTGCCCGAAAACCTTCGTTTAGCCCCACCCTCGCGCCTCAGCGAAAGCCGCAAACATGAGCGTCATCGCAACTGGCTTGCATGCAATGCACATTTTTGCATAGATAAACCTTCAAATTGCAGAACAGTGGAGGATTTATTGACATTCCGTTTGAAGGGCTCTAAGCTGAACCGCAACTCAGACGCGGCTCAACGGCCATGCACAGACTTGTCGAAAGGCGGTCTCCCAGTGCGCCTCGCATACGCCAACGGTGCCGCGCCTTTTCACTTCATGGAGGATTCACATGACGATTCAGCCTCACCGGTTTTCAAACTTCGGATTCGAACCGGTTCAAACACCTGCCGACCCAACAACGCTTACCCGGGGTCCCGTCGCCGACATCCTCTTGCATCGATACTTGCCTGTACTCCGTTCCGCCGTGCGCCGAACGCTTCCGCTTTTATTAGTCTCGTTGTCGATCAGCACTGCCTCTCATGCTCAGGTCGTCGTTACGCAAGCCCCCCAAGTCGGTTCCTCCAATCCGGTCAGTGCCGAGCCGCTTGTCCCCCGGCCGGCTACAAAGCCCTGCAAGGTTCAGCTCTTTCAAAACCTCTCCTTTACAGACTTCAACGAAAGGAAATACAGCTACACTCCACCGGCAGACTGCCCCGGACCCTGGGCCAAGGTTGTCTTCAGCGCAGACTTCACCGTAACCGCCGGCAGACAATTCGACCGGAGCACACAGATCTATCTTGGCAACGTAACCTTGATGCGAGGCACGACGGCTGAACCGCGGGCCACCCTGAGCCCTTCATGGCACGTCGAGAGCGACGTGACCGATCTCTCCGCCTTGTTCCAATCAGCGCAGAGCGGCGTCGCCAATATCCAGAATCCAGTCGACTCTACCTATACAGGGATCATCTACGGGAATGCAGAGTTAGACTTCTACCCAGCCACTTTCTTCCAGCCCTCGCCCAGAGTCCCCGACGTGGTCCTGCCAATCTATAGCAACGGGGATGCCTACCATTTCTACACAACGGCTTCGCCCCTCACCGAAAAGATCACCCTGCCAACCAACGTCGAGCGCGTTTATTTAGATGTGATGGCGCAAAGCGATGAGTTCTGGTATCTCAGCACACCGAACGCCCAGGCAGCACCCTACATCAATGCGGCTTACGGAAGTGGCCTGCGAGAAGTGGATATCTCCATCGACGGCACGCCTGCAGGCATTGCGCCGGAGCATCCATATATCTTTACCGGCGGCGTTGATCCTTATCTCTGGCAGCCGATTCCAAGCCCGCAGATCCTCAATTTCAAACCATACCGGGTCGACTTGACCCCCTTCGCCGGGGTACTCTCAGACGGCAACCCGCACACAATCGTCCTCAACGACATCAACACGCAAGGCAGTTCGCTGGTCAACGGAAACCTGCTCGTCTACACGGACCATGACAAGAAAGTCGTTACCGGAGGCCTGCTCAGCGACACGCTTACCGCGACCCCCGCGCCCACCGTCACAGCGAATGTCAAACTGGATGCGAGCGGCAACGGAACAGCGGAGGTGAAGGAGTCCCTATCGCGTACCTTCTCCATTCGCGGTCGAGTCAATACCTCACACGGAGAGGTGACCACGACAGTCGAACAAACAATCAATTTCGTCAATGATCAGAACCTGACCAATAGCGCCACCCTCAATCTGGTCAATGAAAATCTCACCTCGACGGTCGATTCCAAAGTTACAACGGCGACGCGCGAGGGGACTGCCGTCCAGGAAAGCCACACTTCCCTCCCCCTGCAACTCGTCACCAATTTCGCCATCAATCCCGACGGCACTTACCTCCAGACCACGACCGCGGATCTCCGAGCATTGTCCGCGCAATCCGGTCCCTGGGGCCTTCGGTCTTCATCTGCTGAGGAGGTCAAATCAACCGACGCACTTGGTTTCAGCGCAACCTTCAGCGTCACCAGTCACACTGGTGCAGCATCCACTGCAACCTATCACTCGTCGGACGCGTACGGGGCCACCTACGACAGCGCGCTTGCGTCGGCCAACAACGTTTTGACAGCGGCATGCAGCAAGAACGGATACGGCAGGACGGACTGGCGCAGGGACGACTCGTGCAAGAGTTCCGAGGACTCAACAAATGAACGGTAGGCCAACCTGGGCTAAAGAAGAAACTAAGCAGTCATCCTGAGTATCGAGACTGAATATGAACCGCCGTTCTCTCCCTGCGCCTTCGCCTATGGGAAAGAACGGCGGTCCGCGTATAAATCAACCGCTACTGCCCGCTTTCAAACCTTGCAGATAAATGCAAGAGATTTAGCAAACGCTGCAAACAAATGAAAAGACTTGTTGACATTTTATTGCACGAACTCCTAACCTCATCCACAACTCAGACACGAACTGAAATTGCGCTGCGCACTCTCTAAGCCATCTCCTTCGCGATGCGCCTCGCAAAGCTCGCAGTCCGCTCATCTTGCTCGCTTTAGGGAGGTTCACATGAAAAGAACTCTACGCAAGTCTGCAGCCTTGCTGCTCACCTTGGCCACTTATCCCGTCTTCCACGGGCGCTCCGCCCATGCGCAAACGGTGACCGGAGCAATCACGGGAGAGGTGGCTGATGCGAGTGGCGCATTTATTCCGAATGCGACCGTCACCGCGCTTGACCTGAATACCGGTGTAAAAACGGTTGTCCAAACAAATAAAGACGGCGTGTACAGTGTCCGGTTCCTGCCCCTCGGGAACTACAAACTCACCATCACAGCGGCAGGTTTTGCGGAGAAGCTGACCGCACCCTTCCCTCTTCAAATCAACCAGACCGTCAAGATCGACACGGTTCTGGCTATCGGTGAAGCCAGCGCCTCGGCTCAAGTCACAGATTCGGCGCCAATCCTCGATACGACGGATGGCACCATCGGCACGACCTTCTCTGAAACGGAGATTCAGAGCCTCCCGCTCGAAGGGCGAAACTTCCAGTCCGTCGCTCTCTACACACCGGGCGTCGTCAACACCGACCCGACCGGAATGACTGGCCAAAACGCCATCGAGCGCAGCCAATACAGTAACAATCTACTGTCCGTAAATGGCAATCGCGGTCAGGCTAACTCGTACACCCTTGATGGAGTGGATCTCAACGAGCCACAGAACAACCAGGTCTCGTACAATCCTGCACCCGACTCCCTGCAGCAGATCAGGGTGATCTCCGGCAATGCGCCTGCAATCTACGGCAACGTCAATGGCGGCGACATTGTTGCCGTGCTTAAAAGCGGAACAAACAATCACCACGGCAGCGCCTATGTTTACCTTCAGAACGACAAGCTTAATGCCAACAGCTGGAGCAACAAGTATCAGGGAAACCCCAAGAATCGTTACACCCAGACGACCTTTGGCGGAACCATTGGGGGCCCTGTCCGTATTCCTCATCTGCTTGACGGCCGTGACAAACTATTCTTCTTTGCAGACTATGAAGGCGTCCGCCTGCCGGGGGCCGGCTCGGTTTCCTACAATGTGCTAAGCCCCGCCATGTTGAAGGGGGATTTCTCCTCCATTCCTTTCCAGCTGTACAACACGCAGGCTTATGACGCCGCGACCAAAACCTATCCGGCCTTTGTCGGGAACCAGCTTCCAGTCAACAATCCCGTGGCCAAGTACATCGCCGCTCACCCGGAGGTTTACCCAACCCCAAACGCTAATCCACTGCCCGGCAACTATCTGCCACGAGTCGTGGGAGTGCAGCGTTCGTCCACGACAAACGATCAGTTCGACGCCAAGGTCGACTACGCACCAAGCGGCAGGGACCGCATATCGGGGTTCTATGCCCAATCGCGGGCCAAGGATGGCAGTACTACCATCTTTCCTATTGGCTTTTCAGGCATAAACAGCTTTCCAACCACGCTCTTTGGCACGAGCTGGGTTCACACCTTCTCGCCGGCTATCGTGAACCAGTTCAATGCAGGGTTCACCCGGACCAACTGGAGCCAAAACGTTCCAATCGATCGGTTGGGAGGCTTCGGATCGGATGGGGACAAGGTAGTTGGCATCCCGTTCGGAACGCAGCGCTTCGTCGGCTTTACCGAGGCGGACATTTCGGGCGCTCAGACCATCGGCAACCGTGCAGCCCCGCAACTGCTGATCGACAACACCTTCGGCTATAACGATAATTTGACTTTGCAAAGAGGACGGCACCTCTTCACCGTTGGGGTCCAGGCAAATCGTTATCAGGAAAACTACACGCAGAGCCAGAACGCCGGTGCGCTCGGCTACTTCCAATACACGGGCGCCTTCACCCAGGACCCCTCATCGGCTAACTCCCACGTGGGGGCTGCCGACTTTGTCATCGATGCCGCAAGCAGTAATGGTCTGCAGGATGGGGGCGAGTTTGGCAATCGGCAATGGCGCCTGGCCGGCTATATCCAGGATGACTGGAAGATCCTCCCCCGGCTTACCCTCAACCTCGGCGTCCGCTACGAATACGACGAGCCAATGGTCGAAGCAAACAATAAAAACGCCAACATCATCCCGCTGAACGGGGGCACTCTCGAGTATGCGGGATCGGTCCCATCCGGCGCACCAGCTGGCTCCATCGTGTGTCCCACAACAGCATGTTATAACCCCAACTACCGCCAGATCATGCCTCGGTTTGGCTTTGCCTATCAATGGGCCAAGAACGTCTCTGTCCGTGGAGGCTACGGCGCGACCAGTTTCTTTGAGGGCAATGGAGCGAATCAGCGCACCACCGACAACCCCCCGCTCGTCTCCACCTTTTCTCTTCAGTCGATTCAGCCGAGCACGAGTTCGGGCGGAACAGCGTTGAAGGCGTCCAATGGCTTCACCGTCGCCTCGAGCGCTTTTTCGGCAAATGGCTCCGGCTTTAGCGCATGGCCGCAGAACATTCAGCCAGCTTACATCCAGCAATATAATCTGACCGTTGAAACCGCGCTGAACGCGATTACTTCCCTGTCGATTGGCTACGTCGGACAGACCGGGCAGCACCTGATGGATTACGGCAACGAAAACCAGTTCACCCAGGCCCAGGCGCAGGATGTCAACACATTACTCGCCGCCAATCCCAACGCGACACTGCCTGCCTATGATCTCACCCCTTACTACAACCTTGCAGGCGCGGGCGGCGGCGTCTTGGTCACCGAGTCCAGGGCCACTTCCAACTACAACGCCGTGCAGGTCACCCTTTCGCAACACCAGGCTCACGGCCTGGAATACAACCTCAACTACACCTTCGCCAAATCCATGACGAACGCCGCTGGAAATTATGGCGTGCCCAACGTTTCACAGACCCTCGGCTTTCAGGACTACTTCAACAGCCGGGCAGACTACGGCGTCTCCGGCGACGATATTCGCCATCAGTTCAATGCTGTGATCGTCTACGCCTTGCCCTACGGACATGGACGCCAATTCGGATCTACCTCAAATATTGTGATGGATGAACTACTCGGAGGGTGGTCGCTGACCAACGCCTTCAAGACCTTCAGCGGGCCTCCAGTCACGCTAACCGCAAATGGAGGAAACACTGGTTCTTTCGGCTCCGAACGCCCCAACCAATACGGACATATCCACATCGTCGGAAGATCCCTTCAGAACTGGTTCGGAACCGATCCTTCGGCAATCCCCTGCACAGACGGAAGTGGTCTCGCAACCAATGGCTGCGCCTACGGACAACCCTCCACCTATGCATTCGGAACGGCCGCCAACGGAACAGAGCGCGCAGCCGGCTTCTACCAACTGGATACGTCGTTGTTCAAGGACTTCCATCTCTTCCACGAACAGGTCTTCGGCTTCCGTGCTGACTTCTTCAACATTTTGAACGTGGCCGATTATGGCAACCCGGACAGTGGTATTCAGGACAGTACATTCGGACAGATTACCGGCACGCGTAATCAGGAACGTCGCATTCAACTCTCACTGAACGCCAAGTTCTAGGTTGAGCAATTCGTCACAGGAAGGATGCGGGGGGCTCAGGCCTCCCGCTTTTGCTCTCAACTGATGATGCTGCTTGTTCCAGAAAACTTCTCATGGGTTCCTGGCGTAGTCATGATGCTCGCCAAGCAGTGGTACTTGTTCTTAAACGTCATTGCGGGAGCTTCGGCGGTTCGATCCGCTCGGAGGAAAGTCTCAACACTTCTTTGGGTTCTTTGGGTTTTCCACCATTTACCAGTGAAAGAACCTAATCCTGCCGGGTATTTTCCCTCATTCATTACGAGGCTCCTCCTACCTCACTTACCGCTTGGAACGCTTCGATCACTATCGACTTCTTAATTTGCAAAATTAAACACTTTCTATTCTCGACCCTGGCGAATGGATGCCTTCCGGCGAGCATCGCTACACTGGCCCCGACGGTCTCTTCGAGATCTCGTTCGCGAAGCCGCGAAGGAACCATTCCACGGATACTGGCAATCTTCTGGTACTGCTGATGGTAACAATCTTCCGGATGGGGCCGACGACGAGTAGTCGCCCTCCTTGGGTGGATGAGTTCGACCATCCATCCACCCGTCTTACCCCTTGCGGCCGCCTCAGGATAAGGCTCGTGATTGTGGTATTGAAGCCGTCCCCTTGCCTCATCAAGCAGAAACGAAGTGCTTTCGGCGAGGTGCTTTACGATGCGGACCAGGAGCAATCACCATGAGCACCCGATCCAGTTTGAACTTCGAACATGACGACGCTGGCGGCCAGTTCCATCAATTTCTCTTGGCAAGAACAAAGGAAAGTGTCGATCCGGCTCCCCAATCAGTGGGCTAAGAAATCGATCCGATGGAGTCTCCTGAATGACATGATACGTCCGTCATCTCTGTGAGCTGATCACTATTAGTCTCATTCTCGCCGAGCACTTTGGCGATCGAGCACCAACCGAAGATGTTCTATCAAGGGACCTGCGGCTTCAAGCCATCAATGAAGGGGGTTGTTTTAGTCCCAGCCAAGGGAGCCTCCCGTCTGGTACTCGATAACACGGGTTTCGAAGAAGTTTTTTTCCTTCTTCAGGTCCATGGCTTCGCTCATCCAAGGGAAAGGGTTTTCCGTTTCGGGGAAGACAGGAGCGAGCCCGATTTGGGCGCACCGTCGGTTGGCGACGAAGTGCATGTACTCCTCGCAAAGGCCGGGGCCCAGGCCAAGGAACCCATTAGGCATGGTGTCGCGGCCGTAAGCGGCTTCGAGTTCGGCCGCGGAACGGAGCATGCTAGATACCTCCTCCTGGAAGAGGGGGCTCCAAAGCGAAGGGTTTTCCGCCTTGATCTGGTTGATGACGTCGATGCCGAAGTTGAGGTGGATGCTTTCGTCGCGGAGGATGTACTGGTACTGCTCGGCGATGCCGACCATCTTGTTACGGCGGCCGAGCGAAAGGATTTGGGCGAAGCCGGTGTAGAACCACATTCCTTCAAAGACGACGTAGAAAGCGATGAGATCACGCAGGAAGGCACGGTTGTCTTGTTCCGAGCCGGTGTGAAAGGCGGGATCGGCGAGGGACTGGGTGTACTTGATGGCCCAGGCGGCTTTCTCCGTGATGGAGGGAACCTCTCGATACATGTTGAAAAGCTCGCCTTCGTCGAGGCCGAGGCTTTCGACGATGTACTGAAAAGTGTGAGTGTGTACAGCTTCTTCGAAGGCCTGGCGGAGGAGGTACTGGCGACACTCGGGGTTGGTGAGATGACGGTAGATCGCGAGGACGATGTTGTTGGCGACAAGGGACTCTGACGCGGCAAAGAAGCCGAGATTGCGCTTGATGGAGCGGCGTTCGTCGGGCGTTAGACCGGTGGGGCTCTTCCAGAGGGCGATATCGGCCTGCATAGAGACCTCGGTTGGCATCCAGTGGTTATTGCAACCCCCGAGGTACTTCTCCCAGGCCCACTTGTACTTGAGAGGAAGCAGCTGGTTGACGTCGGCACGGCAATTGATCATGCGTTTCTCATCGACGCGAACGCGGGTTCCGCTGCGATCGATGGGCTCTTCGGGCAGTGACGATGTTGGCGGGAGGATGGCTTCAGGAACTGTGGCGGCCGGGGTCGTCGATGTGGTCTCTTCTTCTGTCCAGGTGAGCATAGTGTCTCTTTCTCTGCCTACTGGCAGGCCTCGCAGGTGGGATCGTTCGGATTGCAGGCAGCGCCAATCTCGGGAGTGTTGACGGCTACGGAGTTGAGCTTGCCGTCTGTGCGCTTGACGGTAGACTTCTCAACATGGGTGGCGGAGCGAGAACGCAGGTAGTAGGTGGTTTTGAGACCGGCGTGCCAGGCTTCGCGGTAAAGAGTGTCAAGTTTGCGGCCACTCGGCTGGTCAATGTAGAGGTTCAGCGATTGCGCCTGGTCGATCCACTTCTGGCGGCAGGCTGCGGCCTGGATGAGCCAGGTTGGCTCGACTTCAAAGGAAGTGGCATAAAGACGCTTCAGTTCTTCGGGAACGCGATCGATGGAGCCGAGCGAGCCGTCGAAGTACTTGAGGTCGGAGATCATAACCTCATCCCATAGGCCGGCGGCTTTGAGGTCGTTGACGAGGAAGGCGTTGACGACCGTGAAGTCGCCGCTCATGTTGGATTTGACGAAGAGGTTTTGGTAAGTGGGCTCAATGGACTGCGTAACGCCGCAGATATTCGAGATGGTGGCGGTGGGGGCGATGGCAAGGGTGTTGGAGTTCCGCATTCCGCTCGTCGTGACGCGAGTGCGCAGGGTGTCCCAGTCGAGAGTAGAGGAGCGATCGACGGTAAGTTGATGGTCGCGATTTGCCTGCAGAAGTTCCACAGAGTCGACAGGCAGAATGCCCTGGGACCAGAGCGAGCCGGCAAAACTGGGGTAGCGTCCACGCTCTTCTGCGAGATCGACCGAGGCGGAGATCGCCTCGTAGCTGATCCGCTCCATGGATTCGTCGGCGAAGCGCACGGCGGCCGCAGAGGTAAAGGGGACGCGCATTTTGTAGAGGGCATCCTGATAGCCCATGATGCCAAGACCTACCGGCCTGTGACGGAGGTTGGAAGCGCGGGCCTCGGGCACTGTGTAGAAATTGATGTCGATGACGTTATCGAGCATGCGCATGGCGGTGTGGATAGTGCGGCGGAGGCGGGCTTGATCGAGCCCATCGTCGGTCATGTGATTAGCGAGGTTGACGGAGCCGAGATTGCAGACGGCGATCTCCTGCGCCGAAGTGTTGAGGGTGATCTCGGTACAAAGATTTGAGGAGTGTACGACTCCGACGTGCTGTTGCGGGGAACGCAGGTTACAAGGGTCTTTGAAGGTGATCCAGGGATGGCCTGTTTCGAAAATCATGGTGAGCATCTTGCGCCAAAGCTCGACGGCTTTGAGGGTGCGGGAGACGCGGATCTCGCCACGGCCAGCGGCGGCCTCGTAGTGCACGTAACGCTCGGCGAAAGCGCGGCCGAAGAGGTCGTGCAGGTCCGGAGTTTCGTCGGGCGAGAAGAGCGTCCAGGTACTGTCTTGCTCGACTCGCTGCATGAAGAGATCGGGCACCCAATTGGCGGTGTTCATGTCGTGGGTGCGGCGTCGGTCGTCTCCGGTGTTCTTTCGGAGGTCAAGGAACTCCTCGATGTCGATATGCCATGATTCGAGGTAGCCGCAGACGGCTCCCTTGCGCTTTCCGCCTTGGTTGACGGCGATGGCGGTGTCGTTGGCCACCTTAAGAAAAGGAACGAGGCCTTGCGACTGACCGTTAGTTCCTTTGATATGTGAACCGAGGCCCCGCACCGAGGTCCAGTCATTGCCCAGGCCGCCGGCGTACTTGGATAGCAGGGCATTGTCCTTGATGGCCTTGAAGATGCCGGCGAGGTCGTCTTCAATAGTAGTCAGAAAGCAGGAGGAGAGCTGCGGACGCAAGGTTCCGGCGTTGAAGAGGGTGGGAGTGGAGCACATGAAGTCGAAGCTGGAGAGCAGTTGGTAGAACTCAATAGCTTTGGCTTCGCGGTCGATCTCGCGTACGGCAAGGCCCATGGCGACGCGCATGAAGAAGGCCTGGGGAAGCTCAAAGCGGATCCCGTCCTGATGCAGGAAGTAACGATCGTAGAGGGTCTGGAGGCCGAGGAACTGGAAGATGCTGTCGCGGCTGGGATCGAGTGCGGTGGCCATGCGAGAAAGATCGAAAAGGCCAAGTTCCTTGTCGACCATCTCAAGCGCGATGGCTTTGCGGATGTAAGTCGGGAAGTAGTCGGTGTAGTCGATGACAACTACCTGGCGCATGGGAGCGACGGCGGCGGGCATAAGGAAGCCCAGGGCCTCGTCGCGCAGAATATTGAGCAGGAGGCGGGCGCTGACGAAGGCGTAATTGGGTTCCTGCTCAATCAGCGTGCGAGCGGACATGGTCTGCGCAAGCCCCACTTCTTTTTCAAGAATCCCGTCATACAGGTTCCGACGGATTTCCGACATGACTGCATCCGCGCTGACGCCGTCGAGACCCTTGCATGCAATCTCAACCTCACGGGCAAGGCGAGTTTCATCGAGCGGGACAACCTCTCCGGTAGCTAGACGTACGCTGAGGGACGGAACGGACTGGATAACGACTTCAGAACGAAGGCGTCGCTGCTCTGCGCGTTCTGCGCGGTAGAGCACGTAGGCACGTGCGACCTTGTGCTCGCCCGAACGCATGAGGGCTAGTTCGACTTGGTCTTGGATGTCTTCGATGTGGAGGGCACGAGCTTTATCGGCGCGGCGGCTGAGCGCTTCGACGATCTGCACCGTAAGTGCCTCTACGGCTTCGTGGATGCGGCGGGAGCCTGAGGCGGCTGATCCCTCGACCGCGATAAAGGCCTTGGTGATGGCGTTAGAGATCTTGCTTTCGTCAAAGCCAGAGAGCGAGCCACTACGTCGGATGACCTGAAATCGCTCGGCTTCAGAGTTCCCGGGGCGAAATGTGGGCGTGTCGTGATCGGTGAGTGAGATAGCGGCCATGAAACTTCTCCTTGGCCTCAGAGCAGAGCGAAGAAACAGAAGGACGCTTGCACACGGAGTTGCCCGCGGCGAACCAGACCTCTGCCACCTCGCCTCCCCTCGGAGGCGCTAGCGAATGTTTCCATGGCAGGTCTTCGGACTCTGCAGGCTCTGACCTACTTGCCGGACTTCCCAGGTCAGCAGACCCAGTGTCATCGTGGCGTTCGTACCTGCTTACCGCTGCGGGGCAGTTCCGGACTTCCACCGGATTCCCTTTTGTCTTCGAACGTGAGAACGAAGAACCATGGAATACCTCACTATAGCGGATTGATAACGCCACGCCCCAACATGTTGTGGATAACTTGGGCGTAAATAGGACTCGTCCCGAGCGCCCGCTCCTATGCACGCCGGCTTCTACTCCAACAATCTGACCTCTAAGAGCTTCTGCCCTGGGGTATCAAATGCCGCGTTTAGTCTGCATGACCACTTCTGATACCCACGCTTTGCTCATCAAACACGCATGCACAGATCTCCTCGACCAACGTTGAGTTCGACGTTGCATCCGTTAGGAGGAACAAAAATGCGCAGGTGGCGCTCCTGCAGGCAACACCCGGACTTTTCAACGCCACCGGCATCTCGTTGCGAAGACTCTTGATAGTTGCCTATAACGTGCAGGATTATCAGTCGTCGGAGAGCCCTCCTGGAGTACGTCCGAAAAGTACGAGGTGATCGCAAAAACGGCTGAAAGCAAGACCGTGCAACAGATGGAAGGAGCGATGCTTCAGACTCTTCTTGAAGAAAAGGTCAAGATGAGAGTGACAACAACCCGGATTCTTCGTGGCAGTCCAAAGACACTGCTTCCTCTGCAAGCCTCGGCGATGCATCTATCTTCACCGCACTGCAGGAACAGCTTGGACGGAAGCTCCAGCCGACAAAGGACGCAGAGGAGGTACTCGTCCTCGATCACATAGAACAACCTTCGTCAAATTAGGTCATGAGCAGGATTGTTGGGGAGCTCTCTGTCGTCGTGAGCCGTGACCACAAGAAGGGAGCAGATTTTCCCATCCCAAGAAAAAAAAGCACGAGTGATCACCACCTGTTCATGATTCCCATCACCACAATTATCAAAGAACTCGTCTTTGAAGCTGTAGGCCAACCCACCTGTTTTCTTCTGCTCTTGCGCGTTCTTCCCGTGCATCCCTAATCGGCTAGATCCATTGAACCTCGCGGCCTACGTAGTATCCTCAATCCGGTTCTAGTGTTGTCCTGGGAGTAAGAGTTGCGGGTTTCGTCGAGTGGTGATGTACTTCGCGACCGTTTGCTCGTGACTCCTCATCTTACGTTCCGCGCGGCTATACGCGTCTATCTAACAGGGAGAGGTTTCGTTGTTGCTTTTCCAAACAAACCTTGAAGCAGTCACAGATAAGGCTGGTAAACCTTGTTGCTCGGAAGTCTCTTGACGTCTCACCTATCAGGTCATTTAACGTCATACAACCGCTTCCTTCTTAGATCTCTCTTGAAAGGCTCCAAATGTCCTTTCGTTCTGCCGCTTCGCCTGCTTTGCTAGCCGTGATTCTGATCTCACAAGTCACAATCGTCGGGGTGACACTTCCAGCAGCCGCGGCCGCGCAGATTCCGAAGGCGTCCCTTGACGGAACTTGGCAGGGGGCAGTCCGCCAGCCAGATGGCAGCGATAACCGCTGGGTGGTCAAAATTGAGAAGACCAGCGGAACGTTGAAGGGGACGCTCTGGTTTATTGATCAGAGGTCACCAGCGATTCCGATCGACAAGGTGACGCTGAACGGTGAAACCTTGTCGCTTGACATGGGCACGATCGGCCTCACCTATGAGGGTAGAGTGGCGCCGGACGGAAAAACGATTGCTGGAACGCGTACGGCAGGCGACAACAAAGCACCGCTTCTCTTCACGCGCGCGACGCCGGGGAGCGAATGGGTCATCCCGGAACCGCCTCCGAGAATGGCTAAGATGGATCCGAAAGCTACACCAGCTTTTGAAGTGGCGACTATCAAGCCGCAGGAGCCGAACAAGCAGGATTTCGCCTTTCTCCTGAATCAAGGCAGCTTCATTGGTCGGGGACTGAGCGTGGAAAGGCTGATGACGATCTCGTTATCGCTAAACGCTGCGCAGGTCGTGGGCCTGCCGGATTGGGCCAAGCACGATAAGTTTGACATTGAAGCCAAGTCCGACACGCCGGGAGAGCCCAGCCTGCAGCAGTTTTTCGACGAGGTGAGTAGGCTGGTCGTGGATCGCTACGGGTTGAAGTACCACATCGAGAAGCGGGTCATGACGGCCTACACACTGACGGTTGCGCGGGGAGGTATCAAGATGAAGCCCTCTCCTGCTGGCTTTGGTGACATCCCCGGATTCGGAACGCCGCCAGGACAACTGGCTGTCATAAACGCCACAATGAAAGAGCTCTGCGGTCTTCTGCAGTCCGATCTGTTGGATCATCCAGTCGTCGACCAGACGGGTCTTAGCGGGACGCGATACGGCGGCACGTTGAAGTACCAGATGGATGATGCAGAGGCGGTCAAAGGGGGATTGGAGAAAGCGCCACAGCCTCCCGAAGGACGCGACTTACCTCCGCCGCTCCTCACTGCACTTCCTGAGCAGTTCGGGCTGAAGCTGGAAGCGGGCAAATTGCCAGTGGAAGTGATCGTTGTAGACAGCATTTCAAAGCCGTCTCCAAACTGACTGAGGGTGGCTGCTGGCCAAGTCCGGCACCGCATCCACGAGATGGTGGCGGTTTCTGCTCTAAGGATGTCGATCAAGGTGTCACAAGGATGGGTGCCTGCCAGAATGCAGCCTTGCTCTTTCCGGCATCCAGGATGGCCACGTGGCACTCGTACTTTCCTGGCGGAAGGGTGCCCGCGGCAATAGTAAAGCTGAATGGCGCCGTGTGCAGGCGGCTCTGAGATGCGGGGGGAACTGCTACAGGCCGCCCTTCGTGGACCTTCATTCCATCCTTGTAGAAGCTTACAAATGCTACGAGCGGTTGTAGTGGTGCTGTACTGGCTGCTGCAGCGTTAGGAGGCTCTGGCGAATAAGCCTGAAGGTAGAGATAGATCTCATGGTCCGTGCTGAATACCCTGTTCACGCTCGGAATCAATTTGCTACCGTTCTCAACGAGTGGATCGGATGCCGCTTCCTTGGCCGCATCCTTCTTCTTCATCACGTCATATAAGGTGTCCGATAAGGCCACTTTTTGACTACTGAGAACGACTGAGCTGATAGGCACTCGCTTCAGTTCCTTGTTGAGGTTCGGAATCGTAAAGATCGTCTGGTAGGTCCCGATGCGGCCCGTTTCATCATCGCGCGCAAGAAACTTGATCTGGTATCGGCCCGGCAGCAGGGTGAACCCGAAGTCATATTCAACGGGCCGTTTTGCAAGCTGTTGAGCAGTCGCATCGCTCAACTTGATATTCACTTTGTCTCTCACGTTGCTGACAGTCGTTCCACCAACCAGGTCCTTCACCTCGCCGACAAAGTCGATCAACGTATGCTCTGCGCCGCCCCGCTTCGCCAGGGCAAGCTCCCGCCCAGGGATCTTTACAACGATCGGCACAAAGTACTCGGCCCGGTTGAGTTGAAAATGATCGATCTCCATTGCGACGGTAAGCTCTGTGATGGGGTCGCCGAGCATCAGGGCATCTTCGAGCTGTCGCTCCTTATCAACCGCATTGAACTTAGAGAACGCTTTGCCTCCGTAGTATCCCTCTCGGTAGTCGAGCTTCGCTGACAGCTCCGGACTCACCGTGATCTTCACCTTGCGAAAACGTCCGTTCAGTTCGGTGTTCGTGGTCGAGTACCCAAGGATGTAATAGTCGGAGACTGCCTGCTGCACCTGGACGATCCCCTGTGCCAGGTCGTTTGAGTCGAGAAAGGCCTTCCCTCCTGTGTCTCCCGCCAATGCGAACAGCGTATCCTGCGACTGGCCGAAGTCGTCGGTAGCGGCCTGGGCGGCAGTGCCGTTATACATATCGATGTTTCCGGGAGAGGCCTGGGAAGCATCGCCCAGCGGAGCAGAGGCAACCAGCCCACGAGCGTCGATCGGCCAGAAAGATACACCGGCTTTTACAGCTGTATCGACTGTCGCATGCAGCTGCGCCTGGTTATCCACGCCGTGCAGGTTCAGTCCGCTGGCGAAGTAGATGAGCGACTTCTTCTCGTTGAGCTGTCCGAGCATCGAGGTCGCGGTCTGCAACGCCGATAGTTGCCGATCCGTATTGAAGATGTTGAACTCGCTATCGTCCTGGCCGAAGGCTGCTCCGACATCTGCACTGCTTGCATCCTGTATGGCCTCCGCCGAGCCCTGTCCTTCTCCTACAACAAGAGTTTCGATGACACTGAGCAGCTTGTTCTTATCGGCGGAAAAGTCCTGCAGCACATCAACCGAGCCGCCTGAATAGCGCATGATCGATACAAGGTCGGCCTCCGTCATCTGTTTTCGAATGAAGGTTTGAGCTGCGGCAAGGGCCCTCATCTGATCGGTTGGCCGCATGGCGGACATATCGAAGTAGAGGGTCAGAAGACGGCGATCTTTGTAGCGCGTGATCCCGGGAGTCTCCGGTGTAATCTGCGTTCTGGTCAGCTTCTTATAGATCTTGATCTCTTCACGGTCGAGCGGAGTGACGGGCAGAGCCGGAGCCCCGACCGGCAACTCTTCGTGCTCCACAAATTTCAGAGCTTGCGCAACGCCGTCTTCGGTGACCGTGAAGTCTTTCGCGGTGAGCCCCTTGATGGGCTTGCCCTGCTTGTCCTTCACTGAGACGGTCTCAACCACTAGATTGGCCTTCACTGCCAGCGTATACGTTGTGCTCGCTGCGTCCTGGGTGTTCTGCCCAATCTGCTGCGCTTCTAAACCAAGGGACGCAAGCAGAAGGAGGCTGCCCGATAGTAGGAAAGATCGCAACATCAGTACCTCAACCTCCCCGTCATCTGGAACGTCCTCATCGCGTTGGCGGAAGCAGGCAAGCCAAACGTGGTTCCATTGACGACTGTGTTCCACCCGGTAAAGGTGACGTGGTTGACAAGGTTGGTCGAGTCGGCACGGAGGTCGAAATTCCACTTGTCCTTCACGCGAAACGTCCGGCCCAGTGATGACGTAAGCGTAAACTGGCTTGGCCCAATGATCGAGTCCCTGCCTGCTGAGCCCCATTGACCGGCCGAGGGCGCAGCATAGGCCGCAATGTTCAAATGCGCGTCAGCCCGCTCAGCCGGTGACAGGTATGGCGAAGCTCCAGTCCTGTCGGGCCGGATGCTGCCTGTAAACCCCGTTCTTGGAACTGCGGCGAGAAAGATTGGAGTTTCGGGTAGTCCACTACCTGCTGTGACTTGATTGACTACCGTCCACTGCTTCAGCAGCCTGCCTCGCCAACCGCTCATAAGGGTACCTCCCCCTACTCCCTGGCCTGACGTGTACTGAACCTGGGCCTTCAAGAGGTGTCGCTGATCGAAGGTAGACAGGCCACGTTCCCCGCGTAAATTGAGCCAGTCCTGCGCAATTGTAGCTGCGGGTGTACTCGCCGCAGTAAGGTTGTCGCTTGAGATCCCTGCTGCTACCGGGCCCTGACCACCTAAAGCCGAGTCATCATCGATAGACTTCGAATAGGTGTACTGAAGCGACGCTGTCAATCCACTCCGCAGACGGCGCCTAACCTGTATCTGGCCAGCTTGTCTAGTTGAGTTGCCACCAGAGGTCCGATACACGTAGCCTGTCGTTCCCGTCGGCGCCAGGGCTGACCCGATCGGATAAGTGTTCGGCAGAAACTCCTGTATACCGTGTGTACCTTTGACGCCAAGGTAGGTAGCCGTCGCCACCAGTGCTCCTGGCAGATCCCGCTGTGCGGACAGCTGCCAAGTCTGCGCGTAGCCGACCTGAAGATGTGGGTCCACCGCGAATGTATTCGCCGTCACCCCGGTGCACTGCAGGAAGCCACTGCCATTCGTGAAGTTGAGGGGACAGCCCGCACTTCGATCGACACTGAGACTGGTCGAAAGCGGTGCCTGCTGCGCCATCGCCAGCGCCGTCGCCTGATAAATCGACGTGTCGAAGTACATGCCATACCCAGCCCGTATAACCAGGGTCGATGCCGGGATAGGTCGCCATGCCGCACCAAGTCTGGGCTGAAAGCCATGTTTGTCGGGCTGGATAAGACTCGTGGGATAGGTGTCACCGGTCAAAGGTCCCTTCGGAGAACTCGCCAGCACCGGCGCTTCCGCGGTGAAGCCACTTGCCAAATCGAGGTTCACCAGGCGGTTCTTCAGTTCCGTGATCGGAGCGCCGTAATCCCATCTAATGCCCACGTTGAGAGTAAGCTCCGGCCGGACCCGCCAGTCGTCCGTGATGTAGGCCGCATAAACAGACTGGCGCAGATACTTGTCCGCATTGCCGTACGCAATCTGGCTTGTGTCGGGTGTTCCCTGTAAGAAATCTCCGAGGTCCCTGCCCGTGGCCGCGCCTGTGAACGTGAAGGTCCCGCGCGGGTTCTCCTGCGAGAGTACGTTGAACTCCTGGCGGCGAAACTCTCCGCCTACGGTCAAATTATGCCGGGATCGACTCAGGGTCAGAGAATAATTCGCGGCGTTCGTCATGTTCCGATTGAAGGCACTATTTGCGTCGGAGAGGCTGCTGATGCTCGTGAACGTCAGGTCCGGCGGGCCCCAGTTCGTAGCATCCTGCAGATTACCGGCGATTCCGCTAGCGCCAGACACGTTCACCCGATTCGCAAACTGAGGAATGACGTGTGTCCTTAGTCGGCTGAAACGAAACCCGCCGGTTCCATACAGAGTTTGCTTGTAACGGTGGGTCCAATCAATCTTGGTGTTCAGGCCAAGAGTGTCCGTCGTATCTACGAATCGAAACAGGTTCGCTGTGTCCGCTCGGGAGCTGTCCATGGCAAACGTACCGTCAACGCTATCGCGGCGGCCTATCGAACGATCGAGTTTAAGGATCACGTTGTCCTGATGGTCATTGCTCAGCGCTGTTGTCTGGTAGTTATAAGCCGTGCTACTAACCAGGTTGGGCAACGGGTAGAGGTTGAGCAACGAAGCAGCCTGTGCGCTGACCGGTACCACCTGCGTGCCCAATATCCCGTTGCGCTGATCCAGCGTCGGTACCAGCCCCGATAGCGTCGTATCGTTCCGGTCGCGAATACCCTGGTAAACGAGAAAAAGATTCGGACCATGGGGCATCAAGTGAGGAATGTTAAGCGGACCGCCAAACGTCAACAGTGCGGTCACGCGATTGTAGGTGGGCTTCGCCGTCTTCGATCCGGTCAAGGAATACGGCTTCGCATCGAAGATCGAGTTGTCGACCTGTAAGCCCAGGCCGCCAGTGTAGAGCCCGTGACTGCTGCGCGTATTTCCAAACGCGGAAGCCATTGAAAACGGAGAAGTAGCCGCGTTGCTAATGCTCCCATTGATCAGCAATCCATCAGACCCGCTCGACGAGTCAGCAGGTGGCTTCACCTCTGACGGGGCTGCAGCCTTGTTGCCACCAACAGCTGCCTCAGCAGGAGCGTCTGGTCGCCTGGCCAGCCCAGCACCCGGCTCAGAAGGTGCAGCAGTCGCCTTGGCGAGGATGCTCGCGATGGGCAGCAACTTCAGCTCCCACTTCCCTGCTGGTATGGCAGGTGTGACCGTTACATCCTGTCTGGCAGTTTCGAAGCAAAGCAATTGCACTTCGATCGTCCAAGTACCATCCGGGAGATCTGCAAAGGAATAGTCCCCGTTCTCGTCGGTATTCACAACCACCTGCTTCGCCCCTTGCACCGCCGTCACTGTCGCACCGGGAACAGGCAAATCGTTGAACGTGACCTTACCGCGATACGTCGATGCAAGCGCCGTCGATGAGACGAGCAGAAGCGCGGCCATACAAGCCGGGCGAACCCAATCTTCAGTGGCCGCCAACATCATAAAAGGCCGCATAGGCCCTCGCCTTCCAGCGGATCGTGCATTGGCTTGTTCATTGGCCCCCAGAGATCATGTTGAAGCGGCAGAGTATGAATTCAGGAAAAAGTGTCGAGACGCAGGTTGAAGTGTTCAGCTTAGTTTGCTGAAGGCTTCTCTATCTGATCTACAACCACCCCCCGAACCGGCCCTTTGGTCGCATCGAGCCGAAGCCCTAGCTGTTCTTGTATCGCGGTGAAAAGCGGAGGCTCTGGACTATCCTGCGACGTAGCCGATGCGGAATCGGCTTCTCGGTCGGGTGTGAACTTGAGGTTGAAGCTGTACTTTCCTTTTAGCCCAGTCTTATCAATGACCTCCCGCTGAGCGAGGGAGGTCAAGATGGAAACAATCGATTCGATCGGAATACCGTTGGCATCCACCTCCCTGTCTGAGGCCATGTAGCCCCCTGCAGGTGGTGCATCCTTGCCTGCTGGGTCGATGGCATTACTCTCTCTTGCGTGAGCCTTCACTTCTGTAAGCTTTGTGCCGCTCCTAGCCAAAACAAGAGCATAGACCGGCCGCTCCTTCGTCTCTATGTGTGCTTTCATTTTGAATCGGTCCACCAGGACGGCCATAAGCATCTCTCTGCGCTGATCCTCGGTGAGGTCTTTGAGGAGCGCGGCATCCTCTTCGCTCACCCGGGCCTCCAGATCGAAGTGCTCGCTCTTCGCCCAAGGCGGAAGTCCAGCAATTTGATCTTCATTCGAATAAAGGAGGCCGTAGGCAGTCCGGATCATGAGGTCAAGGTTCAGATTTTTCATGGTGATGCCGTTTGCGGTACTGCCCCAGCTCATCGACTCGTCGTGGCTCGTGTTCTCCCGGATGGACACGACCTCAAAGACGGGGGTCCGAACTGCCTTCGCCTTTGTGGAGCTTTCCCCAGTCTGACTCCACGTACTGTGTGTCGGAATAAGGCTTATGAAGATGAGGAGAACACAGCTCCCGGCGAGCCGCCTTCCGTGGACATTCTTTATCGGCATTTCCTGGCCCCTGGGTCTACGGCTGCGTTGCTTCGGCTAATTCGCGCTGGGCTTTTTCATACAGTCGATGACCATAGCAGCAACTAAACTCTTTTCATGGTGAAGATCAGGCCCGGTCTGCTCGCGCAAGTCTCAGCCGGTAAGAAGTGTCCCCTGCCTGTACCGTCAATCTTCGTCTTCACTGCAGCCTGCGAAAAGTCCGCGGATGCCGGGGCAGTCACAACCTGAAATGAGCCCAGCGCAAAGCCACGCCGATGCTTGGATTCAGAAGCAATGAGCGCAGCATCGGCTGCCGGCGAAGGTAGCATTTGTAGCGTTCCATGAACAAAGCCTTCCCATAACGAACAGAGATCCACACCAGGCATGTAGCTGAACGATCTTTTGACCGGAGGCCAGCCAGTACGGTTAGCAATGGTTACAAATTATTTCAATGGGAGCCAAACAGCCTCAAGCATCGAAGTGTACACTTTCCCCGAGAGCGAAACGATGCCTACCCTCGCCACGTACCTCATCGCCATCGTAGCTTTCTCTTTGACTGGGTCGGCTGAACCTCAATCTACTCCCGCAGCCCCGTCACCCACATTCGACGTCGCTTCGGTCAAGCAGAACAAGACGTATGAGACGCAACGCAGTAACGTCCCACTCGATACAGGAAACGTATATTCCACGCTTGATCCCAGCGATAAGAGAACCCCTGCGAGCGGGTACTTCGTTGCGATAAACCAGCCGCTGTGGCGCTATCTAACCTTTGCTTACAAGCTTTCAGGTACACAGGAGCTTGCCCTTCGCTTCAGTTTTTTTGAGGGCCTCAAATCCACGGCACCCACATGGGTCACAGGAACCTTTAACTCTTCGGCGGAACGCTTCAATATCGAAGCACGTGCCCCGGAAAACTCCAGCCTGGACGACCTGCGTCTCATGATGCGTGCGCTCCTGGTCGAACGCTTTCATCTCGCCGCCCACATCGAAGCCCGTGATGCTCCAGCATTCGGCCTCGTTCTCCTGCATCCGGGAGTGACCGGCCCTGCCCTCCAGCTGCACCCGGCGTCGGACCCCTGTTCCGGCCCGCCATCGCATCCCGAGAAATCCCTCTCATCGTCCATGCATTCGGAAATCGGGGCTCTCCCACCCGTCTGCGGTGTCATCGCTCACGTTCCGTCTTCAGAAGGCACCCAGAGTAGCTTCGGTGGCCGCGCTGTGCCGCTTGCCCTTCTGGCCACTTCGCTTCCTACGATGACCGGAATGGCGACCATCCCACGTCCCGTGGTCAATCAAACCGGCCTTGCCGGTCTGTACGACTTCACCCTGCAATGGAAGTCGTCGGCTGATCCTGAGACGGGTGACAATGCAGCCTTCTTCCGTGATGCACTCAAGGCTCAACTCGGTATCGAGTTAAAAGCCACTCACGCAACGATCAATATCCTTGTCATCGATCATGTAGAGCGGCCTTCCGAGAACTAGCGTAACTCGAAGGCTATACACCCTACTAATTTGCGGATGGCACTTCGATTCGGTCGATGACGAGTACCGGAACAGGCCCCTTCTTGGATTCGAGTGCAAGCCCAAGTTGCTCCTGGATGGCGTCAAAGATCCCAGGCGGAGCATTGGCAGAGGAAGGAGCCGAATCTACGGCATCATCGGGGGTCCATTGGAGACTCAGATCGAAACGGCCACTGAGGCCGGTCCGGTTCTCTACGACGCCACCCAACTGCTGCGCTAATGCTCGGGCAAGAAGCCCGATTGTATCGTCGCTGCCAGCGACATGCAGGTGCGTCCTCCAAGAATCAATCGTGGTGCCGTTGACCTGGGATGGCTTGAACCTGGGTCCTCCTTTCGCGACGATCAACGCATAAAGAGGAAGCTGACGTGTCTCCGGGTGAGCCTTGAGCAGAAAGCGATCGGCTAAGAGCGCTTGCACCATCAGTCGCTTCTGGATTCTTGCCTGTTCGCCGGGCAGGCCATGGAGTTGAGTATCAACCGATGGATCAGACTTGGCATCGACGTCAAACATGGTTAAATCGAGCCAAGCTGGACCACCCAAAATCTGCGAGTCGGGTAAATCAAAGGCGAATTGTAGGAGATCTCGAAGTGAAAGGTTTACCGCGCGGAACTGGCTCTCCGCCGGATTGCTGTAAATATGATGGCGACCGTCACTCGCAGTTTTATTGACACGGATAGAGGCGACATCGAAAGCTTTCGGCAATGCTGCGGATTGCGCAGGAGCACCGCAGCAGAGGGTGACGAGCGAGATAGAAAGCGCGAAGTGAAACACAAGCTGCCGGTTAGTGCTTATAGCGTTCCTGGTGTTCTGTCCCAGATATATTTGCCACAACAGCATTGCTGATTAGAATGAGAGGTTTTCGGGACGCTCTACGTAGTGCCCGAAGCATAGCAGACTGTCCATCGGGAGATGGTCCATCGGCGTCGGCGCCTTTGAGGAGGGCCGTAATTGACAAGCGGAATTTAGATTCGATATAAAAGGGGTCTCTCGTGAAGGCGATTCGCGTCGTTTCGTTTCGGCTCTTGCGAAAAGGTTTTCTCTAAAGCCTTCCCAGGCTGCTCGCAACGTTGTTATTTATACGAGCTGCTCAACTAAAACGCTGACTCTAAACAAGCGTTTTTCACACAAATGCTTGAAATTGTAGTGCTTCCCCTTTCGGAGACCGATCGATGCACCATCTCAGAAAACTTTTTCTTACCCCTGTTGTGTGCGTTCTTTCCAGCGTCGCTTTCGGCCAGGTCGATACCGGCTCTCTAGCCGGAACTGTCACGGATAGCGCCGGAGGGATGATTGCGAATGCCCAGATTGTCGGCACCGAGACGCAGTCGGGCACTGTCTACAGGACGACCACCTCATCCACAGGGACATACGTCTTTACCTCGCTGCGCCCTGGCGTTTACAACATTTCCGTCACGGCCCCGTCCTTCTCGGTGCAGCAGATTTCCGGTCTTGCTATCTACGTGACGACGCGTGCGGCGCATGACTTCAAGCTGGTGGTCGGCGCAACGAGTGACACCGTCGATGTTCTCGCCAGCGGTCCCTCTCTCGATACTGAAACCTCTGACATTGGAACCGTGATTACTCCCGAGCAGGTAGAAGAGCTTCCTCTCCCGGCGGGCGGGGCCATGCGTTCGCTAACTCTGCTGACCTTTCTCACGCCCGGGGCCGTCGGGCCGGGCACGAACGGCGGTACCACCTTCACCAAGATCGGCGGCGGACAGACCGGCGGCAGTGACAACCTCATCGACGGTGTCAGCACGCAGCGATCTGAGAATGGGACAGAGTACTTCGACCAGCTCACGCCATCGGTTGATTCCATTCAGGAGTTCAAGGTCGAGACCCTAGCGCTGCCCGCATATCTAGGACGCACGACCGGAGGAATCTCCAACTACAAGACACGAGGCGGAACCAATGCCTACCACGGCACGGTATACGACTTCTATCGCAACACAATCTTCGACGCCAACAACTGGTTCACCAAGGGCAACGCCGTTCTCAACGGGGTTAGCCAGGATTCGAATCCCGGCGTGTACCCAAATCCCTTCCGCCGTCCGTCCGACATGCATCAGGATTACGGCCTGACCCTCGGCGGCCCGGTAGATATCCCCCACCTCTACAACGGACGGGACAAGACGTTCTTCTTCTTTGCTTTTGAACAGGTCCCGTCCACATTCGGGCATTCCACCCAATCGATCGTCCCGACGCTCGCGCAGCGGAATGGCGACTTTTCCTCAACCCTCGGGTCCGCCATCCCGGGGCTGGTCAATCCATGCACCGGCCAGCCCATTCTTTCAGGTCAGATCTTCGATCCCAATACGACGCAGACCGTCAACGGCGTCCTTTGCCGGACGCCATTCGTGAACAATCAGATTCCGACCAACCGCAGCACTGTCGCGCAGAATGTGCTGGCACTCATTCCTAAGCCCAACTACAGCGGGGCAGGCGCCTTCAACTACATTGACCAGAGCAACGAGACGGTAAAGCAAACCGACGAATCGCTTCGTATCGATCAGAGCTTCGGCGCGCGCAATCACATCTTCTTCTTTGGCAATATGCGTGAAAACTTCGACTCGGGCGTTCCGAATCTTCCCGGGGCCGTGAATAGCGGATCCAACTTCCAGGACTTCTACGCTAAACTCGTTCGCGTCGGCTGGGACTTCACCATTACCGATCACGTCGTAAATCAGGTCACCCTGGGCGGAAATCGGACGAACAGCTTTAATAGTGCTCCGGCTGCGAGTAATGGCATCAATTACGATAGCCAACTCGGCATCCCCAACACACCTTCGGCAGGAAACACCTTCCCGCTCTTCAACATCGGAGAGGGTCTACCGACGCTGGGCAGCGCGAACGCGGATGATAACGTCGATAATGCGCTGATTGCCGATGACAATGTGAGTTGGCAGAAGGGGAAGCACAGCATCCGCATCGGTGGGACGTATCGCTGGCAGCAATTCAGCTACGAGAACAATGGACCGGCGGCCGGAAATTTCAACTTCTCCCGCACCCAGACCGCAGGCGATAACAACACCACCGCCGAGTCGCAGAGTGGCAATGGCATCGCCAGTTTTCTGCTTGGCGTACCAAGTTCGACGGGACGCTCGCTCCAGATTCACTTTCCACGCTGGATCCAGCAGTATTACGCGACCTATATTCAGGATGACTTCAAGGCGCGCAAGAACCTGACTTTGAATCTGGGCTTCCGTTACAGCATCGATACACCGCGTCACGAGGCCGCAGGCGACATCGTGTCTCTCGATCCCACCCTCCCGAATCCAGGAGCCGACGGACAACTTGGCGCGCTTCGTTTCGGCGGTGTTGGAGTAGGCCGTGATGGTAATAAGAACGAGCAATTCGCCAATACTTACTTCAAAGATTTTGAACCACGCGTAGGCTTCTCCTACGCACCTGGCTGGCTACACGACAGCTTTGTCGTACGCGGCGCGTATACGATCATGTATGGACCGCTCATCTACTCCGATTACGGCCAGGGGCTCAGTTCGGGCTTTACCACCAACACGGCGCCTGAGACGAACAATCCTTTCCTTCCCTCCGGAGCACTTGACGCGGGTCCTCCAACGCTTCCGCTCACCCCGACCATCAACCCGGCACTCAACGTTGGCGGCGGTGTCGACTATGTCGCTCCGGGGGATGGCAAGCCCTCCATGATCCAGAACTGGACGATGGAAACCCAGACGCAGCTTGCACCCGATCTCACTTTCACACTGGGCTATATCGGTGGCCACTCAACCCGGCTTCGCTCGCTCCTCTATTACCCCAACACGATTACCCCGGCAGACTTCCGCTTCGGTGATACCTTGAACGCCCAGGTCGGTTCAGCGGCTGCCATCGCCGACGGTGTGACCGCGCCCTTCGGTAATTTCACCTCGATCACAAACGGTTCGGTTGGACAGGCGTTGCTGCCTTTTCCTCAGTACGGCTACATCAATAATGACAGCTACCTTCAGGCGCGCGGACAATCGACGTATAACGCGATGGAAGTAAAACTGGAACGCAAGTTCCGCAACGGGCTTAATCTACTTGCGTCTTACACCTGGTCTAAGACCATCACGGATGCTGATTCCATCCAACCTTTCTACGCCACGGTCCTTGGACAGGGCGCCACCCAGAACCCCTTTGATGTCAAAGGTGAGAAGGCCGTCAGCACGCAGGACGTCCCGACCAACTTCGTCGTCAGCTATCTCTACGACGTTCCCGTCGGGAAGGGAAAGGCGTTGCTCGGCAATGCACCGCGGCCCGTCAACGCCGTCATCAGCAACTTCCGCGTAGGCGGCATCCAGCGTTATCTGAGCGGTCAGCCGATCAGCTTCTTCGGCGCCTCCGGCATTCCATATTTCTTTGGGTCTCCGCGCTTCAGCAAGGTTCAAGGCCAGGACTTTGAAACCACTGCAGCAGCTGGAGGGCACTATGACCCGCTCGCTTTTACACCACCGCCGAACAACAACACGAACCTGGTGAATCCCACCGGCTTCTTCAATCGTGCCGCCTTTCTCGACGTGAACGATGCCGCACATCGAGGATCTGGAGCTTTCTCTCTCGGCAATCTGCCGCGAAATACAGCGGCGGTGAGAACCCCTGCTTATTTTGATGAGGCCTTCACAATCAACAAGTACATTCCGGTCCGCGAAGCGATTGGGGCAGACCTTCGCCTCGATGTATTCAATGCGTTCAACCGCCACGTCTTTGGCAAGCCGGATTCCGGCGTGAATGATCTAAACTTCGGACAAATCACCGGCCTTAGCGATTCGCCACGAAGCATGCAGATCGAGTTGAAGATCCACTATTGACCGAGCCGTGTGGGGAGGCTCGGCGAAAGAGCCTCCTCCCGTAAAATGATTTGAAGATGAAGCTTATCGTTTCCATGTTTGCGGTTGCGCTACTGGCGTCTCTGTGTGCGCTGTCGACGTCCTTCGCCCAGACCAGGTCCCCCTCGGTGGGGTCGACCGAGGCGAGCGCCGAGATGGTCGCCGGCAACCAGGCCATGCGGGCCGGCGAGCTTCCGTCGGCCATCGAACATTTCAAGTCAGCCACCAGCCTCAGTCCTCACTTCGCGGAAGCGTATCTGAACCTAGGGCTCGCCCTGGTTCAGCGCATGGCATTGCCTGAGGCCGTCGCTGCGCTCGAGACCGCAATCCGCCTCAAGCCGACTCTTAGTGGCGCGAACCTGTTCTACGGCATCGCAGAGTATCAAATGAATGACCTCGAGAAGGCAAGGAAGGCCCTTACCCGCGAGATCAAGCTCAGCCCCAAGGACGCGCACGCCCTGATGTGGCTTGGAGTGGTTGAGATCTCGGCCGGTCACCCTGATGTAGCAGCCGCCGACCTTGACCGCGCGCACGAGCTTGCCCCTGCGGACTCCGATATTCTCTACCATCGAGGGCGCGCTCACCTCCTGGTCTCGAAAGCTAGCTACCAGCAGATGTTCGCCAGCGATCGCGACTCGTATCGGGTCCACGAGGTCCTCGGTCAAGCCAACGCCGAGGCCGACCGCACGCTCGACGCCATCGGCGAGTACAAGCTTGCCATCGACCGTGCGCCGCGCCTGGCCGGCCTCCATGAAGACCTCGCAGACCTCTACTGGTCTTCCGGAAACACAAGCCAGGCGGACAGTCTCTACCAGCAGGAGCTCGAGCTAGACCCCTACAGCTTTACAACCACCTTCAAGCTGGGCAGCCTGCGTGTGATCGATGGTAACCCGCAGCAGGGTCTTCCGCTGCTTGTTCAAGCGAAAAAGCTCGACCCTAGCTACCAGGACGTCGATTACTATCTCGGTCGCGCCCAGGTCGAAGTGGGCCAGGACGAAGCCGGGATCGCCAATTTACGCCGCGCATCGCTTGCCCCGGGGAGAGCCGATCTTAACACGCTCGCGTTTTATCAGCTGTCCCGTGTGTATCGCCGGCTTCATCAAAACGAGGAGGCCAATGCGGCGCTCGCACAGTTCCGTGTCCTGCGGGACCGCAAGGACGCTCAGCAAGCTGACAAAAGGGCTTCGCTCATCGAGAACCATCGTCAACTCCCGCGCGAAGATCAGATTCCAACCGACGCTCAGGCCTCGCACCCCTAAACTGAACTGCAGCGCGTTCAATGCCTGGCTTATCCTGCAGACCAGCTAAAAAACTAACAATGTCTTGTCGATGTTCGTTGTGCATACTTGGATCATCTGGCCTGACTTAAAAGGCCCGCGTTGCCGCGTAGATCATGAATCATGACGGGAAGGCTCTTCTGCGACCAAACAGATGCGCCCCAGCGCAGTATTATCAGGCTGCGCTGGGGAAGCTCAGAACTATACGTCGAACCGATCAAGCATCATGACCTTATCCCATACCTTGACGAAGTCTTTCACAAATCGGCCGTGTCCATCTCCGCCTGCATAGACTTCTGCGATGGCACGGAGTTGGCTGTTCGATCCAAAAACGAGATCGTTTCGTGTCGCTCTGAAGCGGGACTCACCCGTCTTCCGATCTGCAAGCGAAAAGAGCATGTTGTTGTCGCCCTCTTTCTTCCACTCATAGTCCATGCTCGTCAGAACGATGAAGAAGTCATTGGTCAGAACCCCCACGCGGTCGGTAAAGATACCATAGGATGAACCGTCGTAGTTCGCACCCATGGCTCTCAAACCTCCAACCAGCGCAACCCATTCAGGTGCAGTCAAGGAGAGCAGCTGCGCCTTGTCGAGAAACATCTCCTCGGGCGCTAAGCCCTGAGAAATCTCCGCAAACTGATCGTCCATGTAGTTGCGAAAACCGTCTGAGATCGGCTTAAGCCATTCAGACATTTCGATGTCGGTGAGTTCCTGCGTGGTGTCTCGACGACCTGCGGTGAACGATACCGAAACCTCAAACCCGGCTTCGGACGCAGCCTTTTCAACCGCCGCGCAACCTGCGAGAACAATCAGGTCCGCGAGTGAGACCCTAGTGCTGCCGGTTTGTTTGCTGTTGAATTCATTCTGCAGGCCCTTCAGGACTGCGATGACCGGCACTGTGCGTTCATTGACCATCCAGTCGCGTTGAGGTGCCAGGGAAATCCGTCCGCCGTTTGCCCCACCACGTTTGTCACTATTGCGATAAGTCGCGGCCGCCGAGAACGCCGTGAAGACAAGGTCAGATGTGGAGACGCCAGCCGCCAGAATCTCCTGCTTGAGCAAGGAGATCTCATTCTCGTCGACAAGGTCGTAGTCGCGCACAGGGATCGGATCCTGCCAGAGAAGACTCTCCTCAAGCCTCTTCTCTGCCCCGAGGTACCTCTCCCGTGGACCCATGTCACGATGGGTAAGCTTATACCATGCCTTAGAGAACGCCTGCGTGAAGGCCTCGAAATCACCGAGGAACTTCTCACAGACCCTGCGATACTCAGGATCGGTCTTTAACGCGATGTCAGTGGTCATCATCATCAACGGGTTCATCTGACCAGCAATGTGGGCGTCCGGAGTCTTAGGCGCATTCGCATCGCTGGGGGTCCACTGCAGGGCACCGGCGGGACTCTTCGTCTGTATCCACTCAAACTTGAAGAGGTTTTCGAGATAGCTGTTGTCCCATCGTGTCGGATTCGGTGTCCAGCTGCCTTCAATGCCGTTGGTCATCGTATATTCGGCGAAGCCGGTTCCGTCGGGATTTTGCCAGCCCAAGCCCATCGCCTCGATCGGTGCGATCTCTGGCGGCGGTCCTACCTCGGCGGCAGCGACCATGCCATGGCTTTTGCCGAATGCATGCCCGCCCGCAATCAGCGCAACCGTCTCTTCGTCATTCATCGCCATGCGCGTGAACGTCACGCGGATGTCACGCGCTGAGCCCATCGGATCACCGTTTGCATAAGGCCCTTCGGGATTGACGTAGATCAGGGCCTGGTGAGAGGCAGCCAGTGGGTTCTCGAGGTCGTAATCTACATCGCCGTTCTTTCCACGCCAGCGCTTGTCGCGCGTCACCATGCTGTCGAATGATGAGACGTCCCTCGGGTCCCATACCTCAGGTCCCCAATACGTGATGGTATCGGCCTCCCAAGCGTCGTGACGTCCGCCGCCGAAACCATAGGTCGGAAAGCCCATGATCTCAAGCGCACAGTTTCCCGTCAGGATCATCAGATCGCCCCAAGAGAGCGCGCTTCCGTACTTTTGCTTGATCGGCCAGAGGAGACGGCGCGATTTGTCAGTATTACCGTTATCCCACCAGCTGTTGATCGGGGCGAAACGCTGCAAAGCCTCTCCCGCGCCGCCTCGTCCGTCTGCGATGCGATAGGTCCCGGCCGCGTGCCACGCCATACGAACCATCTGAGGACCATAGTTGCCATAGTCGGATGGCCACCATGCAACTGAAGACGTCAAGAATTGTTTGATCTCTTCTTTGAGCTTTGGCAGGTCAATCTTGTTAAATGCTGCGGCATAATCGAAATCCTCGCCAAGCGGGTTAGCCTGCGGTCCATTATGGTGTAACTGCTCCACCTTCAGACGGTTTGGATACCAGTCGGACAATGCAGGAGGAGTACCCAGCGCGCCGCCAATGCGGTCTCCGCCAAACGGGCATTTACCATTCATCTCATGCGTTTGCGTATTCGTTTTATCGTCTTTGATCTCGTACACGGTCACATCCTTTTCTTGCTGGTGAACTCAGTCGACGTTTGAAACTTCAGCAGGCGAGCTCGTCCGCATTCCTTCGCTTGCATAACGCACTAGGAGTACATGCTAAGAGAAAGCGTACAAGAAGGTGCCGATGCATGCCTTCACAAAGTATCTGACAACCATCTGGCAAAAGTGCAGGCCCTGATGGCTCACCCTGGGATTCTCGCCGGACTCATGTCTGCGCCATCCAGCGCATTGCGGATTATGATGCAAAAAGCGACGGGATGCCGACCGCGAACGGTGCTGACGTATCGCCTACCACCCGCACTTCGGTGATGAACTCGATCTGTTGGCAGTGTACCTCCGCTCGTGTTGGCTTACATCAATCGAAAGTTAAGTTCACATCTCAAGACGGGAGAGGTTGCATTCCGCGTAGATCAGAAGAGCGAATTTCGATGGAATAAAAATCGCATCAGAGATGCTGATGATAGAACCCGGTGAGGATCGGAGATCGTCTCGGATTTATCGCCTAAAGAGCGCCTCCCACACGAACTGTCCAAAGATTCACGGATGAAATAAGGCTGCCTTCTTACAGTTGGGCCGCCTCCCACGGGTCGTAGGTCCCAATATGCCAGATGTGACCTTCTGGATCACTACAAGAGAAGGCCTTTCCACCGTAATCCTTGGTCTCGAGATCGATGAGCATCTTTGCTCCGGCTGCCTTAGCCTTGGCGTAGACGGCATCGCAATCGGAGACGATGAGGTAGGGTGCCTGCGTCTCTGCCCAACTCATTTCGTCAGGTTGCTTCATGAGCGCTGCTGCCTCCATACCATTATCGACCGAACTGATCATTATCATGCCGTTGCCAAACGTAAGTTGAGCATGCATGACAACGTCACCAGAACCCGTGAAGACAACTTGTTTTTCAAATCCAAAGGTGTCGCATAGCCATTCGATCATCGCCATGGCGTTTCTGTAGCGGAGACCCGGGATCACATTACACTTGCAGTTTTTGGCGAATTTTGTCATGAGCTGATTGTTCCACTTTTCTCCAAATCCGTGATTAAGGAGGTGCTCATCAAGACCGAGCTGCAGCTTTGGAGGATCACCACTGCTGACCACTCGTGAACTTATTGGATTGTCACGGGTACGGTAAATGGAATCGACATCTGGTTGCCATTTCCCTGCACCAGAACAGTAGAGCCGGGGGTGTTTCCAGCCACCGTCTTGCTCCCCACCTGCTTGGCTGTGACGGTCACGTTATAGGTGCCCTTGGGTGTATTGAGGACGGAGGCCTGCGCGATGTTGGCTGAGCTACAGGCCGAGAGGCCGGCGATTGCACCGCTGAAGAGGATGAGAAATACCGCACGCATGATGTTTGCACGCAGCGTTTTCCTGCGGCCGAGGGCGAGCCCAAGCAGGCTGAAGCCGAACATCGCGGCATACACCGTAGAGCTAGCATCAACGGACGCTGTTGATGTTCCTACAGGCAAGTTGGTGTTGATCGTCATCATAACCTTGCCCGGTGTCGTGGTGGTGACGGCAACCGAGTTCGGATCTGAGGGATCGGGGGTGGGATAGCTGAAGGTGCAGCTTGCATGCGCCGGAAGATTGTCGCACTCAAGCTCAAGGGGCAACGAGTAATTGTTGAGGGTTCCTGCGGCACCGGCGGTTCCGTAGCCGAGCAGCGAAGTCAGTGTGAGATTAGCAGCGGTGGTTGAACCGGCCGCGAGGTTGACTGCTGCCGGATCGGAAGTGATGACGACCATCGGATTTCGCAACGCTGTGAAAGTCACGGCGATGCCCATCGCGGTGCCGTAGTTCGTGTCCGTGTTGCCGCTGTAGACGGGTGTGACGGTATAGGTGGTTTCGATGTTTGGAATCTGGTTGTTGCTTGTGTTGATGGTGAAGCAGCTGGTTGGAAAAGGCGCGGTTCCGTCCGCGTTGACCTTGACTGCGGGACATGCAGCTCCACCCGAGGCGAGATTGAACGTGACGATACCATAGTCTGTGCTGATCTGAGTTCCGGCCGAGTTGTAGACCGGGACACCGATCAGAGGCGTGCCATTCGCAGTTTTCACAACCAGGGGATAGTTGTAATAGAAGGGGATCTGAGAGCCATCGAAGGGCTCTTGTGCGCCTGTCCCGCCAGAGAGAACGTACGTAGGAACGGCGGAAGCAGCGGGTTGAACGAGAACCAGTCCGCCCACGCCAACAGTCGCCGTTGTCGATGCGGACGAGGTTCCGTAGACCCGGTCGCCGGAGTAGTTCACGGTGAAGGTATGCGCGCCGGCAGTCAGTGCCGCCTCGTTGAAGGTAAAGGTTCCGTTAACCAGCGCCTGCGTGTCGGTGAGGGTGGCGCCCGCGTTGTTTGTCACCGAAAGCGTCACATTCCCGGTTGGGACAGGTGCGCTTGCGGACTGAGAGGCGACTGTAACAACGATAGGCGCGTTGGTGACGCTGGGATTTTTGACGGTGATCGTCGAGACCGAAGCGGCGAGAGCAGCTCCTACGCCATTTACATTGATGGCGACGGGGGCGTTGCCGGCATCACTCTGAATCGCAAGTTGTGCCTGCAGCGGGCCCTGATCGCCGGCCCCCGGGCTGAAGGTAACAGTAGTTGAGCATGTCGAACCCACGGCTATGGGCCCTCCCACGCAGGTGCTTGCGGTCTCGCTGAAGTCAGCAGTGCTGGAGAAGCCGGTGATGTTGAGCGCAGCGTTCCCCGAATTGACGATTGAGACGAGGCCCCCGGCTGATGCTGAAGGCGTGTTCAGTGTACCGAGGTTGAGTGCTCCGTTGACGCTTACAAAGTCAACGTCTTCAGCCGCAGCGTCTGTCACGTAGGTATTGCCTTGCGGGTCCACCGCGACCGCGGTTGGCATGGTTGCAGCAGGAGCAATGGTTTGCTGAGAAGCGACCGTCAGGGTTCCACTAACGCTTGGAATTCGGATGCTTCCGTTGCTTGAGGTCACATAGAGAGAACCCGACGCGTCAACTGCGAGGCCGTTCACGCCGGTCAACGATGTGAGCAGCGTCGTCTGCATTCCGGTGGTGGGCACCTCGAGAAGATTTGTACCATCGGATACGAAGAGGTCTCCGGCGCCATCCGCAGCAATCGCTTTGAGTTGGCTGAAGCCTGGTATGTCGGTCTCGTCGACGCCGGTAATTCCGAACGATGCAACATCGCCTAGTTTGACCACGCGCTGGTTGTCAGGGTCAGAGACAAACACGTCCCCCACGGCATCCGCGGCAAGCTTGAGGTTGGTGCCAAGACCGCTCTTCAGGGTGACCTGGCCTGCAGTGTTAAGTCCGCCCTGGCCATAGGGGACTTCAATAACAGATCCGCTGGAGGCGATAAAGACGTCCCCCGTGCCATCGACAGCGACGCCGGTCGGTGCAGTGATGCCAGTTCCGATGCTGACCGGTGTTGCGGTGGCCCCTGCCCCCTTGCTGAATTGCAGAACCTGTCCGAGGCCACTGTCTGCAACATAGACGTTGTGTGCGGCGTCGACGGCGACCTGAGCAGGAGTCTTAAGGGAGGCGCCGATCGCCGATTCGGCGGATGGCATTGCCACGATAGCAGAGCCTTGTCCTACTCCGTGGAGGAGTGTCGCAGCAAGTTTGTTGCCATTTGCGTCCAGCATGACAAGCGTGGCCGAGACATCACCGACGGCATGCGGGGTGAGGCTTACCTTTACGGTGCAGGAGCCGTTTGCAGCGTATGCGGTGTCCGGGCTGCAGGTGCCTCCCGTCGCGACGGCGAAGTCGCCGGCGGATCCTGCTTCTTGAATCGCAAAACTGTGAGGCGTGACCGGGCCATTAAAGGTGTAATAGATCGTGCCAGGCGTAGCACTCGTCGTCGCTACCGCTGTACTGCCGAGCTCGGCACGGTTGAGGTAGATCTTCACCACATCGGTGAAGCCGTTCCAGCCTGACGTAGGGACGTAGAGGATGCCGCGTGCCTGATCGAGGCTGGGTGTTCCCTGAGCTGTGGCCGGCGTGAGCAGTACAGCGTCGACAGGATTGGGCGTGCCGGCCTCGTTCGGGACACGGTAGACTCCGGCGGATTGATCGCCGATGTAGACGTTCCCTGCGGCGTCGGTGGTGACACCTTGGATGCTGGCGAGGCTGGGATCGACGCGGGTGAGGCCGGTTTCACTGGTGAGACCCGTCACTCCGGCGGGAATACGTAAGACGCCGGCTGCGCCACCGTCCTCGTAAAAGTAGATGTTCCCTGCTGCGTCCATCGCGATGCTGCGGGCGCGCTTCTGCAAACCAGTGATGACGTACACTGGAGTGCCGAACTTGAGAGTGGCGGGATCGTATGTGACGGTGAAGATGCCGGTCTTTCCATCCTCGTCACCGATGATGAGCGTGTTTGAGTTTGGCGCTGCCGTTATAGCCGCTGACTGGAAGTAACTCTGGGCGACAGCGTCTTCGGCTGTCTCTGTGTAAGTGCTCAGGTCCCAGGTTCCGGTCGCAGGGTCATAAGGAGCACTGAACAAGCCCTCCTGACTGAGGTAATTCGCGCCGGTGAAAATGCGATCGTTTTTATCGATTCCAAGACCCATGTCCCAGTATTGTTTCGTGCTCCCTGAAACGAGCTGACCAGGCGCCGCCACAGTGATAGCCGGACCGCCATTCGCGGGAAACTCGTAGACCCCATAATTCACCCAGTCGAGGACAACGAAGTCTCCCTTGCTATCGATGGCGCTGTTCCAGATCTGAGACCAGCCAATGGGGTGGGATAGAGCCGCAGCGGAACTCGACACGACCGGCAGAGATTGTGCACCCGCAGAAAAGCTTAGGCAGGCAGAACCGAGCAGGATTGAGAGCAGGTTCCTGGCGAACCGTGGCGTCATTGCGGAACAATTCGTGAACATATTGTTTCTCCCTGAAGACTGAGACCAACTTGCCAAGCTTTTCAAAGCTTCAAATGCTTCTTGAAGTCATCCGGCGATATCTCGGCCGGATGCCTCACTTTCATCCACTTATTTCACGGTTACGGGTATTGTGAATGGCAGCGTCTTGACAGTACCGTCGTACGGATCGGTTGCGTAAAGACGAACGTTGTAGGTGCCCGACGGTGTTGTGACATGCGGCGCTGGTGGAGTACTCGTGTAGTTGGAATTGGTACAGCCGCTGAGGCCTGTCGCCACAACTGCGAGCAAGAGTAGAACGCTCAGGAGGCTGAGAGCGTTGCGGTGTAGCACTGCACGACGGCGCAGGGTAAGACCAGCTAGTCCCAAGCCAAACAGGCCTGCAAAGGCGTAGGGCATCGGTCCACACTGGTTACTTGCCACGTTGACCGGCAGATTGCTGCTCAAGGTGAGTGTGGTCGTACCGGTTCCCCCGGCTGCGATCTGCACCTGTGGGACGTCGAAAGTACACTCGGTATACTTCGGCACCGTCGCGTTGTCGCAGGCGATGTAGACACCACCCTTTTGCGAGTTGAGGGCAGAGTACCCGACCAGCGACTGCAACGTCAGCGTGGTCTGAACGGGGGTGCCGGGTGTGATAGTGAGGGTGGATGGATTGGAGGTGATGAGCACACTGGGTGGGATCACCTGAAAGGCAACAACCGGTGAGGTCACTTGGCTAAAGTTCTGATCCCCAGTAAAAACGGCGGCTAGCGTGTAGGATCCGGCGGGTAGATTTTCCGTACTGAAGGCGGCGTGTCCGTTGGCATCGAGAGTCACCGGATTCTGCTTCGAATCCGCGACCGAAGCACCGTTCATGAATACTATGCCGCCAGTCGGTGTTCCGAGCGTCGACGAGATCGAGGCTTGCAGCAAAGTGTTGGACCCGACGGGCACATAGTAAACCCCGAGCACGGGCGTGATGTTCGCAGGGTTCGACAAGGTGACGGTCGGTACACCCTGTGCAACAACAAGTGTCGAGGTGACCAGTCCCCCACTGAAGTTTGAGTCGCCATGATAGACGGCCTTGACTGTGTAGGTTCCACCAAGCAGGCCAGTGAGATTGAAGGTCGCTGCACCGACCGACAGAGTGCCCGCAGGGTAGGTCGTGCTCTGATGCAACTTCGGATTCTGGTTGATGAGAGTGAGAATGACCTGTCCAGTGGGGGTTGTTGTGCTTACGGTCGGCGAGACGGTGATGGTAGCTACCGTCGCGCCGGGGTAAGTCACTCCAGTTGCGGGAGTAAGCGTCATGACTACCTTTGATCTCTCAAGGTTGTTCACTCCGACGCCTGTAAGAGAAGCACTCACTGTGCCCTTATTGGTGGCATTTGATGTGACCACCATGGTCCCGATGCGCTGATTTACATCCGCAGCGGTAAGGAGCACATCGATGATGCACGAGGAGCCTGGAGCAACAGGTGTCGCGCCCGTGGTGTCACATGCGTTCTGCGCAGGCGGAGTGGTTGTGAATTCAGCTGCATCCGCACCACTGAAAGTCGGGTCGGGCGAAATCGTCAGTGGAGCGTTGCCGATGTTCACCACGTTAACGTCTACGGGATTGCTGGGAACGAAGGGGCTCACCTGGCCGAAGTCGACCGCAGCATTGAGGCTGAGGAGAAACAGGTTTGGTGTATTGCCGGACAGGTCCGAGACAAAGAGATTGCCGAAGCCGTCTATTGCAAGGCCGTTCGGCATAGTAATGGCGGTGCTGCCGATGGTGACCGCACTGTTTGCCGTCAGGATCCCGGCAACGGACGGAATGTGAATAATGCCCCCAGCCTGAGCTACGTTGACGGATCCGGAAGCATCTACCGCGAGTCCGGTGACCGGTGCAACCAGACTGTTGGTGATGGCTGACGGAGGTCCGTCAAAAATGGACGCGATCTCGAACAGGGTCGTGTTATCGGCCACGTAGATGTTGCCCGCACTGTCGGTCGCGATAGCGGAAGGCTTAGTGAATCCGGAGCCTACAGTGGTCGTTGCGCTGATGACATTCCTCGTCTGCGGATTGGGGATCTCGACCACACGCGCGTTGTCCGGATCGGTCACAAATACATTTCCTCCCGGTCCGACAGCGAGCTTCAGATTCGTACCCAGGCCGGTCTGCAACGTCGTTTGAGCGGCAGAATTAAGCGCTCCATTGACGAAGGGGATCTCGTAGACCTTGCCTGAGTCCGCAACGAAGACATCGCCTACGCCATCGACTGCGACGCCTGTGGGCGCGCTGAACCCTGTGCCAATCGATGCCCCTGACGTTGTTGAAGCCGACCCCGCGGCAAACTCCAGGACCTTCCCCTGGCCGGAGTCTGCAACATAGGCGTTGCCCAACAAGTCAGCTGCTGTCTGCTGCGGCGTAACGAGCCCGCTTGCCAACGCACTCTGCGCACTGGGAACCAGGAGAGAGATGCCGGCGCCCTGACCCACGCCGTTGAGAGCGGTTGTGCTGTTAGCGACTACCTTGTTGCTCGAATCCAACATCAAAAGATTCGCTGACGTGGCGCCCGGAAGATGTGGGTTCAGTGCCACAAAGAACGGGCAGCTAGTGTAAGCACTGTAGGTCTTACCCGCTGTGCAGGGTGCCTGGGCAGGCGTCACTGTAGGATCCACAATCGGGTTTGTGGCTGATGCAACGAAGTCGGTCGAGGTGCCCGCTTGCGAGAAGACAAAGCTTCCAGGTAAGACGGTCTGACTGAAGCTGAAGAAGACGGTGCCAGGTATTCCGGTAGTGCCCACCGGTGAGGTTCCCGCGCTGGCTGTACCAAGCTGCCAGAGAACTACGTTGTTGGTGCCGGGGTAGACAAGCGAGCCAGGAGGAGTCCAGCCGCTCGTGCTGGTAGGGATCCACAGATAGCCACGTGGATCTACAGCAATGGGTGCACTGCTCTGGACCGGTGTAATGAAGCTTGCCTGGTTGAAGTTGAAGCTACTTGCAGTAACACCAACTGGGCTTCCGCTGATGTTTGGTACCACAAGGTCGCCGTTGAAAGCGCCGCCATTCGAGTCTGACTGGCTGGAAAGGTAGATGTTGCCCGCTGCATCGAGATTGATCCCACTGAACTGATCGGTGTTCGTCGACGGATCGATACGCGCGACCTGCGCTTCTGCACTCCCGTCACCGGCACCGATGATGTTGTTCTTTCCTGCAGCGATGAAGAAGACTCCGGTGATGCGCGAAGATGCTGAGGTACCTTCATCCTCAAGAAAGTAGATGTTGCCGTTAGTGTCGGCTGCAATGTGTGTTGCACGCGCCTTCAGCCCCTTGATGATGGTGGTCGGCGTGCCGAAATTCCCCTTGTTGTCCACGGCCACAGCCCAGATGGACGGGCTCGTCTCGGTGGACACGACGAGTGTGCCACTACCGTCTTTCGCGCTGCTATCCACGAAGGCCACGTCGTAGGTATTGAGGCTCACGCTGCCGTTACCGATATTTCCTCCCCACGCATTGGCCGACGTGAAGTCCCATGTGCCATCGGCGGGGTTATAGGGTATGCGGAAAAAGTGCGAGGAGCCGTAACGGTCGGTGAGATAGATGGTGTCCTGCGCATCCATCGTCATGCCGGAGTTCCAATAGCTTCCTGAGGCCTCAAGCGGCGAGCCTGAGGCAATGGTGGTGAAGGAACTGGAGCCCGGTCGCAGTTGATAAAGACCGCTATTCGACCAGTCGAGAAAGACAGCGCTCCCATTCCTTGCGATCTGCACCTTCATGACCTGGCCCCACGTACCGTGTGTGGTCGGAATGACGGAGCCAGTGCTTACGGGCGCCTGCGCCAAACAGATACCACAAAGTGACAAGAACGAGATCAGGACCAACCACCGGCTTTGCACAAGCCGGGCCAAGCGCACTCCAGACTCGATCGACATCAACCCCTCCGAAACTTCTCAAAGACAACTACTGGTTCAGGTGTTCCGATGGAGCGCAGATCACCGGAAAGCTATATCAAAATTGAAACTTGGCGCTGAGTTCTAGCAGTCGAGCACCATACTTGATATCCGCGATACCAAAGTTCTGGTGTGTCAGGTTATTGACCGTGAGCGCCTTGCCTACCGTTGCGCCCTGGAAGGCGAGCGTTACATTGTTCGAATCGTTGTTATTGAAAGAGGTAAGCGGATGATTGAGGAAGTTGAATGCCGCTAGACGCAGCTGAAGATTCTTACCGTCGCCGGCAGCAAAATTCTTCAACAGCGTGAGGTCATGATTCATGAATGCGGGGCCGTGCATGTAAGGCATCCGGTAGACACCCTGACCGCTTGGATTGCTGGAAGTTGCCTGCGCTCCGGTTGACGGGCCACCTGGGGCGGGCAAGCCGAAGCATGCCGGATTGATGAATTGGTTCTTCTTCAATCCGCTGGTTGGATTGCAAAGCAACGTTGGCATCAACTGATAATCGGGCGTGCCGAGCCAGACGGTCGGGTTCATGTTTGTGACGCAGAAGTGATCGCCATTCTTGTCAGCCGGAATGCCGTAAAGCGAAGTGCAGGAAGCCTCCGCGGTCTGTGACTCCTGTTGTGACATGGAGACCTGTACGGGTTGGATCTGCCCATAGCCGAAGCCGAAGTTTCCACCATGAAGTGAAGCAAGTGGCGGCCCGCTCTGGAGGGTGGAGATGCCTGAAATCTGCCAGCCATTAAGTCCCTCCGCTAGCAGATGATTGCCGCCCTTGTAACGCCTGCCGATGTCGATGAGATAGTGCGCGTTGAAGACCTGCGAACGATCGAAGGGCACAGGATTGTATTCATTGCGAAGGTTCAGGGGATCGGGCACGACGTTGTTGTATGAGGCTGCTGTACCCAGGTCCTTCGAAAACGTATAGTTGACGCCGAACTGAACGGGTCCATTGGACTTGTTCCAGCTCACTTGCAGGCTGTTGTAGTTGGCGTAGTAATTATGCTCGAGAGCATAGACGTGCTGGTAGAAGGGATATGGACGGAAGAAGTCAGTCTGGGTCGTGCTGAGACTGCCGATGGAGTCCGGCTTGGGTGCGAGATTGTTGATGTTTCCTGCAGGATTGTTGAAGAAGTAGCCGGCGGGGATCAGATTGACGTCGGATGCGCCGTTGTATCCACTTGCCTGGCTGTTGTAGGAGCTGAGATGCTGGCTATTGCTGCCGACATAAGCGACCTCGACGAGTGAGTTGAGCTTCTTCCACTTGACCTGCTGAGAGATCGCCCCGTTGTATTCGTAGTACGTGGGACGGTTGGGATCGTTTGCAGAAATGGTGTAGATGCTGAAGTCAGCCGGGTTAACGGGTGACTGACTGTCGATGGCGTCGAAGCTCAGGCTGGACGTCGCCGTCGCCTGGTGAAAGGTCGTCTTGTAACCCTGTGCCGTCGCAGCGGCGAGAGCGTAAGGATTGAACTCTTCCTCGTGACGATAGATTCCCCAGCCGCCGCGAAGCACCGTATTGCCCTTCCCGAAGACGTCCCACGACATGCCCAGCCTAGGCGAGAAGTAAATCGTAGCGGGATTGTTGACGGAGTTTGCCGTCGAACTATTGAGGCCATGCCAGGTGACACCAGGATCATTCTGGCTTCCGCACACTGCACCCGCGCATTGCGAATTGTAGAGCGTTGGGGAGAAGGTCGCCAGGCCATTATTGTGGCGGTCTACCCAAGGGCCAAGATGCTCGAGGCGGGCGCCCAGTTGCAGGCTCACGCGATGAATGCGCCACTCGTCGTTGGCAAAGCCTGCGAGGGTTGTGTACTGCATGTTGACGATGGGCGAGAAGTTGGTCTGGGTGTAAGTATCCGCATAACCGAGATACATGATCGCGTTGGGGTTGATGCAGTTGCCGAGGTAAGACGCTCCCGAGGTACGTCCGTTCCCAAGCGAATTAGGATTCTCGCAGTTGGTGAACTGCGAGTTCTGACCGACCTGGGTGTTGTACTGGTAAACGGATGGATTGAAGGTGTACTGACCCTGTGGGTATGCGCCGTAATCTGCCAGTCCGTTGAGAATCCCCTTCTCGTAGTACAGACCGAACTTCAACTGGTGTGAGCCCTTGCTCCAACTGACGGCATCCTGCACATCGGGAACTTCCTTCTTCATGTGAACCTGCGCGTTATAGAAGCCGCCAGGCATGGCTACGTTTGGATAGCCAAGATTGCTGTAGTCCGTGAGCGCCGGCATGGAATAGTCGCCAGCGTTCTTGAATTCGCCAAGGTAGTTGAAGTTCCCGTTGCCACTGGTGCCGCAGGTTCCGGCTGCACGCTTGGCGGGATCACTGCAGTTATAGGCATTGGCAGTGAAGCGGCCTACGGCAGCTGGGTCGCCTTCGTTGGCGGGATCGCTGATGAGCGAAAGGGCAGCGTTGAACTCGTTGACGACATTGGAACCGAAGACTCGGGTGTACGTGAAGGAAAAGATGTTCGAGATGTCACCACTCGTCACCTGACCCGGAAACAGTGTGGAAGCCTGCGGAGCATAGCCATAAGCCACCGGGTCTTCGGTGATCTGCGACTGGCGGCCGTAGGTTGCGTTGAACTTATTGGTGTCGTTGAGCGCGTAGTCCAGCCGGGCGTGGAACATAGAACCATTCTGGTGCTGGAGGACGCTCTGGACGTAGTTGTAACCACTTACGTTCGAGAATGGGTCGGCGTTTGGCAGGGCGAGCCAGTTGATCAAGGCAACTCCGCTGGCATTCCCTTGGCCCTGTAGGTTCCCGTTGGAGATCGCGGTGCCGTTCGGGAGAAAGTTTTCAGCGTTGCACATGGGCTGGATTGAGTTGGGGTTCACGGCGCCGTCAGGGCGTGCTCCGCACAGTTGGGCATTGAGTGAAGCGACACTGAAGTCACCTGCACGCTCAGCCATGGTGGGAACCCATGCGCCAAGAGTCTCCGGTGAGAAGAGTTGATTGACATACTCGTAGCCCGCGAAGAAGTAGAGCTTGGTGTTGTCCTTGCTGAAGCGGGTATGAGGGATCCAGAGGGGTCCGCCGACGGTGCCACCGGGATAGAAGTAGCGTCCTTCGGGACGCGATACGTGGAGGAAGTTGTTGTACCAGTCATTCGCATTCAAAGCCGTGTCGCGGGCATAAAGATAAGCGGACCCGTGGTACTTCGTGGTGCCTGCCTTGGTGACGCCGTTTATGACGGTCGGTCCGTGAGCATACTCCGAGCTGAAGGTCGAGGTCGTGACCTTGACCTCGGAGACCATCTCGGCGTTCATCGTCTGGGTCGTACCGGAGTTGCTGCCGATATCGGTCAGTGAGACCCCGTCGAGGATGGTTGCTATACCAAGCGTACCCGTTCCATTGGACGAGTAGCTTCCAGTCGAGGCATTGCTGACGCCGACCACTGCATTGTTGGGCGCCTTGTTATCGAGTCCGGGGCTGACGACCGAGAAGCCGGGCAGCATGCGGATGAGTTCAGTTGCGTCGCGGCCCTCTATAGCAAGGGTATCGAGATCCTTTGCCGTGATGACGTCACTGCGCTCCGGTGTATCGAGCGGCTTGACGGCTTGGCTTGCGGTGTCTTCGACTGTAACCTGTTCCGTGACCGAGCCGATCGCCAGCTTGACGTCGGTGAAGCCGATCTCATCGTTTGGGCGAAGCGGGAATGGCTGCGATTCCCAACCGGTAAAGCCGTCATGCGTGATCTTGACCTGGTACTTGAGTCCGGATGGAACGGACGTGATCGTGAATGCACCGGAACCATTGCTGACAGTCTTGCGTTCCGACTTGTTTTCGAGGTTGGTCAGCACCACATCAGCTTGCGGGATGATCGCACCAGTCGAGTCTTTGACGACTCCGGTCACGGTTCCCGTAGTCTCCTGAGCGCTGGCCGGCACCTGCCAAAGCAGCAGCCAGCAGATGAAGAAAGCCAACCACCTGGCTACCTGCCCGATCCTGGTCAATGACGTCATTTAGAACAACCCCCTGGCTACCGGATGCGGTAGAGCCCGCTTATGCTAACGATCACATTTCCATACACCTTGCATCCTCATCGAGAACACAATTGTTTGAATTTGGTAAGCGAACAGGAGTATTCGATGATGGAGGGTCGATCGTCAAGCAAAACAAATCACGCGTGATATGCATATCATTGACGCGGGCAACGGATTCCACAGAGAAGCCCGGATCGATACCAGAGAACTGCGCAGGAAGACAAGACGGGGCTGCAACTGTGC